>DASSGH010000078.1:0-57024 GCA_035693615.1 Xanthobacteraceae bacterium
GGGGTGTTCCCGCTGCGACTCGACCTCGCCAAGTCGCTGCAGGTCGAACCCGCGACCATTCGGTGCATCTTCGCGGAGGGAGCAGGTTGTTATGGCCGCAACGGTCATGACGACGTCGCGCTCGACGCGGCGCTGCTCGCCCGCGCCGTGCCTGGCCGGCCGGTGCGGGTGCAATGGATGCGCGACGACGAGTTTGCGTGGGAGCCTTACGGCCCGGCCATGGTGATGAAGGCCCAGGCCGCGGTCGCCGACGGCAGGATTGTCGACTGGCAATACGAGCTGTGGAGCGGTCCGCACGGCGTCCGGCCCGGCGTCCCGGACGGAAGCAATCTGTTCGCGAGCTGGAGCCTCGAGCAGCCGCAGAAGCGGCCGCTTGCGCGGAACATTCCGCTGCCCGCGGGCGGCAGCGATCGCAATGCGATCCCCGGCTACGATCTGCCCAACCACAGGATAGTCAATCACTTCATTCCGGAGATGCCGATCTGGGTGTCCTCGCTGCGCACGCTCGGCGGGTATGCCAACGTATTCGCCGTCGAATCCTTCATGGACGAGCTGGCGTCCGCCGTCGGCGTTGATCCGGTGGCCTTCCGTCTCGCGCATCTTACCGACCCGCGCGCGCGGGCGGTCATTGAAGCGGTGGCGAAGAAAACCGGCTGGAAAGCGGGCGAGACGGGGGACGGCGCGCGCGGCCGCGGCATAGCTTTCGCGAGATACAAGACGCTCGCTACCTACGTCGCCGTGGTGGCCGAGGTCGAAATCGACCGCGCCAGCGGTGCGGTGCGCGTGCAGCGCGCGACCGCCGCGGTCGATGCCGGCCTCATCATCAATCCCGATGGGCTCACCAATCAGATCGAGGGGGGCATCGTCCAATCGGTGAGTTGGACGCTGAAGGAGGAGGTGCGCTTCGACCGGCGCGGGATTCTTTCTCGTGACTGGGCGAGCTATCCGATTCTCACCATGCCGGAAGCGCCGACCGTCGAAGTCGAACTGATCAACCGTCCGAACGAACGTCCGCTGGGCGCGGGCGAAGCCTCGCAAGGGCCGGCGGCGGCCGCGGTGGCCAATGCCTTCGCCAACGCCACCGGCAAGCGCATCCGCGACCTGCCGCTCAATCCGGTGCGGGTCAAAGCAGCATTGGGTTAGGGCGAACTCTGGAGTAGCACGTTATCCACTATCCGCGAGACGGAGGGAGGGAAATCATGGCCATCGACTTCACTGTGAATGGCAAGGCGACCTCGAGCGAGGCGCCACCCACGACGCCGCTGTTGTGGGTGATCCGCGAGGATCTCAAACTGACCGGTACCAAATTCGGCTGTGGTACCGGTCTGTGTGGTGCTTGCATGGTGCATATCGACGGCAAGCGCGCGTTCTCGTGCCAGACGCAAATGTCGGAGATGGCCGGCAAGTCGGTCACCACGATCGAAGGGCTCTCGCCGGACTCATCGCACCCGTTGCAGAAGGCCTGGCTCGCCGAGCAGGTTCCGCAATGCGGCTATTGCCAATCCGGGCAGATCATGAGCGCGGCCGACCTGCTCAAGCAGAACCCGAAGCCCACGCGCAATCAGATCATCGAGCATATGAGCACGAATATCTGCCGCTGTGGAACCTATCAACGCATTGTGCGCGCGATTGAGCGCGCGACGCGGGAGGCCTGAGCCATGACCCAACATGTCACCCTCGCGAATTTGAGCGCGCGCGCTGCGCGCCACTCCCTTCTGTCCCGTCGCCAAGTCATGATTGGAGCGGCGGGGCTGAGTTTTGCCGTCGTGCTGGGCGTCAATCGTCGCGCCGCGGGCGCGGTGCTCGGCACCGAGCGGGCGGGCAAGGGACTGAGCCCCTGGGTCAGCATCGCCGGCGATGGGACAATCACCATCATGTCGCCGGCGACCGAAATGGGGCAGGGGTCGATGACGTCGCTGCCGCTGATCATCGCCGAAGAGCTCGATGCGGACTGGTCGAAGGTGCGCGTCGTGCCGGCGCCGGTGATCGAGGCGATCTACGGCAACCCCGGCTTCGGCGGCATGATGTATACCGCCGGATCCAATGCGGTGACGAGCTATTACCGGCCGTTGCGCATGTTTGGCGCACAGGTGCGCCGCGTGCTCATCGACAACGCCGCCAAGAAGCTCGACGTTCCGCCCGAAGAGTTGACCACCGAGCCGAGCGTGGTGGTGCATGCCAAGTCCGGCCGCAAGCTCAGCTATGGCGATATCGCCGCTTTTGCCGAAGTCCCGGACAAGGCGCCGGAGGTCAAGCCCGAGGCGTTGAAGAAGCCCAGCGAATTCCGGCTCATCGGCAAGGACGTGCCGCGCGTCGATGTCTCAGGCAAGGTCAATGGCAGCGCGCGCTATGCCATCGACGTCCAGGTACCGAACATGCTTTACGGCGCGGTGCTGCGCGCACCTGTGGAAGGATCGGTGCCGGACAAGATCGACGATGCCAAGGCCAAGGTGATCGCCGGCCCGGTCCGGATCGTCCGCCTGCCCTACGGCGTCGGCGTGCTTGCGGAGACGCCATGGGCGGCCTTCGAGGCGCACCGAGCGCTCGCGCAGTCCGTGACCTGGAGCCGAACCGGCACGGCCTGGGGCTTCGACAGCGATAAGGGCATGGAGCGGTTCGCCGCCGATGCCCGGGATCCCGCCCGCGGTGCAACCGAATGGAGCAAAGTCGGCGATGCGCGCGGCGAGATGCCGAAGGCTTCTTCCGTTTTCGAGGCCGAGTACCGCTGTGACTACGCCTATCACGCGCAAATGGAGCCGTTGAACGCCATCGCCTCGGTGTCGGCGTCGGGCGACTCCGTCGAAATCTGGGCGGGAACGCAAAGCCAAAGCATCGCCTGCGAGGCGCCTGCCAAGGTTCTCGGCATTCCACGCGACAAGGTGAAGCTCCACGACATGCTGATGGGTGGCGGCTTCGGCCGGCGCGGCAATCGCGACGTCGAGTTCATCATCGACGCGGTGCTGCTGTCGAAAGAGGCGGGGCGACCGGTGAAGGTCATATGGACGCGCGAGGACGACGTCCACAACGGCCGCTTCCGCCCGATCTCGGCGCATTATCTGAAAGCCGGATTCGATCCGTCAGGCAGCCTCTCCGCGTGGCACCACCGCATCGCCGTGGACCGCGTCGGGCCCTACATGGATCCGGTGCGTTATCAGATGAGCGGCGGCAAGGACTTCATTGCGATGCTTGGCGGCGAGCCGCGCGGTTATGACGTTCCGCACCAACTCGTCGAACAGCTCTTTCGCGACACCGGCGTGCGCACGAATCCGCTGCGCGGGATCAGCTTCACGGCCAACAAGTTCGCAGCCGAGACCTTCATCGACGAGATCGCGGTGAAGCGCGGAATTGATCCGCTAAAATTCCGGCTCGACCTGTTGAAGAAGACACCGCGCGCCGTAGCAGTAGTGGAACGGGTGGCGGAGATGGCGAACTGGAGCAAGCCGCGCGACGGCCGCGGCCTCGGTATCGCGTTCATCGACTATTCGGGCTCGCAAGTCGCCGGCATCGCCGAAGTGTCGGTCGACCGCGCCAGCGGTCAGATCAAGGTGCACAACTTCTGGTGCGCCATCGACTGTGGAGTTGCTGTGCAGCCCGATAATGTCGTGGCCCAGACCGAGAGCAGCATCGTCTACGGGCTGGGGATGTCGTTGAGCGAGCGCATCACCGTCAAGAACGGCGTAGTCGAGCAATCGAACTTCTACGACTACCGGGTGCCGCGCATGAACGAGGTTCCGCCGATGCATGTCGAGGTGATCGCGACCGACAACCATCCGACCGGTGTCGGACAAATGGCGACGCCGCTGATCGCCCCGGCAATCTCGAGCGCGGTGATGCAGCTGACCGGCGTGCGCTTGCGCCACACGCCGTTCACGCCCGAGCGGGTCAAGGCGGCGCTGGGCTAGCTGCCCGCGCATGCTCGGGGCAAGACGCGCCGAGAACCGGCGCGTCTTGCTTGCACGAGCGCAAGATTCGGAGCGGCATCAGGAGGAGCTACGATGCAAGGACGTGCCTTGATCCATAACCCGGCTGGTGTGATCACAGGAGCTCTCGCCGGCTGGATGATCCTGACGCTCACCGCTTCCGCGCAGTCGCCCAAGCTCGGCGATGCTCCGGAAGCGAAAAATATGCGGCTTGTCGGCTATAGTGATTTGCACGGCCGCAGCGCGTATCAGCCGACCGTCCACCACCAAGGCAGCCGATACATCGCCTATGTCGGCCACCACGGCGGAACGCCCGACGTGCCGCAGCCGATCAACCGGCTGACCGGACAAGCCGAATATAATGGGACTTCGATCGTCGACGTGACCGATCCGAGAGAGCCTAAATACCTCGCCCACATTCCCGGTCTAAAAGGCAATTACGAGGAGGGCGGGGCGCAGATGGTGCGCGTCTGCGACGGCAAGACGCTGCCCAAGGGGGACCCGAGCAAGACCTATATGCTGCGCGTCTTCGGCGGCCTCGCCCACGAAATTTGGGACGTCACCGATCCGGCCAAGCCGGCGCTGGTGACCAAGGTGATCGAAGGACTGAAAGACACCCACAAGAGCTGGTGGGAGTGCGACACCGGCATCGCTTACCTCGTGTCCGGCGTGCCGGGCTGGCGGGTTCGGCGCATGACCCAGGTCTTCGACCTCAGCGATCCAACGAAGCCGGTCCATATTCGCGACTTCGGGCTGGTCGGCCAGGAGCCCGGTGCCACCGGCACGGTGCCCACCGAGCTGCATGGCCCGATCTCGACCGGCCCGCAGGGCAACCGAGTTTATTTCGGCTACGGCACCAACAAGGGCGGCGTGCTGCAGATCGTCGATCGGGACAAGCTTCTCAATGGTCCGAAGGAGCCGACGCCGGAGAATTTGCGCTATCCGGTTGTGGGTCAGCTCAACATGCTACCGTTCAACGGCGCCCACACTGTCTTCCCGATGCCGAAAATGCCGATTGCGGAATTCGCCAACGACAAGGACGGGAAGGTCCGCGACTTTGTGATGATCGTGGACGAACAGATCCTCAACGAATGCCAGGAACCGCGCCAGCTTGTGTTCTTCGTGGACGTCACGATCGAATCGAAGCCGATGGTCGTGTCGAATTTTTCGGTACCTGAAGCGAGCGGTAATTTCTGCCAGCGCGGTGGACGTTTCGGCGCACATTCGTCGAACGAAAGCATGGCGCCGGTGTTCTACCAAAAGGTCGCTTTCATCACCTACTTTAATGCCGGCGTGCGCGCGGTCGACGTGCGCAATCCCTATCAGCCGAGGGAGATCGGCTATTTCATCCCATCGATTACTGAAGCAACGGACAAGCGCTGCATCAAGGTCGATGGGGTCGACCGCTGCAAGACCGCGGTCCAGAGCAACAATGTGGAAACCGACGACCGCGGCTATGTCTACGTCGTCGACCGCGCCAATACCGGCATGCACGTTCTGGAGCTTACCGGTGAAGCGCGAGCGGTCGCAGGACTCCCATAAGGGTTACGACCCGACGCCGCGATCTTCTCAGCGAAGCCGAACCCGCAGGTCGCTTCACATCCCGCCGTAGAGCCAGGCCATGCCGTCGTAGGCTTCCTCCGGCGTGCGCGGTCCGAGCATTTGGTTGCGCAGCTCGGCTGCCGGGCCGCGCGCGTGGTAGAAGTCGCCGTAGACGCGGGCCATGATCTGCACGCGCGCGGTGCGCAGGTAACGCTGTTGCACATAGGCGCGAAAGGCCGCGGGCAAATCATCGGGGATCTCGGCGATTTTGTCGGCGAGCCAAACGGCATCCTCGGTTGCCATGCAGGCGCCTTGCGCCAAATACTGCAGCATGGGATGGGCGGCATCGCCGAGGAGCGTCACGCGTCCCTTGCTCCAGTCCTTCACCGGCTCGCGGTCGCACAACACCCACATGCGCCACGTCTCGATGCGCTCGAGCATGCGCAGGACCTCGGGGCGCTGGCCTTCGAAGTGCGCCCACAACTCGCCGGCATCGGCCTCCGCGTTCCAGCCTTCGACGTACCGCTTGGAGTGGAACACGGCGACGAGGTTGTAGATCTCGCCGCGGCGCAGCGGGTAGTGGACGAGGTGAGTCCGCGGGCCGGCCCACAGGATCACGTCGGGGCGCCAGAGATCTTCGGGCACCTCCTCGCGCGTGAGCACCGCGCGGAAAGCGATATGCCCCGACACCAGCGGTTTGCCGTCGCCGACGATTTTCTCGCGCACCTTCGACCACATGCCGTCGCAGCCGATGAGCGCGCGGCCGCGGATGCGCTCGCCCGACTGCAGGATCACGTCGACCCCGGTATCGTCCTGCTCGAAATCCGCGACCGTGCGATTGGTCTCCAGCGCGATGAGGTTGTTGGTCTTGCAGGCGTTGATGAAGACGGAGTGGAGATCGTGCCGGTGGGTGACGGCGTAGGGCTGTTTGAACTTTTGCATGAACCGCTCATCCTCGAGCGGGATGCGGGTGACGCGCTCGCCGGAGAGCGCACAGCGCATCTCCATGCCGGGCGGCCGGTGCGCATCGGCGAGGACCGCTTCCTTGAGGCCGAGCCGTTCGAGCGCGCTGAAGATGTTGGGGCCGAGCTGAATGCCGGCGCCGATCTCGTGGAATTCCGGGGCTTGTTCCAGCACCCGCACCGGGAAGCCTTTGCGCGCCAGCGCATGCGCCGCCGCGAGCCCGCCGATGCCGCCGCCCGCAATCAGAAAGGGCTGCGCTTGACCGTTTGATTTTGCCATCAGCGCTCCAAGAATGCCGCAATGCCCCCGCGGATATTCTGAGCCTGTTTCGCAAGCGCTTCAATCGCACCCGTACCGCCGCGCAGAAGGTACAGGCGCCAATCCCGTGCGCGCGGTCTCGCTACGCGCTCTTGCTAATAGGCGCGCCGGGAGCGCCTGGGAACGTCGTTCCAGCTGCCGGCGGAGGTGCCGTAGGCGGTGCCAGGGAACGGGTTAGGCCGGCAGAATCCGCCGATGCCGCGCACGGTGGCCCAGCACTGATCGGAGGAGGAATAACCGCAATTTGTGCTGCCCCATCGATAGGTAGCGCACCAGGAGCCGGCATCGGCGCGGCCGCTCGCCAATGCCATTCCGCCCAGCGCGATTATGACAGCAATGATCGCTCGCATAGGCTCGCCTCTGCGGCGATGCTAAACCCAACCTCGAGGCGCGGCGGCACTATGCGCTTTTCTCCTAATAGTCCCGCCGATAGCGCCTGGGTGCCTTGAGACTGTTCCAGCTTCCAGCCGACGACCCATATGCGGTTCCCGGGAAGGGGTTCGGCGCACAGTATCCTGCCAGGCCTTGCACGGTCGCAAAGCACTGCGCGTATGAAGAGTAGCCACAGTTCGAGACGCCGCGACGGTAGTTCGCACACCACGCGCCGGCATCGGCGGAAGTCACAGTCAAGACCATCCCGAGCAGCGTCAGGACGACAACGATAATGGTTCGCATGGCTCTCTCCTTGGCAAAGCGAACAGCGGACTCACCACTTTATTCCAAGCGGACTTGGCTGCCTTTTGCCGAGCGGGGATCGGAACCCTGGTAGGAGGGAGCCTACTACATCGCGCGACAACGGCTCGTCTCGGCCCTGGGGTTGCGATCGAGAAAGTCCTGTCGGCTCTGGCGAACAGCTGGTGAGCCCGGTTGGGATCGAACCAACGACCTACTGATTAAAAGTCAGTTGCTCTACCACTGAGCTACGGGCCCGGTGCGCGGGTGTGTACGGGCGCCCCTGTGCGGGGTCAATAGGCGCCAGCGCAGGTGCAGGTTTTGCCCTGTCCAAGCGTTACGGGCCAGCTTATGTTCGGAACTCGGCCGCACGCGCCGAGAGGAGTGACCTGATGCCGATCGTCAACCGCATTGCCTCCATGCAGGACGAGATCAGCGCGTGGCGGCGCGATATCCACGCCCATCCTGAACTCCTTTATGACGTACAGCGCACCGCGGCGACGGTCGCCGACAAGCTCAAGAGCTTCGGCTGCGACGAGGTGGTGACCGGGATCGGACGCACCGGCGTGGTCGGCGTGATCCGCGGTGGCAAGGGAGGTGGCCGCGTGATTGCGCTGCGCGCCGACATGGATGCGCTGCCGATCCAGGAGGCCAACGACCTGCCGTATAAATCCACGGTACCTGGCAAGATGCATGCGTGCGGCCATGATGGGCATACCGCGATGCTGCTCGGCGCCGCGCACTATCTCGCCGAGACGCGCAACTTCGCCGGCACGGCGGTTGTCATTTTTCAGCCCGCCGAGGAGGGCGGCGCCGGCGGCAAGGCCATGGTTCAGGACGGCCTGATGGACCGCTTCCATATCGAAGAGGTCTACGGCATGCACAATTATCCCGGCCTTCCGGTCGGGCAATTCGCGCTGCGGCCGGGCCCGCTGATGGCAGCCGCCGACCGCATCACCATCGAGATCGAAGGCCGCGGCGGGCATGCGGCGCGCCCGCATGTCTCCGTCGACACGGTGCTGGTGGGAGCGCAAATCATCAACCAGATCCAGTCGATCGTCGCGCGCAACGTCGATCCGCTGCATGCCGCGGTGATCTCGATATGCGTGTTTCAAGCCGGCACGACCGATAACGTCATTCCGCAGACGGCGCTGCTGCGCGGTACCGCCCGCAGCCTCACTCCCGAGGTGCGCGACCTGCTGGAGCAACGGCTGCAGGCGGTGGTGACCGGAACGGCGCGGCTGTATGGCGCCAACGCGAAGCTCACTTATCGGCGCGACTATCCGGTGACCCGAAATCACGAGCGGGAGGCAGCATTCGCCGCCTCCGTTGCGGGCGAAGTGGTCGGGCGGGAGCGGGTCGACGATGCCGTCGCGCCGGTCATGGGCGCGGAGGACTTTTCGTTCATGCTGGAAGCGCGTCCCGGCGCCTTCATCTTCGTTGGCAACGGCGACAGCGCCAACCTCCACCACCCCGCCTACGATTTCAATGACGAGGCGATCCCTTTCGGAGCTTCGTACTGGGTCAAGCTGATTGAGACGGCGCTGCCGGGGTGAGCGGGGAGCAAGCACCGAGCATCAGCAATCCGCACGCAGGTGCGGAAGCGGCCTGCGCTCCGTGATCACGGATTATGGATGACGGACTTCTGGTCAGCCGGAGCGTCGGTCACGGATGCGACGGAGGCGGGCTGCGGCAGCTGGGCGGCAACCTTGGCCTCGACGCTTCGCCAATAGGCGAATTCGTTGAAGCGCGAGCCTTCCAGAACGGCGATCGCCACGGCGGCAAGGAACGGCAGGCTCTGCACCACCAGCACCGCCGCGAAGACGTAGAGCTCGCGGATTTGCTTGTAATTCGCGGCCAGCACCACCGCCGCGCCGACGAGCAGCAGCGCGCCCAGCACCGCCTCCCAGAACGCCGGAAAATCCGCGCCCTTGCGGGTCGCGCCGCCTTTGGCCGTGCGCATGAAGGGGAGCGTCTCCTTGCACAGGCCGCAACCTACCGCGCGCGCCACCGTCCATTGTACCGACATGGCAGCAATCACCGCGCCGACCATCTGGCCCCGCGGAATCGCGACCCGCAGGCAATACAGCGAAACAAAATGCGCGAGCGTGACAATGAAGGCCGCCAGAATCGGCACGGTAAGAATCTTGTCGGGAATGGCGATGTCGGCAAAAACCACCACGGGCACCCACACGAGATTGAGGATTGCAACCGCAACCCCGATCGATTCCGCACCCAGCCAGTTCAGCCAACCCAGCGCAAATTCGCGCTTCTGCTCGTGCGTCAGCACATTGGCGCGAGGCAGCAGATGACGCCAATGCTTTCGCAGAATCTGGAAACCGCCGTAGGCCCAGCGATGACGCTGCTTCTTGTAGGCCTCGAAGGTGTCGGGGAGGAGCCCGTGTCCGTAGCGCCGGTTGGTGTAGTGGATCTGCCACCCATGTTCGAGCACCGAGAGGCCGAGGTCGCAGTCCTCGACGATGGTATCGCTCGACCAGCCGCCAACCGAGATCAGCGCGGGGCGGCGCATCAGACACATGGTGCCATGCACGATGATGGCATTCGCCTCGTTGCGCTGGACCATGCCTATGTCGAAGAAACCGGCGTACTCTCCGTTCATGGCATGATGCATGACGGTGCGATCGCCGTCGCGATGATCCTGCGGCGCCTGCACCATCCCGACCTTCGGGTCGGCGAAGACCGGCACGAGGTCTTTGAGCCAGTCGGGCCGCACGACGTAATCTGCGTCGATCACGCCGATGATCTCGGCATCGTCCGCGGTGTGCGTGAGCGCGAGCCGCAGTGCACCGGCCTTGTAGCCGCTGACGTTGTCCTGGTTGATGAATTTGAAGCGCTCGCCGAGCGCGCGGCAATGATCCTCGATCGGACGCCAGAACGCGGGATCGGGCGTGTTGTTGATCACCACGACGCATTCGAAGTTCGGATAATCGAGCCGCGCCACCGCGTCGAGGGTGGCTTTGAGCATCTCCGGGGGCTCGCGATGGGCCGGAACGTGGATCGATACTTTCGGCGCAAAACCCTCCGCTGCCGGCAATGCGGCGGCGATGAGCCGCCGCGGCCCGCGCCCGAACGCGACAACCGCGATCTCCTCGATGCGTGCCAGCGCGATCGCGACCAGCGGAGCGAGGAGAATGATACCGAGCCCTAGCGCGAAAGCAGCGCCGAGCACGAAATAGTGCGTTTGCCAGAACGCGAATACCGCCGCGAACCAGGCGCCGGCCGCATTGGCCGCCACAGCAAGCGTGGCGGCCTCGCCGAAGGTGACGGCGCCGCGCGCCAGGATCGGCAGCGACAGCAGCAAACCGAGCAGGACCGCGATCGCGCCGATCTTCCAGTGATCAGGATCGCTCACCGGTCCGGTCCAGGCGAACTTGGCGCTGCGCGAGGCGTCGAACAAGCCCCAATACATGCCGACGCCGCCTTCGTGCGTCTTCCACGGCTGGTCGAAGGCTTCGATGATGTTGTAGTCGATGCCGTAAGCCTCTGCCCGAGAAACGAACTCGCGCACTACCGTCGCCTGCTCGATCCGTCCGGGATCGGCGTCGCGCATGTTGTAGCCGGCGCTAGGCCAGCCGAACTCGGCGATCACGATGCGCTTGCCCGGATGCGCGCTCCGCAGCTTGTCGTAGAACTCGATGGTCCTGTCGACGGCCTGCGTCGTGGTGAATCCGTCCCAATAGGGCAGGATGTGCGCTGCGATGAAGTCGACCGCGGACGCAAGCTCCGGATGTTCGATCCATACCGTCCAAATCTCGCCGGTGGTGACCGGCACAGGACTTTGCCGTTTCACCCGCTGGATCAACCGGACAAGCTCGTCGATCGACTTCTCCGCGCGCAGCGTGGTTTCGTTGCCGACCACGATGGCGTTGATGTTGCTGTAGCGGCGGGCAAGCGCGATCGCCGCTTGTATTTCCCGCTCGTTGCGGGCTTCGTTCTTGTCGATCCAGATGCCGAGCGTGACCTTCAGTCCGAACTCGGCGGCGATCGCCGGCACCAGCTCACCGCCGCCGGTCGATGTGTAAGTACGGATCGCCTGAGTATACGGACTGAGGATCTTCAGGTCGGCGCGAATCTGCTCCTCGGTCGGGCGGTCGCCGTAATCCGGATGCTGCGAGCGCGTGTACGGCGAGTAGGAAATGCTGGCGAGCGGGGCGTCAATATTGGCAACCGCCTGTTGCCGTTGGAGGAGCGTCCATAAGCCGGCATGCACGCAGATGACGAGCGCCACCACAGCAGCGACGGTGCGCATAGAAGGCCAACCACGCGGGGCGAAATGCTAAGACCCGAACCTGTCCCCTAGGTCCAACTAAGGCATCAATTAACGTACCTTAGCATGAGGCATCGTGACAAGTAGCGATCGGTCATGGCCGATGCAAGGCAAACAACAGCGCGACAAAAAAATCGTTCCAGAAAATTTTAAAACAACTCATTCTGAACGTTTGTACAGCTTGGCGCCCTCGACGCTGAATGTTTGTACAGACTAGCGGTTGGTCGTGCCGCTGGGCACGGCGGCGGTGCCTTGCGTCTCAGCATTCGGATTGATCCAGCAGCCGTGCACCCGGCTGTTGAGCGTGTCGGTCGCCTTCGGATCGATATTTCCCTGGCGCACAAGGCAACGGAAGGTTGCCTGGATGTGGCCTGCCGGGCAGCCGAACCGGTCGTAAAGATCGAGGTGGCGAAAAGCGGTATCGAGATCATCGCGCCAGAGCAGGCTGACGACCCGACGCCCCAGCCACAGACATTCCGGATTGGCGGCCGGTCCGCCCAAAAGTCGCTCGGCTTCGGCAAATTCGTCGATCTTCTTCTGGGCTTCCTTGGCGTCGCTAGCCTGCGGCTTATCCTTGTCCCCGGCCTTTTGCTCCGCATTCTGGGCGAACGTCGGGTCTCCGACAAAAAGCATCGCCGCGCCGAGCACGGCGGTAACAAGACGCGTCCTTGAGCGCTGCATGATTGTCCTGGTGTCTTGGGCCGTGCCGGTCGGCAGGTCGCCTCTCCCATGGCGGCCCATTCGGTCAGCATTGCGGCGGCGGCCGCAAGCATCGGCGCGACCCAATTTAAGCAGTCGGGAGAGGTAACGCCAAGATGGCAAAGGCGGTTGCGGCAAAAAATCGTCGGAAGGCAATCCGGCGGCGCTTGGCACCGCCGTTGCCGCACGATAAGGCCAGGCCTCATCCTCGCTCAGGGGACCGGACCAACCTCAATGGGCATTGCGGGCGCGCTTTTCGCGATTGCGGCGGCCGCGGTCGTCGCGGCATGGGCGTGGCTCGGCGCATCGGTTCAAATGCCGCCGTCCCCATTGGCCTCAGGTGAGAAGCTTTATTGCGTCTCGTACACCCCCTTCCGCGGGAGCCAGAGCCCCCTCGGGCCGGAGGTTCCGGTCGACCCGAGGCAAATCGACGAGGATTTGGCCCAGCTCAAACACGTCACTGACTGCGTGCGTACCTACTCCGTCGACCACGGACTGGACCAGATTGCCGAAATCGCCAAGCGTCACGGCATCAAGGTGCTGCAAGGGCTTTGGCTCTCGAACCTGCCCGAGCGCAGCCGGTGGCAGGTCGCGACCGCAATCGGGCTGGCCAAGCGGTTTCCGGACGTGATCGCGGCGGTCATCGTCGGTAACGAAGTTCTGCTGCGAGGCGAAATGGGGGCACCCGACCTCACGCGGACGATCCGCGAGGTCAAGTCGCAGGTCTCCATGCCGGTGAGCTACGCCGATGTGTGGGAGTTCTGGCTGCGAAACCGCGATGTCGCCAGTGCGGTCGATTTCATCACCATCCATATCCTGCCCTACTGGGAGGACTTTCCCATCCCCGCACGGGACGCGGCGGCGCACGTGGACGCCATTCGCGCACAGATGGTCGCCGCCTTTCCCGGGAAAGACGTGTTCGTGGGGGAGTTCGGGTGGCCAAGCGCCGGCCGCATGCGCGAAGGCGCTCTGCCCTCGCCGGTGAACCAAGCGCGCACCATGCACGAGGTGCTCGAGCACGCGAAACGCGAGAATTATCGGGTCAACTTGATCGAGGCGTACGACCAGCCCTGGAAGCGCCAGCTCGAAGGGACCGTGGGCGGCCACTGGGGGCTGTTCGGCGCGTACCGACGCGAGGCCAAGTTCACGTGGGGTGGGGTCGTCTCAAATCATCCGCAGTGGCATTGGCAGGCCGCGGGCGGCGTCGCATTTGCGGCGGTGATTTTCGCGATCGCGCTAGCCCTTGGCAGGCGCATGAAGGCCACGGGTGACGTCGGCGGGTGGCTGCGAATTGCGGCGATTGCGACGGCGCCAGGGATCCTGATCGGCTGGACGCTAGCCAATGTGCCGCTCGAAAGCTTGACCGTCGGTGATTGGCTGCGGTCCCTCGCCTGGGCCGCGGCTGCATTGGTGTCGCCGGTGGTCGGGGCGGCCGCCGTGGTATCGGGGACGACGGCGCCGACCTTCGCACACGTTCTCGGCCGCGCAGCGCAACGCCCGCGCGATCCCGTCGCGCTGGGGCTTGGCGTTCTGCGCATCGCGCTTGCGGTCCTTGCAGTACAGGCGGCGCTCGGCTTGGTGTTCGATCCGCGTTACCGGGATTTTCTGTTCGCGCCGCTTACGGCCGCGACGGTCCCGCTCTTGCTCGCTACGCGCGGGAAGCCCGCGATGAAAGGAAAGCTGCTCGAGAGATGGAAGCGACGCTTGCAGGCGCCGGCTGCGGAGACCGCCGTGGCAGCTACGCTTACTGTCTCGGCAATTTACATCGTTGGCAATGAAAGCTTCGCCAACTGGCAGGCCGTGTGGTTCGCAGCCGCCCTGCTCGCACTCGCTTTTACTCTGCTGCAGGTGCAGGACGCGCCAGGCTGAGCAACAGCAGCGCGGCCGCAAGACCGGCAAGATTGGCGTTGTGCAACACCAACCCGAACGCGCTTGCTGCAAGCGCCACCGCAACGAGCAAGATCGTCGGCCGCAAAAGGTTGATCAATGCCGCGCCGAGCGCCACCCAGCCGAAGGCAGAGTGGTTGTACAGCCAGATCGTCAGCCGGAACGTCGCGCACAGCCAGGTGTCGAGGCCGGCTTGGCAGGCGAGCGACACCGGGGCGTATTCGATGGCCAGATAGCGAAGATAGAGCGCCTCACCGAGCGAGAGCAGCGCGACGAGCAGAAGCCAAGTGACTTGACGGGCAGAGGGCAGAAATAGCGCGGGTTGCATGCGCGATGCAGTATGCCGCGCGTGTGTTTGCTCGACAACGGCTCCCGGCGGCGGCCGCGCGGCGGGCATGAGTTCGTGCGCGCAGACGCAAATCCAAACCGCGATAACTCGTATCGCCGGGAAAGATCCGCGGGTGCATTCCACTTTCCCGCCGCGGCGCACTCGGATATGACGGCGTCGGCCATGCAGCGGCTCAACGCTGCGGAGGAGGTCGGTTGGCGAATCAACGCACGTGTCTTGCTGTCGTGCTCGCGGCCGGGGAGGGTACCCGCATGCGCTCAGCGCGGCCGAAAGTGCTGCACGCCATCGCCGGCCGCTCGCTGCTCAACCATGTCCTCGATGCCGTGCGTCAGGCAGGCGGCACCATGACGGCCGTGGTGGTCGGGGCGGGTGCCGATGCAGTGGCGGCGGAAGCCAAACGTATCCTGCCCAATGCCGAAATCTTCGTGCAGGCGGAGCGGCGCGGAACAGCGCACGCGGTGCTGGCCGCAAAAGCCGCGATCGCGCGCGTCCCCGACGACGTGCTCGTCATCTTCGGCGATACACCTCTTATTCGGCCGCAAACTCTTACCCGCATCCGTGAAGCGCTCGCCAAGGGAGCGGCGGTCGTGGTGCTTGGGTTTCGGCCCCGGGACCCGACGGGCTACGGCCGGCTCGTGGTCGAGGGCGGCGAGCTTGTCGCGATCCGCGAGGAAGTTGATGCGAGCGCGGCAGAGCGCGCGATCACGCTGTGCAACGGCGGGCTCATGGCGTTCGCCGGTCCGACTGCGCTCGACATCCTCGAGCAAATCGGCAGCGATAATCGAAAAGGCGAATATTATTTGACCGACGCGGTGGCCATCGCCCGGGGAATGGGACGCAGGGCGACCGTGATCGAGACCGAGGAGGACGACGTGCGCGGGATCAACACCAATACGCAGCTCGCCGAGACCGCTGCCGTGTTGCAGCAGCGCCTGCGCAACGCGGCGATGGAGGGCGGCGTCACGCTGGTCGCACCGGAGACGGTATTCCTGTCGTCGGACACCAAGTTCGGCCGCGAGGTGGTGGTGGAACCCTTCGTGGTATTCGGACCCGGGGTCACGGTCGAGGACAACGCGGTGATCCGCTCGTTCTCGCATCTCGAACGGGCGCATGTCGGCAAGGGCGCCTCGGTCGGTCCCTTTGCCCGGCTGCGCCCCGGCGCGCGCCTGCAAGAGGACGTTCACGTGGGAAATTTCGTCGAGATCAAGGAGGCTGTGATCGAGGCCGGCGCCAAGGCCAATCACCTGAGCTACATCGGCGATGCGACCGTCGGTGCCGGCGCCAATGTCGGCGCCGGCACGATCACCTGCAATTACGACGGCATTGCCAAGCATCGCACCGAGATCGGCAAGAACGCGTTCATCGGCTCAAATTCTGCGCTGGTCGCGCCGGTGAAGATCGGAGACGGCGCCTACGTGGGATCGGGCTCGGTGATCACGGACGACGTCCCGGCGGCCGCACTCGCGCTTGCGCGCGGACGTCAGGTCGTCAAGGAAGGCTGGGCGCGGCGGTTGCGCGAACGCATGTCGCTGGGCAAGAAAGGGTCGCCGGCAAAGTAGGGACGAGGCGCCTCTTAGCCTTAATCGTCAGAAATTGTGAGACAGCTTGATTTCACTTTAGGCTTGGCCGCGGATAAGCCACGCCGGGGGTATAATCCTGGGCCATCAGCTTAGGAGAGAGCCGCTCGCATGTGCGGAATTGTAGGAATTCTCGGCCGCGAACCGGTCGCTGCCTTGCTGGTCGACGCGCTCAAGCGGCTCGAATATCGCGGGTATGACTCCGCCGGTGTCGCCACGCTCGAAGCCGGGCACCTTGCGCGCCGGCGTGCCGAGGGCAAGCTGCGCAATCTCGAAGCTAGGCTCGCGCGGGAGCCGCTCACCGGCACGATCGGCATCGGCCACACGCGCTGGGCGACTCACGGTCGACCGACCGAACATAACGCGCACCCGCACGCCACCGAGCGCCTCGCCGTCGTGCACAACGGCATCATCGAGAATTTCCGCGAGCTGCGCGAGGAGTTGGAGAAAACAGGCGCGACGTTCGGGTCCGATACCGATACCGAGGTTGTCGCCCATCTGGTCACGCGGGAGATGAAGAACGGCCGCTCGCCGGCCGAAGCCGTGGCGGCTGCGCTGCCGCGGCTGCGCGGTGCGTTCGCGCTTGCCTTTTTGTTCGCGGGCGAGGACGATCTCCTCATCGGCGCGCGCAAGGGCTCACCGCTCGCGATCGGGTACGGTGACGGCGAAATGTATCTCGGCTCCGACGCGATCGCCCTCGCGCCATTTACCGACACGATTTCCTATCTCGAGGACGGCGACTCGGCGGTGCTCACGCGCACCGGCGTCGAAGTCCGCGATGGCAAAGGCAGCAAGGTCGAGCGGGCCGTGCTCAGATCCTCCGCCTCGGCCTTTCTCGTCGACAAGGGAAATTTTCGCCACTTCATGGCGAAGGAAATACACGAGCAGCCGGAGGTC
Source organism: Xanthobacteraceae bacterium (assembly GCA_035693615.1). Classification (GTDB taxonomy): domain Bacteria; phylum Pseudomonadota; class Alphaproteobacteria; order Rhizobiales; family Xanthobacteraceae; genus VAZQ01. The sequence continues at coordinate 17,113 of DASSGH010000078.1, forward strand.
GTCGGCCACACGCTCGCGCACTACATCGACATGGCTGCCGAACGCGTCCGACTACCGGTCGAGCTGCCGTTCGACTTCCGCGCGCTCGAGCGGGTCGCGATCTCCGCTTGCGGCACTGCTTATTACGCCGGGCTGGTCGCAAAATATTGGTTCGAGCGCTTCGCCCGGCTGCCGGTCGAGATCGATGTCGCGTCCGAATTCCGTTACCGCGAAGTTCCAATGAAAGCAGGCGGCCTTGCGATTTTCGTCTCGCAGTCGGGGGAGACCGCCGACACGCTAGCGACGCTGCGCTACGCCAAGGAGCACAAGCAGCACGCCCTCGCCGTGGTAAACGTGCCGACCTCGACCATCGCCCGTGAGAGCGACGTGGTGATGCCGACGCTCGCCGGCCCGGAGATCGGGGTTGCCTCCACGAAGGCGTTCACCTGCCAGCTCGCGGTGCTCGCCTGTCTTGCGATCGCGGCGGGTCGCGCCCGCGGCGTGCTCTCCGAAGAAGACGAGATCAAGCTGGCTCGCGCCCTCATCGAGACACCGCGACTGATGGCGGAAGCCCTGACGCTCGAGTCCGAGATCGAACGTTTGGCGCGCGATCTCGCTAAATGTCGCAACGTGCTCTATCTCGGCCGCGGCACCAGTTTTCCGCTCGCGCTCGAGGGGGCTCTCAAACTCAAGGAAATTTCCTATATCCACGCCGAAGGCTATGCGGCTGGCGAGCTCAAGCACGGACCCATCGCGCTCATCGACGAAAACATGCCGGTCATCATCATCGCGCCCCATGACCGGGTGTTCGAGAAAACCGTGTCCAACATGCAGGAGGTGGCGGCTCGTCTGGGCAAGATCATTCTGCTCACCGATCCGGACGGGGCGCACGATATATCCATGGACTCGCTTTCCAAGCTTACGCTTCCTGCCATGCCTGCCGCGGTGACGCCGCTCGTTTACGCCATCCCGGTGCAGCTGATCGCCTACCATACGGCGGTGGTGATGGGCACCGACGTGGATCAGCCGCGCAACCTCGCCAAGTCGGTGACGGTGGAGTGATAAGAGCGCGAACTTGCGCGCATCGGCGGATCGCGCAGGCAGGTAATCTCATTTCGACGAACGTGGTAGGATCGCGACCGCATGACCGAGTTTGACCGTAATCCCGGAATCGTCCCGGCGGAGCCGTCCGAGCCGCCGCCGGAGCCGGTCAAGGCGGGGCGCCTCCAACACGGCATCGTCAGCCGCCTGCGCAATTATTTCCTGACCGGGCTGATCCTCGTCGCTCCGGCGTATATCACCATTGCCCTCACCTGGTGGTTTATCAACTGGGTCGATGATCTAGTGCGACCCTTCATTCCGATCGCATACCGGCCTGAAACCTATTTGCCTGTGACGATTCCCGGCACCGGCCTGATCATCGCGTTGGTCACCCTCACGCTGTTCGGGTTCCTGACCGCCAATTTCGTTGGCCGAAAACTCGTCGAGATCGGCGAAAATATTCTCACCCGCATGCCGGTCGTGCGGCCGATCTACAATAGCCTCAAACAAATCTTCCAGACGCTGTTTGGAAAGGGTGGCTCGAGTTTCCGGCGTGTCGGTCTGGTGGAGTTTCCCTCGCCCGGGATGTGGTCGCTGGTTTTTCTGTCGAATCCCGCGAGCCCGGAGATCGCGACGCGGTTGCCGGACACTGAGCACATTGCCGCGTTCATGCCGTGTACGCCCAATCCGACCACCGGATTCTTCTTCTATGTCGCGCGCCGCGACATCATCGACCTCGACATCACGGTGGAGGCGGCGATGACGCTGTTGATGTCGGCCGGCATGGTGCAGCCCGGCGACCAACAAAGGCGGCTTGCGGCCTTGGCGGACGCCGCGCGCGATGCGCAGGCGAGCCGTACCGTCGCACCGGCAAAATAGCCGCCGAACAGCTTTGATCACAAAGGGCTCGCCGTCGTGGCTCAATCAACCCGCCCGGATGAGCCTGACCGCCTCGTCGTGCTCGAACAGGTAGAGCAACTGACGCAACGCCTGGCCGCGGGACGAGGCAAGCGTCGGGTCGCGTGAGAGAACCAGCGCGGCATCGTCGCGGGCGGCGCCGATCAGCTTGCCGTGAATTTCGACGCGGGCGACGCGGAACCCCGGCAGACCGGATTGCCGCGTGCCGAGAACGTCGCCTTCTCCACGGAGCCTGAGATCTTCCTCGGCAATGCGAAAGCCGTCCTCGGTCTCGCGCAGGATGTTGAGCCTGGCCTTGGCAGTTTCGCCCAGCGGCGGTTTATACAACAGGAGGCAGGTCGAGTGTTCGCCGCCGCGGCCGATGCGGCCGCGCAGTTGATGGAGTTGCGCCAGCCCGAAGCGTTCGGCGTGCTCGATCACCATAACGGTTGCCTCCGGCACGTCGACGCCGACCTCGATCACCGTGGTAGCGACGAGCAGACGCGTGTCGCCCGCCGCAAAGCGCGCCATGGCACGGTCCTTGTCGTCGCCTTTCATGCGGCCATGCACGAGATCGACCATAGTGCCGAAGCGCTCCTTGAGTGCCGCGAAGCGCTCTTCCGCGGCGGCGAAGTCGGCGTTTTCGGTCACCTCGACCAGGGGACAGACCCAATAGACGCGTCGCCCTTCCGCGAGCGCACGACCGACTGCGCCGATCACCTCCGCGAGCCGGCCAAGAGGAATGGTTCGCGTGTCGATCGGCTGACGGCCCGCGGGTTTCTCACGCAGCTCGGAGACGTCCATATCGCCGAAATAGGTGAGCACGAGGGTGCGCGGGATCGGGGTCGCCGTCATCACCAGCACGTCGACCGCTTCGCCCTTTTTAGCGAGCGCCAGGCGCTGGTGCACGCCGAAGCGATGTTGTTCGTCGACCACGGCGAGCGCGAGATCACGAAATTCAACCTGCTCCTGAAACAAGGCATGCGTCCCGATCAGCACGTGGATGTCGCCGAAAGCGAGCTTCTCGAGGATGGCATTGCGCTCACGTCCGCGCTCGCGACCGGTGAGAATGGCGACGTTGATCCCGGCCACCGCAGCGAGCGGCGCAATGGTGTTGAAATGCTGCCGCGCCAAAATTTCCGTCGGCGCCATCAACGCGGCCTGGCGACCGCCTTCGATGACGGCCGCCGCGGCGAGGAGCGCCACCACCGTCTTGCCGGAACCGACGTCGCCTTGCAGGAGCCGCAACATGCGTTCGGGCTTGGCGAGATCGGCGACAATCTCGGCGATGGCTCGCCCCTGCGAGGGCGTGAGCGAATAGGTCAGGGTCTCGATCAGCTTTTTCCTGATGTGTCGGGTGCCTGGGGTCGCCCGCCCGGCCGGCCGGCGCAGATGCGCGCGCACCAGCGCAAGCGCCAATTGACCCGCGAGAAACTCATCATAGGCCAGCCGCGTCCATGCCAATCCTTCGGGCCGGAGGTCGGCGGGCTCCGCCGGCCGGTGGAGCAGGCGGAGCGCATCGGCGAAGGAAGGGAAGCGCTCGCGCGCGACCCAACTTGTCTCCTGCCATTCCGGAAAGTCCGGCAGACGGGCCAGCGCGGCGTCGGCGGCCTTGCGCACCTGGTTGAGGCTCAGTCCTTCGGTCAAGGGATAGACCGGTTCGACTAGTGGCAGCTTGGCGAGGTCCGCCTCGGTGACGACGCGGTCGGGGTGCACCATCTGCCGCATGTGGTCATAGAGCTCGACAGTGCCCGAGACGTAGCGCCGTTCGCCGACCGGGAGCAGTTTCTGCAGATAATCCGGGCGCGCGTTGAAATAGGTCAGCGTGAGGTCGCCGGTCTCATCGCTGGTGTAGATCTGATACGGTACGCGGGGACGGTGCCGTGGCGGCGCCCGGTGGCGATCCACGGTCACTGCGACGGTCACGACGGTATCGGGGACGACGTCGCTCAGCTTCGGCCGCGCTCGCCGGTCGATCGCGCCCGTCGGCAGGTGAAAGAGCAGGTCGAGGACACGTGCGGGCTCATCGCGGCCGAACAGCCGGCGGTAGAGCTTTTCCAGCCGCGGCCCGATACCGGGCAGCGCGGTGATCGCCGCAAATAACGGATTGAGCAGGCTCGGCCGCATTTGCCACCCACGTTATCAGCGCCGATGCTCGCCCGGACGTGCGCCTTAGGCAATGCGGCCGGGCGCTGACATCTCGCATGAACGTCGCTATATGAGCTTCGCCCGGCCCGTCCGGGCTTTTGGCGTTGGGCTTCATATGACCGGCACGGCACGTTCGAGCGACGGATTGGATGCGCGCCGGCGCAAGCTTTTGTACCGCGCCTGGCATCGCGGCATGCGGGAAACGGATCTGATCATGGGGCGCTTCGCCGACGCCAGTATTGAGCAATTGGCAGCCGCCGAACTCGCCGACTTCGAGCAATTGATGGACGTGCCGGATCGCGAACTCTTGGCCTGGGTCACCGGGGAAGCCGACGTGCCGCCAAATTATGACACCGCGCTGTTCCGTCGACTGCGCGAATTCAATCGAAGCGGCGGGGGTGCACGATGAGCGCCGCGTCCAATCCCGCCGAGTTTCTCCACACCGGCCGGCCGCTCACATTGGCGAGTGTAGCCGACGGCGCTGAGGGGCTCATCATTGCGGACCTGGCCCGTGCGGTGGCTGCGCGGGGGCATGCTGCGGCAACGAGCCTCGTGCTCGTTTGCCGGGATGGCCCGCGCATGGCTGCGGTCGCCCGTGCGCTCGATTTTTTTGCACCCGATCTCGCCGTGCAGGACTTTCCCGCGTGGGACTGTCTGCCCTATGACCGGGTTTCCCCGCATCCAGGGTTCCTCGCGCAACGTATGACGGCGCTGTCTCGGCTGGCGCGCGCAAGGGATGGCGCGCGGCCTTCGGTTCTGCTCACCACGGTCAATGCCGCGCTTCAACGCTTGCCGGCACGCGGCTTCGTTGCGCATCAATGCCTGTCGGTTGCGCCCGGCCAAGTGCTCGCCATGGACGACATCACTCAATGGCTTGAGCTCAATGGCTTCATGCGCGCATCGACCGTGCGCGAGGCGGGCGACTATGCGGTGCGAGGAGGGATCATCGATCTTTACGCGCCCGGCATGGCGGAGCCGGTCCGGCTCGATTTTTTCGGCAATACGCTGGAGACCGTTCGCAGCTTCGATGCGGAGAGCCAGCGCACCACGGATCAGTTGCGCGCGCTCGATCTCGTGCCCGTTGCCGAGTTCCAGCTGACGAGCGAAACGATCCGGCGCTTCCGCTTGGGTTACGTCGCGGCCTTCGGGGCGCCTGCGCCCGACGATATGCTTTATCACGCGGTCAGCGAAGGCCGTCGCCAGGCCGGCATGGAGCATTGGCTGCCGTTGTTCCATGACCAGCTCGAGACGTTATTCGACTACGTGACGGGGTGCCCCGTGGTGCTCGAGCCACTGGCCGAGGACGCCGCGCGCGAGCGGCTCCGCCAAATCGAGGATTACTACGAGGCGCGCCGGCAAGCGCTCACCCAGCGCGGCTCGGGGCCGCCGTACCATCCGCTGCCGCCCGAGCGGCTTTATCTGAGCGAGGCCGAATGGGGCGCGCGGCTCGAGGCCGTCCCGCTCGCGCGACTGACCCCGTTCGCCGTGCCCGAAGGGCAGGGGCCTGCCATCGACGCCGGCACCAAGCAGGGCCGCAATTTCGCCGCCGAGCGCGCCGAGCCCGGCCGCAACGTGTTCGAAGCCGTGAGCCGGCACGTGGGGGCACTCAAGGCAGCCCGCAAGCGAGTCGTCATCGCGCTCTGGAGCGAAGGTACGCGAGAGCGCATGGGCCATGTGCTCGCCGAGCACGCGCTTGCCGAGCTTGCCACGGTCGACTCATGGCCGCAGGCGCTCGCGTTGCCCCCGTCCCAGGTCGCGCTCGCGGTGTTGGGGCTCGAAAGCGGTTTCGAGAGCGCCGAGACGGCGGTCATCAGCGAGCAGGACATCCTCGGAGATCGGCTGGTCCGCCCGCGACGCGCCTCACGCCGAGCGGAAAACTTCATCGCCGAAGTGACAAGCCTTGCCGCCGGGGATCTCGTCGTCCACGTCGATCATGGCATCGGACGCTTCATCGGGCTACGCGCGATCGAAGCCGCCGGCGCGCCGCACGATTGCCTGGAAATCCATTACGCCGGCGGCGACAAGCTGTTCCTGCCGGTCGAGAACGTCGAGCTCCTCTCCCGCTATGGCGCGGAAGAGACCCGGGTCGACCTCGATCGGCTCGGTGGCGGCGCTTGGCAGGCGCGCAAGGCGCGCATGAAGCGGCGCATCCGCGACATCGCCGACAGTCTGATCAAAATCGCAGCCGAGCGGCACTTGCGGGAGGCGCCGCGCTTGACGGTCGAACCCGGACCCTACGACGAGTTCTGCGCCGGATTTCCCTATGAAGAGACCGAGGACCAGCAGGCCGCAATCGATGTGGTGCTGGACGAACTCGCGTCCGGACGACCGATGGACCGGCTGATCTGCGGCGACGTGGGGTTCGGCAAGACCGAGGTGGCGTTGCGGGCAGCCTTCATCGCCGCAATGAATGGCAGACAGGTCGCGCTGGTGGTGCCCACGACACTCCTTGCTCGCCAACATGCGCACACCTTCACCGAGCGGTTTCGCGGGTTTCCCGTTCACATCGCGCAAGCCTCACGACTGATATCCCCCGCGGAGCTGGCGCGTGTGAAGAAAGGAATTGCCGACGGCAGCGTCGACATCGTCATCGGTACGCATGCGCTGCTCGGCAAGACGATCAAATTCCGCGACCTCGGCCTGCTCATCGTCGACGAGGAGCAGCATTTCGGCGTGGCCCATAAGGAAAGACTCAAACAGCTGCGCGCCGAGGTGCATGTGATCACCCTGACCGCGACGCCGATCCCGCGCACGTTGCAGCTCGCGCTGTCTGGCGTCCGTGATCTGTCGATCATCGCCTCGCCGCCGATCGATCGGCTTGCCGTGCGTACCTTTGTCGCGCCGTTTGACCCCGTCATCGTGCGTGAGGCATTGTTGCGCGAGCGCTACCGTGGCGGGCAATCCTTCTATGTCTGTCCGCGCATCGAGGATCTGGCCGGCGCCAAGGATTTTCTCGACAAACACGTGCCCGAAGTGCGGGTCGCGGTTGCGCATGGGCAGATGCCCGCGGCCGTGCTCGAAGACATCATGTCCGCCTTCTACGACGGCAAGTACGACCTGCTGCTGTCGACCACGATCATCGAATCCGGCCTCGACATTCCGACTGCCAACACGCTCATCGTGCATCGCGCCGATCGTTTCGGGCTATCCCAACTCTATCAGTTGCGCGGGCGAGTAGGCCGTTCCAAGCTGCGCGCCTATTCCCTATTCACGCTTCCGGCCGTGGGCAAAATCACGCCGCAGGCCGAACGCCGGCTCAAGGTGTTACAATCACTCGACACGCTCGGCGCGGGATTCCAACTCGCCTCTCACGATCTCGACATCCGCGGCGCCGGCAATCTGCTGGGCGAGGAGCAGTCCGGACACATCAAAGAGGTCGGCTTCGAGCTCTATCAGCAAATGCTGGAAGAGGCGGTGACGAGCCTGAAAGCCGGCATCAGCGCGCCGGTCGCCGATAAGTGGTCGCCGCAGATCACCGTCGGAACGCCGGTGATGATCCCCGAGGACTACGTCGGCGACCTGCCAGTGCGCCTTGCGTTGTACCGACGGCTCGCCGAAATCGAGGACGAGCGGGAGATCGAGGCGTTTGGCGCCGAGCTCGTCGATCGTTTCGGGCCGCTGCCGGTGGAGGTCGAGCATCTTCTCCAGATTGTTGCGATCAAATCGCTGTGCCGGCAGGCCAACGTGGAAAAGATCGAGACCGGCCCGAAGGGTGCGGTAGTGTCGTTCCGCGACAACACCTTCGCCAATCCCGACCGGCTCGTCGCGTTCATCCGCGATCTCGGCCCGGCCGCCCGCGTGCGGCCGGACATGAAGGTCGTCTTCTTCGACGATTGGGAAGATCCCGATGCGCGCCTGCGGGGAACCGCGGCCATTCTGCGCAACCTGGTGACGCTCGCACAACCGGCGAAGGCCGCGTGACCCCAAAGGACGCCACCTCAAACGGACGTGCGGCGCCCCTTGGCTATTTTTTGCGTCGCGCTTTCGTGCGCGCCGCCTTGCGTGCTGCGGAGGAACGAACAGCGTGGCCCTTGGTGCGCGCCGCTTTCCGCGCGGCGGCAGAACGCTGCGAGGCGGAGCGGCGCGCGGCGGCGCTTCGTGCTTGCCGCGACAATGCGCCACGCGACACCGTGCTGCGCGGCTCGCGCTTGAGCACCCGCGATACCGCGCGCGAGACGCGTGGCCGCCGATGCGTCTCGCGTTTGTGCTGGCCTGCCGCGTAGGCGTAAGCCGCACTCTTACGGGTGTGCTCCTTGGCCTGTCCTCTTATCGGCGGAGCAAGATCAACCCCCGCGCGCCTCGCTTCGGAGAGGCCGATGGCAATGGCCTGTTGCGGCGACCGCGCTCCATGCTCACCCCAGCGGATCTTGCGGATCTCCTCGCGTACGAATTCGCCCGCCTGTGTCGTCGCCGACTTACCCTCGCGTTTGTCTTTGCGCGCCTTCTCGATTGTTCGCTTCTCCGGCATCGCCGTCCTCCTTCCGCCAAGTTCTATTTGCTGCGATTCCGCGTCTCATTGCATCGGCGCGGTCGCGCGATGCGCATTACTATCAATGCGCCTCGCGTCAAATTGATCCCGGGCTTGGAGGCGAGCGACGCGCTCCGCCACTCACGCAGCCGGGCTCGCGGTCCCGCAAAGGGCGCTGCTCTTGGAGATGCTAACCGGCCGCGCGCTGTTCCGCTTGTCCGTTGGCCGCCTGCGCAATCGCTTGTGCGAGATGCTCAGGCGCCTGCGCGCCCTGCACGGCGATGCGACCGCCGAAAACGAAACAGGGCACGCCGTCGATGCCGGCCTCCTTGGCGGCCTCGGCCTCTTGTGTGACGCGCTCGACGTCATCCTCGCCCGCAAGACGCTCGCGCACGCGCTCGGCATCGAAGCCGCAAGCAGCGGCAGCCGCAATGAGGACGCCGCGGTCGGTCAGATCGCCGCCTTCGGCGAAATAAAGTTCCATCAGCCGCTGCTTCATGCGCGCTGCTTTTTCGCCGGCCCACAGTATGAGGCGGTGGCAATCGAGCGTGTTGGGCTGGCGTTTGATGCTATCCAGCTTATAGGTCAGACCCTCGGCCGCCGCAGCTTGTGCCACGCGCTGCGCAATGGCGCGGTAACGCTCGGGCGAGCCGAACTTCGTGGTGAGATACCGTTCGCGGCTCATCCCTTCGCGCGGCACCCAAGGATTGAGGAAGTAAGGCCGAAATCGCACTCCGACCGCAATATCAGGCTGCAAGGCGATGGCCTTTTCCAACCGGCGCTTGCCAATGAAGCACCAAGGGCAAACGACGTCCGACACCATGTCGATCAGCAGGGCTGAAGCCATGACGCTCTCCTCTTGCGAGGGGTGGGAGCGTAGGCCTGCCGTCACTCGGCGGCAACCTTGGCATGCGCTCCCAGGCGCGCCACCAAGGTGCTGAGATCATCGCTGGGCTTGAATGCGGCCAAGGTGATTGTCGGTTTGATGGCGCGGCGGTCACCTCCGGGGGAGAGCATGGTAAGCCGGAGCACGCCGCCGATCCGGCGCGCAAGCAGGTGTGCGCTGCGCAGATCGGTCTTCGTAAAGACTGCCAGGATGGATCCATCCTGTTCCCGGCAGGCGAAATCGGTGGTGCGCACCAGCCGGCTGAAAAGCCTGGCGGCATCGATATAGGCGCGGCGATCGGCCAAGCCTTCGAAGGTAAAGCGCGCAACAGAGAGGGCGCTGCCCGTCTTTTCGCTCTCCCGCACGGTGCGCTCGAGGTTTCGCCAGAAGGCTTGCGCGGCACAGAGACCGGTATCCGGATCGATCGCTCCTTCGCTCTCGAGCGTTTTCAACGCGCGCATAAGGTGGGTTTCGAAGGCATGCAGGCGCACGAAAGGAAGAATGCGCTCGACGAGCCGTACTGAATCGGCTTCGACGCGAACCAGATTAGGCAGGCGTTCGTCGTCCGCGGCGGCGTTGTTCAGCACGCCAACCGGCAGATCGCGAAACCGAGCGTTTTCGGCGAGCAGGGTCAGAAGCGTTTCGGTCGCGCCTGGTCCAAGTCCATCGCCGATGACTACCCCGTCGACGTCACGGGCATTGAGATAGCGTGTGGCGGTGTCGATGCTCAGCGCGCCAATGAGACCGGCACGCCGGGCGATCGGGAGCGACAGTGCGGGATAGGAGCCGCCGCGCGCCACACAAAGCACCGTCGAGTCTTCGAGCAGGTCAGGGGGGACGAAAGCCGCCAATGGCTTCTTTGTGCTTGCCGCGCGCGAGCGCCGCAGCACCGCGGCATGCAGGGTGCGGATGCGTAGGGCCGAGTGCAGCCGCGCGATCAAGCGGTCGGCGGAGTCGTCGATCCCGATCGGCAATGCGCCTGGAATGGCGAGGATGCTGCTCGCGTCCACCCGCGCGATCACCGGCATGACGGGGCCGCCGCGCGTCTCGATGCATTCGATTGCCGCATCCACCTGTCGCGGCGAGGGAACGGTTTGGTCGGCGATGGCGAGCGCGACGGGCTGGGTTTCGGCGATCGCGGCGGGTACATCCGCCCAGCGCGTTTGTGCGATCGGGAACGCGCCCGCCTTGGCGAGCACATCGCTGAAATCGGTCGCCGGGCTTTCGGCAACCACCACCACCGGACCCAACAACGCCATGACGAGGAGCCGCCGCGCAGGATGCAGCCTGTGATCCTAGGTGAGGGCTGTTAACGGCTCGTCAACGAGTTCGGCGTGGACAGCGTGTCACTCGAAAGAAACGCTGCTCATGGCGCCTTCGGCTCCCGCCACCAGGTTTCGGGGAGGTAACCATAGCGCGAAGTGGTCGCCGGACGGTCCACCTTCGTCCAGCGTGCGATCCACTGGGCCGGCGGATAAAACAACGGAATGACGTAGAAGCCGGAGATCAGCACCCGGTCGAGGGCGCGCACGGCGGCGACGAAATCGCCACGGTCCTCGGCCTTCAGCAGCGCAGCGATCATCGCATCCACCGCCGCGCTCTTGACGCCCATGTAATTGCGCGTGCCGGGCTGATCAGCCGCGGCCGAGCCCCAATAGAACGCCTGCTCATTGCCGGGCGACAACGATTGGTCCCAGCGATACTCGATCATGTCGAAATCGTAGGTGAGACGCCGGCCTTCATATTGGACCGCGTCGACCAGACGGACGCGTGCCGCGATCCCGGCGCGCTTGAGGCTCTGCGAAAACAACAAGGCGAGCCGTTCCTCGTCTCGCGCGGTAACCAAGATCTCGAACGTCAGCGGCCGGCCGCTCTTCTGCTCGACCAGTTGGGTGCCGCGCAGTTCGTAGCCCGCGGCTGCGAGCAGGTCGAGCGCGCGCTTGAGCGTTGCGCGGTCGCGACCGGAGCCGTCGCTGGCCGGTGGCGACCAGGCACCGTCGAGCACGTCGGAACGAACGGCACCCGCGAACGGCGCGAGCAGCGCTCTCTCGCGCTGATCGGCCGGCCGACCGTGTGAGGACAGTTCCGAGTCGTCGAAATAGCTCGCGCTGCGGCGGTAGAGATCGAAGAAATAGCCGTGATTGATCCACTCGAAATCGAACAGCAGCAAGATCGCCTCGCGCACGCGGATGTCGGAGAAGACCGCGCGGCGGGTGTTGAACACGTAATAGCTGCTCGCCTTCGGCACTCCGGTCGGCAGCGCTTCCTTGAGCACGCGGCCCTCGCGCATGGCGGGAAAATCGTAAGCAGTCTGCCAACGTCCAGGATCGTGCTCGATGCGGAAGTCGTAGAGTCCGCGCTTGAAGGCCTCCAGATGCGAATTGGCCTCGCGGTAAAAGTCGAGGCGGATCTCGTCGAAGTTCCACAGGCCCCGGTTGATGGCAAGGTCGCGGCCCCAGTAGTGCGGATTGCGCTTGAGGGTAACGCTCTTGCCGGGGTCCACCTCGCCCACGAGGTAGGGCCCGGTTCCGAGCAGCGGCTGAAACGAAGTCTCCTCGAACGTCTCAGGTTTGACCGCGTGCTTCGCCACGACCGGCATCAGGCCGAGAATGAGTGGAAGCTCGCGATCGTCGCTGCCGGAGAGATCGAAGCGTACCGCCTGCTCGCCGATTGCTTCCGCCTTGGCGACCTTGGCGTAATAAGTGCGATGGTTCGGCCGTCCCTTATCGCGCAGCAGCTGCCACGAAAAGATCACGTCCTCCGCGGTGACCGGCGCTCCGTCGGAAAACTTTGCTGCCGGATCGAGATAAAACGTGACGTAGCTGCGCTGGGCGTCGGTCTCGACGCCGCGCGCAATCAATCCGTAAAGCGTAAACGGCTCGTCATAGCCGCGCGCCATTAGGCTTTCGACGACGTAGCCGCGAATGGCGGGAGGAGCGATTCCCTTCACGATGAACGGATTGAGACTGTCGAAGGTGCCGAGCACGCCCTGCACCAGGCGCCCGCCCTTGGGTGCATCGGGGTTGGCATAGGGGAGACGGGTGAAGCCCTCGGGCCAAGCCGGTGCGCCGTGCATCGCGATGGCGTGCCGCGCCTCACCGGCTTGCGTCGCGCTCGGCGCGCTCCACCCGGCGCAAATGGCAAGGCCAAGCAGCACCGTACGGCGGGCGCGCTCCCCCCATGAGCGGCGTAGGCCGACAAAAAGATGCGCGCTCAGGGCAAGAATGGGGCCTGGGGGTTTCGGCAAATAATCCACCGAATAGGTCAAGCCGGGACAGCTTGGCTCGGGATTCGCGGCCGGTTGGCCGCTTGAAGCGACATTTCGTATCATAACGCGGCGACGTTGTGGCTTATCCGCACGTTAGAATGGGCGCGGTTGCTGCGCGATGTCACGCTCCTGCCGCATTTGGTGCCGACACACCCTAAATGCGGGGCAACCGTTCCGGCGTGGGGCGCTGGGAAGGTCAAGAAGAGGATCTGTCGATGGATCACCGGTTGGTTCTTGCGCCGGCCCGGCCGGCCGCATCCACGTTTGCCGTCGCGGCTGCGACGACTATGCTCACCGCATTGATCGCCTCCGTGGCCTTCGCGCAAGCCCCACCGGCCACTCCGGCCCCGGCGGCACCCAAAGCCGCCCCTAAGGCCGCGCCGAAAGCGGCGCCCGCACAGCCCGCCGCCCCGCAGGCGCAGCAGCCGCAAGCGCAAGCGCAGGCGGAACAGCCGCAACTCATCTTCTCTCCATGGACCAAGTTCTGCCTGAAGGGCCAAGAGGCCAATGCCAAGCAGGTTTGCTTCACCGGAAAAGACGGGCGCGTCGAATCGGGCATGCCGGTGGTCGCGGCGGTGTTGATCGAGCCGGAAAACGACCCGAAGAAAGTGCTCCGCGTCACGTTGCCGCTCGGCATGTCGATCCAGCCGGGAACTCGGGTGATCGTCGACAACGGCCAGCCCATGACCGGGCCCTACGTCATCTGCTTCAACAACGGATGCATGGCCGATTACGAAGCGAGCGGTGAGCTCATCGGCAAACTGAAAAAAGGGCAGGGCCTCGTGATCCAAGGGATCAACGGTGCGGGGCAGCCCATCAGTCTCGTCGTGCCGCTGCAGGATTTTGCCAAGGCCTATGACGGCCCGCCGACCGACCCCAAGAAGTTCGAGGAGCAGCAGAAGCAGCTGCAGGAAGAGCTGCAAAAGCGGGCCGAGGAGGCACGCAAAAAGCTCGAGGGTCAGCAGGCGGCGCCGCAGACGTCCGCCCCGGCGGCGCCAACGCGCTAACGGCTTCTTCCGATTGGACAGCCAAGAGGCGCGCCAGCGGCGCGCCTCTTTAGTTTGGGCCGCGCGTTGCGAAATCAGTTCAGCTGTGAATTGCGCGGCCGATAGTCGCCCGTCTCGTCCTGCTCGAACACCTTGGCGACCTGAGGATGACGGACCGGCTTACCGGACGTGTCGGGCAACAGGTTCTGCTCGGATACGTAGGCGATGTATTCGGTCTCGGCGTTTTCGGCGAACAGGTGATAAAACGGCTGGTCCTTGTGCGGGCGCACCTCCGCGGGAATCGACTGATACCATTCCTCGGTATTGTTGAATTGCGGATCGATGTCGAACACGACACCGCGGAACGGAAACACGCGGTGCCGCACCACTTGGCCGATCTTGAACTTGGCGTTGCGGGTCTTGCTCATGCTTGCACTGAGATAGTCCAGGATCGTGAGCCATACCAGTGGCTCAAAGGCCGTACCGCGCCGCTATGCCCGGGTCCTTGGTTGCGACCAGGCGGGCGAGGTCGAGCAAGACTTTGGCCTGTTTCCACGTGGCATCGTCCTGCATCTTGCCGTCGATCATCACCGCGCCGGTGCCGTCGGGCATGGCATCGATTATTTTTTTGGCGAAAGCAACCTCCGCCGGATCTGGCGAGAAGACGCGTTTGGCGATCGGCACCTGGCTCGGGTGCAGCGTCCAGGCGCCGAGACATCCCATGAGGAAGGCATTGCGGAACTGCGCCTCGCAGCCCTCCGCATCGTTGAAGTCACCGAACGGACCATAGAACGGCTTGATACCCGCAGCTGCGCAGGCGTCGATCATCTTTCCCAAGGTGTAGTGCCACAGATCCTGCTGAAACGCCGCGCGCGGCCCACCGCCGGCAGCGGCGTCGCCAAGCACCTTGTATTGCGGATGGCCGCCACCGACGCGCGTCGTCTTCATTGCTCGCGAGGCGGCCAGATCCGCAGGACCGAGACTGATGCCGTGCATGCGCGGCGAGGCGATCGCGATATCCGCGACGTTGTCGACGCCTTCGGCGGTCTCGAGGATGGCGTGAATGAGGATCGGCTTCTTCACCGCGTATTTTGCCTCAAGCTGGGCAAGCAGCTGGTCGAGATAATGGACGTCCCACGGTCCCTCGACCTTAGGCAACATGACGACGTCAAGCTTGTCTCCCACCGCACCGACGATCTCGACCACGTCGTCGAGCATCCACGGGGAATTGATGGCGTTGATGCGCGTCCATAGGCCGGTTGCGCCGAAGGCGTTGGCTTTGGCCATTGCGATGAATCCGGCGCGCGCCGCCTGCTTGGCATCAGCCGGGATTGCATCCTCCAAGTTCCCGAGCACCACGTCGACCTCGGCGATCAGCTCCGGCACTTTGGCGCGTAGCTTTTCGATATGTGGAGGGACGAAATGAATCATGCGTTCGAGCTTGACCGGGAGCTCACACAGCGGCGCCGGCGCGCCGACCGCCAGCGGCTTGAAAAAATTGCGCGGAAGCTTCATGGGTGCAAATTCCTTGCAACGCTTGTTGTTACGGTATGAGGACGCTCGGTCCTCGCCAAGCCGCTTTCATGGGCAGCTGCGGATCGCTCACGCCTACAACGCCTCTCCGCGCATGAGGCGGGGTTGCGAGGCCCACGGCGTCACCCCCTCGCGCATGATCGCCCGACGCAACGGTCCGACGCGCTCCATGAGGAAAAGCGCGGCGGCGCGAGCGCCCTGCAGCGGCAGAAAATCCGAGAGCAGGCTGCGGTTGAGGAGATCAACCCCCAGCATCCGACTCGTCGTATCGGCGCGGCGCATGCGATCGTAGCGCTCGCTCAGCTCCCCGACGTCCTCGCCCTCGCGATGGCCGGTGACCACGAGCTCGCTGATGGTCGCGGCGTCACGCAGCCCGAGGTTGAGACCTTGCGCCCCGATCGGCGCAACGACATGGGCGGCTTCGCCGATGAGGACAACCCGCCCCGCGCCAAGGCGAGTGGCGGTTGCGGCTGCCAACGGGAAGACGCCGCGGCCGCCCTCGACCTCCACCTTGCCCAGGACCGAATGCGAGCGGCGCTCGATCTCTGGCGCCAGCTGCGCATCGGAGAGCGTCGCAATGTTGCCGACTTCGGCACGGTCGACCACAAAAACCAGGCTCGAGCGTCGCTGCGGCAGCGGCACGAGCGTGAAGGGGCCGGTCTCGGTGTGAAATTCAGTCGACGTGTCGTCGTGCGGCCGGCTGTGACCAAGGTTGAAGGTGAGTGCGGTCTGCGCGTAGGTCCACCCGCGGATGTCGATGCCGGCGGCGGAGCGACACAGTGACTGCCGCCCGTCGGCGCCGATGGCCAAGCGCCCCGACGGCGCAGTGCCGCCCCTGCAGCGCACGGTCACTCGCTCCTCGCCGATCTCGACTGCGACCGCTTCGTCGCGGATATGGACGAGCGCGGGCAGCTCGCGGGCACGAGCTTGGAGCGCGGCGACGAGGAACCGGTTCTCGATATTGTAGCCAAACGCATCGAGCCCGATCTCGCTGGCGGCAAAGCAAGCTTCCCGGGCGCGCACCAACCGCGCGGTGGCGTCGATGATCCGCATGACCCGCAAGGGCGCGGCATGCTCGCGGCAGTGTTCCCAGACGCGCAACGTCTCAAGTGCTTTCACCGAACCTTGAAGCAAGGCGCTGGTGCGGTGATCCGCCGCGGCCGGGGTATTGGCAACCAGGACGGTTTCGACCCCGCCCGAGGCAAGCGCGACCGCCGCGGTCAGGCCGGCCGGGCCACCGCCGACAATGACGATTTCGGCCGTCGAGTTGCTCATGTCGCGCCTACTCTTCATAGATCGATTGCCCGCTGTTGTTTATCCCCGAGGTCCGGCAGCGGGCATGACAAGGACTAGCAAGACCGTATGATGCCGGCGCCGGTCAATGGGCCCCTTGCGGCCCATCCCCCGCGTCACGAGTGAGGACGGCATGTTGATCCGCGCCCGCGCTTTTGCGGTGCATATCTTCACGGCCGCGGGGGCGGCACTGGCGCTCGCGGCGCTTCTCTATGCAGCGCACGGGGAGTGGGCGGCGATGTTCCTGTGCCTCGGCATCGCGATGATCGTCGATGGAGTGGACGGGACGATCGCCCGCCGGCTCAAAGTTGCGGAGGTGCTTCCGCGCTGGTCCGGCGACGTGCTCGATCTGGTCGTGGATTTCGTTACCTATGTGTTCGTGCCCGCCTACGCGATTGCCGCCGGCGGGCTGCTGCCGGAGCCGCTTGCCCTCCTCGCAGGGATGGTCATCGTCGTCACCGGAGCGCTTTATTTCGCCGACCGGCAGATGAAAACGGCGGACAATTATTTTCGTGGGTTTCCCGCGCTCTGGAACGTGGCCGCCTTCTATCTTTTCCTGCTTAAACCCGGGCCGGCAATCGCCGCATTGATTATCGCGGGTCTCGCCGCGCTGACCTTCGCCCAGTTCAGATTTGTTCATCCCGTACGGGTGGCGCGGCTGCAAACGCTCAACATGGCCGGTTTGATCGCGTGGGCGGCGCTCGCACTCATCGCCGTGCTGAAGGACCTCGCACCCGGACCTTGGGTCGCAGGCGGCCTGGTGGTGATTGCCCTATATTTTCTCGGCGTGGGGCTGACCGAGAGACGCTGAATGCAGAGCCTATCGCTGCTGGCCGACCCCAATGCGTGGGCGGCGCTCGTGACGCTGACCGCGCTCGAGATCGTGCTCGGCATCGACAATCTCGTTTTCATCTCTGTCCTCACCGCCCGGCTCGCCAAGGACAAGGCTCGCCGCGCCCGTCAGGTCGGCCTCTCCCTCGCGTTCATCTTCCGCGTGATCATGCTCGCCGCGCTGACCTGGCTCATCGGCCTCACGGCACCGCTGTTTGGCGTTTTCGGCATAGAAATATCCTGGCGCGACATCATCCTGATCGGGGGCGGCATGTTTCTGCTTGCCAAAGCGACGCATGAAATTCACGGCGAGGTGGAAGCCCGCGACAGCCAAGTCGAGCCGAGCGGCGGCACTCGGGCATTTGCCTGGACCGTCGCTCAACTCGTCGTCATCGATCTGGTGTTTTCACTCGATTCGATTCTCACCGCGATCGGCATGGCCGAGGATCTCGAGGTGATGATTGCCGCCGTGGTCATCGCCATGATCGTCATGTATGCGGCGGCGAATCCGGTCGGCGCCTTCATCGCCGCGCACCCCACCACGAAGATGCTGGCGCTCGCATTCTTGCTGCTGATCGGGGTTGCGCTGGTCGCGGACGGCTTCGAATTCCATATTCCGCGCGGATATATCTATTTTGCCATGGCTTTTGCCGCTGCGGTGGAGGCCTTCAACGTCCTGGCAAAACGTAACCGGCAGCGGCGGCGTGGCTAACGGCTTGATCGCGAAGCGCTGCTGGGAGACATTGACGCACCGGTTGGGTGCAAGTCGAGATAGGGAGTGACAGCAATGGTTGCAGCGGTGCGAGTTCACAAGACGGGCGGCCCGGAAGTGTTGACCTACGAAGACATTCCGTCGCCGACGCCGGGCCCTGGCCAAATCAAAATCAAGAACCACGCTTCCGGCATCAATTTCATCGACACCTATTTCCGCAGCGGCTTGTATCCCTCGCCGGTCGGGATGCCGTTCGTCGCCGGCAACGAGGGGGCGGGCGAAGTCATCGCCGTCGGCTCCGGGGTCACGGACGTCAAAGTGGGCGACCGCGTCGGCTATGTGTCGGCCCTCGGCGCCTATGCCGGCGAGCGCGTGCTGCCGGCGGATCGCGCGGTGAAACTTCCGGACAAGATTAGCTACGAGCAGGCCGCTGCCATGATGCTCAAGGGCATGACGGTCGAGTATCTCCTGCGGCGCACCTACAAGGTGCAGAAGGGAGACAACGTGCTCATCCACGCCGCCGCCGGCGGCATCGGCCTCATCGCTTGCCAATGGGCAAACCATCTTGGCGCCAACGTGATCGGCACCGTCGGCTCGAAGGACAAAGCCGAGCTCGCCAAGAAGAACGGCGCTCACCACGTCATCCTCTACCGCGATGAGGATTTCGCCGCCAAAGTGAAGGAGATCACTGGCGGAAAATTGTGCGAGGTGGTCTACGACGGCGTCGGTAAAGCGACGTTTCCGGCTTCGCTCGATTGCATCAAGCCGCTCGGCATGTTCGTGAGCTTCGGTTCGTCATCCGGACCGATCGACGCGTTCAACATCAACATTCTGCAGACGAAAGGCTCGCTGTTCGCCACGCGGCCCACGCTGACGACCTATGCGGCCAAACGCGAGGACTTGCTCAAGATTGCGAACGGCCTGTTCGAAGTCGTGGCGAGCGGCGCGGTCAAGATTCCGGTGAACCAGAAATACCCGCTCAAGGACGCGCAGCAGGCGCACCGGGATCTGGAAGGCCGCAAGACGACCGGAGCGAGCATTCTTCTGCCCTGACCGGCGAGGGCATCAGAACGATCCGGAGATCAAACCGGCGATCTGGGCGAAGGCCGCGTGCTCGCTCGTCGCCGTCGCGAGACGCGGAACTGCAACCAGGTCGATCGCATCGGCAAATTGCGCGATGGCGGCAGCGGTCTCCTCGAGGGAGGCCGCGCTGCCTTCGCTTTCGCTGACGACGACCGCGGCGATGTCGAGATTGCGGCGCGCCATGATTTCGAGCGCCGTCAAGGTGTGACTGATGGTGCCGACGTAACTCCCGGCCACCAGGATGACCGGGGCACGCAAGACAGACATCAAATCGAGCACCGTGCGCCGCTCATCGAGCGGCACCATGATCCCCCCGATGCCCTCGATGAGAAGCAGGCCGCGGTGCGCCGCCGCCGCGTTGCGGCAAAACTCCACCACGTCGCGAAATTGGATCGTTCGGCCCTCGCGCCTGCCCGCCATGTCCGGCGAGAGGGGCGCCTTGAATCGCCACGGGGCGATCCGCTCTACCTGCTCCAACGTGGCGGGACGGCCGAGCGCTGCCAGCAGAATGGCGGGATCGCTGTCTTGCCACGCCTGGGGATCGAAACCGCTGACGATCGGCTTGACCGCGGCGATTGCGCCGCCGCTGGCGCGGATATGCCGGATCACTCCCGCGGTGACGAAGGTCTTGCCGATATCGGTCCCGGTAGCGGTAATGAAGACGGCGCTCATTGCGCTTCGGCTGCGGTCGCCGGAGCCAGCGCGAGGATACGCGTGCGCACCAGCTCGGCCAGCCGTTCGACCTCGCGATCGGGATGTTGCGCGGTAAAGGTCAGCCGCAGGCGAGCGGTGTGCTTCGGCACCGTCGGAGGCCTGATGGCGACGACCAGGTATCCTTCATTTTCCAGGAGCCGCGACGCTTTCAGCGCTGCATCCGGCTCGCCCAGGAGCACGGGCACGATCGGGCTCGCCGGCTCGGGCAGGCCGGCGCAGCGGGCAAAGGTCTTGGCTTTTGCGAGCGGCAGAGCGGCATAGCGGGGCTCGCTTTCGATCACGTCGAGCGAGGCGATGGCGGCCGCGGCCATCGCCGGCGGAAGTGCGGTCGAATAAACGGCGGGGCGCGCGCGATTGCGGATGAGATCGACCACCGCGGCGGAGGCACATAGGTAGCCACCATAGGCGCCGAGCGCCTTGGAAAGGGTGCCCATCTGCAGCGGCACGTCGGCCTTGATCGGCTGTACGAAATTTGAGCCGCGCCCCCCGCCCACGACGCCGACGCCGTGGGCATCATCGGACATCAGCCAGGCGTCGTGGCGCTGCGCCAGCGCCGCGAGGGCGTGCAAGGGCGCGATATCGCCATCCATGGAAAAGACCCCATCCGTCGCCATCAGCGCGTGGCGGTGATGCTGCCGCAGCTCGGTCAGCAGCGCCTGCGCGTGGCGAACGTCGCCGTGGCGAAACGGCACGACCGCCGCGCGCGAGAGGCGTGCGCCGGCCCACAGGCAAGCGTGTGCGAGCTCGTCGATCAGCAGGAGATCGCCGGGACCGACTAGCGCGGGGATGATGCCGAGATTGGCGAGATAGCCGGAGCCGAACACGCACGCCGCATCGGCCTCCTTGAGCCGCGCGAGCCGGGCCTCCAACTCACCGAGGAGGGGATGGTTGCCGCTCACCAGGCGCGAGGAACCGGCGCCCACCCCGTAGGTGCGCAGCGCGGCGATAGCCGCCTCCTTGACCACGGGGTGATGGGTCAGGTTGAGGTAATCGTTGCAACAGAACGAGAGCAGCCGGCGCCCCTTCCGCAGCACCCAAATTCCCGGCGTCCGGGTGGTATCGATGAGAGCGCGGCGTAGACTGGCGCGTTGAAGTTCGCCGAGCTTGGCGGTCGCGAATTCGTCGAGTGAATGCATTCTCGAACTCAAGGCGTCATGCCGGGCAAGCTTTGCATTGAAAGGGGCGAATGTCGCGAAAAAAGGGAGCTCAGGACGCGTGGTATGAGACCGGGCTCGCCCACGTCTGGCTGCCCTATGCGCAGATGAAGACGGCGCGCGCGCCGCTGCCGGTGGCGCGCACCCATGGCAGCCGCATCGTGCTCGCCGATGGACGCGAGCTCATCGACGGCATTGCGTCGTGGTGGACCGCCTGCCACGGCTACAATCATCCGCACATTCGCCAGGCGGTCGAGCGCCAGCTCGCGCTCATGCCGCATGTGATGTTCGGCGGGTTGGTGCATGAGCAGGCGCTTACGCTGGCGCGCCGGCTTGCGGCGCTCCTCCCCGGCGATCTCAATCGCGTGTTCTTTTCGGAATCCGGTTCGGTCGCGGTCGAGATCGCCATGAAGATGGCGGTGCAGTTTTGGGTGAACCAGGGTGTACCCAAGCGAAAGAAATTCGTGACGTTCAGGGGCGGCTATCATGGTGACACCAGCGGCGCCATGGCGGTGTCCGATCCCGGCGTGGGCATGCATGCGCGCTTCCGCGGCCTTCTCCCCGAGCATCACGTCCTTGAGTTGCCGCAAGACGATGCGAGCGCGGCGACGTTTGCGCGCTGCTTGGAGCATCACGGGGACGAGCTTGCGGGCATCGTCGTCGAGCCGTTGGTCCAGGGCGCGGGCGGCATGCGCTTTCACTCGGAGATGGTGCTGCGCCGCCTGCGCGAGGCGGCAGACCGCTATCAGCTCATCTTGGTCTTCGACGAAATCTTCACCGGCTTCGGTCGCACCGGCAGCCTGTTCGCTTGCGAGGCGGCCGGGGCCTCGCCCGACATCATTACGCTCTCGAAGGCGTTGACCGGGGGAACCCTGCCGCTCGCGGTCACGATTGCGCGCGACAAGGTCTTCGACGCGTTCTGGTCGGATGAGTCCGGCGCCGCACTGCCGCACGGGCCCACGTTCATGGCCAACGCGCTAGCCTGCGCCGCGGCCAACGCCTCGCTCGATCTGTTCGAGCGCGAGCCGCGCTTGCGGCAAGTTGCGGACATCGCGCTCGCGCTGGAGCATGGCCTTGCGCCGTGTCGTGGCCTTCGCGGCGTCAAGGATGTGCGGGTGAGGGGAGCCATTGGCGTGGTGGAGCTCGAGCGCATCGACGATCTCGAAGGCTTGCGCGCGCGCTTCATGACGGAGGGGGTTTTCGTCCGCCCATTTGGCTCCATCGTCTACCTCACGCCGGCATTCACGATCGGCGCGGACGAGCTCGCAACATTGACGGATAGGGTCGTCAACGTGCTGCACAGAGGCGGTAGCTCGGATAGCTAGAAGCCGACGACCGTGCCGTGCAGGTCGTATTGATCGGCGCGATCGATCCGTACCCTCGCGATCTCGCCGAGGCGCAGCGGCCGGCGGCTTGTCACGTGGACCGCGCCATCGATCTCCGGCGCATCGCCGCGGCTGCGCCCCTTGGCAACGATCGTCGTGCCGTCCGGCTTCGCGTTGCGGGGTGCCTCGTCGATGATCACCTGTTGCCGGGTCCCGACCTTGCGCTTGAGGCGCCGCGCCGAGATCGCCTGCTGGTGCTCCATCAAGCGATGCCAGCGCTCCTCCTTCACCGCCTCGGGGACGGGGGGCGCAACCGCGTTGGCAGGCGCGCCCGCGACGGCCTCGTAGCGGAAGCATCCGACGCGATCGAGCTCGGCCGCATCGAGCCAGTTGAGCAACAGGCGGAAATCCGCTTCGCTCTCACCGGGAAAGCCGACGATGAAACTCGAACGGATGGTGAGCTCAGGGCAGATGTCGCGCCAGCGCGCGATGCGCTCCAACGTCTTCTCCTGCGCGGCCGGCCTCCGCATTAGGCGCAGCACCGCAGGCGCGGCGTGCTGGAACGGGACATCGAGGTAGGGCAGCACCTTGCCCTCTGCCATTAGCGGCAGCACCTCGTCCACATGCGGGTAGGGATAGACGTAGTGCAGGCGCACCCAAGCGCCGAGCTCGCCGAGCGCGCCGGCGAGATCGAGAAATTTTGCCCGCACGTCGCGGCCGTTCCACGCGCTCGCCGAATATCTGAGATCGCTGCCGTAGGCTGAGGTGTCCTGCGAGATGACGAGGAGTTCTTTCACGCCGGCGGCGACGAGGCGCTCGGCCTCGCGCAACACCTCGGCTGCCGGCCGCGAGCGCAACTCGCCGCGCAGCTTCGGGATGATGCAGAAGCTGCAGCTGTTGTTGCAGCCCTCGGAAATCTTGAGATAGGCGTAGTGCCGCGGCGTGAGCTTGATACCCTCCGGGGGCACCAGGTCGAGAAAAGGATCGTGGCGCGGCGGCAGCGCGCGATGCACGGCCTCCACCACGCTTTCGTACTGCTGCGGACCCGTGACGGCGAGAACCTGCGGGTAGCGCGCGGTAATCTTTTCGGGTTCGGCGCCCATGCAGCCGGTCACGATGACCCTACCGTTCTCGTTGAGCGCCTTGCCGATGGCGGCGAGCGATTCCGCTTGTGCGCTGTCGAGAAAGCCGCAGGTATTCACCACCGCGAGATCGGCGCCGGCGTGGGAGCGGGCAAGCTCATAGCCTTCCGCGCGTAGGCGGGTGACGATGCGCTCGCTGTCGACCAACGCCTTCGGGCAGCCGAGCGAGACAAAACTCACCCGCGGCGGGCGCTCGCTGGCACGCGTGGGGTTGGGGTTCTCCATGGGGGAGGGGCCTAGCCGAGCCCATGGATAGGGGCAAGCACCCTTGGGTCGTCCGCCAAGTCGGGACCGGCGCTTGCGACGGCCGTCATTGAATATTCATCATTTTTGCCTATATGAACGCTGTCGCTCGCGACCGAGCTGCCGACCGCGGATGTACCGGCGGTGGTAAGGTTGCGGACGACGTAGGCCCGCCGGGAGAGAATCCCGCGCGGGTTTCGCTTTTCGGGGCGGGGTTCGGCAGGAGCGCCCCGCGCCCCGCCTCCCAGCTGAATTGAACCTCCCTCACGTCTCGAGCGACTAAATCTTTGGCGCTGCCGCGGCTTGCCGCTTGAGGGGCGTGGATGCTGATCCTGAAGTACTTCTTGGTGGTCGGGGCCGTTCTGACGGCTGGCCTCATCGCACTCAACGCGCATCTGCTGCCGGCCGGCTCGACCGCGCCCGCGGCGGGCATCCATGCTGCGACGAGCGCCTCGCTTCCGACCGTCGCGCCCAAGGCGCAGCCGGCGAACCCCGAGCCGGATTTGGCCGCGGTTCCGACCCAGCTGCCGCCCGCGAAAGGGGCCGCTTCGGGGGGGCGCTCCCATCATTCGGCTCGCGCCCATCGCCGCGCGCATTGACGCAGGGCGCCGCCGGCGGGGGCTTTTTCTTCTGCAGAAACGTTATAGCGCCGAAGCTGGATCGATCGCCGGCTATGCCGGCTGTTCCCCCTTCTTTGGGAGCGGCTTGAAGCCGCTACGATAATCGCTACCTGACGTCCCGTAACTGAACCTATCGTAAGAGGAGGCGCCTGTGAGTCGTGGCTATCCGTCCATGACAGCCCTGTTGGCGGTACTCGCCGTTGCGGGCTATCAGAACCGTGACAAGATCGCGGAATGGCTGAAAAACGCGCAGGGTAAGTTGGACTCATCCTCGCAGGGGTCTAGCGCCAGTGCAGGCGGCGGCCTGCCAGGAAGTCTTGGTGGAGCGCTGGCCGGTAGGAGCATCGGTGATTTGTTGAGCAATGGGCTGCGTGATCTGGTCGACAGCTTCAAACAAGCCGGCCATGGCGAGGCAGCCGATTCGTGGGTCGGCCATGGCTCGAACAAACAAATTGTTCCTTCCGATCTGGAGCGGGCTCTTGGGCCGGACGTACTGGCGGCCTTGTCTCAGCAGACCGGGTTATCCCGAGAGGAGATCCTGTCCCGACTGTCGAAAAATCTTCCCGACGCAGTCGACAAGTACACCCCCCAGGGACGCATCCCCACTGCGGCCGAGCTGGGGTAGGTTCACCTCAAGTGGAATGAATCACAGTCGGCATCTAAATTCACGGCCAGTCATAGGACCACGTTTGGGTGCGCATTCGCCAAGCGAACCCGAACATCCCGCGTGAACATCGCCAACTACAGACGAACATGACGCGCATCCCCCTATAGGGGATGCGCATGTTCCTCCGCCTGAACCCCGCGAGCGGCAATCGAAGGCAATCACCTGAAGCAGCGCCACACTCCACGGCCCACGTAAACGGCGCGATGGCCCGTAGCTCTTAGGCACCAGTTTTGATTTTGACCGCCCCATACGCATCGGCCATACGCATTGCGATGGCGGTTGTAACCGCAGCCGCCTAGCGCGTCTGCCGGCGCAACCGACGATAAGGTTGCGGCCGCAATCGCGACGCCGAGCAGCACGGTCCTGAGCGACTTCATGGGCACCTCCTTTTGGCGCGATTGTGGTCAATCGCGATCCGCTTGTACTTCACGCGAGCACAATCGAGATTGATTACGATATGCTGACGGTGCATTCAATCGCTCATCTTTTCGTTGGAGCGTAAAAGATGCTGTCGATCTCCACGATATCATCGTCAAACAAGCGCTGGGCCTCGATCATCGTGCGCGGTGGATATGGCGGCTTGCCCCAGAGCTCCGCCTGAACCTCGTCCACCATGGGCGCGAAACGGTGTAGGTCACTGACGTAAACGGTAAGCCGCACACAATCCTTTAGGCCGGCGCCCTCCGATTGAGCAATCAACTTGATGTTGAGGAACGCCTGCCGCACTCGAGCGCGGGGATCCTGCACCAATCTGTTGGTTGCCGGATCGATGCCTTGCATGCCGGCGACAAAGACGAAATCACCGGCCCTGGCACCGAGACTCCACGTACCCTCCGTCTTGATAGCACCGGCAGGGTTGAGGGTTTTGACTCCGTTTGGCGAGGGTGCTTGCGCGAAGCTGAGAGTTGACGCCACGGCTATTGCAGTCATGCAAGGAAGGGCAATTCGCTGTAACATGTGGGCACCCGTGTTGAGTGAAAAAGCCGACACTCCTTCGGCGTAAGCTCAAATGATAGTAGCGTATCCGCTGCGATTGGGTGAACGATGGAAATGGATGGTGTCTAATGCATCGAAAAGGTCTTGAGCGGCGATCCAAAAAATACGCCCCTGTGCAAAATGTGTCCGATGCCAACTGGCACATGGACGCGAAGGACTTTCACCAGAAATACAAGACCGGTCGTGTAGGACTTAAAAAGCGCCCGTCGCGTGCATCGGATTCCCGCCCATCCGGCGATCGGAAACGATGACGACTACAACATGTTTGCGGACGGCGGTGTTGTCGGCCGCATCTTCAAGGCCAATGCTGCAATTGACCTGAAGCGGTCATAGGCAGATTGGATCCCGGAGCGCAGCAGGACTACCCTGTGCTGTCCTGCTCCACAGCACGGAGCCGCTGGCATTGAAGCGCCGCGAGTGCCCGTTCGGAGTCGGAGAATCTCGGCCATGTTTATTTTCTCTATTAGAACCGTTGTCCTCGCCGTCGCACTGTCTGCTTCGTCCCTTTCTACTGCAGCCGCTTTATCCGAGCAGTCAGAATTGTTGTGTACCCCAGAAGGCTTAATGCGTTTAATCCCTCAGCTTAATGTAAATGGGCAATTCACAATTCCTAATCCCAATACTGACTTACAGACATTCCTTTCAGTGCAACAAGGTCTTTTGAATGCTATTGATATGATCTTGGCGCAAGAAAACATAAGCCAGAATCCGTCGAGTGTTGGAAGCCTTCCATCTCGGCCGTTAACATTTGCAAGCAACTGGCTATCTAGTGAAGTAGGGATACAGACAGATGGAAAAAATTTAAATTCTGTTGAGTCAGGAGGAAAATTTGGTGGTTATCGCGTTCAATCGTTTTTGAACGGACTTACTCCCGTGCCTTTATCTCAAGGAAGCATGTATGTAATTAAGCAATCAAATCCGACCTATCAGGCACTTGTTTACCCGATGCCCACAAGCCACCCTTGCGTGAATAGGCTTGTTTTAGCTGCTGGCAATACGACTGGCCTTTGGCCGACCCCGACATATGCTCTTGGTAGATATCAGTTGGATAACAATGGTCGCCCAATGCGGGATAAACCATTGATGACCTACCTAATCGTCAATATTTGTCTCGATCTCGGCACGCCAGCGGTTGTTAATCGACAATCGGTTTTACGCCCAAATGCGATGATCATTCTGGCGCTTCATTGGCCATGCGAGGGCGCAGGATGCGCTACTAATGGAATTGGCCATCAACATTGAGACTATCTCGGCGAGACTGTATTTCGCCACGCCTGCACACCCGGCCTCGAAGGCATTGTCTCGAAGCGGAAGGACTCTGTCTATCGTTTCGCCGTTCGCCGGATTGGCTCAAGATGAAGAATGCCGATGCACCGGCTATAAAGCACGAAGCCGAAGAGGAGGACTGGCGCAAGGAGAGATGGCGATGATGAAGATGCTGTTATCCAATGTCGCTGCGCTGCTCCTGGCAACAGGGACAGCGCACGCCGACAATGAAACATGGGAAGCAAGTTTTCGACAATGTCACATTAGCAAATGGTTTTCGAAGGACGAATTGGCCGCCATTGGATGGGCTCGCGAGACAGAGGGCCAGACAATCGTTATTGAGGCAGAGGAGATACCCGACATCCTGAAGGCCGTTGGTGTAATCAAGAAATGCAAAGCATTCTACCAGTGCCTGGAGGATCGCGACCGCGGAAAAGTAAAGCATTGTTATGAGAACGATCGGCGATGGCGATGAACAAAGTATTCCTAGCTGGTGTCGCTGCGCTGCTCCTGGCGATAGGCGCAGCCCACGCCAACCATCAGGCTTACTATCAATGCGGCAAGGATCTGATTTTCGTAAACATAGGCAAGCGCTTTACCGACTACGAACTCGTAATCGACGAGAAAAAAGACCGCCGTTTGCCCGGTCGCTTTTTCCGGTGGAACAATTACAACGGTGTTCTGTATTACCGCGGACGAAAATGCCAATGGCGTGAATGGCCATGAACAACCTGCTTTACCCGTCCAAAGAATCGGAATGATCCAACTCAGCCTCAAGCGCGCGTCCGCCTCGCGCCCATCCGGCGAATGGAGCGAGGACGATGTCGACGTGCTCGAGAATGGCGGCGTTGTCGGCTGCATCTTCAAGGCCAATGCCGCGCCGGTAGGGGCGTCATGGACATCACGAGGATCGATCGCCCCGCGCACGGCTATGCCGAGAGCCACGAGGCCGCCTGACCGCCTTCGCCAAGAGCTGGCGGCGGCTATGACGGCCGCCCAGGGCGGTTGCCCTAATTCGGAACGTTTCCTGTCCCAATAATCTGCGACGGAGATTGATAACCTGCATCGGAGATTGAAATGAGAGTCCTCGCGGTAGCTGCGATAATCACGTCGTTGGCGGTGCCCGCATTCGCTGCAGAGGACCCCGCCAAGGCTGAGGCAAACAAAGCCGAGGAGCAGAAGAAGAAAGAGAACGAAGAGATCGAGAGGGCGTACAAAGATACGCTCAAGAAGACAACTCGCGAACAGCCCGTCAAAAAAGAAAAAGCAGACCCATGGGGAAGTGTGCGCTAGCCGCCCTCTGACCCGAGCGCTGGAACGCCCGCGCTGAGAGATGGGGATGCTGATCCTTAAACGCGCCTCGGCTCCTCGCCCCTCCGGTGATTGAGCGATGACGATTTCGACGTGCTAGCGAACGACGCCGTGCGGGGGGCCTGTGCATCGTCGCCGCGCCATGCGGCCACGATCCGGCGGTGCTGCTGCGCAGCTATGCCAAGCGCACGAGGAAGGGCAGACACCAGCGCAGCCGCCGTGATCGCTTTGGCGCGGGGTGTTCTCGGGAAGAACGCCGACGAACCTATTGGGTCCAAGTTGGGTCCATGCTACGCGCTGTTGCCGATGCGTTCCTTCTGGGAATCTCGCTAAGTCATTGAAGTCCAATAGCTGGAAGGGTGGCCGAGTGGTTTAAGGCAGCGGTCTTGAAAACCGCCAGGGGCGCAAGCCCCTCGTGGGTTCGAATCCCACCCCTTCCGCCAGCGGGCGCCGAACGCGCGAGACTAATTCGACGCGAGGTGAGGGCCTTGAAACATAAACGCGGGTGGACGGCGTGATCCGGCGGCTGCGGTTGGCTTCGGGTCTGGTCATGTTGGCCTACGTGACCACCCACTTCGTCAACCACAGCCTGGGCCTCATCTCGGTCCAGGCGATGGATCGCGCGCTCGTAGAGATCTACCAGTACTGGTCTTCTCCGCTCGGCGGCGTCCTCCTCTATGGCGCGTTCGCCATCCACTACAGCCTGGCGCTGTGGGCGCTCTGGCTGCGCCGTTCACTCAAGATGCCGGCGGCGGAAGCAACCCAACTCGTACTCGGTTTCTCGATTCCCTTTTTTCTCACCGACCACGTTCTCCAGACGCGCGTCGCCGACACCTTCTACGGCGCCGACGTCGGGTACTACACGAGCGTGCTGCACACCTATTTCGTCAGCAATCCGCTGCGCGGCGTCCTGCAGTTGGTCGTGCTGGTGGTCGCCTGGGTGCACGCCATGATCGGGATGTGGTTCTGGCTGCGGCTCAAGCCCTGGTACCGGCGCTGGCAGCCGATCCTCTATGCCTTCGCCCTTTTGCTGCCGACCTTGGCCATCCTGGGCTTCTTCGAGGGCGGGCGGCAGGTCATGGCCTTGTCGGAGGATCCGGCGTGGGTCGCCCAGTTGACGCAGGACCATCCGCGGGCGGCGCCGGCCGATGCCGCGATCCTCGACCAGATGGTCGTATGGGTGCGCTACGCCTTCGTCGCGGCGCTCCTTGCGGTGCTGGCGGCGCGGCTCGCGCGATGGCGCTGGGAGCGGCGGCGCGGCGTCATCCGCGTAAGCTATCCGAGCGGCCGCGTCGTGCAGATCGTGCGCGGCGTGTCGGTGCTGGAGGCGAGCCGGATGGCAGGCATTCCGCATGCCTCGGTATGCGGCGGCCGCGGACGCTGCTCTACCTGCCGCATCAGGGTAGAAGGAGCAAAGGAGGCGCTCGTTCCGCCCGCGCCCGAAGAGGTCAAGGTGTTGCGGCGCGTGGGCGCGGCGCCGGACGTGCGGCTTGCCTGTCAGCTGCGCCCGCACGCCGACTTGCGCGTGACGCCACTCCTGCCGGCGACCGCGCAGGCGAGCGACGGATTCCGTCGCCCGGGCTATTTGCACGGCGCCGAGCGCGAGATCGCGATCCTGTTCGGCGATCTTCGATCCTTTACCCAGCTCTCCGAACAGAAGCTCCCCTACGATCTGGTCTTTCTCCTCAATCGCTACTTCGCCGAGACCGGCCATGCGGTCGAGGCGGCGGGCGGGCGCATCGACAAGTTCATCGGCGACGGCGTGATGGCGCTGTTCGGCCTCGATAGTGGTGTCGAGGCGGGCTGCCGCGAGGCGCTCGCCGCCGCTCGCAACATGTCGGAGCGCATGGAAAGCCTCAACCAGGCGCTCATCCACGACATATCCGAACCGCTGCGCATCGGTATCGGCATTCATACCGGCCCGGCCATCGTCGGCGAGATGGGCTACGGCTCGGCGGTGTCGGTGACGGCGGTCGGCGATGCCGTCAACACGGCAAGCCGCATCGAAGGCTTGACCAAGACTTACGGCTGCGAGCTCGTCATTTCCGAGGCGGTGGCGCTGCGCGCCGGCATCGATCTCGGCGACGCTCCCCGCCACGAAATTGAAATCCGCGGCCGAATCGAGCGGCTCGTAGTGCGCACGTTTGCGCGCGCGCGCGACCTGCCGGTGCCGGCGCGGGGCGCGGCGAAAAAGGTGGAACGGGCGGCAGCGGTATAGATCGAAGCCTCATGGGCACGCGGCGCCGCTGTCGATCCAGGCGCGAATGAGTTCGCCCAGCGCCTCCTGGGTGCCGGGAACCGGATCGCGCCCCGATCCCGGGCGCCAGCCCCACGCGACCAGATCGTCATGCGCCAAATGCTCGTGCAGAAATTCCAGACTGCGCCCGCCGTTGCGCTGCGGATCTTTGATCTGCCGGCAAATCTCGCCGATGGATTTGCCTTCCCATGCCATTTCTACCGGCGCCAACTGCCAGCGGGGGTGGCCGGGAATGCTCCGGAACGAAGTCTGCTGGCGGGGGAAAATCTCCACGTTGCGCTCGAGGTGACAAGCGCCGCAGGTATTGCCCGGCACGCCGCCGCCATCGCTGCCGCGCGCTGCGGTCGGCGAATGCGGATGGCCTGTCGTCGCCCTGCGTGGGCCTGTCGCTCGCGGGATGGCAGTTCACGCAACGCGGATGCATGATCACCTTCGCGGCTTCGGTGAAGAGCGCGCGCGAGCGGGCCTGCGTGTCGAGAATGCCCGAGAAGGCTGAGGGGCCGCTCAATTCCACGCGGCTCTGCGCCAAGGCAGCGGTCGAACCCACAAGCAAAAGCAGAACGGCGCCAAACCGCGGAGTAAACGCAAGCATGCAACGGCCTGAGCGGTGACGCACAATCAACGAGCGGGGAATGACGGCACCGCCGAGGCAGCTTTCGCGGCTGCGGGGGTGACCCGCCATACGGTGTTGCCGACGTCATCGGCGACGAGAAGCGCGCCCGCTTTGTCAATCGCGACGCCGACCGGCCGGCCGAGCGCCTTTCCGTCGTTGTCTACAAAGCCGGTAAGAACATCGATCGGCTCGCCCGACGGGCGGCCGTCCTTGAACGCCACGAAGATGACTTTGTAGCCGCTGAGCGGCTTGCGATTCCACGATCCGTGCTGTCCGATGAAGGCGCCGTCGCGGTATGGCGAGGGCAACGAGCTGCCGGTGTCGAACGTGAAACCGAGCGAGGCGGTGTGGTTGCCGAGCGCGTAATCGGGGACGATCGCTTTGGCGACCATGTCCGGATTCGCCGGCACGCGCGTATCCATGTGTTGCCCGTAATAGCTGAACGGCCAACCGTAGAAGCCGCCCTCTTTCACCGCCGTCATGTAATCCGGCACCAGATCGCTGCCGAGTTCGTCACGTTCGTTAACAACCGTCCAGAGCGCGCCGGTCTGCGGCTCCCAATCCATCCCATTTGGATTGCGTAAGCCCGAAGCGAATATCCGCGATTTGCCGGTGGCGGGATCGATCTCGAGGATCGCCGCGCGGCTTTCTTCCTTGTCGAGCCCGTTTTCTCCAGCGTTGCTGTTTGAGCCAACGGTCGCATAGAGTCGCGATCCGTCGCGGCTCGCGATCACGTTCTTCGTCCAGTGGTGATTGATGGGCCCGCCCGGGAGGTCGGCAACCTTCACACCGGCATCGCTGATCCGCGTCGTCCCCTCGGTATAGGGAAAGCGCAAAATGGCGTCGGTATTGGCGACGTAGAGGTCGTTGCCGACGAGCGCCATGCCGAAGGGCGAGTTGAGGCCTTCGAGAAACACCGTCTTGCTCGCGGTGCCGCTACCGTTGTCGCGCAAAAGCGTGATGCGGTTCGCGCTCGGGGTACCCGCGCCTGCGCGCTTCTGTACCATGCGATAGATGAATCCCTTGATGCCCTTTCCATCATCCGGGCGCGGCGGGCCATCGGATTCGGCGACTAGAACGTCGCCGTTCGGCAGCACGTAAAGCCAGCGCGGATGAGTAAGACCGGTCGCGAACGCGGTCACCGCGAGATCGCTCGCCGCCTTGGGTTGAGCGCCCTCCGGCCAGCCCTTTGCAGGGGCGATGTGGACGGTCGGAATGGCCGTCTTGGTGGGCTCGGGAAGCGTGGGGGAGGGGCCGATCGCCGCGGTTTCCGGCAGCGCCGCCTTGTCGCCGCGGGTCAAAAAGAACGCCGCAACCGCCGCGACGACGAGAACGGCGCAGATGATCAGAAGACCCGCTCGCTTGCTCATTGTACACCAGCCATCGATGGCTCGGGTGCTGAACGGGGTTGCACGACAGTCGGTTCCCAAGTCCGCCCTGAAACGGGCATGGCGGTGAGATCGACCGGATGGAACTTTTTTGGAGGAAGAGGCTTTAAGGGACGGATTTATTCAACGGGAGATCAGTCCATGGGCCGTTACCTTCTGTTGTGGCTTCTCGGCGTTCCAATTCCGATTCTCATTTTGATCTGGGCCTTTGGTGGGCTCCACTGAACCGCCGGCGACGTTCGCTGGCAAACATGGGCGCCGATCCGGCGGACGCAGGTTGCGTCCGCCGTTTGCGCCAATGGAGGCGCTTTCGGTCGACGAGATTCCGACCGGAAGCGGCTGGCAGTACGAGCCGAAATGGGACGGCTTTCGCTGTCTTCTCTTTCGCAACGGCCGAGATATCTTTCTACAGTCGAAGTCCGGCCGCTCGCTGACCCGATATTTCCCCGAGCTCGTCGAAGCAGCCCGCGCGCTAAAAGCCCAAAGATTTGTCGTCGATGGCGAGATCGTGGTGCCGCACAACGGCGCGTTCTCCTTCGACGACTTGCTCCAGCGCATCCATCCGGCGGCGAGCCGGGTTCAGAAGCTGGCGGCGGAAACGCCCGCGCTTCTGATCCTCTTCGATCTGCTTGCCGATGTGGATGGACGGCCGCTGACGCCTCTGACGCTGCGTGAGCGCCGCCGCAAGCTCGAAGATTTCGCCCGTCGAAATCTCAAAAAGGCGCCGCGATTTCGATTGTCGCCGGCCACAACCAATTTGAACGAGGCCAAGGCGTGGCTCAAGGACGTCGGCGCCATGCTCGACGGCATTATCGCCAAGCGTTGCGATCTTGACTATCGCTCGGGCGAGCGCAGCGGAATGCAGAAGGTGAAGAACTATCGCAGCGCGGACTGCGTGGTCGGCGGTTTCCGCTACAACGAAGGCAAACCGGTGGTCGGCTCGCTCTTGCTCGGACTCTATGGCGAGGACGGGCTTCTGCACCATGTCGGTTTCACCTCGACCATCCGTAGCGGCGAGAAGAAAGCGCTCACCCTGAAGCTTGAGAAACTCGTCGCCCCGCCCGGGTTCAGCGGCAACGCGCCCGGCGGGCCGAGCCGATGGTCGACTGGGCACTCTGCCCAGTGGCAGCCGCTCAAGCCGAAGCTCGTGGTCGAGGTTCAATACGATCATTTCTCCGGGCACCGCTTTCGCCACGGTACGAAGTTCCTGCGCTGGCGGCCCGACAAGTCGCCGCGGCAATGCACGATGGATCAAGTCGCGCAAAAGAGGCGAACTTGGCCAAGCTGTTGACACAAGCGTCTCGCGGATTGCGAAAAAAAGCCCCGCCGAGGCGGGGCTAGGTCGTTCGAAGCAGCGACGCTTATTTGCTGCCGCCGCGCTGCTGATCCTCGTGCTGCGCAGGCGCGTTGTGCCCGCTTGCGCCGCCTTGACCGCTGGTCGCCGGCGCATTGGCGCCGCTCTGACCGCTCCTCGAGGACTCATTCGCGCCTTGGTGCTGCGCAGGGCCCTGGCTTTCACTGCCGCGGTTTGAGGGTTGGTTTGCGCCTTCATGTGCAGGCGAGCTGCCTTGACCGCTCGTCGTGGGCTGATTGGCGCCCTGATTCTGCTGCGCCGGACCTTGCTGGTGCGCCGCGCCGCCTTGGCTTGCAGCGCCGCCGCCCTGGCCAGTCGTGGCGTTGCCTTGAGCGCCGCTCGCGTTCGACACTCCGAGCGCCGTTATGGTCTGACTGTCGATGCGGCCGGTGGCGGCGAAACCTTGCTTACGCTGGAAGGCCGTCAGCGCGTGCACTGTTCGCGGACCAAGCCTGCCGTCCGGCCGTCCGATGTCGAACCCTTTTTGGATCAGGATCATCTGAACTTGCCGGATTTCCTCCTCGCTCAGGCTCAATGCGCTGGCACTGCCGCCTCCGGTATTCACCCGCGCGCCGCCGCGGGACGATCCGGTCGGCACGACCGAAACGATCCTACGGCTGTTGTCGATGACGACTACATCGTCATGCACCACGAAGTACTTGTATCCGCGCCATTGCGGGTTGATCTCGATCAGCTCTGGACCGACGTCCACCACCCGCACGCTTGTCGGCACCACAGTTCCAACGCTGACTGCAAAGTTGACGTTGTTTACGCGCGGCACGTCGCGGCCGGTGAGCACCGTTTGCTGAATCCGCGTGCGCTGTTGCGACGTGAGGTTCACGTTGCCGGCCTGGCCAGCCGCACTGCCGCCCGTCTGAGCTGAGCCTTGCCCTTGCTGCGCCTGCCCCTGCTGGGGTTGAGTCTGACCCTGCTGTGGAGCCGTCTGACTCTGCTGGCGCGGAGCCTGACCCGTGGTGTGATCGCGCTGGTCTTGGCCACGCTCGGCTTGGCCTTGCTTGCCTTGGTCACCCTGGCCGCGCTTGCTCTGACCCTGTTGCGCGGCCTTACCAGATTTCGCCTGGCCGTCGGGGCCCTGCTTCATCTGGTCTTGCGCCCGCGAGTTCTGGCCTGTTGTCTGCTCGCGCTTGCCCTGGCGCGCGCTGGGCTCCTGCGCCGCACCCTGCTTGCCTTCGCGCTGGCCCTGCTGTGCTTGCCCTGTCGTGGACTCGCGCTGCTGTTGCGAGGGACTTTGCTTGCCCTGCTCCTGGGCGCCACGCTGCGCTTGACCGGCATGGCCTTGCTCGCGACCCGCGCCCGCGGAGCCGTGCTCCATCTGCGCGCCGCTCTGGGCCGCACTGCCGGCTGAGCCACCGGCCTTTCCGCCCATGTCCTGCGCCGACGCGATGGCTACTCCTGCCAGCAACGCAGCTGTGCTGAGTAATAGTTGCTTCCTCATGGAATCGTTCCTCTTGTTCACAGTTCCCCGTGCCGGACCCAATGCTTTAAGGTTCACGGGAAAACGAATTTCGCGGGCGTGCAGTTCCGATAGGAGGGGAGATTCCCTGCGACGCGTCGCCGCCCGTTCGAGGCGATTTCAGTGGAACCGGATGCGCGAAAGCTTTCTTGCAAATTACGCTGTTCAGCTGTGCGAAATCCGCGCCGCCGTCCCAGCCAACGTCGGGGGAGCGCATCGCAAGTTCCATGGCCCGCGCTGCGACCACGAGGCTGAGTCGGAAGCGTGCCTCGGTGAACCACGCCAAAGTTCGCTGCGAGGTGAAACGCGCCTGCTTGTAGGATTTAGGTTTCTTGTCCCGAACCCTTTCCCCGCTGTTCGGCTCGCTCCGCGAGGCGTTCGTAGTCCTTGGCGATCCTCAGCATCGCGTCCTTGGAATTCGGGTCGCTCATCTGCTCGGCGATGGTGCGCGCCTCTTCCGCGCGCTGTCGCCAATGCGCCGGGTCATTGATGAAGGATGCCGGCATCTCGGCGCCCCGGGTGGCGGTGGGTGTGCGTTCGCCTGCTGCCTCAGGCTTCGCGGCGGCCCACACTAGTACAGCCGTCCCGGCCGCTCGCTAGGCATTTCGAATCGTCGACGCGCCAAAGCCGGTCATCTATCCAAAGTTCTATTTTTGTCGCGGCTCGCGCAGCCCCTCACCGGCCGCCACCAATTTGCCTTCGAGCTTGGCGCGCACCCCGTCGAGCAAGGTGCGGGCGGCATTGCGTACTTCCTCTTGAATCGCCACGTCCGCGTCGAGATCGGCGTGGCTCGTCGCGTAAGGCTTCCCGTAACCGATATAGCGGTCGAGCTCCGCCGCCGGACCGGCAGGACGACGGTGCATGAAGCGCAGCCAGATCTAGACCTTGCTGCCGGAAACGAAGCCCGCGAAGTACATTGATTGACCTACGCAGGGGCCTCGAGGTCCTTGGCCTCCCGATAGGACCGCAGCAACGTGTTCGCTTGCGACCGCGCAACCGCGCTGGTCCGAGACCCCGGGCCGTCGCGAGCGGGTCTCTCATTGTGTCCACGGAAGGCCCCGGCGTGTCCACGGAAGGCCCCGGCGAAGCAACGATCGAGTCGCGTAACCCTTTGCGCCAAATCCGCGTCGCGCGCCCCATACCGGGAAGCGCGCTAGCGGCTTCTTCGGCCAGAGACGGGAGCCTCTATAGCCTACCCAAGAGCAATAGGATGATAATGATGATGAGAACGAGGCCGAGCCCGCCGGAAGGATAGTAGCCCCAACCGGAGCTGTAGGGCCAAGTCGGAAGGGCGCCGATGAGAAGCAAAATCAAGATAATCAGCAGTATCGTTCCCAGCGACATAATCGCCTCCATCTGAAAACAACGCCGGACGTAGCTGGCAGCCACGCCCAGATATCTACGTCATAAGAAACAAGCACTTCCGCCGTAAGTTCCGCAACCGGTGATGCGCGCCATTGTCGGCCACCCAACATAACTCGGGACTTATCTGGGGATATTAAGGATAACATAGGCGCGTGCGAGCGCTTGGCACGGTTTCGCTGCTGCCCGCCTGTATTATCGGGGAAAGATGAACTCGAGGTGAGTGGTCCCGGATCGGGTAGACCTCCTCCGCTTCCTGTACCTAGCCGCCCGCAGGCGTGAGCCTGCGGTAAAGACGCCTCGAGCGAGTCCGCGTGGGACTCGCTCGAGTTTTGGCCGTCATCCGAAAAGGACCGGCGCGTCATCCCGGGGGAGGTTTACGCGGCGCGACGGTTCATCTTGCTCTCGGCCATGGCGGTCAACTTCTTATCAGTCGCTTTTTCCTCGTCGAGGGTCTGCTGCAACAAGGCTGCGCAGTCGTTACGTCCCAACTCTTTCGCCCACGCGATCAACGTGCCGTAGCGCGTGATCTCATAGTGCTCGACCGCTTGCGCTGCGGCGATGAGCGCGGCGTCGAGAACGGATTTGTCCTCGACCTCGCCGGCGACATCTTCGGCCTCGTCGATGATGCCGTCGATGGCGGGACAATCCACGCCCCTCGGCTCCTTGCCGAGCAGCTTGAAGACTTGCTCCAGCCGCGTCACGTGGTTCTTTGTCTCGCCCAGGTGCGACTCGAAACCGCGCTTGAGCTGCGGATCAGCTGCTTTGTCGATCATCTCCGGCAGCGCCTGCACGATTTGCTTTTCCGCGTAGTAGATGTCGCGCAGCGTGTGCGCGAACAGGTCGTCCATTGTCTTGATATCTTTCGAGAAGAAGCCCATCGGTGTCTCCTGTCCTTCCGTCTTGCATGTTGCGGGGGTGCGAAGGCGCGTCCCACTAACTCGCTTCTCGCGCCTCTACGCTTTTGACGGCAACGTGCGAAGCGGTTCTCGGTTCCGCCACACGCGTTTGAATCGCATGACTGTGCCTTGGAACTTCGCGGGCTCGGAGCTTCGATGCGCGCGCGTGACTGTCGGATTCTTCGGAGGATCCAACGGACTCAAATCACGAGCACGAATCGGAAATGAGTCGGATCGACTGCGATCGGAAGCAGGGAGGGGGCGCCCGCATCTCAAGTCAGCAGACACGACGGCGGCGCGTCGGCGGCGCGGCCGCAGGCCGCGCGCCCCGGCGTTTCTGCTCGCGCGGCGGCGAGCTGCGGGTTTCTAGTTGCTCGGCAATTTCGCGGAATTCTGCCGCGAGTTCGAGCAACGCCTGCCTCGCGTAGATTTGCGTGGTCTCATTGGCGAGCCTCAGGCATTCTTCGGCATGCTGGCGGCATTCTTTCGACGTAGGCATATCGGCGGTCCACGTGGGCAACGCCCCCTGGACGGTATCGTTCCGCCGTTTTGCGGCCCGCGGGACATGCAAATGACCGTATCCGGCTCCATCCTCGACGACCCCAAGCACTGGCTCGAGCGCGCCGAGGAGGCGCGCAGCATCGCCGACCAGCTGTCGGACCCCGACTCGAGGCGAATGATGCTGCGGATAGCCGAGGACTACGAGCGCTGGTTTTGCCGTTGTCGAGAGCGGGTCCGTAGCCGCCCCGCCGCCTCCTCGTCACCTTCGAGACAAACGGCGCCGATCATCGGCCGCGCTCCAATTCGCATCGGCTGCCGCCAGCGGCGCTCAATCTGAGTTCGCATCATGATTGCAGTAGATTAGCGCGGCCACGCCTTCGCGACCCGCGGGGCGAGGCCTATCGATTTCCGCTTGAGCTTAATAGTCGCGCCGGCCGAAGCGGCCGATCAGGAATCCGATGCCGAGCGCGATCGCCGCAGTCGTGTAGGGGCGCTCCTCGATGGCGGTGCGCAGGAAGTCGCCGGCTTCGCTGCCGGCTTCGCGGATGGCCTCCGCCGCGTCGGCTGCGGTGTCCTTCGCTTGGCCGTAGACATCTTGGAGCGTGCCCTCGAACTGCCTGGCCTTGCCCTGGAGCTGCGTCTTCACGTCGCCGGTTGCTCGTCCGACTCCTTCCTCCAATTGCCCGCCGACATTTTTCGCGGTGCCGCTGAGCCGATCTTCATTCATGAGCAGAGTCCTCCTGAGATTTGAATTGCAACGGGTCCCCATGCCGAGGGCCATTCTGCTCCGCGAGTGCTGCGGCTGCCCCGCATGGGCAGCGGGACGACGGCCCTCGCTAACGCGACCACATGGCGCCGAGCAGAAAACCAAACGCCAGCGTCAGCGCCAGAGTCGTATAAGGTCGCTTCTTGAGGGACTTGTCGATCGCCACAGCGACATTGTCGCGGACTTCGCTCACCGCCTCGACGGCTTCTCGTCCCTTGTCCTGCGCGTCGGCAACGACACCTCGGACATTGCGGACATTACTGCGGGTCGCCATGGTTTGTCCTTTGTCGCGACGCACCACCTCCGATGAAACCTAATGCGGGCAA
Organism: Xanthobacteraceae bacterium; assembly: GCA_035693615.1. Taxonomy (GTDB): domain Bacteria; phylum Pseudomonadota; class Alphaproteobacteria; order Rhizobiales; family Xanthobacteraceae; genus VAZQ01. Next base: position 56,616 of record DASSGH010000078.1, read on the forward strand.
AAAGGTTCCATCCGGGCGGGCGCGGGGCTGCGGGCTCCTAAGCTCGGACGAATGGCATGGACGAGCACAGCAACCTCAAGCGTGTCTGGGACATCATTGAGAGTGTCGGCGTCTGTATGCTGACGACGCAGGCCGGCGGTCGACTGCGGGCGCGACCCGTCGAGCCACGGCCCGATCCTAAATCCGGCGTGATCTTCGTCGTGACTGATGTCCGCAGCGCAAAGCAGGAGGAAATCGAGGCCAAGCCCGACGTCAATCTTGTCTTCATCGATGCAAAGGCAAAAGCTTACCTGTCGATCACCGCCCGTGCCTGCGTGACAAAGGACATTTGCACGCTCGAGGAGGTTTGGAGACTGACCGACTCGGTATGGTGGCCCGGCGGCCCCACGGATTCCAATTTGTGCCTGCT
>DASSGH010000079.1:0-2201 GCA_035693615.1 Xanthobacteraceae bacterium
CTTCGAGTGCAGCACCTGTCATCGGACTGAGAAAATCTCCTTCCGGATAGACCCCACGAAGACAGATGCCGTGGGCTGGCGCGCCGGGGAGCTAAACCTAACTTCCTTCTTTTCGCATCGATAAGGCAATGAGCTCGCTGCTGTTTGTCGCGAGCGCGGGTCGCTTTACTGGGTACGATCCGGGTTGACGGCGAGGAGCTCGAAGGCGCGCTGCTGGATCGGAGTTGGCCTGGTGTAGAGCGTGAAGACGTATTTGTCGTTGAGCGCGGTGGTCGCCTGGATCCTCGCATAGGTGGCGAGGTCGGCAAGCAGGCTTTGGAAGCTGTGCACCGGCAGGCCGTCGTCGGTGAGGCCGGTGGTCTGCTTGCGCCTGGCGGCTTCGGAGCGCTCTGCCTTGGCAACGATGGAAGCGCGCAAGGCGGCGGCCGCCTCGTGATCGGTCTCGTCGTACAGCATTGGCGCAAGCCTGGCGCGCATGTAGTGCTCGACATGGTAGGCGAGCATGCACAGCAGGACGTGGGCGCGCACGCGCGGCGTCGTCCAATGGAAGATCGGACGCAGATGGATATTGACGGTCTTCAACGAGCGGAACGCGCGCTCGACCCGCGCCAGGCTCTTGTAGGCGCCGACGGTTGCCGCGTCATCGAGCAGCTTTTTGGGCAGGTTGGTGCGCACGACGTAGATGCCGTCCAGCGCCGCCTCGGCGGCGATCGCCTCGGTCTTGCGATGGAACGAGAAACTCGCCTCGCCGATGGATAGCTCGAAGTGCTTGGCGACCTTGTGGCGGTTGACGACGGCGCCGACCTTGAGGGCGATCTCGGCCTCGCCGCGTAGTGGATTGCGCGCACGCCGAACGGCGGCGGCGATGACCGCGAGATCGGCTTCGGTCGCCGCCAGCAGGTCCTCGCGCTTGCGCGTGCGCTCGCGCGCGAGATCGGGATTGCGGCAGACGATCAGCCGCTCGCCCGGATAGTCGGGCGACGTGATCGCTGCCATGTCACGCTGGTCGAACAGCGACATCTGCAACGCCCCGGCCTCGACCAGCGTCCTGATGGCCGGCGCGCGCAACGCCGTGATCCAGTCGAGCCCGGCCGGGGTGATCTCGGCATCGAGGCGCGCCTGCGTGATCATGCCACGATCGCCGACCAGCGCCACACGCTCGAGCGCGAAGCGCTTCTTGACCTTGTCGATCTGGGCCGCCAGCGTGCGCGGATCGCCGGTGTCGCCCTCGAACACCTCGATGGCCACCGGGCAACCGTCGGCGGCGCACAACAGGCCGTAGACGATCTGCAGCTTGCCCTTCTTGCCGTCGCGGTTGTAGCCGAGCCGCGCCAGCTCGCAGCAGCGGCCCTCCACATAGCTCGAGGACACGTCGTAGAGCACCAGCGTGCCGTCGTGCAGATGCTTGCGCGCGAGCGCCTTCTCGATCGCCTCCTGGCGCTCGCCAAGCCAGTCGAGCGCGACATAGAGCTCGTCCTCGTCGACCGGCCCGAGGCCGAGCCCATCGCCAAGGCTCGATGACGCAGTGCGCGGATCGAGCAAGCGCGCGGTGGCCAGCTTGGAGGCCGGAGCAATGAGCCGCGCCACGATCATGGCGATGACAAGATCACGGCAGCGGTTGTGCGGCGGCCCCAGCATGCGGTCGAGGCCGATGTTGCGCAGCGTGCCCAGCACCGCCGCGACATGGCCGTGCGGCAACGCGCGGCGCACGATGATGCTTTCCTGATCGGCCGGCGCCACCTTGCCGCCCTTGAGCAGGGTGCGCAGCCCTTCGACGATCTCGGTCGGCCAATCGGACAGGTTGGCGATGGTGCGCTTCTTGATCTTGCCGGCGTCGCGATAGCTCTCGCGCAGCAGGATCGCGGGCGGCGAGTTTCGGTTGGGGACCGATTCGATATACATGGCACAACAGTATCACAATCGACAAAAAATAGCAATATATTTTCGCCATTTACATGGCTACATTTCCTGGGCCATTTTCCGGAAAGCGCCACCAAATTCAACGCCCTACAGTTTTCGCAAGAAGGAAGTTGAGCTTAGATGACCGGATGCAAGATCGACGACGTGAATGAAGTCGCGAATTCCAGTGCCATCCGGCGTGTCATAGTCATTTCCCCATATCAACAGCCTCTCTCGCTTTCCAATGGCCACCCGCGCTACCAAGGCAACAGGTTATTCGGAACGCCCAGTGGATCCTCTCC
>DASSGH010000080.1:0-4887 GCA_035693615.1 Xanthobacteraceae bacterium
GCGAGCGGTGTCCTTGATCGCCCGTTGTTCCTCGGTGAGTTCGAAGTCCACGCGGCGACGGATAGCGACAGCGCGTTTCACGGTCAATCGACCGGCGCGGGCCGGCAGGACAATGCGACGGCTGCGACGCGGCAAACCCCGAGCACGCCGTCGTCTCGGCGGATGCGGAAAGTGGTCAACGCGGTGACGTTAGTGGCTGGCGATGTCAGCAACCGCGGCCGCAATGGACTTCGGTGTTTGATAGACCTCCTGCACGATGCCCTGCACGGCATCGCCCGAGACCGGGCTGATTTCCAATTTCATCTTCTCGGCTTCGGCGAGAAAGCCCGGATCCTTCATCGTATCCATGAAGCCCTTGCGCAGGGTTGCCGTGCGCTCCGCGGGAATGCCCGGGGGCGCCAGAAACGGCCGTCCCATAGGCTGTCGGGCAAACACCAGCTTGAAGATCTGCCGCTGCGCGTCGGTTTTCGCGAAATCCATGATGAGGGGGGCACTCGGCAGGTCCGCGTGCTTGTTCAGAGAGAGTTGCACCAGAACATTGATCTTTTTTTCATCGATCCAGCTTTTATGGGTTGCGATCACGCTCGACCAAGACCAGCCGCAGCGCCCCATCACCTCGCCGCGCTCCATGGCCAAATCGATGTCATTGCCGCCCGGGTAGCCGGGGATGATCTTGAACTTGGTGTGAATGGTGGCGTTGAGAACCTTGGGAAATTGGTCGGTATCGGCAGCCGGCCCGGTTCCTCCGACGGTCAATTCCCTCTGCACCACTTGCTCGAGGCTGGCGATGCCGCTGGTGTGCCAGGCGACACAGACGCTGACTTCGTCGTTCATGCTGCCGATCCAGGTGAACTTGGCGGCGTCGAATTGCGCTTTCGTCGAGCCGAGCAAGGGATCGAAAGCCGTACCGCGTCCGATCATGCCAAAGGCGGTGCCGTCCTTGGCCCCGACATTGTAGAGCCAGTTCGCGAGGACGAGGCTGCCGGCACCCGGCATGTTCTTCGGGACGATCGTCGGATTGCCCGGAATGAAACGCCCCATGTGACGCGCGAGCGCCCGAGCGTAGACGTCATATCCGCCGCCCGCGCTGTAGCCGATGTAAAGATCGATGCTCTTGCCCTTGTAGAACGCTGCCGGATCTTGCGCCTGGGCCTGCGCCATCGGGGAGAAGGTCAAGAGCGCGACGGCGCGGACGAGTGCCCCAACACGCATACCATCCTCTCGTTGCGGGCATTGCCGCCTCACCGATGTTGCCTCCGACCCGAAAGGCGGGCCAGAGGCGGCCACGGAGGCCCTCGGTCGCACCGGAGCCTGTTTGCTCAGCGGATCAACTTGCCTTGTTACACCGAACATGCAGGCGCCAGCGCGTGAGAGCAACCACCGTGTCCATCGCGCTCTAGTCTACCTTAGCGGGCGCGCTGGCGGGCACGCGGCAGAGGCGCTACAACAGGGAGCCTTTTCACCCGGGAGCGCCGCAATGGCCATCAAATACGGACGGCCGATCGAATCCCGTCTCACCCCGGTCGAGGCCAAGATCACGCGCCAGCCCGCTCTCGATCTTGTCAAGCGCCCCCGCCGCAACCGCAAGGCCGAATGGGCGCGGCGGCTCGTGCGCGAGCACGATTTGAGCACGAATGATCTGATCTGGCCGCTATTCCTCGTCGACGGATCGAAGACGCGCATGCCGGTCGATTCCATGCCCGGCGTCGAACGGCTTTCGGTGGACGAGGCGGTGCGCGAGGCCGAGCGGGCGGCGACGCTGGCGATTCCCTGCCTTGCGCTATTTCCCTACACCGACCCCAAGCGGCGCGACGAGGACGGGAGCGAGGCGCTCAATCCGGACAATCTGGTCTGTCGCGCGATAAGGGCCATCAAGCAGGCGGTGCCGGAGGTTGGGGTTCTTTGCGACGTGGCGCTCGACCCTTACACCAGCCACGGCCACGACGGGCTCCTCCGCGATGGCGTCATCCTCAACGACGAGACGGTCGAAATCCTGGTACGGCAAGCGGTAGTCGAGGCTGAGGCGGGCTGCGACGTCATCGCGCCCTCCGACATGATGGACGGCCGCGTTGCGGCGATCCGCGCGGGGCTCGACCGGGCCGGCTTCGCCGATGTCTCGATCATGGCCTATGCGGCCAAATACGCCTCGGCCTTCTATGGCCCGTTCCGCGACGCGGTCGGCTCGGCCGCGACGCTGGTCGGCGACAAGCGCACCTACCAAATGGACCCGGCCAACGGCGATGAGGCGCTGCGCGAGGTCGAGCTCGACCTAGGCGAGGGAGCCGACATGATCATGGTCAAGCCCGGCATGCCCTATCTCGACATTCTGTGGCGGGTGAAAGAAGCCTTCGGCGTACCAACATTCGCCTATCAGGTCTCCGGCGAGTATTCCATGATCATGGCGGCCGCGCAGAATGGCTGGCTCGACGGCGAAAAGGCGATGCTGGAAAGCCTGATCGCATTCAAGCGCGCCGGCGCGTGTGGGGTGCTCACTTATTTCGCCCCGCGCGTGGCCGCGGCACTGAAAACTTCCCGCTAGCGCATTTTCATCCCGCTTGCGAAGGCGCAGCAGCGGTGTGCCCGCTCCACCGCCCTTCGCGGCTTACCCCGATAGTGGCCAATCCAAGGTTGCGTGGATTCGGCCATGGTGAGGCGCTCCGGGCGGCCTTGAATGCGCCGGGGGGAATCGCTGCCCGGCGGCGCTGGCCGCCCTGTCGTGCATTCGCTATGGTGGCACATCCGGGGTATGCGGCCATCTCAGGTCGCGAATGGGAGAAAACGAGCAATGTCGAACGAATCGATTCTCGTCATTTTGTTGGTCGGCTTGATCGCGGGATGGCTTGCCGGAAAAATTGTTCGCGGTACCGGCTACGGCATCGTCGCCGATATTTGCATTGGCATCATCGGCGCCCTCATCGGCAGTTGGTTATTGCCGCAGCTGGGGATCCACCTTGGCGCCGGCATCGTTTCGTCCATCATCGCGGCCACCATCGGCGCCATCATCCTTCTGATCATTCTGCGGCTCGTCAACCGCGGAGGGAGATGGTGACCTAGCTAGATCTCGCCGAGTGACCGCCGCAACGCGGCAATCAATTTCTGGCTGTGGACGAGATGGGATTCCTCGGCGGCGAGGATCGCCGCGAAGCCACGTTTTTTGAGCGCCAGCACGTCGATGCCGCCCGCCTTGGGATCTATACCCGCGGCGTCGCATACAATGTCGACGAGCCGGTCGAGGGCATGCAGGCGGCCGAGGAGATAGTCGTTTTCGCGATAGGCGCGCGACAGAAAGCCGGCAAAGTGGCCGAAGCCGATGCCCTTCAAGCTATCGGTGCCGCCGAATCCGGGAAGCGTATGGGCGTCCTGCGGGCTGATGCGGTCGATCAAAATCTCGTTGAGCTCGCCAAGCTCGCGCGCACGCGTCAGCGGAAACGTCAACACGTCCCAGAACGGAAACCCGAGGTAATTGACCAGTACTTCCCGGCGCGCCTGCGGATGCCATTCGGCGGGATCGAGCGAGGCCAACAGATCGTCGAGATCGCGCGTGCTCGCGTCGAGATCGATCTCAGCGGCCAATTGCGCGATCAGCTGATCGAGCTCGCCGCTATGCCGCTCCACGAATCGCGCGGCGTAGGATTCGAGACGCTTCATTTCCGCGCCGGTGGGCGCGGCCGGAAAAATCTTGGCCGCGAGTTCGCGCACGTCGCGGCTGTAATACTCGGCGGTTTCCCGCCGCCGCAGGGCGTCGAGCCGGCCATAGAGCTCGCGCTTGAGGCGGTCCACCACCAGCGGATTTAGCCCGGCGAAGTGCTCCTGATCGATGAGCTGATAAAGCCTGTTTTGCCCCTTGATCAGGAAGTGCATGCGCCGCGCGCGGTACTTCACATCGAAAGCCAGGAGATATTTCACCCATGCGGGAAGATGCGCGCCCGTCTGGATCTCGAACTCAAGTGCTTCGCTATCGGCCCGCTCGTAGACGATACCCTTGGCCAACGCCCAGGCGTCGATGATCTCCGTCACTACGCGCCATAGCGGCGATTGCGCCGGCACGCCACGCAGCTTGACGATCAGCTCTGCGCCGAAGGCGCGCACCGAGGCGAGCTTGAGCCGGACGTAAGCCTGGTAGGCAAATCCAGCGTCGCGGGCGACGTGCGAGTTGACTTGCTCGCGCCAGGCTCGCAGCTCTGCGCTTGCCATCGGCCGGTCGAACGTGGCCGTTACGACATTGGATACCAGCTGGTCGATTTGCGGGCGAGCGCTGTCGATGATCGCGCGCAGCCGGCGCACCTGATCATTGAACTCGAGCACGCGGGTGAGCTCGTCGATTACCGGTTGCGAGCTCGGAATGTCCGAGAGTGCGCCGCGCAGCGTCGCAGAACCCGGGACTTGCCTGCTGGCGCGGCAGTAGCGCCGGCGCCGGATGCGGATCAATGTAAACCAGACGGCGATCGACCTCGCGGAACGCCGGCCGGCCGTGGATCGCCGCGATCGCTTCCTGAAACGGGCGGTTGTTGAGCACCGAGCCGTCGAGGAACGATACCGTTGCCGGGTCGATGCCGGCGCGCAGATGATTGGGAAAGGACTTCGCGATGAATTCCGCGCGCCGCGGCCAGCTTCCGCGCCGTTGCGCCAACAGCTCGTTCATTTCCACGATCTGCGCCGGCGGAAAGGCGCCCGGGAACGAGGACGTCGCCCGCGCCGCGAAGGCGAGAGCCGGCGCATTGTCGAGGCCAAAATCGCTCTCGACCTCGCCGTTCGAGTGACGCCTGTAGGTAAAGCGAAGAACGTGGTGATGATCGCGCTCGTGGATAAGCGGCGGATCGTGAATTTGCACGAGCTGCTGATAACCGTAGTAGTCGGTCAGCGTGACGAACAGGTCGAGCGATTGGC
>DASSGH010000081.1:0-32496 GCA_035693615.1 Xanthobacteraceae bacterium
CGCCCGGATTTCCCCGTCCGGGCGGGTCAGTTTTTGGGGTGCTACACGGCGCCCGCTCTTCGCCCACGAGCAAACCGAATCCGTCCCCGACTCGGGCGGCGCCCGCCCTTGTGCCCCGTAGAAGGATTATGATGTCGAGCGATTCGCTGATTTGCCTTGGGTGCAGCGATCCTGTGAGCGGTCTGTCGTTGCTTGTGCGTGTTCCGGACCAGACGATCCCACGTCACCACGAGCGTTGCGACCCGGCTCCTCCATGTCGGCACGAATGTCTGCGCATGCACTCGACGCGGTCGCCCAGAAATGGCGCGACCTCGCCGAACGCCGCCGTGCGCATTTTCTCGAGCTCTATGCCAGCGGCCGCTGGAAGCACTACTACAACGAAGAGCAATTCCTCGATCGCATGCGTGAGGCCACTCGCGTCGCGCAGAGGTGGGTCGAAATCGCGCCACCGATGGATGAAGTCGCACTGGCGCAAGATCAAAGCTTTGCCAAGGGTCCCCGCCGGACCGCGGCTTGAAGCGCCCCTTCGCGTGATCTCTGCTCGCATCCGCCGCCGCACGTCATAAGCACAATCCCAAGCGCTTCCGCGCCGCGCCGGCATTCCCTATGGTCCACTTTGCTCCATCGTGGCTCGTAACCGACCGTGTGACATGACCAGCGCCTTGTTCTCTCCCATCCGCCTCGCTCAACTCGAGCTCCCCAACCGCATCGTGGTCTCGCCGATGTGCCAGTACAGCGCCGACGACGGCGTGGCCTCGGATTGGCATCTCAACCACCTCGGTATGCTCGCCAATTCCGGGGCGGCGCTGCTCGTCGTCGAGGCGACGGGAATCGAACGCGGCGGCCGCATCACCCACGGCTGCCTTGGCCTTTATTCGGACGACTGCGAGGCGGCGCTGGCGAGGGTGCTCGCTCATTGCCGTCGCTACGGCACCGCCAAGATCGGCATCCAGCTGGCGCACGCCGGCCGTAAAGCCTCCGCGCGTCGGCCGTGGGAGGGAGGCCAGCCGCTCACACCCGATGAGGATGCCTGGCAGACCATCGCTCCTTCGGCCATCGCCTTCGGCCCCGCCTGGCCGGTGCCGCGCGAGATGACCGCGGCGGATATGCAGCGCGTGCGTGATAATTTCGTCGAAGCCGCAAAGCGTGCGGTCCGGATTGGCCTCGATGCCATCGAGTTGCACGCAGCGCACGGGTATCTCATTCATAGTTTTCTCTCGCCGGTCTCAAACAAACGCAGCGACCGATATGGCGGCTCCCTGGCCGCGCGCATGCGCTATCCCCTGGAGATCGCACAGGCGGTGCGCGCGGTCATACCGTGCGGCGTGCCGCTCGGGGCCCGGATTACTGGCAACGACTGGGTTGAAGGCGGGCTCACGCCCGACGATGCAGCTGCTTTCAGCCGGGAGCTCAAGACCGTCGGGATCGATTTCGTGTGCGTTTCGTCCGGCGGCATCAGCGCCGACGCGCGGCCCACCTTGGTTGCCAATGCTAACGTTCAGTTCGCCGAAAAGGTGAAACGCGAGGCGGGCATCGCGACGCGCTCGGTCGGGCTGATCGCCGCACCTAAGCAGGCCGAGGCGATCATCGCCGAAGGGAAGGCGGATATGGTCGCGCTCGCTCGCGCCATGCTCGACGACCCCCATTGGGGCTGGCGGGCGGCGAATGTGCTCGGGGCCGAGGTTCCCCGCCCCAACCAGTACCAGCGGGCCGCGCCCAAGGTATGGCCGGGAGCGGCGTTCCGGGATTGAGGTTACGGATTGTCATAGGGCCTCCTGCCGCCCATGGACCCGTTCGTCTTTGCCGCTGTGTTGCTTGCTGCTGCCTGCCACGCCGGCTGGAATGCGACGATCAAGGGCGGGCTTGATCCATTGGCGACTGCGGTCTTGATTTCGATCGGCGCGGCGGTCGTTGCCGGCGCATTGCTGCCGATCGTCGGACTGCTCGCGCGCGACGCATGGCCCTGGTGCGGCGCGTCGGTTCTCATTCATTTGCTGTATTTTGCCGCACTGATCGAGAGCTACCGCGCCGGTGATATGGGGCAGGTCTATCCGATCGCCCGCGGGTCGGCCCCACTGATGACCGCGATTGTAACCAGCACGTTGGTCGGCGAGCGGCTTAGCTTGGCGGGCTGGGGCGGCATCATCCTGCTCGTATGCGGAGTGATGTTGCTGTCGTTGGGAGGGGGCCGCGGCCTTGCGCGGCTCGACCGCAAGGCGGTCGGATTTGCCTTGTTCACTGCTGTCGCGATCTGCGCTTATTCGGTGGTGGACGGCGTCGGCGCACGGCGTGCCGGCAGCGCGAATGCCTATTCGGTCGCGCTTTTTGCCGCCACCGGTCCGGTCATGATGACATACGCGCTCATCCGCCGCGGCCGCGAGGTAATCGCGGCAATGGGGCGCCATTGGCATATCGGGCTCGCTGGCGGGACGCTGCAGCTCGGCTCTTATGGCATCGTGATTTGGGCGATGACCGTGGCTCCGATCGCTATCGTGGCGGCGCTGCGGGAAACAAGTGTGCTCTTCGGCGCGCTGATCGCAATCGTATTTCTCAATGAGCCGCTGCGCGCCGGCCGTCTCGCCGCGGCATTTATGATCGTCGCGGGACTGACCTTGATCCGGCTGTACTGAACCGTCGCGCCGCGTGGGCGAGGCAGGAGACGGTCAAGCGTTCGCCGACGGAATTAGGTGATGCAGGCCAATCTGGCGCAAGCGTTCGATATCCTCCGGCAAGTCCAAATCCCACAATGTGACTGGCTCTTGCCATGTCATGCCGAGGTCTCGCAGGCGACGCCGGGTCTCTTCCATCACGCTCGGTACGCTCCAGTGCATCTGTGAAAACAGCGTCGGGGCGGGTGCCCGCAGACCGATGAGTGCATAGCCGCCGTCCTCTGCCGGAATGATTGCAGCATCGGCGCCGCTGCGCAGAATGTCGGCGGCCATGCGCAAATGATCGGCGGTGAGGGCGGGGCAGTCGGTGCCGATCACGAGTACAGGCATATCTGCCGCCGCGACCGCGGACAGCATGCGTTCGCCGAGGTCGCCGCCGCCCTGCCGCGCAAGCGCAACGCCAAGCCGTGCGCCGATCGTCTGAAACAGCGGATGACTCTCGTCAGGTGCCCCCCACAAGGCCACCGGGCCGATGCGAGCGGCGCATGCCGTTGCAACCGAGTGCTCCACCAAACGCGCCTGCAACAGCGCGGCGCCCTCGGCGCCGAGCGCGGGTATGAGCCGCGTCTTGGCAAAGCCCGGCAGAGGAGCCTTTGCGAGCACTGCGATGGCAATCGTTTCATTCATAGCCGTATTGCCGCGCGAGCTGGTTCGGATCGGCACCCAAGAAATAGGCGAACCGCAAGCGCCACATCAGCAAGATCGTGCTGAGCACCCCGTTCTTCTCCCAGCGCCGACCGGAGGTGGTCACGCAGGCGTGCAGGCACAGCGGTCTGCCCAGACGCTTGAGCCGCTTGCAAATCGCGATGTCCTCCATCAAGGCGATTGTCGGAAACCCGCCCACCACCTGGAATGCCTCGCGCCGGAGGAAGATCGCTTGGTCGCCGGTGGCGATCCCGGTGAGTCGCGAACGCAGCCGCATCAGCCAAGCAACCACGGGCAACAGCCGTGAACGGCCGTCGATCTTGACGTCGAAGCGGCCCCACACTCGGCGCGACTGATCGAGGCCGTTGAGCACAAGGCGGGAGGCCTCGGCCGGAAGGCGCGTATCGGCATGAAGGAAGAGCAGGACATCGCCGGACGCTCTTTCTGCGCCGGCGTTCATCTGCAGCGCGCGTCCGCGCGGGGCCAGAACGACCCGGTCGGCGCGGAGTTTCGCTCGCTCGACCGTCGCGTCACGGCTGCCGCCATCGACAACGATCACTTCAGTGCCGAGCGCCCGCAGGTGGGCGAGCGCATCGAGCGCCGCGGCGATGTTGTCGCCTTCGTTCAGCACGGGGATGATGATCGAGAGCTTCGACATCGGGCGTCGTGCGCCGGTAGACGGCGCTCCGGCTCACGGCGACAAAAGAATCAAGCGGAGCGCCCTTCGGCTTGCGCCAGCGCGCCGCCGCAGCTCGATCCCTGTCCGGCCGTACAGCCGTAGCAGTGCCCGGCAACGCGGATCGGTTGACCCTCGATGTCGGCGTCAAGCAGTTCCGACAACTGTACACGCTCGCGCGCACCGTGTTTGAGCGGCAGGTCGAGCATCTGATTAAAATCGCAGTCGTAGATATACCCGCGCCAATCGACCGAAATCAGATTTCGGCACATGACGTGCTCGAGGTTGGCATCAAGGTGCGCACGCCGCAGCAAATCGAGGTAACGGTCGAACTCTCCGTTCGCGATCAGAATCGCGCCGAAGCGTTGGATCGGCATGTTGGCGAGCGTATAGACATGGGTGAAAACAACCCCGTAGCGCTCCCCGAGCACGCGCCTGTAATCCTCCTCCAGCGTCCGCTGTGGCGGCGGCAGCGACGAGCCTTGCGGATTATAGACGAGGTTGAGTACGAGCCCGGTTTCGGTGCGCCCATAGCCGAGCCCGTTGAGTCGTCGTAGTCCGCGGATCGATGCGTCGAAGACGCCCTTGCCGCGCTGACCGTCGACGTTCTCTTCGAGGTAGCAGGGCAGCGAAGCGACGATCTCGACCCGCTCGCGTGCGAGGAAATGCGCGAGATCTTCCTGCCCGGCGACTTCAAGAATGGTGAGGTTGCAGCGATCCATGACCTGCACGCCGATCGCCCGCGCTGCCCGCACCAGCCTGCGAAAATGCGGATTAAGTTCCGGCGCGCCGCCCGTGATGTCGAGGACAGGTACGCGTTTTCTTGCGAGGAAAGCCAGGACCATGTCGATCACTTCGCTCGACATCTCTTCTTTGCGCTGCGGCCCGGCATTTACGTGGCAGTGCACGCACGATTGGTTGCAGCGGTAGCCGAGGTTGACTTGCAACGTATCCAGCCGCCCGCGCCGAATCGGCGGAAAGGCAATCTGCTCAAGGCGCGGCCAGGTATCGCGCATTGCTATCCTTTATTTTGCCGACGCAGGTTCGCATAGCCTGCCGAGGGCGTCACGTCGACCTGCGCTGCTCGCGGACAAAACCGCGTGAGACACCACGCGCGGATCAAGTCCGGCGGAACGTGCATAGGCGGTGCTCTTTCGAGCCGTTCGCCGCTTCCTGCGTTTGCCGCGCGCTTATTCGCGCCCCGGCGCCGGAGCGTCAATTCGCCGGCGCAGGCGCGGCAATGGCGGTTCCGTCCGCGACCCCGATGCGGCCGAAGCCCGGGAGTTTCATGGCGGGATGGCGCAGGTCGAGACCTGCCACCAGGCCGAGGACGTTGACCTCGAGTCCCTCCACCCAGCCGAGCTTCATGCCGAGGAGCCCCCACAATGAAGCTTCGACACCCGTACCGCTATCGGTAAGGCCCACATAGGGATGGGCACGGAAATCCTTGCCCACCGCGTTCGCCGGCAGCGTGGTCGCGAGTTCCGGCACGGCACGCAGCACCGTGGCAGTGAAGGTGTTGCTGTTTGGTCCGGGCCAGATGCGATAGTCGCCGAAGTGGCTGTAGCTGTATGCCGCGATTGCCGCTTTGACCTTTGGAATAAGATCGGCCGCCGCAGGTCCGCTGACGTCGATCAGGACGCGCGGGGCATCGCCGAACCAGCGTGCATCCGGCGCCCAGGCGTTGGTGCGCACCGGCTGCCCCCATCCGACGACGTCATAACGGCTCCAGGTGTTGGCGTTCTCAGGCTTGAAAACCACCCAGCTGTGGACGGCGAAAATGCCCTTCCAGCGCCCGGTGCGCCCGGTGAAAACGAGAAATCGCGCCTCGCGGTCGGCGTCCGCCGGCGGCAGCATGCCGACACTCGACCAATCGGCGTCGCGGAAGCTCGCGGGGCGCTCTTTACGGAGGTAGAGCGCCGCATGAACCGCGAGAGGGAGGAGGAAGACGATGAGAATTCCGACGAGCACGTTTCGAATGGGGCGCATGGAGTGCAATGAGACCGGCTTACGGACGAAAATATGACGTCTGGCACCCCGCAGGCGCAACGGCAATGCGTCACGGCGGCACATTAAAAAGACGCAAGGAAACGCGCCGGCGCGAAGTTGGGGGAGGGGCAACTCGCGATGCGCGCGCCGCGACGATCCCGGCTCGAACTCGTCCTGGCTGAACGGTCGCGCTGTTATGGCAGGGACGCCTTGTCCGCGCCGAAGGGGCGCGCGGCCGCGAGCGCAGTCCGCAGGATGGCCTCACCCGCCCGCGCGACATCATCGAGCGTCAGTGCCGCGCGCGGCCGCTGGACCTGCGCGCGACGCAGCTTGGGGACGTGAATGAATGCCGCCACCCGCAGCGTGCCGGCACCGGCTGCCTCAGCGGCGCGCCAGCACAAATAATTGCAAATATAGCGCCCGGCATCGTGGGACAGCGCGGCCGGCACGCCGCTCGCCAAGGCCGCCAGCAGCAGCCGGTGCGCGGGTGCTCGCAGCGACAGCGCCACCGGCGCGCCTGGGGCGATGTTGGCGGCGGTCCGGATTTTCCCGTCGGCATCTGGCAGGACGCGCGTGACCACATTGCGCGCACGGGTTTCGATGCGCATGTGCTTGGTGCGCGCTGCGAGTCCGAACATGACCAACGCCGCGGGTTTTTCGCGTGCAATCAGCTCCGGCAGTTCCGTATCGACCGCCTCGTACGTCACCCGAAAAACGTGCGCGACGCGACGAACGCCGGCGAAAGCGGGATGGCGGCGCCGCGCCAATTCGAGGGCCAACGGCTCGCTGGGATTGAATGGCGCTCCGGGAAACGGACCGAAGCCGGTAATAAGGATCGTCGCCGTCATACGACCTGAGCTAGTCAGCGGAGAAGTTCCGCGCAATGCGCGGAAGCCCCATGCCCAGGAGGATACATCGCGTCGGGATTCGATGGGAATGGCCTCATCCGAGAGATCTGGAAAATCAGGCATCCAACAGCGAGGCGATCTCCTCGACCGCGATAGCTGCGGACATCCGTCCCGCGGCGACGGCGGCCTCGATGCGAGGCAGCTTCGCTCTGAGCGCCGGATTGGATTTGAGACGCGCGAACACGCGCTCTTCGAGCATGGCCCACATCCATTTCACCTGCTGCTCTCGCCGGTGCGCGTCGAGCTCTCCTGAATTAGTCATGCGCTGGCGATGGTCGAGGATGCTGTCCCATAATTCGGCAATGCCGGCTCCGGTCAGTGCTGAATAGATCACGACCGGCGGCGACCAGGTCCGCGAGCGCGGATTGAGGATATGCAGCGCGGCCCGGTATTCGGCCGCGGCTGCCTGGGCGCGCTTGATGTTATCCCCGTCGGCCTTGTTGATCGCGAGCATATCGGCGATTTCGATCACACCTTTTTTTAGTCCTTGCAGTTCGTCGCCGGCGCCGGGCAGCATCAGGACCAAAAAAAAATCGGTCATGTCGGCGACGATGGTCTCGGATTGACCTGTGCCGATGGTCTCGACCAGCACCACATCGTAGCCCGCCGCCTCGCAGATGAGCATCGACTCGCGCGTTTTTGCCGCGACACCGCCGAGCGTGCCGGAAGACGGTGAGGGGCGGACGAAGGCATCGGCATCGCTGCTGAGCCGCGGCATTCGCGTCTTGTCGGCCAGAATCGAGCCGCCGCTGCGGGTGGAGGACGGATCAACGGCAAGGACGGCGACCTTGTGCCCCTTGCTGGTGAGGAACGTGCCGAGCGCATCGATGGTGGTCGACTTGCCCACGCCTGGTGCGCCGGTGATGCCAACTCGGATCGCCGCGCCGGTCAACGGCAGAAGCTCCTGCACCAGTCGGCGGGCCGCCTTCTGATGATCGCTGCGGCGGCTCTCGATCAGCGTGATCGCGCGGGCAATGACTGCGCGCTCGCGCGCGCGAATGCCCCGCCCCAGATCGGTAAGATCGGGAATGGCGGGGCGATCACGCAAAGCCATGAATTTGCCCTAGAGGCGCGTCCGCGGGAGCCGCTCGCGGGACGGTGCCGGACCGCGAGTCAATGCGCGTTCCATATGAATTTCAGTGGGATAACTGAACGGCAAACCTGATGATCCGCAATGGGCTCCCGGGTGCTCAAGCTCCCTCGCCAGCCGGCCCGGCCGGGGCTTATTATAGCCCGCGGATGGGGTCGGGAGGCATGCATGCGTCCAGCAGCGCGCGCGACCGCTTGGACTTTATCTTTATTCCTCAGTCTTGCCGCTAACGCCAGTCAAGCCGCCGATCTGGTCTGGGAAGTCGAAAGTCCGTTCCGCTTCTTCAAGCCGAGCCGGTCCTTCGGTCTGCACGAGGCGGCATTCAAGACGGTGCGTGGCGATCCGTCGGCCGCGCCGCCGGCTGACATCATTTGGCGTACCGAACGGGCGCTCAACGATCCTGATTGCAAGGATACTTCGACCCCTGACCGCTGCGCCGGGACGCCTGGCAAGCGCTATCAGCAAAGCCGCCTCGGCTGGGCGGCGCAGACGTTGGGCGAGACCTGCTACGAGAGCAACGGCCGTCCTCCCCGGTATTCGTCGGTGTGTGAGCGTCGATACTCCTGGGGTGCGGCGACAGAAGATTACGTTCTGCCGCAGGCCCATACGGTGGCGATCCATATCGCGCCCGAGCAGCTCACAGCAGAAACTGACGACTGCATTTGGAGTTGGCATCCGCGCAAGCCCGGTGGAAAAACCGAGAGCAAGCGCATCGCCTGCACCGACAAGCTAGTCATCCCTCGCGTGCCTTATGCGCATGATCGCGCGAATTCCGGCATGTCGGTGACGGTCAGCTTGCCCGACGGGCGTGAACTCGTCGAGCCGGAGGTGGTGGTCGAGGATCTCTTCATTGTCGCGCTGGGCGATTCTTTTGCTTCCGGAGAAAGCAATCCCGATCGACCCGTGCAATTCAGCGCCGGGCGCGAAATGGTGTATGAGCCGGCCTTGTTGCGCGCCGGCCTTGCCTCGAGAACACCGAACAAGCGCGCGGCGCCAAGCTTCGATCTCGCCGCCAGCGAGGATCGATACAATCCGAAGGTGCTGCCGCGGCGGTACATCGAGGACGAGGCGGCGGAGCGTTTTTACGGGCCTGGATCTCCACAATTTCAAGCTGCATTCGAGAAGGCATCGGCGCGGTGGCTCAGCCGCGACTGTCATCGCTCGCAGTATGGTTATCCTTTCCGCGTCGCGCTTGAGCTCGCTCTTGAGAACCGCCATCGCTCGATCACCTTCGCAAGCTTCACCTGCTCCGGCGCGGAGGTGACCGAAGGCTTGTTTCTCGACATGGACGCGCGCGAGGGTGCGGGCGAAACCCCCGGCGGCAAAGTCCGCGCCCAGTTCGATCAGCTGAGCGACCTTATCTGCCGCGGCGCGCGTTCGCAGCGCGCAAGCTATATGCTGCCGACCTACGCGCATGGCAGCGCTCGCATTGCAGCGCAAACGGTCGTGAAGACCTGGTGCCCGCCGCAATCACGGAAGCGGGCGATTGATATCGTTCTGATGTCGATCGGCGGCAATGACGTGGGTTTCAGCGCACTTGCGGTGTACTCGTTGACCGAGAACATCGCCGACCTTGCGCCCATCGCCGGCCTGGCCGGACGCTCGAGCCGCTTCGGGCCGCAAATTTCGCGCGCCTATCTCGAGATGCTCGACGAACGCTTGAAAGCGGTCAAAGAGGCGCTGCATGACGGCTTTGGCGTCGCGCCCTCCCACGTCGTACAGTCGTCCTATGAACCGATCCAATACGATGAGACCGGCGCGCTCTGCGGCACGCAGCCCACGCTGGGCATGGACGTGCATCCCGGTTTGCGTGTCGATCGACGGCGCCTGCAGGAGACCGCGGACTTTCTGCGTGATTTTCTTGCCCGGCTCGAATGCATCAGCGGCGGCAAGAGCGGCGCAGGTTGTCCAGCCGGCCTGGCGACCGGCACCGGCACCGGATTCACGCTGGTGACGGACCACATTCCGGAATTCAGCAAGCGCGGCCTTTGCGCCCGCGATCCCAAGCACGCGCTCGCCGATGACATCGCGATGCGCATGCCGCGCAAAAGAGGCAATGGCGACGCCTTCAAACCCTATTCGCCGGCCGTTTCGCTGCCTTATGCTCACCGGTGGCGGCTGTTCCGCACGCCGAACGATGCCTTTCTGGCCGCCAATACGCATCGGGAAGGCACGTCGCTGTTCGACATCTTGCAGCCGGCCTATGCTGCCCTTTACAGCGGCGCGATCCACCCGACCGCGGAAGCGCACGCCATCGTGGCCGATCACGTCATGCGGCACGTGCGCGCCCTGGTGGACCAGGCCGACGGGAAGCAAGCATCGACGCAGAACAGCACGGACTGAGCAAGCAGCAAGAGGAATGCAGCGTCACAAGCCGCATCAATCCGGGCGAGATCACTCCGCCGCTTGCTGCCCGTGCCCAAGCCGTTGATTTAGCTTGTGGAGCAAGGTCTCGGCCGCCTCCGCGATCACCGTACCGGGAGGAAAGATCGCTTCGGCGCCGGCGCGCTTGAGATCGTCGTAATCCTGCGGCGGCACCACGCCGCCGACGACGATCATGACGTCGTCGCGGCCCTCCTTGATGAGCGCGGCCTTAAGCTGAGGGACGAGCGTGAGGTGCGCCGCCGCCAGCGAGGACACTCCGAGCACGTGAACGTCGTTCTCGACGGCTTGGCGCGCCGCCTCCGCCGGCGTGGCGAACAGCGGACCAATATCGACGTCGAAGCCGAGATCGGCGAACGCGGTCGCGATCACCTTTTGTCCGCGGTCATGGCCGTCCTGGCCGATCTTGGCGACCAGGATGCGCGGCCGGCGGCCCTCATTGATCTCGAATTCGGTGACGAGCTTGTGCACGCGCGCGACCGCTTCGGACATGGCGCCGACCTCCCGTTTGTAGACGCCGGTGATCGCTTTGATCTCCGCCCGATGCCGGCCGAATACCCGTTCAAGCGCCGATGAGATTTCGCCCACCGTCGCCTTCGCACGCGCGGCATCGATGGCGAGCGCAAGCAGGTTGCCATTGCCGCCCGCCGCGCTACGGGTGAGCGCGGCCAAAGCATCCTCAACCGCCTTCGCGTCGCGTTCGCGCTTGAGCCACGAGAGTTTCTCGATCTGCGATCGCCGCACCGCGGCGTTGTCGACTTTGAGCAAGTGGACGGCGGCCTCCTGCACGGGCCGATATTTGTTTACGCCGATAACCGCCTGCTCTCCGGCGTCGATGCGCGCCTGCGTCTTGGCCGCGGCCTCTTCGATGCGAAGCTTCGGAAGGCCCGCTTCGATCGCTTTGGCCATCCCGCGCATGTCCTCAATCTCCCGGATGTGGTCCCAAGCGGCGTTGGCGAGCTCATAGGTGAGCCGCTCTACATAGAAGGAGCCACCCCACGGATCGATCATGCGCGTTGTGCCGCTTTCCTGCTGCAGCACGATTTGCGTGTTGCGGGCGATGCGGGCGGAAAAATCGCTGGGCAGGGCCAACGCTTCATCGAGCGCGTTGGTGTGCAGCGACTGGGTATGGCCCTGTGTCGCCGCCATGGCCTCGATCGCGGTCCGTGCCACGTTGTTAAACACGTCCTGGGCGGCGAGCGACCAGCCCGAGGTTTGGCAGTGAGTGCGCAGCGACAGCGAGCGCGCATCCTTCGGCTCGAATTGCTTCATCAGCTTCGCCCAGAGTAGGCGCGCGGCGCGTAGCTTCGCCACCTCCATGAAGAAGTTCATGCCGATGGCCCAGAAAAACGAGACGCGGGGAGCGAATTGATCGATATCGAGACCTGCCCTCAGGCCCGCGCGCACATATTCGACGCCGTCGGCCAGCGTATAGGCGAGCTCGAGATCCTGCGTCGCACCCGCTTCCTGCATGTGGTAGCCGGAAACCGAGATCGAATTGAATTTGGGCATATGCGCCGCGGTGAAGGCGAAAATGTCGGAGATGATGCGCAACGACGGCTCGGGCGGGTAAATGTAGGTGTTGCGCACCATGAATTCTTTGAGGATGTCGTTCTGTATCGTGCCCGAGAGTTGATTGGGCTTCACGCCCTGCTCCTCGGCGGCCACGATATAAAGCGCGAGCACCGGCAGGACGGCGCCGTTCATGGTCATTGACACGGACATCTGATCGAGCGGGATGCCGGCGAACAGAGTGCGCATGTCATAGATGGAATCGATCGCCACCCCCGCCATGCCGACGTCGCCGGCAACGCGAGGATGATCGCTGTCATAGCCGCGGTGCGTGGCGAGATCGAAGGCGACGGAAAGCCCTTTCTGACCGGCGGCAAGATTGCGGCGATAAAAGGCATTCGAATCTTCGGCCGTGGAGAAACCGGCATATTGGCGGATCGTCCAGGGCTGCGTGACGTACATGGTCGGGTACGGTCCGCGCAGATAAGGCGGGATGCCAGGAAAAGTGTCGAGGAAGTCGAGTGACCTGACGTCGTCGGCCCCATAGACCGGCTTCACCGCGATGCCTTCCGGCGTGAGCCATGCATCCTCCGCCGATGCTGGCTTCGGGGCCGCACCGGCGAAGTTAACAGTGGCGAAATTCGGAATGCGGCTCATGGTGCTTCGCTCGAGCGCCGCTCTCGCCGTAACTTGCGACCGGACGGGCCGATCGTTAATAGGCCGGCACCGCGCCCACTCAGCGGCTAACAAAGTGGCGGGGTCGATCGTCGCACGCTAGGCAGCATATATCGTCCCATTCCCAGCGTCGCCACCCCTTCGGGCCACTGCGGCGGCGCGGTGGCATCAAGCAACGAGACTATAGGCCGTCCGTAGCGCAGCCAGCACGTCACAGCCGGCGAAGATAAAACCGGAAACACCGGCAAGCCTGAGCTCGCTATCCAGCGTGGCGAGTCGGCCGGCGACCCAGACCGAGGCGCCGGCGCGGCGCAATGCCTGCACGGCCGCGATCGCCTCGCGCGCATAGACTTCATCTGATGAGCACAGGCAGGCGAGATTGGCGCCAGCGGCTTTGAACGCTTCAATCATTTCTTCGCGGGTGGTAAAGCCGTCGTTGTCCATCGCCTCGATGCCGCCGGGGGCAAAGAAATTCTTGGCGAAGGTTGCGCGCGCGGTGAAATCGGTGGGCGTGCCGAGGTTCGCAAGGAAGACTTTGGGCCGCGCGCCGCCGCGCGCGAGTATCGCATCGGAGGCGTCGCGCAACTGCTCAAACGGCTCAGCGAGCCGTATCGACGGAAGCGGTTCGAACGCGAGCGCGGAGGGAGGAGGCGGCGCGACCTGCGTCACATGGAGCACCGACGCGGGCGCTTCGGCGAGATCGGGGAAATCGCTGGTGCCGGTGATCTTATCCTTGCGCCGAGCCACGGCGGCCTCGCGCTCGACGCGCACGCCCGCTACCTTGTTCTGGATGAGGCCCCGTTCGAGGGCGGCCCACGCGCCGCCGATCTGCTCGATCTCTTGAAATCGAGCCCAGGCCGCGTGACAGAGCTGCTCGGTCAGGTGCTCGAGGCCGCCGGCGCCCGCCGCGGGATCCGTGACCTTTGCGAGATGTGATTCTTCGAGCAGCACGAGTTGGGTATTGCGGGCAATTCTTCGCGCGAATCGGTCGGGCAGACCAAGCGCCAGCGTGAACGGCAGCACGGTTATAGCGTCGGCGCCGCCGAGCCCGGCGGCAACGATTGCGATGGTCGTGCGCAACATGTTCACATGCGGGTCACGCCTCGTCATCATCCGCCATGCCGTCTCGGCCGTAACGCACGGCGGCGCAGGGACGAGCCCGCAGCTCTGCTCGATGCGCGCCCACAATATTCGCAACGCCCGGAACTTGGCGATGGTCAAGAACTCATCGACATCAGCAGCCAGTCGGAAATAGACCATACGGCGAGCGGCATCGAGTGCCATGCCGCCGGCTTCGAAGGCGCGCATATATTCGACCGCCACCGCCAAAACGTAAGCGAGTTCCTGAGCCTCGGAGCCGGCGGCGTTGTGAATCACCCGGCCGTCCGCCGGCGCGAACGGCCCGCGGAAGCCTTCCGCGGCCAAATCGGAAATGGCCGCGTTGAAGCGGGCAACCCAATCGGCTCTGGGCAGCGGACTTGCACCGGCGACGGCGGCGGCGCCGATCGGGTCGAAACCGAACCGCACATTGCTGGTCCCCGGGGCGCCGCCGCGCTGCTTGATGATCGCTGCAAGCAGGCGCCCCGCCCCTTGAATATGCGGGCCGAGATCCAAGTCGAGCGCAATGCCGGCGTCGAGGTGAATGCCTTCGAGCGCCCGCGCGATCGCTCGTTCGCTCGCGGCAAGACCATAGCCATAGGCGCCGACCGCGCCGGTGAAAACCAGGGAGAGGCCGTTCGCGCCGTTCTCGAGATCGTGCAGCGCCTCGGCGTTTGCGGCCGCAGGATCGGGGTGATCGACGCGCTGCACGAGCGACCATGGCGCAGCCGGCGGGCGTCCGGCAATCGGCTGCGCCTGCGCGTTGCGTTCGTAGAGCGGCTCGATCCCGAGCCCGTCATAGGTCTTGGCGACGAGGCGGCTCTCGAATGGCGCACCCTTCAGGACGTGCTCTACCAGCCTGCGCCATTGCTCGCGTGTGGCGCGGGGGAACTCCGCGGCGAGCAGGAGCTCGTCGGCCGAGGCGTCCGTCATGCGGTCAAAATGCCATGGGGCAAGCGGCGCGCCAACTGCGGACCTGACTCGAGATCACGGCCGCGGCGGCAGCTTCTCGACCGCGCTCGCATCGAGTTGCGTCAGCGCTTGGCCTACCTGACGGCCCGCGATCAGCCGTTCCGGCGCGATCTCCGCGAGCGGCGCCAGCATGAAGGCGCGCTCGAACAGCCGCGGATGGGGCAACGCGAGGTCCGGCTCGTCCAGTGCGACATCGTCATAGGCGAGGAGGTCGATGTCCACGGTCCGCGGCCCCCAGCGGCGTTCCTTGGCGCGCTCGCGCCCCAGCGAACGTTCCACCGCTTGGGCGCGGCCCAGAAGCGCGCGCGGCGCGAGGCTCGTCTGGACGGCAATGCACACGTTGACGAACGCCGGCTGGTCCTCCACCCCCCAGGGTCGGGTGCGATAGTCCGACGAACGCGCGAGCAGGCGCACGTCCTCTCCGTCACAGAAGGCGGCGATGGCGCGATCGAGCGTGTCGCGCACGTCGCCGAGATTGCCCCCGAAACCGACGAACGCTTCAGCCACGATCACGCACGATGATGACCCCCACATCGGCGAAGGTGGCCGCGATCGGCGCATGCGGCTTGTGCACCGTCACCTGCACGCGGGAGACCTGTGGAAACCGGCCGAGCACGGCTTCGGCAACCTCGCCGGCTGCGGCCTCGATCAATCGATGCCGACGGGTGCAGAAGGCCACAGTCGCAACATCGACCACCTGGTCGTAGCCGACGGTATCCGCGAGCCTGTCGGAGCGCGACGCCGCGCTCAGGTCGACGTCGAGCACGAGGTCGAGCCTGAAGGTCTGCCCGACCGTGCCCTCGTGCTCCATGACGCCGTGATAAGCATGCACGGAAAGACCGGTGACGAATACGCTGTCGGTCATTGAGCGTTCCGGATCGCCGCTGCCACCCGCAGCGCTTGCACGGTCGCACGGACATCATGGGTGCGAATGATGGCCGCCCCCCCTAAGACCGCGAGAAGATGGGCGGCGATCGATCCGCCCAGCCGTTCAGCGGGTGGGGCGGGGGAAACCTTGTCGATGAAGCGCTTGCGTGAAGCGCCGACGAGAAGCGGTAGCCCAAACGACTTGAGCTCACCGATGCGTGCGATCGCGGTGAGGCTCTGCTCCGGCGTCTTGCCGAAGCCGATGCCCGGATCGAGCACGATGTTCTGCCGCGCAATGCCGGCGTGTGCGGCAATCTCCAGCGAGCGGCGAAAGAAGGCGGATATGTCCGCCACGATGTCGATCGACGGGTCGGCCGCCTCGCGGTTGTGCATGATGATCACCGGCACGGCAGACTCGGCGACGATTCGCGCAAGCTCGCTCTCGCGCTGTAGGCCCCAGACGTCGTTGACGATCGCCGCTCCCGCTTCAAGCGCCCACTTCGCTACTGCGGCCTTCATGGTGTCGACCGAAACCGGAACGCCGAGCGTCACCGCTGCAGGCAGAACAGGGGCAAGGCGCCGCATCTCCTCCGCGCTCGGCACCGCCTCGGCACCGCCATAGGGGCGAGTCGACTCGGCACCGATATCCAAAATGTCGGCCCCCTGCGACACCATTTGCCTCGCCTGCTCAATGGCGGCGGCAGGATCGAGAAAACGGCCGCCGTCGGAGAAGGAGTCGGGCGTTACATTGAGTACGCCCATCACGATCGGCCGGCCGAGCGCAAGCAAGCGCGCGAGCCAATCCGGCGGTCTTGCGCGCTCGCGGGCGGAACCGGCAGCCGAGCGTACCAGCGTCATGGCCGTGGCTTTGCGCCGGGCCCATCAGCGGTGTCAAGCGCCCAGCCGTTTCGTCGGCCTATCGATATGTGATTTTCTGAGGAAGTCTCTTGGCGTGCTCGACCCAGCGGGTCACGAGCTTTTCGGAAGGAAGAAAGCGAACCAGCTTTCGCCGCTTGTTGGCCTCGGCCATAGCTTCGGCGAGCCGCGCGGGGTTGCGATAGCGCAGCTCCTTGACGGTGTCGACGCCGACCTCGCACAACAGCCCGGCGTATTCCCTGCCCATGCCCTTGATGCGCAACTTGTCGGCTATGTTGGCCCAACGCAGAAGCCGCTTCTCATCGAGCTCGGTCTGGGCGGCGAGAAGCTTGCGTCCCTTCGGGTTTTTCGCCGCCTCCAGCAGCCGCTCCGTGGTTCTTATGCCAAGCGATCTGAGCGCCCTAGCCTCATCCGCGTCGATATCTTCGATGGCGCTGATCGAGTAGGACATCGAGTTCTCCTGGCTCCTGGCCAGCCGCCGCCATCAAAGATCTGACGAACTGGCCAAGACCGAGGATCGCGCCCACGATCTCGCCGATTGCGGAATATCACCACCGGCCTTTTCCGCGGCCGTGCGGTCGGCGCCGATCGAGGCGCCGATGCGTCCGATGAGATCGTCCATGTAACCCCTCACCAGCCCCGCACTCTCGGCGGGTTGGCAACATATTAGTCTCGCAAAACTTCGGAACACAAGCGCTGAGGACAAAACTCGAGACGCGTTGTTGCATCCGTGCATCACGGGATCGATGCGACTTCGGTCTGACAGGGTGCGCTCGCGCAATGTCCGAAAGGCCTTGTCATCGATCGATAAAATGCGACAGGCGCTGAAAAGGACGGTTCCTGCCGGCGCAGGCATCTTTGTCTTGCAAAAGCGGCTTTGTTCGGAAAGGGATTTGAACCGAAGCTATCCGGGCCGATGCTCGGATATGATAGCTTTCCACTGAGTCAGTCCGTGGACAGTAAACCAGAGAACGGAGAGCACGAAGACAATGACTCCCGCGCAAGCCCTTCCTGCGGTCTTGGACAAAATCGACGCCGAGCTCGACCACAGTCTAGAGCGGCTATTCGAATTCCTGCGCATCCAGTCCATTTCGACCGATCCTGCCTACGCGGACCAGTGCCGATCCGCCGCCGAATACGTGGCCAAGGATCTATCAGGCATCGGGTTTGAAACCAGCGTTCGGCCGACTGGAGGGCATCCCATCGTGGTCGGCAAAGGCGGGCCCCAGGGCAGCGCTCCACGCGTTCTTTTCTACGGCCATTACGATGTGCAGCCGGTCGATCCCATCGACCTTTGGGAGGCGCCGCCGTTTGCGCCGCGCATCGGCGCGCTGCCGGACGGCCGCAAGATCATCGTGGCGCGCGGCGCCTGCGATGACAAAGGCCAGGTCATGACCTTTGTCGAGGCATGTCGTGCATTCGCCGCCGTCACCGGCCAATTGCCCCTCCCGATCACCATGATGATCGAGGGGGAGGAGGAATGCGGCTCCAAACACCTGTTCGGCTTCGTCGATGACAATGCCGCCGAGTTCAAGCTGGATCTCGCGCTGGTCTGCGACACCAGCATGTGGGATCCTGCGACCCCGATGGTAACCACCTCGCTGCGCGGCCTGGTCTATGAGGAGGTGAGGCTTACTTGCGCCGACCGGGACCTGCATTCCGGCCTGTTCGGGGGTGCGGCGCAGAATCCGTTGCGCGTGCTGGCGCGCATTCTGGCCGACATGCACGACGAGAATGGCCGCATCACCATTCCCGGATTTTACCACGGGGTGAGCGAATTGCCGCCCGACATCCGGGCCGATCTCAAGCGCCTTGATCTCACGCCCGAGAATTTTCTCGCGCAAGTCGGGCTAACAGTGCCGGCCGGCGAGAGCGACCGGACCCTGATCGAGCAAATCGCCACGCGGCCGACGGCCGAAATCAACGGCGTGGTCGGAGGCTACACTGGAGAAGGTGCGAAAACCGTCATCCCGGCTCAGGCCACGGCCAAGGTATCCTTCCGCCTGGTGGGGGCGCAGGACCCGGAAAAGATTCGCACCGCCTTCCATGCCTTCGTACGGGCGCGTCTGCCGGCTGATGCCAAGGTCGAGTTCAAGAGCTTCGCCAGCGCGCCGGCAACCGAAGTGCCTTTCGACAGTCCGGCGCTCGCCAAGACCCGTACGGCGCTCGCCGCTGAATGGGGTAAGAAGGCGCTCGCCCTCGGCGAGGGTGGCTCGATTCCGATCGTCGGCGACTTCAAGCGCCTCCTCGGCATGGACACCATCATGGTCGGATTCGCCCTCGATGACGACCGCGTGCATTCACCGAACGAAAAGTTCGACCTGACGTCATTTCACAAGGGCACACGCAGCTGGGCGCGGATTTTGGCGGCGTTGGCGAGCTGACGCGCCGGGAACCATACCCATTGTTCAGGAACCATGACCCATCGCCGCGAGTTATCAGTTAAAGCGATGGAGAATCCACATGGTCGCACCGACGACGATCAAGGAACATATGGAAGTCCTCGGTTCGGACGACGTGCATGTCGGCACCGTGGACGGCCTGGAAGGTCGAGATCAGCTTAAACTGACGAAGGACGACCCCGATGCCGGCGGTGAGCATCACTTCATTCCGCTTGCCTGGGTCGACCACGTGGACGAAAACGTTCATCTCAAACAGTCCGGCGCCGAGGCCAAGGCGCGCTGGAAAACCCACTAAGTTCGATCCATAGCATCTAACCAGTCGCCCCGTGCGCTCCTCGGCCCGCGGGGCGATAGGTGTTTGCCGGTCCAATCCGCAGACGAGCCGTTAGATGGCCTTGTACAGCCGCTCGTCATAGAGCGCGCCGCTCATCGGCGTGAGCTGATCGCGAAATTTCTTGGTCGGTGCTGCCGTGATATGGGCGTCGTACGCGCCCTGATCCTTCCAAACCTCGACGACGGAGAAGTGGTTCGGCCGGTTACCTTGTTGGAACACCTCGAAGCGCACCGACCCTGCTTCCTTGCGGCTGTCCGCCACCAAAGTCTTGAGCGCCGCGATGCATTCGTCCTTTTTCGGCGGCGGGACGTCTACATGCGTCACCACTACAACCGCCCCGCGTCCGTTCTTTCCTGCGGGCGTTCCTGCGATCTCCATGCCAGTGTGCACCCGATCGTCGATGGCGCTGATGAGAAGCGGCTTGATTTTGTCGCGAAATTCCTTGCTGTGAGCAGCGGCCACATGCGCGTCATAGGCGTTTTGATCCTTCCAGACCGCCACGATCGCGAACTGGTTGGAGGGGGCCATGCGCTGCAGGATGTCGAAGCGCAGGTTGCCCGCATCCTTGCGGCTCGCATTCGCCAACTGCTGCAAGAGCGTCGTCGCCGTCGCGCGCGAGGATGGCGCCACATCGATGTAACTGACCGCGTAGACGGCGCTGTCCTGCGCGGACGCGGTCTGCATGGAAACGATCGGCATCCCCGCCATGACGAGCAAAATCGCAAGGGCAACGCGCATTCTCATCCTCCCCGAAGTCTTGGTTGGTTCGTGCGATAGTATCGATCCGAATGCGGACGCGCCAGACGGATCGTGGAAGCTGACGGTGGGCGACACGGGACTGGCGCCGGCTGCTGCCGCCACAGCCTTCGCGACGAGCATTGAACCGTGAAAAGTCTGCGGTTCTAAAATTCTCCAGATCGAGCGAGGTTTCGAGCCATGTCCATTCAAGCTGTCCTACTGCCGCTGTTCGTTGAGGTCATTCTGACCTTCGTGCTGCTCTATTGGATGGCGCATCTGCGCACCAGTGCGTTCCGAAAGGGCGACATCAACGCGCAAGACGTCGCCTTGCGCGAGCCCAACTGGCCGCCGCAAATCGCCCAGGTGGGCAACGCCTACCACAATCAACTCGAGCTGCCGGTTCTGTTCTACGTGCTGACGATCCTCGCCTGGATCACGCGCCACGCCGATCTATTGTTCGTGGTGCTGGCGTGGATCTTCGTCGCAGCGCGTCTCGTTCACTCCTACATCCACGTGACCGACAACAACGTCAACCGGCGCGGCCCGGCGTTCGGGCTCGGTGCGCTGGTGCTCACGATCATGTGGCTGATTTTCATGATCCGCATCCTGCTCGGCATCTGATGACGTTGGAGGATGAGGATCGCGGCGGGGCGGCGGCCTGCAACGCCTTGCGCCGCGGCGAGCAAGCACCACGTGGCGCCCGGGATCAGAGTCCCGGCAGCGTCAGCAAGGTTGGGATGGATCGGCCGCGGATGTCGTAGACCCGCGCGTAGGTGACGCCGTCGCGCACGATTTCGACCAGCAGCGGAGCGTCGAGTTTCGCGCAATAGAATTCTCCCAGCATCATCGCGAAGTCGGCACCTGAGGCATCCCAGCTGGTTTCGAAATCGGGACCGAGTTCCACCTGTGGCGAGCGATGCGGGCCGCAGACGGCGATCTTCCAGCGGCGGTCGCGCGGCTTGCTCTCGTGACGTTCGGCAAGGGTCGCTAGGAGTGCTTGCGAGGCCTGTTTGAACGATAGCCCCCAGTAATCGAGCATGTAGCGCCCGCGCGCGGCGCTCACGCCCCCGGAAAAGTCGTTGAAATACGTATACTCAAAGGGATGCAGGCGTATCATGCGGGCGACCGGAACGGCAGTCCCGGCGACCAGGACAACGGCCGCCGCGATCGGCGCAAATCGGAACCTGCGCGCAGTCATCTCGACGAGAGACATGCCGGCCAGTCCACCGAGCACGGCGAACGGTGGCAACACGAACACAAAATGGCGAATGCCGTTGTACATCGCCGGCCGCAGCGCGACCGTGACCGCGAGCGGCAACAGGGCCGCGAGCGCAACGAGAAGCAAGACGGCGCGGCGGTTGAACGTACCGGTACGTCTGCAGACCGCGACCAGCGTCCCCACGGCGCCGCCCAGGCCCAGAACCAAGAAGATCATCGGCAGCTTGAGCGCGAACAGGGTCGGCAGGTAGCTGCGCGGCATGTCCGGAACGGAGATCACGCGGCCATCGAACAGCTCCTGCCAGGGTTTTTCGAAGAAACGCGAGAAGTATTCGACGGCGCGTAACGGATTGAGCGGAGCGGCCACCGACCAGGGCCAAATGAACGCCATTAGGGCATAGGCCAGCACCATGGCCGGCACGAGCGCCAAGAGGAAATGCCCGAGGCGCGCGCCGGCCTGACGAATGCCCAGCGCGCGGTACTCGAGCGAGAACATCAAGGCGAGTGCCGCCAGCGCGTCGATTGCTCCGAACGCACCCATGATGCGTGATCCGATCGACAAGCCGAAACCGGCGCCGGTGAGCGCGGCGGTTGTGATCGACACGCGCGGATAGTCTTCGAAGCAGCGCACGAGACCGAGCAGAAGAATTGCCATGGCCACGGCGAACGGGGAATCCTTGGGATTCATGAACATGTGGCCGTAATAGAGCGGACAGGCCGCAAGCAGGACGAGCGCTATCAACCCCGCAGGGGGGCCACCGACGCGCCGGCCGATCCGCCAGGTGACGAACAGTCCGAGAATTCCCAGTGCGGCGCCTACGAGCCGGCGGGTCTCGAACAGCGTGAGCGGTAAAAACTTGGCGGCAGCCGCTGCGAGCAAGTCGAAGCCGCCGCCGTAGTAGTAGAGGTTCACCCAAGAGAGCGCGCGCTGGTCGCGCAAGCCCGAGGCATAGAATTGCAGGAGCAGATCGCCGTATTCGGAATGAGCGTAGTCGTCCCAGCTCAAGCCGTAGTCGCGGAAGGTCAGGAGTGCGGCAATGCCCAGGGCAGCGAGCACGCCAATTGCAAGCCGATCGAAGATGCGGCCGATCCTCAAGCTGTCCTGCGACGACCCCACGGCAAGGGGCGGCGCGAGGACAACGGCTCGGCTCAGGTCCCGCATGGCGAATGATCTACCGAGCGATTATGGCGCCATTCCTGCGCCGCGCCGGCCCGCGCGCGAAAGGTCCGCCGCAAAGACGCGTTTGCTCAGCGAAGAAGCTGCAGCGGCCTCTGGATTATTCCCTCTCGCATTCGCGCCGCCCCGAGCCTGTCGGGGCGGCGCGTTCGCAACGCCGCAACGGCGGATGAACGCTACTTCATCGCTGCGTCATACATCTTGGCCACGTATTCCCAATTGACCAGATGATCGAGGAAGGCCTTGAGATAGTCAGGCCGCCGGTTGCGGTAATCGATGTAATATGAATGCTCCCACACGTCGCAACCGAGGATCGGTTTGCCGCCATGCACCAGCGGGTTCTCGCCGTTCGGTGTTTTGGTGACGATGATCTTGCCGTCCTTGACCGCCAGCCAAGCCCAGCCTGACCCGAACTGGGTGACGCCGGCTTGAATGAAGTCCTCCTTCATCTTGGCGACTGAGCCGACGTCGGCAACGATCTTCTTTTCGAGGTTGCCGGGAAGCTTGTCGCCGCCGCCGTTCGGTTTCATCCACTGCCAAAAGTGCAGATGGTTGTAGTGCTGGCCCGCGTTGTTGAACAATCCAGGATTCTTTCCGAAGGCGCCCTTGACCACATCCTCGAGCGATTTTCCTTCCCACTCGCTCCCTTTAATGAGGTTATTGGCCGTATTGACGTAGGCGAGGTGGTGTTTGTCGTGATGATATTCCAGCGTTTCACGCGACATGTAGGGCGCGAGCGCGTCATACTGGTAGGGAAGATCCGGCAGCGTGAAAGACATCGGCTTGCTCCTCAAATGATCAAACGGTCGGGACGAGGTAGCGTCTGTCCATGGCTAACCGGTGCACGCCAGCCTCGGTTCCGGTTAACTCCTTAAGCCGGCGGGGGCGCCGGAGCAACGGATCAACGCTTGATCGTGATAAGGCGGCCTGGGCTCTGTGTTGGGAGGGACGCCGAGGAACTGAAGTGGGCGAGGGCCTCGCAGTCGTTTCGAGCGCTCATCACTGCGTGTGCACGTAGTTCCATCCGGCTGAGGTCACGCCCTGCCTATTAATCACGATGGGGTTTGGTCGCTGCAGCGCCACATTAGTTATTGCGATCGGGGCCGAACGGGGCCTAAATTCTTTGCTAACCATAGCACCATTGGCTGCTGCCGAGGACGGCGGGGGCCGGGCGGGGCGCATAACATGTCTGTCATCTTATCGTTATTGGGCATCGCGATCGCTGCAGCAGGCGTCGCCGCAATTGGATTCGGTATTCCCATCAACGAGTTCACGCTGGGCACGACGCTCATTGTAGCGGGCGTCAGCGCGCTGACCGGGGGCTTGGTCCTGATTGGCCTCGCGGCGGTGGTGGCCGAGCTTGGCCGTTTGAGCGAAGCGATACGCACGCGGCTTGTCGTTCGCGCGCCCGGTCGTTCTGTCGAGCCGCCTGAACTCGTGCCGCCTGCGGCCGGTCCCGCGGCAGCCTCGATAACGCCTGCCCGTCCAGTCCCTTCCTCTGTCCGGCCGCGGCCCGAAACGCCGCAGGTTCGCGCCCCCGAATCCCCTGCAACGGCCGGTGCTCCGGGGGGCGAGATTTCGGCCGGAGCAGATCGGTTAGAGCGCGCGCGAGCGCGAGCGGAGCAAGGCGAGCCTTCGATTGTCGCTGAAGAGGAGGAGGTTCCGTTGTCTCCCAACGGGACCGCGCATGCTCAGACGCATCGCGGCGTCGAAGCTGCGCCACCCGAGCCCAAGGTTTCGTCGGAAGATCGCGCCGGGGGTACGGCCGTCGAGGCGTTGAAGGCGTCGCGTCTCGATTTTCTATTCCGCTCGAAGCCGGCCGGTCCCGCATCCCAACGCGCGAATTTCGATGCCGTATGGCCTGCTGATACGCGCCGGGGCCAGCGCGTCGAGAGCGGATCTTCACAAGCGGTCGAGGCGGCCCAACGCCAAGCAGAGGATTCCGCCGAAGACAGCCGACAGCAGGCTGCCGATCTCGCCGAGCCGCGAGCAGCCGCCGTGCTCAAGTCCGGGGTCGTCGACGGCATGGCCTATACGCTTTATGCGGATGGATCGATCGAGGCCAAGCTGCCGCACGGAACGGTCAAGTTCGGCTCGATCGCCGAACTGCGCGCGCATATCGAAAGCAACTCGTAAACCACGCTCGCGCACGCACGCGAGCCTTTCTCGTTCCGCTTCGCCGCGCGTGCGCACGAGTGACCCGGTCGCGGCCGAAAGCCGGCGGCCGCCCCTCAATCGAGCAGGACAAGGTCCGGTCGCCCGAGGCGGTGGGTGCGGTGTTCGCCAGAACAGCCGCCAGTATTCGCCAAGGTTTATCTTGCTCGATACTCCGAAGCTCTTGCCTTCCTGGAATTCTAACAATAGAACGACATCGAACGCGCAGAAGTCCGGCTTCCGCTGGGCGAGGTCGAAAGTAAATCCGGCAGAAAATCCTGGTCGATGAGCAATACGACTCCAGGCGCGACATTCATCGAGCTGACGGCGACCATCGTGTCGGCGTATGTCAGCAACAATACGGTCCCGGCCTCGGACCTGCCTGCCTTGATCGATCAGGTGCACACCGCCTTGACTCGCGTGTTGACCGGCCACGGCGATGCGCCCGCCGCGCCGCCGAAACCCGCGGTTTCGGTCAAGAAATCGATCCTGCCGGAGTACATCGTCTGCTTAGAGGACGGAAAAAAGTTCAAGTCACTCAAGCGTCACCTGCGCGCGCAATATGACATGACCCCGGAGCAGTATCGGGAAAAGTGGGGCTTAGCCGCGGATTATCCGATGGTGGCGCCGAACTATGCGGCCGCGCGTTCCCGGCTTGCCAAACAAATGGGGCTCGGCCAGCAACGCCGGCGGCGCAAATAGCTCATAGTTTGCGCTCGAGGAGATGGCGAAATCCTGGTTTCGCTGGGGGAAGCGGCACGAGACACGGGAGAAACGCGCAGGCTTAGAACTCCCGCTTGTCGGTCTCCTCGGCCAGGCTTCTCCATTGGTCGGCCATCTCGAATAGTGACGCACGATGTGCTTCAGACTCGACTTGCCCAGCTAAGCGATCACACGTTTCGGCGAATTCTCGATATTGGCTCGGAGTTTCCATTCCAATCAACGGAGCGTCATTAGCCACTCGCGCCTACTCCGACGTCGCGCCGCAAAATAATTTTCAATCGAAGTAACGCCTTCTCCATGAGTCGATAGGGATCTGTCTCTCCTTGCTCGACCGCCGCGATAATGAATTTGGCGAGCAATTCGCGCATCGACGCCGCCTGGCCTTTGTCAGTAGGCACCGTGTTGGTGGCCTCTATTCTCTCCCACGCAGCGTCGAACGCTGAACCCAAGACGTGCGTCGTTTCGGCATCGAAGGCTTTCTCTCCAAGCAGGGAATCCATTGGCGTCAATTTCGGCGGAGCCACGATCTCCGTTTGCACCTCCTCGCACTGGCTACACACGTAAGTCAGCAAGTCAGTCCCGTCGATCGTGGGGTGACGCTCGATTCCAAAAAGCCTCATCGTGGCACCACAGTCACGGCATTTCGGGCGCCTGCGCCCTTCGGTTCTGAACGGGGCTAATTGGCTCATGTTGAGGCTCTCGGGTTGAGATGTTGTGCGTGGTCAATAAAAACGCCCTGCGTCCAGGTTTTCTCGACGGTCGGAGAAGCAGGTCTACGCCCTCCTTGGCGAACGCGCCCCCACGCTTCGAAGTAAACTTGCGCCGCTCTACTGCTAGTTGTCAATATTAACTCTGACAAAATAGATTATATACGTGCATTATATGATTGTTCTACCTGGAAGTACTTGTCTAGATTGTCTCACACGTCTCAATTTAAGAAATGCCCTCCATGTGTGGGGTGTATCAGATGCGCGAAATGTCGGCTGCCGTACACATTGACTAACATTGCTGCGTCGCCGTCCAAGACTGACTTGACTAATACGACGGGTCTGACTAATATATCTGCACTTACTAACACTGCTAAACGCCGCGGAGGGATAGGATGGCTAGGCCAACGCAAAGAGTGCGCGCAGAGCGCCTACAAATCATGCTGAGCGACGACGAATTGGTGGCGCTGGACGATTTTCGCTTTAAGCAGCGCATGCCGAGCAGGGCGGCGGCAGTGCGCGAACTGCTCAAACGGGGATTGGCAGCTGAAGGGTTTTTGTCGGCGGTGGCCGGTACGAAATCATCCGACTATGGCGTGACGGGCAAAACGCCTTCGGGGCGCCAATAATCCATTGGTCGGGACGATCTCGCCGTTCGCAGGCATTCCCTTACCGGAGGTGCCCACAAGCGAAGGCCCCGGGGAGGTTGTCGCCGGGGCCTAGCAGCCTCTTTCGTTCCTTGGGGGGTTCGATCGAGACCACCGGTAGCAATCGAGCAAATGCCGCGCCAGTTCCACGGCTCGAACAATTCAGTGGAACCGGCTGAAAAATGGCCGCCTTACCCGCTTTTCGTCAGCGCTGCGCGCGCGTCCATGCGAATGCGTTCGACCATTGAGCGGAATCCGTTCGAGCGCTGTGGGGTGAGATGCTCGCGCAGGCCCAGCCGGTCGAACACGGTGACCGCATCGGTCGAAAGAATGTCGCCCGCCCGCTTGCCGGAGAACATCGCGAACAAGATGGCGATGAGGCCCCGCACGATATGGGCATCGCTGTCGCCGGTGAAGGTGAGTATGGGTCCGCTTTGGCCATCCGGATGCACGGTGGTTGCGAGCCAGACCTGGCTCGCGCAGCCCTGCACCTTGTTCGCGTCGGTGCGTTCGGGCTCGGGCAGGGGGGTGAGTGCGCGGCCGAGCTCGATGACATAGCGATAGCGGTCGTCCCACTCCTCGAGCAGCGAAAAGTTGTCGACGATCTCGTCGAGGGTCGTAAGCGTCTCAGTTGAGGCTGCGGTCATGGCCTGGCGCATACCAAATATATAGGCAGATCATAGAACGGACGAACGCCGGCCGCTGAAAAAGATCGGTCCCGAGCAGCGCCAGCCGCGCGGCCTTCGGGTGGGCTGGTTCCACTGCCGTGCGGGAGAGCGGCTCAAAAACGAAGTGTTACGCCGGCCGATCGCTCCGGCCATCCTTGCGCGCCGGCGCGGCACGCCAGGCCGGCGCCAAGTCATTTGGCGAGAGGGTGTGCTGCGACGGCCGCGCGAGTGGCAATGGAGCGGCCTCGGCGGACGCGCCATCCGCAGCTCCGGCACCGTGCGATCCAAGATGTTGGTTGAAATATTCGTAGACCATCTTGGCTCCGGCTTGCGCGCGTTGCCCGATCGCAACCGCGGCTTGGGACCCAAGCGTGCACGCGTCGCGTTGCCGGTCGCAGAATGACTGCACATCGGTGACGGTCGCCTTCGCCGCCGACATCGCGTCGATCGCACTCACATTGAGTTTCGGCGTGGGCTGCGAGCCGCCGCTCGGCAGCAGTGCCAGAATGACGGTGAGCCAAAACGCCATCCGCAAAAGGAATCGCATGCGTTGCCTTGAGCTCCCGTACCGTCGATGGGCGCAGCTGTGGCGACCCTACCAGCAAGTGCTAAAGCCCTGGTTTTTAGGGAGCGATGCTTTTTGTCGATATTCGACGCGAATCAGCGGCAGTTTCTTTACCAATTCCCAACGATCCGCATTTGGCTAGTGCACAGCATATTGGCCCTTCGCTCTGCTGCCGGTATGTCGGCAACCGACCGTTCACCATGCCCGATAGAATGCGCCGGGGACATCGTGCCCAAAGGACGCGGAAACACCCCGTGCGCCGCATACAGTTCCGGCTTTAGTGTTCGCTTAAGCGGCCTCTGACACGATCCCGGCAGACAGGACAGGGAGCGCGTCTAAAATTTCTCGGCGCGCGGGAACGTGGTGCTCGATCCGAGGGCGTTTTGCCCGTTCGATAAGCGCGTCGGTGCGGCCGGAGCGACTGCCATGGCGCAGCGTCGCGGCGGAGCGGCCGCGGGCGATATGGCGCGGTGCATAAGCCTATGACCCGCGCGGACCGAGAAAAACGTGCGCCACTAGATGGCAATCGCGTGACCCGCGTGTTGCGGGCGTGGGGTTGGACGGCGCGGGATGCCGTCGGTTTCGGTCTCGGCGCCTTTGTCGCGATCGCCATCGTGGTCAACGTGGTGTTCCTGCAGTCCGGGTCGCATCCGGCGCCGATGTTCCGAGGCGCAGCTGCGCAGGTCAAACCGGCAGTGTTGGCCGACGGCGGCCAGGCAGCCGCGCCGCGCCCACGGCGGATCGAGCCGGTGGCTCTCCCGGCGCAGGTGAAATCCGCCGCCCTACCCGCGCCGCGTCCGCCAGGCGACGTCATCAACGACATTCAGCGCGAATTGGCCCGCCGCGGCTACTATGACGGCGTGGTCGATGGGCTCTATGGCCCGAAGACCGATGCCGCGATCCGGGACTTTGAGCAGGCTGCCGCGTTCAAGCCGAGCACGGAGCCCAACGAGGCACTGCTGCAGTCCATCCAACGGGCGCCAGCCAAACTGGTGCGGGCCACCACCGCAGTCATGCCCGGCGCGCGTCCGCCGCAGGCCCCCAGCGAGGTCGCCGGCGAACGCTCTGGTGCTTCGAAACGCGTGGTCGCGCTACAGCGGGCACTTGCCGAATACGGTTACGGCCAAATCAAGCCGAGCGGCATCATCGATGCCGAGACCCAGGCCGCGATCGAAAAGTTCGAGCGCGAGCGCAGGCTGCCGATCACGGGCCAGGCCTCCGACCGGCTCGTGCGCGAGCTGGCGGCGATGACCGGCCGACCTTTGGAATAGGCCTCCTGGCGGGCGCAAGCTCCCTGCGGATTCATCGAAGAAAAAATGCCGTCCGGCTCTCGTCGGGCTGGCGCAGGTCGTGAATACTTGCCTCGGGGGTGGGACGAGCGGGAGCGGGAATGCGCCTGAAATCTGCGATCTGGGTCGCAGCTTACATCCGCCGCTGCCACATCGAAGGCGCGTTCGCCGCCGTGCGGCGGCGCGGAGCGGAGGAGGCGGGGGCCATTTTCGTCAAGCTTAATCGACTAGACGGTACGGCGGAATTGTTCGGCCCCGCGCCGCAGAGCGCGTTCGACGATGCGCGCCCAGCGGACCGGCTGTTTAGCCGCTGCCTCGGCGAAGAACCGGCTCCCGAGGCTAAGATCGAGGAACGCCTCGCGCGAGAATTGCGCTTCGACCCCGACGCCTGGATCCTCGAGGTGGAGGACCGCGCCGGACGTCATTTCCTCGATCAAGTTCTCGCCTGAACGGTGCCGGGACACAGAGGCGTGCGAGCTTGGCCAACGCGAGCTCGCGGAATGCCGCTAGGCGCCCTGATGGTCACTGCGCCTTTGCTGCAACACTTTGGATTTGATGCTGCAACACTTTGCATTTGAGCTTGCATAGGAGGCCGACGTTAGGGGAGCGTTAACCTTGTGGGACTCAAATCGCGCAAGGGGCCGCATCGCGGCTGCGGCCATCCGGGGCGGGGGCAGCGACATGGGCACGGTGATCAATTTTCGGCCGGCGGGAGGCGTCGCACGGGGCTCAGGTTCGATGGCACGCGCGTGCGAACCGGCCGTGGTCATCATTCTTCCGGTGATCCGCATCGAGCGGTATGACGAGGCGCCGAACGGGAGCCTGCAGCCCGAGGCGGGTAGCACTGCACGCCGCCGTCGCCGGCGTCGTACCCAGCGCTCCTGAGCGCGTATCGTGCTTCAATGCAAGGACCCCGGCTCGGTCGGCCAGCTCTCAGCTGCGCCAGTTCGGCTCAGAATCCGGATTTCATTGCGGGCGGCATTGCGCTGAAGCCAAGGCAGTCCGCACCGCAGGCACCCATCCGACTTCAGGCGCAAGCGCCCGGATCACGATGAGACCGGTGTTCGTCGGCGAGGTCACGATCAACCGATCCGCAGCCGTGATCTCTTCGTTCTCCGGCAGTGCTGCGCGTTGTGCCGCCGTCATGAGATCGAGCTCGATCACCCGCCGGCCGGCGGCGCGATCGTTGATCGCATAATAGGCGACGTCGGAGCGCGTGTAGAACGACACCGACGTATAAGCCTGACTGATCGGCACCGAGAACTTCAACGCTCCGCGCGACAGATCATACCGGCACACGGATACCTGGAATGCGGGGTCCATGAAGGGCATGACCGCTTTCTCCGGAGTCGGCCCGGGAATGGGAATGACGGAATTGACCGGAGCGATGGCGGAGACGCGGGCATACGCATCCTGCGTCGCCATTCGGGGCAGCAACAGAACGGTTGTCAGGTGCACGATGCCGGCAAGCACAAGCGCGCCCAACAGCCATAATGCCAAGCGGATCACAGGCAGGCCCTCTTGGTAACCGAGGGCATCGGCGCCTCCGATCCGGTGCGGCTCGCCATGCCGATCGGCGTATCATAGAGGCGCAGCACCAGCAGGTATTTGTCCACGCCCCCCGTCGGGAGCCAATTGCCAGGCCGTGCGCGCGGTCCGACCAGGATGTCGAAACTGCCGTCGGCGTTGCGGACGATTTCCTGACTGGTGAAGCCTTGGCGCTGTGCCGAGTTGGCTACGAGGCGGCCTTCCGGATCATAGAGCGTCAGCGTCCAAAATCTCGCTTGCGGCGTGGTGCCGCTCAACAAGACGTCGCAGCGGCCGTCGAGCGGCTGACCGGCGTCGTCGGTGCGTGCATAGAAGGCCACTCCGTCGCCGGAACCGACCGGCAGTTCGCCGGTCCGCGCGACCATGGCGCGCGCATAGGGGTCGATGCCGGAGGTCCCATTCTTCGGCCAGCCCGTCCACGCTCCGATCGTGACGCCGCCATAGGCGCTGCCTCGCGTCAGCGCCATCCAGGTCGCGCCGAGGCCGGCCATTGCCGCAATCGCCAGCGCAAACACGGTTCCGAAAAGCAAACGCACGTTTGGTCCGGTAGCGTAGCCGTTAGAGCGGCCGGTGTAGCAAGAGCTGTCGGCCAACTTCAATTACCGCGAGTCCGATCACGCGGGGTTTGCTCGGGCGCGGATGCAAAACTTGCTTGAGCCGGCGCTCTCGTCTCGTCCGAAGCTTTGGTCATCTCGCCGCGGGTCGCAAGCGCGCGCGTCGCATCGTCCAGCAGCCGCTCGAGGCGTACCAGAGCATCCGCGCCGCGCTTGGTCAGAATGGAGTTCGGCCGGCTGGGCGTTGTGTCGCCCTCCTTCTTGCCTTCGGCAACGCGCGCTGCAGCCGGTCCTTGCGGCCCGAGGCCCGGAATGGGTTTGAGCTCGATCCCTTGGTGGGCATAGGCCATGATCTCGTGCCAGGTTTGCGCCGGCAGCGAGCCGCCGGTCATTTGGTGCATGGTTGTGTAGTCGTCGTTGCCGAACCAGACGCCGCAAACCATGTTGCCGGTGAAGCCCACGAACCAGGCGTCGCGGTAGGCGTTGGTGGTGCCGGTCTTGCCCGCGGACTTGATGCCGTCGAGGATGGCGCGCCGGGCGGTGCCTTCCTCCACCACCTTGCTCATCATCATGTTCATGTCCATCGCCACCTGCGGCGTGATCACCTGGACCGGCTTCTTGCCGTCGCGGTCCCAGCGCCAGATCAACTCGCCGGCGCCGCTGCGCACCTCGAGGACCGCGTGCGGCCCCATCGCCTTCCCCAGGTTGGGGAACATGGTGTAACCGCCGGTGTGATCGAGCACGGTGACCTCATCGGCGCCGATCGGCATCGAGGGTGTGTCCGGCAGCGGCGTGCGTATGCCGGCCTTGCGCGCGGTCTCGCGGATCTTGGCGCGGCCGATCTTCGCGTTGCCGTTGCCGAGCGCGATCGACAGCTTCACTGGAATGACGTTGATCGAGCGGGTGATCGCCTGTGTGAGCGTCATCGCGCCGGCGTGGCCGCCGCCATAATTCTTCGGGCACCAATTGCCGATGCATACCGGCGAGTCGACCACGACCGAG
This sequence comes from Xanthobacteraceae bacterium, assembly GCA_035693615.1. GTDB lineage: Bacteria > Pseudomonadota > Alphaproteobacteria > Rhizobiales > Xanthobacteraceae > VAZQ01. The sequence goes on from DASSGH010000081.1 coordinate 32,086, forward strand.
GTCGGCTTGAACCCGTTCATCAGCGCGGTGGCGTAGACGTAGGGCTTGAACGAGGAACCAGGCTGGCGCATGGCGTCCGTGGCGCGATTGAACTGGCTCTCGCCGTAATCGCGGCCGCCGACCATCGCGCGCACCGCGCCGTCGATATCCATCAGCACGGCGGCGCCCTGCTTGGCCTTGTATTCGCGCCCGTACTGCCGCAGTGAATCCTCGATCGCCTGCTCGGAGTGCTTCTGCAGGTCGACATCGAGCGCGAGCCGCACCACGAACACGCGCTCATGCACCGACTTGGGTAAGGTCTCGACCAGCTTCTTCATCTCGTCGTAGGCCCAGTCGAGGTAGTAGTTGGGCGAGCGTTCGTCGCGCCGATCGACTGCCGTCGCCGGGTTGCGGCGGGCGCCAAACACCTGC
>DASSGH010000082.1:0-39895 GCA_035693615.1 Xanthobacteraceae bacterium
CGTCGAGCACGCGGCCGCCATTGGCGAGGATGCGGGCGCCGTCCGCCTTAGTGCCGGCGTGGAAGATTTCGACCCCCTGGATCTCGGCCGCGGCTTCGAGCCCCTCGATCACCGAGCCCTTGGCGGTAGCGGCGGGATAGCCCTTGGCCGCCATCACCACGGTCAAGGCCGCCTCCGGGTACCAGCGCAGATCAAAATTCTTGAGCATGCCGTCGCAACAGGCGAGCAGCGCGGGCACGAGGTCCGACATCAGGCGGAGCATCAGCACCTGGCATTCCGGATCGCCGAAACGCGCGTTGTATTCGATCAGCTTGGGCCCCTCGGCGGTGATCATCAGACCGGCATAGAGCGCGCCCTTGTAGGGAGCGCCGTTAGCCTTCATGGCGCGCACCGTGGGAAGCACGATCTCGTCCATGGCGCGCCGCGCCATCTCGGGCGTCATCACTGGCGCCGGCGAATAAGCCCCCATGCCGCCGGTGTTGGGGCCCTGATCGCCGTCGAAGGCGCGCTTGTGGTCCTGCGCCGAGGCGAGCGCGATCGCGGTCTCGCCGTCGCAGAGCGCGAAGAACGAGGCTTCCTCCCCCTCGAGGAATTCCTCCACCACCACTTCGGCGCCGGCCGCGCCGAGCGCGCCGCCGAACATCATGTCGATCGCCGCCTCCGCCTCGGCCACGGTGGCCGCGATGATCACGCCCTTGCCGGCGGCGAGCCCGTCCGCCTTGACGACGATCGGCGCGCCCTGCGCGCGCACGTAGCGCTTCGCCGCATCGGCCGCGCTGAAGCGCTGATAGGCGGCGGTGGGGATGGCGTTCGCCTTGCACAGATCCTTGGCGAAGCCTTTGGAGCCCTCGAGCCGCGCCGCCGCGCGCGTCGGGCCAAACGCTTTGATGCCGGCGGCGGCGAGATCGTCGACGATCCCGGCGCAGAGCGGCGTCTCGGGTCCGACCACGACCAAGTCGATCTTTTGCGCCCGGCAAAACGCGATGACCGCTGCGTGGTCGGCGAGGTCGAGCGCGATCAGCTCGCATTCGCGGGCGATGCCGGCGTTGCCCGGCGCGCAGTAGAGCCGATCCACGAGCGGGCTCGCGGAAAGCTTCCAGGCGAGCGCGTGCTCGCGTCCACCCGAACCGAGGAGAAGAATCTTCATGCCTGCGCCGCCGCGATTGCCGAGGCGATTTCGGCGGCTGGTGTAGCATGGCGCCGTTGCATCGCAAGGGACCGCCGCCGCGATCGGAAATCGTGCCAAGGGCGGCGGCCGGCGCAGCGCTCTTCTGCCGTGCCGTGATCGGTGCTACGACGGCGCGCGAACAGAAATCTTCAGCGCAGAGAGGACTCGCAGCCATGGACATCAAACCGTCGGGCTCGGTGCCGTCGCGCCGCGCACCCGCCGAATCCTTCACCGGCACCGTGTGGCAGGACCCGATTATCGAAGCTCCAGCGCCGGCGCGGCTGCGCGGTGCGTTCGTGCGCTTCGAGCCGCGCGCGCGCACCGCCTGGCACACCCACCCGCTCGGCCAGACCTTGCACGTCATTTCCGGCGTGGGCCGGGTTGCGCTCTGGGGCGGCCCGGTACGGGAAATCCGCCCCGGCGACACGGTTTGGATCGCACCGGGAGAAAAGCACTGGCACGGCGCCGGCCCCGACACCGCCATGATGCACATCGCCTTGCAGGAAGCCCTCGACGGCAAGCACGTCACCTGGCTCGAGCACGTCTCCGACGAGCAATACGGGGCCAAGCTCGGCAGCTAAGGCACGCCAGCAGCGCTGGGATAGGCGGGTTGACGCGGCGGGGATAAGCTGATTCACCACCTCGCCATGAACGAGCCGACGCGCCTGAATATCCGCGAATGGACCGTCTCCGAGCTCTCGGCGGCGCTGCGGCGGACCGTGGAAGACACCTTCGCCTACGTGCGGGTGCGCGGGGAAATCTCCGGCTTCCGCGGCCCGCACTCCTCCGGCCACTGCTATTTCGCCCTCAAGGACGCGGACGCCAAGATCGAGGCGGTGATCTGGAGGAGCACGGCCGGGCGCATGCGCATCAAGCCCGAGGAAGGGCTCGAGGTCGTGGTCACCGGGCGGCTGACGACCTTCCCCGGGAAGTCGACCTACCAAATCGTCATCGAGACGCTCGAGCTGGCCGGCGTCGGCGCGCTGATGGCGCTGATAGAGGCGCGCAAGAAGAAGCTCGCCGCAGAAGGTCTGTTCGACGCCGCGCGCAAGCAGCTGCTGCCGTTCCTGCCCGAGCGGATCGGCGTCGTCACCTCGCCCACGGGCGCCGTCATTCGCGATATTCTGCATCGGCTCGCCGACCGCTTCCCGCGCCACGTGATGGTATGGCCGGTGCGCGTGCAGGGCGATGGCTGCGCCGAGGAGGTCGCCGCCGCCATCCACGGCTTCAACGCGCTTCCCATCGATGGCCCGATGCGCCGACCCGACCTGCTCATCGTCGCGCGCGGCGGCGGCTCGCTCGAGGATTTGCAGTCGTTCAGCGAGGAGATCGTGGTGCGCGCGGCGGCCGCGAGCATGATCCCGCTGATCGCGGCGGTGGGACATGAAACCGACGTGACCCTCATCGACTTCGCCGCCGACAAGCGCGCGCCGACGCCGAGCGCGGCCGCGGAATATGCCGTGCCCGTGCGGCTCGAGCTTGGCGCGCGCGTCGAGAGCTTGGCGCGGCGCGCGCTCGCCTGCTGGCAACGCGGGCAAGAGGCACGGCGCAACGAATTGCGTGCCGCGATCCGCGCGCTGCCCGGCGCCGAGGAGTTGCTGGCGTTCCCGCGCCAGCGCCTCGACCACGCCAGCACGCGTCTGCCGCGTGCGCTCATAGCCAACGCGCAGATCCACCACGCGCGCTTTGCGCGCGCCGCCGGCCGGCTCGGGCCGCAGATCCTGCGCGCGCGGGTTACGCGCTGCGGCGAAATGGTCGCCGCGCTGCACGAACGGGCGGCGCGCGCGCAAAATGTCGCGCGGCTGCGCCGGCGCGAGCGGCTCTTCACGGCGAACGCCCGGCTCGCCGCCGGCTTGCGCGCGAACGCCGATGCCCACCGAAGCCGCATCGGCCGAGAATGCGAACGGCTTGCCGCCCTCTGCGAGCGCGCGCGGCGGGCGGTCGATTCCTCGCTGCAGCAGCGCGCGGCCTCCATCGAGCGCTGCGGGCAGCTGCTCAATGCGCTCTCGCATCGCGGCGTGCTCGCCCGCGGCTTCGCACTGGTGCGCGACGCGGCCGGCCGTCCGCTACGGCAGGCCGCCGCGGTGAGCGCGGGCATGCGGCTTGATCTTGAATTTTCCGACGGCCGTGTCGGCGCGGTGGCGGACGGCGCGGCGCCAGCAGCGGCCGACAAACCCGTCTCCCCGACCAAGCCGCGCAGCCGCCGCGGTAACGGCAATTCCAATCAAGGCAGCCTGTTCGACGGGTAGCGCTTCTGGGCGCACATTGCGTGGCCATCGCAAAACAATCCCGGTCGGGTGGGTTACATGGCCCGCGCGAGCCCCTTATGTTGGGGTCTGGCGTCGGGGCGCGGGGACAGCCATCCCGACAAACCGGCTGCGCTGGAGGCAGGCGTGCTCAACCGATCCGATCGCCCTTCTCCCATGGCGGGCGAGGCTGAGCTGAAATATCTCGACGGCGATTTTCGCGTGGTGCGGCCGGGCGCCTTCGTGCGCTGCGCGGTGACCGGCGTGCCGATTCCGCTCGAGGAGCTGAAATATTGGAGCGTCGACCTGCAGGAGCCCTACGTCAGCCCCGAGGCGGTGCTGCAGCGGCATGTCCCCAACGCCGGGCAGCGCACCGAGGAAAAAACCCGGTAGCTTTCGCCTGCCGTCATGCACCGCGCGGCGCGCGCGCCGCCGCGAGGCGCTCCAGCAACAGCGATTCGAACGCCGCCGCCTCTTCGAACACGAGCGTGACTGGGAGCGCGCGGGCCCGCGCGGAAAGCGGGTGCTCCTCGCCGGAAAGCCGCGCCAGATCCTTTTCCGTCGTCACCAGCACGAGGCCGTCGCGCTCGGCGTCCTCGCACAGCGCCGCTGCCTCACGGCCCGTGTAACGGTGATGGTCGGCAAAGCTCCGCGTCGCGGCAAGCGTGACGCCGGCCTCGGCTAGGGTCGCGAAAAACTTCTGCGGATCGCCGATGCCGGCAAACGCAAGCACGCGACGCCCAGCAAGGCCAGCGATGAAGGCGGTATCCGCCCGCAAGCTCGCCCGCAAGACTGGAATGTCGCGCTCGCGCGCCATCTCCGCGATGGCGCAGTCGCCTACTGAACGTCCCACCACGAGAAGCGCATGCGCATTCGAGAGCTGCGCATCGACGGGCGCGCGCAGCGGACCGGCGGGAATGACGCGCCCATTGCCGATGCCGCGGCGCGCGTCGAGCACCAGCACCGAAAAATCTTTGACGAGGGAGGGATTGTGGAAGCCGTCATCCATGACGACGACGCTCGCGCCGACGGCAATGCCGGCGCCTTTGACGCGATCGCGCGCCACGATGGTCGGCGCGGTGCGCGCGAGCAGAAGCGGCTCGTCGCCGACATCGCGCGCGCGGTGCCGCGCCGGATCGACCACGAGCGGGCCGGCGAGTGCTCCGCCATAGCCGCGGCTGAGGAACACCGGCCGTTCGCCGGCCTTTGCCAGCATGCGCGCGACGGTCAGCGCGGTGGGCGTCTTGCCGGCGCCGCCGACGGTCAAATTGCCGATGCAAACGACGGGGAGGCCCGGCCGCCGGCCGGGCCGTGCCAGCCGCCACGTCGCGATCGCCCCGTAAAGCATCGCCACCGGCGCCAGCAGCGCTGACGCGAGCGAGCCCTCGCGCCACCAGAACGCCGGCTCACGCATGGCGCGCGCGCTGCCGGCCACCGATCCGCATGAGATGCGGCTCGAGCGCAGCAAGGGTGCGTTCGAGGCCGCCGCCGAGCGCGGCAACGCTCGCACGCGCGGCGGCAATCACTGCCGCGCGCGCGTTCGCATCCTTGAGCCAAGCGCCGGCGCGCAGCACGAAGCTCTCGGCGTCGTTTACTTCTTCGGCCCCATGCGCGGCGTCGAGCGCGGCATAGACCTCGGCGAAATTCCACACGTTCGGCCCATGCAGAATTGCCGCGCCAAGCTTGACCGGCTCGATCGGATTCTGCCCGCCATGGCGCGCGAGCGAACCGCCGACGAACACGATCGGCGCCAGGCGATAGATCAAGCCGAGCTCGCCCAAAGTGTCGGCGATGTAGACGTCGGTGTCGGCGCGCGGCAATTCCCCGCGCGAGCGCAGCGCTGCCTTGAGGCCGGCGGCGCCGGTGATGTCGAGAATGGAAGGTCCGCGCTCGGGATGACGGGGAACGATGATCGTGAGCAGGCGGGGAAAAGCGCCACGCAGCCGGCGGTGCGCCTCGACTAGCATTCCCTCCTCGCCGGCATGGGTCGAGGCGCCGGCGAGCACCGTGCGTTCGGCGACCGCCGCCCGCAACTGCGCCAGCCTATCGGCATCGGCGGGTGGCTCCGGCACGTCGAATTTGAGGTTGCCAGTGGTGGCGACGCGCGGCGCGCCGAGCGCGCGGTAGCGTTCGCCGTGGTCCGGCGATTGCGCCAAGCAGAGATCGAAGCAGCGCAGCAGCGCGCCGATCGTGCCGGGCACGCGTCGCCAACGGTTGAACGAGCTCTCGGAAAGGCGCCCGTTGACAAGCACCAGCGGAATGCCGCGCCCGGCGCTGGTGACGATCAAGTTGGGCCAGAGATCCGACTCGACGAACAGCGCGAGATCGGGCTGCCAATGATCGAGGAAGCGGTTGACGAAGCGGGGCGTGTCCAGGATGACGAACTGGTGGATCGCGCCCTTGGGCAGGCGCTGCTGGGCGAGATTGGCCGACGTGACGGTGCCCGAGGTGCACAACACGACGAATCCTTTTTCGCCGATGCGCTCGATCAACGGGATCACCGAGAGCAGCTCGCCGACGCTCGCGCCGTGCACCCACACCAGCGGGCCCGGCGGTCGCGCGAGAACGCTTTCGCCGTACCGTTCGTTAAGACGCGCGGCAAGCTCCTTGCCGCGCTTCAATCGATGCGACATGAGCGCCGGCGCAAGCGGCGTCGCCGCCGCCGTCAGCAGGCGATAAGCGTGGAGCGTGAGCGGCAAGCCCTCACCCACGACGGCGCGGCTCCGGCGGCCCATCAGCAAGCGCATAGGCGCGGGCGGTCGCCGCATTGAGCGAGTCCTCGAGCGCGCGCCGCGCGGTTTCGAGCGCCGCGGCGTCGGCGTCCGCAGCTACGCGAATCGGCTCCCCGGCCACCCTCGCGGCGCGCCCGAACGGCAGGTTGATCGCCGTGCGGTCCCAGTTCTTGAGCTCGAGCCGCCGCCGGGTCGCGATCGCAATCGGATAGATCGGCCGGCCGGATGCGCTCGCGAGTTTGATGATCCCGAGCCCGGCGACGCGCGCAACCTTGGGAATGTCGGCGGTGAGCGCGACGATGTAACCCTCCTGCAATGCGCTCAGCATCTCCTTGAAGCCGCTCACGCCGCCTTTGCCGAGAAACTCCCCGCCGTGGCTGCCGGAGCCCCGAATGGCGCCGACGCCGAGCCGCTCCGCGGCGAGCGCATTGATCTCGCCATCGCGATGACGCGAGACCAGCGTTTTGACTCGGTGGTGTGGGCGTTTGACGAAAGGCATGAGAAAATGCTGGCCATGCCACATGGCGATGATGACCGGGGCGTCGCGATCGACACTCTCATAAATGCCTTCCGGTTCGATCACGAACCGGTTGGTGTTCCATACCAGACGAAGGTATTCCGCCGCCACGATCCCCGTGGCTTTCTGAAATGGGCGCGAGCCCACCAGACGCTTGACCCACGACATCGCGCGGCCCGGACCTCAACTGCTCGCGTGCCGATCCGTTTGCGGATCGAGCAAGCGGTGTAAATGTACGATGAAGTAACGCATGTGTGCGTTATCGACGGTCTGCTGGGCTCTTGCCTTCCAGGCGGTATAGGCGCTGGCGTAGTTGGGATAGATGCCCACGATGTCGAGCGTGCCGAGATCGCGAAATTCGACGCTCTCCAAATCCGTGAGTTCGCCCCCGAACACGAGATGCAGTAGTTGTCGCGGTTGAGCCTCTTGCGGCATAGCTTGCGTCCTCATCGTCCCGACTGACGACCCACTGGCGCAAGAAACTTATGTGCCTCTTTCCGCCATCAAACGTCGAGGTTCGGTCACAGAGAGAGCAGATCGAGCCCGCCGCTCCGTTGGCGATTCAAACGCCACGCCCGATCACGCAAACTCGGCACGCCGATCGCGAATGAGATCGATCAACCGCGCGTGGCGGGCGCGCCCAGCCGCCACCAGTGCCCCATGGACCGGGTCCGGCCGATTGTAGAGCAAGCTTTCCCCCGCCAGCGTGCTGACCAGCCCGCCGGCTTCGTGCACCAAAAGATCGGCCGCCGCAAGGTCCCAATCGCAGCTGTTCGGGGCAACGAACGTGCCGTCGAGCGCGCCGGTCGCGACGCGTGCGAGACGCAAGGCGAGCGAGGGGATGCGCGGCGCGGTGGCGATGCGCGGCTCTAGCGCGGCGAGGCTGTCGAGCCGCCGCTTGGCGCCGGAAAAGGTCGCGCCCGCCATTTCATGGCCCGCGCTCGCTGCAATCGGCGCCCCGTTGAGCGTGGCGCCTTGCCCGGCCACCGAGAGAAACAGCTCGTCGCTCACCGGCGCGTAGAGCGCCCCAACCAGCGGGCGCCCCGCGCGCACCAAAGCCGCGGCCACTGCCCAGTCCGCCAGCCCCGCGAGATAGGCGCGCGTGCCGTCGATCGGATCGACGACCCACACCTCCTCGCGCCGTAATCGCGCCGGGTCGTCCTCGGTTTCCTCCGAGAGCCAGCCGGCGTCACGAATGCTCAGAAGCCGCTCGCGCAACAGCGCGTCGACGGCGATGTCGGCCTCGCTCACCGGCGAGGAGGCGCCCTTGATCCAGCTCGTGGGGTCGCGGCGAAAGGTTCGCAGCGCCACCGCGCCGGCTTCGCGCACGGCCACCGCGAGACGATCGCGCAGCGCGACGCGCTCGGCGTCATCGGCCGCCAACGGTGAGACCCTCCACGCGCACGGTCGGCGCATTGGTTGCGAAACGGAATTCCAGATCGTTGGCGGGAAAGAGCGCCTGAAACATGTCGATCAGATTTCCGGCGATCGTCACCTCGCTGACTGGGTAGCTGCGCTTGCCATTCTCGATCCAGAAGCCGCTGGCGCCGCGGCTGTAGTCGCCGGTCACGTAATTGACGCCGACCCCGATCAGGTCGGTGACGTAAAACCCCTCGGCGATATCCGCCATCAACGCCTCCGGCGTATCGCCGCCGGCCGCGAGATGCAGGTTGCTCGGCCCTGGCGAAGGCGCCGACGACACGCCGCGCTGCGCGTGCCCCGTCGTCGCAGATCCGAGCTCGCGCGCGGTCGCCGAATCGAGCAGCCAGGATGCGAGCACGCCATCCTCCACCACGGCCAGGCGCTTGGTGGCGACGCCCTCGGCATCGAAGGGGCGCGAGCGCAGACCGCGCAAGCGGTGCGGGTCGTCGAGCACGTGGATGCCCGGCCGGAACAGCCGCTCGCCGAGACGGTCCTTGAGGACGCTCGTCTTGCGCGCGACCGCCGTGCCGTTGACCGCGCTGGCGAGATGGCCCACGAGGGATCCGGCCACGCGCCGGTCGAACACGACCGGCACGCGCTTTGATTTCACCTTGCGCGGGTTGAGCCGCTCGACGGCGCGCTCGCCCGCTATGCGCCCGACCTTCTCCGGGGACAGAAGATCGGCGCCGTGAACCGTGGAGGAGTAATCATAATCCCGCTCCATCGCCGTCCCCTCGCCGGCGATTGCCGTCATCGCCACGCTCTGGCCCGAGCTGAGATAGGCGCCGCGGAAGCCGTGGCTCGTCACCAGCACCATGCCGCCGATGCCGGCCGAAGCGGAGGCGCCGCCCGAGGTGGTGACGCCCCGGACCGCGAGCCCGGCGCTCTCGGCACGGCGGGCGCGCTCTTCCAGCTCGGCGACGCTCGGAAGATTCGGATCGAGCAAATCGAGATCAGGAAAGTGGTGCGCCAGTCGGTCCGGGTCGGCAAGTCCGGCGAATGGATCGTCCGGGGCGGCTCGCGCCATGGCGACGGCGCGCTGCGCGAGCTCGGCCGTGTCGGCCTTGATGTCGTTGGTGGATACGACCGCCTGGCGGCGGCCGACAAAGACGCGCAGCCCCACATCGTCGCCTTCGGAGCGCTCGGATTCCTCGATTGCGGCCTCGCGCACTTCGACCGCAAGCGACACCGAGCGCAGCGCCAGCGCGTCGGCGGCATCCGCTCCGGCCCGGCGAGCGGCCGCGACCAGCCGTTCGGCGAGATCGGTCAGCGCGGATTGATCGAGAAGCGAGGACATCGCGACGAATAAGGGTTCGTTTGCGGGCGCGGGCAGCTATTGGCGAGATTTGCCGTCGAGGCGCGGCAACGACTCGTCAAGCATGAGTCGAAAGGCAGGCCGTGAAACCGGAGGTTAACCAGGAACATTAAGCAGATTCCGACGGGTTTGAGGCATGTTTGCGGAGACTTTGCGGGACGAGCGGGGAACCCATGCAAAAAGCCGGCGGTTGTCCGGCGGGGAATAGAGCTAAGCTTTGAGGCGTCAAGCAACAACCGGCAGGGTGCTCTGCGGGGTCGAGCCGTGACGAACGGCTCGACCCCTTTCGTTGTCCTCGACATGTTCGAACCGTGCACGCGCGCCTGGCGTAGCGCCGCTCTCGCTGCCAGGCTTGCACCGCGTCGGCGCGAAACGGCGTCATTGCCTCCGCTCGGGGATACGGATCAGTTCGGCGAGCTCCTCCTTACTCAGCGGCGCCGAGATGAATTTGAACTTGACCGCATCGGCCATCACTTCCTCGATCCCCGAGATGCGATCGGGATCGACCGCGGCGGCCGGCAGGAATTCCCGCAATGCGCGCCGCGCGGTCTCGGGCGATAGCTTGGCGAAGGCCGCATACGCGGCAAGCCCCTCCGGCTTCGAATAGACCCAGGCGAGCGCGTCGCGATAGCCGCGCATGAAACGCACGAACACGTCCGCGCGCGCTGTGAGCTCGGCGGCGTTGGCGATGATGACGCGGCTCGTTTGCTTGTCGAATTCCGGCGCATCCGAGGATTTCATGATCAGCCGGGTCTTGCCGGCCTCGAGCTCGGCGACGCCGAACGGCGCGCCGGCCCAGCCCACGTCAACCTGTCCGCTCATCGTGGCGGTCATCGTCGCGGCGGCATTGCCGGTGGGCACAGGCTTGAAGTCGATATTGTAATGTCTCTGCAGTGCGAGCACGCCCGCATGCGTGGAGGAGCCGTTGTTGGAATAGGCGACGGTCTTACCTGCGAGGTCCTGCGGACCGCGGATGGGCGAATCGACCGGCACGTACCAGAAGACCTGCGCGCCGCCGGTATACGAGCCGCCGATGATGCGCACCGGCGCGCCTTTGGCGAATACGCCGATCGCGCCGAGAAAGCCGGAGGCGATGCCGACCTGCGCGCTGTTCGAGATCACCGCTTGCTGGGTCTCGCCGCCGCCATCGGTATAGAAAATGTCCAGCGCGAGGTTGTGGCGCTTGAACAAGCCGGCCTTGTCGCCGACCTCGGTGACGAAGGTTTCGCCAATGCCGCGCCCGCCCACCGCGACCTGGAGCTCGTCCGCCGCGCGACACGCGTCCAAAGCGGCAAAGGTTGCGACTGCCGCAAGCGATGCAACCGCCAGGCTTGCACGCCGCATGTATCCTCCCGAGCGGGCGCCCTTGGCCGCAAGAGCTACCATCCGCTCCATTGCCGGTGCAATGCACGAGGACATCGCATTCCCGCGCGATTGAACGGCGCCTTGCGATTTGTCATGGTCCGCATGGGAGGCACGCGCCATGGCGGAAGAACGATCGCTTGCCGGCCGCATCGCCGTCGTGACCGGAGCGGCGAACGGGATGGGGCGCGTCATGGCATGCGCGCTCGCGGGTGCCGGCGCCAAGGTCGCAGCGGTCGACCTCGATGCAGCCGGGCTCGACCGGCTCGCGGCCGAACCGGTCTTTGCCGGAGAATGTCTCAAGGCCATTGGCGATGTCTCCAAGACCGCGGACTGCCGGCAGACAATCGAGCGAGTGCTCGAGCGCTTCGGCGCGCTCGACATCCTGATCAATTGCGCCGGCATCAGCATGTCCGCCGCGGCCACCCCGCGTGACGCCCGGATCAAATTCTTCGAAGCGGATGCGGAAGGTTGGCGACGCATTGTCGCGGTCAATGCAATCGGCGCGTTCCTGATGGCGCGCTTCGCGGCTCGACCCATGATCGAGCGGGGCTGGGGACGCATTATCACCGTGACGACGAGCTTCGATACGATGTTGGCGGCGGGACTTTCCGCCTACGGTGCGTCAAAGGCGGCGCTGGAGGCAAGTTGTGCGAGCTTCGCAAAGGACCTCGAAGGAACTGGCGTGACCGTCAACATCCTCGTGCCGGGCGGGCCGACCGACACGCCGGGGTTCTTTCCGCCCGGCATGCCGCGCCCGCCCATCCTGCTCGACCCCGAGATCATGCGCGTGCCGGTGGTGTGGCTGGCCTCGTCGCAATCCGACGGCATCACCGGCTCCCGCTTTGTCGCCCGCGACTGGGACCTGAGCTTGCCGCCGGCGGAAGCGGCGGCGCGGGTGCGCGCGCCGGCTGCATGGCCAACGCTCGCGCAAGCGGCGGCGACCGCGCGCGGTCATGCGATGTAGATCTCGATCGCGTGCCGAGAAACACGCTATGGGCGAGCAAATGATCGCGCGGTTGGATGTTGCGTCAGAGTGCGTGCGTGCGTGCGGTTGGTCGCTCCCGAACGCGGCAAGGGCGGCAGACTTTCTCAGATCACGTGCGTGGCCGCCGCATCCAGCGCCAGCCCAGCGAAGAGGATCAGCCCGGCATCACGGTTCGATTTGAATACCGCCAGGCAGTTGACGGGATTCTCGACGTCGAGCCGTGCGATCTGCCACGCAAGATGCAGCGCGAAGGCGAGAAGCCCGAGCGCGAAGATCATGCCCGCACCCGCGCTGAAGCCGGCGAACGCGATCAGCACCACAGCGAGCACGTAGAACAGCGCAAGCATCGGCTTGGTGCGCTCGCGGAAGAGCAGCGCCGTCGACTTGATGCCGATGAGTGCGTCGTCCTCGCGATCCTGATGGGCGTAGATGGTGTCGTAGCCGATCACCCAGGAGATCGAGCCGGCGTAAAGCAAGAGGGCGGGCGGATCGAGCCGCGCGAACGTCGCGGGCCATCCCATCAGCGCGCCCCAGGAGAAGGCGAGCCCAAGCACGATCTGCGGCCAGTAGGTGATGCGCTTCATGAAGGGATAAACGGCGACGACGGCGAGCGAGGCGAACCCGACATAGATCGTAAAGCGGTTGAACTGCAGCAGAACCGCGAGCCCAACCAACGCCTGAAGCGCGAGAAAGCCGGCGGCGGCAGCGACCGTCACCTGTCCTGACGGAATCGGTCGCGACCGCGTGCGCTCGACGCGCCCATCGAGATCGCGATCGACGATGTCGTTCCAGGTGCAGCCCGCCCCGCGCATGGCGAAGGCGCCGATAAGGAACAGGACGAGGTGCCAGAGATTGACGCCTTCGCGCGCATGAACCGCCGCCAGGCCGACGGACCACCAGCAGGGCAGGAGCAGAAGCCAGGAGCCGATTGGCCGGTCGAGGCGCGCCAGCCGCAGATAAGGCCGCGCCCACGACGGGGCGAGGCTATCGACCCAGTTGCCGGTCGAATCGGCGACGCGGCCCGCGCCGCGGTTCATCGCGTATTCAGCGGACTTCCGGTGAGCGTATCGAAGGTCGACGCCCCTTTCTTGGTCGAGGTCGAGGGGTCCGGCACCGTCGGCGTAGCGCCGAGCGCATCGCTCAGACTGGGGGCGGCGGGGCGGGCCCCTTGCGCCGCGGCGTCGCACACCTTCTTGCCCACGTCCGAGGCCTTGCCGTGTCCGTCCTTGACTTGCTTGAGGACGTCAGGGGGGACGCCGCAGGCCGCGCTGTTATCTTGCAAACTCTTGATCATCTTGCTCTCGGCCGACAGGAAGGCCTTGAACAGCTTGCACAATTCCTCAGGCGGCGCCTTCTTCTGGCCGGCGGTCTGGAGCGCCTGGCCGTGTTTGCCGACCTCCTCGCGGGCGGCCAAAAGTTGCTGGCAGCCAGGAGGCGGCTGTGGCGGCGCGAATGAGGCTCCCGGCATGCCCGCGCCTGGCGCAGGCGACATCCCGGGCGAGCCGGGCATGCCCGGCATACCGCCAAACTGCGCCGCCGCCGGCCATAACGGCAAGACGGCTAGAGCCAATGCCAATGGGAGAGCTCGGCTGAGCCTCATAACGGTGTGTCCCCCGGGCCGCGCGACTCGACGCCGCCCGATCCTGCGGCCCAACGTATTAACAGCGCTTTGAATTCGGCGATAAGACGGCAATTGGGCGCGCCGAAGGCCGGTGTGGACGCCCACGGGCGGAAGCTGCGCGGGGTCGAGAAGCCCTCAATTTCCCCCGCCGCGCTGTGATTTTGCTCCAAACTGCCCCCACCCTCAGCCCCCGCGGCTTCGCGCCCATGCCCCGCTCCCCTTCCCGTACCCCCCGCCTTTATGTCGATGCCGCGCTCGAGGAAGGGGCGAGCGTCGCCGTCTCCCCCGCGCAGGCACATTACCTCGGCAACGTCTTGCGGCTGAAAACCGGCGATGGCGTGCTGGTGTTCAATGGCCGCGACGGCGAATGGCGAGGGGTGCTCGCGGGGGCCGCCACACGCCGGCTCACGCTGGCCCTCGCCGAACGCACCCGTGCGCAAGAAGGCGCGCGCGATCTGCACTACCTCTTTGCGCCGCTCAAACAGGCACGCCTCGACTACATGGCGCAGAAGGCGGTCGAGATGGGGGCCTCTCGCCTGCAGCCGGTGCTCACCCGGCACGGCCAAGTCGCGCGCGTGAGCCTCGAGCGCATGCGCGCGAATGCCATCGAGGCGGCAGAACAGTGCGGCATCATGACGCTGCCCGATATCTGCCCGCCGCTGACCCTCGAGCAGGCGATCGCCGCCCTCGAGCCCGAGCGCGTGCTCGTGTTCTGCGATGAGGCGGCGGAGGTGAAAGACCCGATTGCCGCGCTGGCGCAGGCACGAACCCAAAGGGAGCCGCTTGCGCTTGCCGTGCTCATCGGTCCGGAGGGAGGGTTTGCTGCGGACGAGCGCGCCGCGCTGATGGGCGTGCCGAACGCGGTGCGGCTCTCGCTGGGGCCGCGCGTGTTGCGGGCCGACACGGCGGCGGTCGCCGCGCTCGCGCTGGTGGGGGCGGTGCTCGGCGACTGGCGCTGAGCGCTTCGCGGCACCTCAAGCGCCTGGTGGCTCCTGGATGTCATTTCTCTCCCCAATTCGGACGATCGCGCCAGGCCCGGCTGCCACGCCTAAACCATTGCATCTGCGGCGTTAAGCGCGTCCGCGCTTTGGCATCGAACTGACCGCCTAAGCATGCTAAAGCGCCGCCGCCACCGGCTGATCCGGTCGCGAGCGCACCATGACGAGTGCAGAAGTCATCTCGACGAGCCCCGCGCCCGATGCGCGGGCAGACGCGCTGATCGCCGCGTTCGAGCGGGCGGGCTATGCGCGCGTGGCGCCCGCGATTCTCCAGCCGGCGGAGCCGTTCCTCGACCTTTCCGGCGAGGACATTCGCAAGCGCATGTATCTGACGAGCGATCCGCAGGGACGCGAATTGTGCCTGCGCCCCGATCTCACCATTCCGGTGTCGTGCGATTATCTCGCCTCGCCCGCCGCCGGCAAGCCGCGCGGCTTTTGTTATCTCGGTCCGGTGTTTCGCCACCGGGGCGAGAGCGGCGGCGAGTTCCTGCAGGCCGGCATCGAATCCTTTGGCCGCGAGGACACCGCAGCGGCGGACGCCGAGATGCTCGCGCTCGGGCTCGATGCGACGACGCACTATGGTCTTGCCGCGCCCGCGATCCGCATGGGCGACGTCGGTTTGTTTGCCGCACTGGTGGCGGCGCTCGACCTCGCGCCCAGCTGGAAGCGGCGCCTGATCAAGGATTTCAATCACAAGACGTCGCTGGCGCACGATCTCGACCGGCTCACCGTGGGCGCGTCGAATGCACGGTCGGAATATCAAGGCGTACTCGCCGCACTGGCCGGCGCCGACCCCAAGGGCGCGCATGCGCTGGTCACCGATCTTCTCTCGATTGCGGGGATCACCGCGGTCGGCGGGCGGTCGGTGAGCGAAATCGCCGACCATTTCCTCGAGCAGGCCGCGCTCGGGGCGCAGGCCTCGCTGCCGCGGCAGACCCGCGCGGTGATCGAACGGTTCCTCGCCATCGCCGGCGATCCGGAGGGCGCCGCCACCAAGCTCCACGCATTTGCGCGCGACGCCAACATCGCGCTCGCGCCCGTGCTCGAGCTGTTCGAGAGCCGCATCCGCAGCCTCGCCGCGCGCGGCGTGGCGCTGCGCCGCATCCACTTCTCCACCGCCTTCGGTCGCGGGCTCGATTACTACACCGGCTTTGTTTTCGAGCTGCACGATCCGCGCGCGCAAACGGACGGTCCGCTGGTGGCAGGTGGCCGCTACGACCAGCTGCTCACGCGGCTCGGCAGCGCTCGCGCGATTTCCGCGGTCGGATTCGCGGTCTGGATCGAGCGCCTGGCGGCGCGGGGCGCGACATGAGCGCGCCGCTCGTAATCGCGGTGCCGGCGAAAGGACGCCTACAGGCGAACGCGGAAGCTTTCTTTGCGCGCGCCGGGCTCGAGCTCGTTAAGCCGCGCGGGGCGCGCGACTACCGCGGCACCATCGCCGACCTCGCCGGCGTCGAGGTGGCGTATCTCTCCGCGGCTGAGATTGTCGATCTTCTGGCGCAGGGCGCGGTGCATCTCGGCATCACCGGCGAAGATCTGGTGCGCGAGAAAGTACCCGACGCGGAGCGGCGCGTGGTGCTCGTCGAAGGCCTCGGCTTCGGCCACGCCAACGTGGCGGTCGCCGTGCCGCAAGCGTGGATCGACGTGCATAGCATGGCTGATCTCGACGACGTGGCCATCGCGTTCCGTCTCAAGCACGAGCGCAAGATGCGCGTGGCGACCAAATACGTGAATCTCACGCGCGACTTCTTTTCCCGGCACGGCGTCACCGACTACCGGATCGTGGAAAGCTCGGGCGCCACCGAGGCGGCGCCGGCGGCCGGCACCGCCGAGCTCATCGTCGACATCACCACCACGGGCGCGACGCTTACCGCCAACGCGCTCAAGGTGATCGACGACGGCGTGATCCTGCGCTCGCAGGCGAATTTGGTCGCGGCGCGCGCCGCCAGCTGGGGGACGGCCGAGCGCGCGATCGCGCGCGGAGTGCTCGACCGCATCGCGGCGCAGGCGCGGGCGCGCGCGTTTCGCGAGGTGCGCACCCGCTTCGCCCGGTGCGACGGGGCAATCATTGCCGAAGCCAAGCAGCGCTTCGGCGTCGAGACTCCGTTCGGTGGAGCGACCTCCTCGGGCATGCTCACGCTGCACTGCCCGCCCAAGCACGTGCACGAGCTCGCGACATTGCTGCGGGAAAAGGGCGCCGAGACGGTCGTGGTCGCAGACCTCGGCTACGTCTTCTCCAGCGCCGATTCGCTTTACGCCAAGCTCGAGACCGGCCTCGCGCGGCCGCGATGATTGATCCGCCGTAAGCTCATTCGCCCTTGATGTTCGCCGCCTTGATGATCGGCCACCACTTCTCGATCTCGGCGCGGTGGTGGGCGAACAGCGCCTGCGGGGTCTGCTGCTCGCGCGCGGGAATCTCCTGGCCGAGCTGCGCGAGCCGCTCACGCACCCCGGGGTCGGCCAGAGTTTCGACGATCGCGGCGTTGAGCTTGTCGTTGATCGCTTTCGGCGTGCCTTTGGGCGTCCAAATTCCGTGCCAGATGGCGATGTGCAGTCCCGGCACGCCAGCCTCGTCCACGGTGGGAATGTCGGGCGCGGCCGCAAGGCGAACCTTGTCCGTGACGGCATAGGCCTTGATCGTGCCCGCGCGCACCTGCGGCAGTGAGTTGGCGGCCTGGTCGATCATCAGATCGACCTGGCCGGCCACCAGGTCCTGCATTGCCGGGCCGGCGCCGCGATACGGCACGAACTGGAATCGGGCGCCGGTGATGTTCTGGAAATAGATGCCGCTGAGATGCGAGCCGCTGCCATAGCCGGCGGTGCCCTGCGTCGCGGTCGCGGAATTCGCTTTCAACCAGGCGATGAGCCCCTGCAGATCCCGCGCCGGCACCGCCTTCTTTGCGACAATGATCTGCGGGTTGGTGGCGATCATCGCCACCGGCTCGAAGTCCGTCAGCACGTCGTAGGCGAGCGTGTAGATCGCCCCATTGACGACATGCGTGCCCCAATGGCCGATGGAAATCGTGTAGCCGTCTGGCGCCGCGCGGGCCACCTTGCCGACGCCAATGGTGCCGGCGGCACCGGTCACGTTCTCGACGATGACCATTTGACCGAGCGGCGCGCGCATTCGCTCGGCCACGATGCGCGCAATCGTATCGGTCGGCCCACCCGCGGAATACGGCACCACCATGGAGATCGGGCGCGATGGGTAGGTCTGCGCCTCGGCGGGCGCGGCACCTGCCAACGCGGCAATCACGAGGACGGCGCAACGCAGCTTGCTCATGACGACCTCCATTGCAACTCTATCACAGCGCGGCGAAGTCGATCGGCCGCGAGCGGTCGAGCGTGCGCTCGCTCGGCGGCAGCGGATATTTGAGGCCGGTGGCGCAATTGAACAGCACGGCGCGCGCATCGCGGCTGATGCGTCCGTCGGAGAGCCCTTGCTTGAGCGCGGCGTAGGTGGCGGCGCCCTCCGGACACAGCAAGAGCCCTTCCGTGCGCGCCACCTCGTCGACCGCCACGGTGATGGCTTCGTCATTGACCGCGATCGCGAACCCGCCGCTCTCGCGCACAGCGCGCAGGATGAGAAAATCGCCGATCGCTTGCGGCACGCGAATGCCCGCCGCGACGGTATGCGCATTTTCCCAGCGCGGCGCATGCTCCTCGCCCGCCTCGTAGGCGCGCACAATGGGCGCGCAGCCCGCCGCCTGCACCGCCACCATGCGCGGGCGCTTGGCGCCGATGAAACCGATCGCCTCGAGCTCGGCGAACGCCTTCCACATGCCGATGAGCCCGGTGCCGCCGCCGGTGGGATAGAGAATCACGTCCGGCAGCTGCCAGCCGAGCTGCTCGGCAAGCTCGAGGCCCATCGTCTTCTTGCCCTCGATCCGATACGGCTCCTTCAGCGTGGAGGTGTCGAACCAGCCGACCTTCGCCACGCCCTCGGCGACCATCTTGCCGCAGTCGTCGATCAGCCCGTTGACGCGATAGACGCGCGCGCCCTGGAGCGCGATCTCGCGGACATTCACCTCCGGCGTATCCGCGGGACAAAATACGGTGGTCTTGATGCCCGCGCGGCTGGCGTAGGCGGACAGCGCCGCGCCGGCGTTGCCGTTGGTCGGCATGGCCATATGCCCCACACCGAGCGCCTTCGCCATCGATACCGCCAGCGCGAGCCCACGCGCCTTGAAAGAGCCGGTCGGCAGCCGACTTTCGTCCTTCACCAGGATCTCGCCCGCGTGGAGCGCTTTGGCGAGCCGCGGCAGCGCCAGGAGCGGCGTGACCGGCTCGCCGAGGCTGACGATATCGCGGGCGCGACGCACGGGCAGGAGCTCGCGGTAGCGCCACAGATCGCTTGGGCGCCGCGCCAACGCCTCCTTGCTCAGGGCCTTTTTGACGCCGTCGAGATCGTAGCGGACGATGAGCGGCTTGCGCTCGCGCGAGAGATTGTGCAGTTCGTCGGCCCGGTAGCGGGCGCCGGTCGCCGAACATTCGAGATGCGTGACAAATGTGGGGCGTTCGGCGGTCAGATTTTCGTCGTCGCGCATACGCCGCCTCCGATCCCGCCGCTTATTCTGCGCGGCCTGCGCAACGCGCGCGCCGCGGCATGTCTTTTTCTTCATTCATTCGGTCGACCGCTTCGCCTGCCCTGCGCGGGAGCCGAATACGACGAAATGCGAAAGCGAGAAATTGACTACGAAGCTCGCCGCGATCGCCAAGAGCTTCGCCGCCGGGACCGGCATCCAGCGCGACGCCAACACCAGAACCGCGGTGTTGACAACGACTCCTGCGACCCCGGAGGCGACGAACGCGCCATAGGCGCGCCAGCGCAGCTGCCTGCCGGATTCGGCGGCGAAGGTGATGTAGCAATTCATCACATAGGAGCCGGAAACGGCGACCAGCCAGGCGAGCACGTTGGCGGGAACCAGTGGCAGGTTGAGAAGGTAGTAGCCGGCCAGGAACACCCCATAATCGATGCTCGTGTTGACCACGCCGACGAGCGCGAAGCTCGCCGCCTTGAGCACGACGGCGCGCTCGCGCCACGCCCGGGTGAGGCGGCGTTGTAGATGCTCGAGCGGCGCGGAGACCCTCATGGCGGGCTCCCGCTTAGCACGTCCCGCCGGCCGCGCCGAGGCTCCCCCGCGGCAGCGCAGGCAGCCGCGCGACAGCCGCCGGTGCTTGGGCTATAACCGCCCGAGCGGCGAAGATTTTAAAAAGGCGCTCGATGGCTGCAGATGCGACGACCCTCCTCGGCAGCGCGGCTGCGCGCTCACGCGGCTGGGCGGCTACGGGTCTGTCGATCGTGGTTCCCTTATTCAACGAGGCGAACAATCTCGCCGCGCTGCACGGACGCATCCTCGAGGTCGCCCGCGCGCTGAAGGCCGGGCGCGCCCTTGCCACCGAGGTGGTTTACGTCGATGACGGCAGCCGCGACGGCACGCTCGCCGCCGCGCTTAAGCTTCCCGCCGACGGGCTCGATATCCAAATCATCTCGCTGTCGCGCAACTTCGGCAAAGAGGCCGCGCTTCTCGCCGGGCTCGACCACGCGCGGCTCGGCGCCGTCCTGTTCATGGACGGCGACGGCCAGCATCCGGCCGCGCTGGTGGAAAAGCTCGTCGCCTATTGGCTCGATGACGGCTACGACGTGGTCTACACCGCGAAAGCGCACCGCGCCAGCGAACCGTGGCTACGCCGGTTCGGAGTGAAGACGTTCTACGCACTGATCAATTGGGGCGCGCGGCAAAAAATTCCCGCCGACGCCGGCGACTTCCGCCTGCTCTCGCCGCGCGCGGCGGCGGCGCTCAAGCAGCTCCCTGAGCGCAACCGGTTCTTCAAGGGTCTCGCCAGCTGGATCGGATTCCGTCAGATCCGCGTCGACTACGAACCGGCCGAGCGCATCCACGGGCGCACGAGCTGGAATTTATATTCGCTGATCGGTCTCTCGATCGAGGGCCTCACCTCGTTCTCGGTCGCACCGCTGCGGCTAGCGAGCCTGCTCGGGCTTCTGCTTGCCGCCGCCGCGTTCATCTTCGGCGTGCAGATCCTGATCGAAACCGTCGTGTTCGGCGAGTCGGTCCCGGGTTATCCCTCGGTCGTGGTCGGCCTGATGGTGCTGGGCGGCGTGCAACTCATCATGATCGGCATCATGGGCGAATATATCGGCAAGATCCTCTCTGAGATCAAAGCACGGCCGGTTTATTTCGTGGCCGAACACACGCTCAAGACGGCCGAGAGCGCAGGCGCCGCCGGCGATCCGCCGTCGCGCTCGGCCGCGGAATGAGCCAAGCCGCGCGCCGCATCTGGCTGTGCGCCGACGACTTCGGCATTTCGCCCGCGGTCAACACCGCGATCCGCGACCTCGTGGTGCAGGGCCGTCTCAATGCCACCTCCGCGCTGGTGGCGGCGCCGAGCTTTCACCGCGGGGAAGCGGTCGCGCTCGATGTGCTCAATGCCCGCGAGCGGCGCGTGGCGATCGGTCTTCACCTTGCATTCACCGCGCCGTTTCGCCCGCTGAGCAAGGGCTTCAAGATGCTGCGCGAGGGCGCTTTCCCGCCGCTCGCGACGACCGCGCGCCTCGCGCTGACATATCGCTTCGACCACGCGGCGCTCGTTGGTGAAATTACCGCTCAGATGCAAAGGTTTCTCGACACGTTCGGCCGCGCACCCGATTTCGTCGACGGTCATCACCACGTGCATGTGTTGCCGCAGATCGGCGACGCCGTGCTCGAGGTCATTCCAGGCGCCGCGCCGAATGCATGGCTGCGTCAATGCGGGCGAGCGGTGCCGCTCGCCCAACGCTTTTCCGACCCCAAGGGGCTGCT
Source organism: Xanthobacteraceae bacterium (assembly GCA_035693615.1). GTDB lineage: Bacteria > Pseudomonadota > Alphaproteobacteria > Rhizobiales > Xanthobacteraceae > VAZQ01. The sequence continues at coordinate 21,191 of DASSGH010000082.1, forward strand.
GCTCGATCTGTTCAGCTACCGATTTCGACGGCGGGCCGCAGCGCGAGGGTTGCGCACCAATCCAGCCTTCGCCGGCACCTATGCGTTCGATGCGAGCGCGAACTTCGCCGCGCTGTTCCCGCGCTTCCTCGACTGCTTGCCCGACGGCAGCGTGGTCATGTGCCATCCCGGCTTTGTCGATGCGGAACTTGAGCAGCTCGATCCCCTGACGACGCTCAGGGAAAAGGAATATGCTTTTTTCGCCAGCGACGCTTTTCCGGTGGTGCTCGCGAACCACGGCGTAGCTCTGGCGTGACCGTTGGACCACGCATCCTGCTGGCCGGGCAAGGAAAACGAGCTTCGACCCTTTTTCGTATCCGGCGGTCATTCCCGTTGCACCGAGCGTTGCTTACATGAATGCCGTCGCCAGGGAGGAAGGAGACGACCATGACCCCGGAGGAACGCAACCTCGTTATCGAATTGTTCGACCGCCTGGCGACGCTGGAAGATGCGCCACGCGATCCCGACGCAGAACGGCTGATCCGTGATGGCTTACGCCAAGCCCCCAACGGGCCTTACGCGCTGGTGCAGACCGTGCTGGTGCAGGATGAAGCGCTCAAGCGGGCGGACGCCCGCATCCGCGAACTCGAGAGCGACGCGCCAAGCGACGCGGAACCGCGCGACACGAGCTTTCTCGGCGGGATGCGCGACAGCCTCTTCGGCAAACGCGAGGGTCGCGGCTCCGTGCCCTCGGTACGGCCGGCTGACGCGGGGGCGATGTCGCCCGCTTGGCAAACTGGAACGCAACCGCAGCCGATGCAGGCACCGCAGCCCATGCCAGGCATGGCGACGGGAGCGCCGATGCCAGCCGGCGGCTCGTTTCTCGGCAACGCCGCCGCGGCGGCGGCCGGCGTGATTGGCGGTTCGATGCTGCTGAGCGGTATTCGCTCCATGATGGGCTCCCCGCACGGTGCGCAAGCGGCGGCCCTGGATCCGGCCTCTGGAACGAGCGGAGCATCCCCCTGGGGCGGCAGCGGCGGCGGCGAGCTCTCCCGCGAGGCGGGCCTCAACGACATCGGCCGCGCGACGCCCTCTGCCGACAACAGCAGCGGGCGCAGTTACGGCGCGCTCGACGGCAGCGGCACTGACGATGATCAAGACGATCAAGGCGGGGATGATTTCGACGATGACGGTCCTGACGACGGCGGCTTCGACGACGGCGGCGACGACCAGGCGTAAGCGTAGCCGACCGTTCTAACCGGCTCGCTGGCTAAAGCACGCGCGACCCGGCCTAGTGCCCGGTTTTCGAAGTTCGTGATACAGCGCGGCACCCTCGAGTACGAACTTCGAAAACCAAAGGGCACTAGCAACTCTATGATTCTAGTGCCGCTTTTCGATTTGAAATTCCTGAGGCGGACTCGCGGCACACGGTGCAGGAATTTCAAATCGGCGGCACTAGTCGGGACGCGGCTTCGGCGGCCGCACGGCGGCGAAGCCGATGAACGATATCGCGGCGAAGGCGGCGACCACGACAAGCACCATTGGATCGGACGTGCGCTCGGCAACGAAGGCGAGCACGAGCGGAGCGATCGCCTGCATCACCAAATAGGGCCCGCCGATGCGGCCGAGTATGCGACCGTAGCCGGCGGCGCCGAACAGTGCGAGCGGCACCGCGCCGCGCGCGATGGTAAGGAGCCCGTTCGCCATTCCGAACATCACGGCAAACGTCGCGGCCGCCGGGACACTGAGTCCCACCAACGCGAGCAAGGCAAAAGCGGTGAGCAGCATCGCGACCGCAAACCGGGCGAGTTGGAGCGGATGGATGCCGCGCGCGAACACGAGTTCGCCGATGCGCGCGGCGACTTGCGCCGGCCCGAACAGCGCTCCGATCGCCACCGCCGTGGCCGCGTCGATGCCGGCGCGGCCGAAGATTGCGAGCAGATGCGCGGAAAGCCCAGACGGCACGAAGGCGTAGGCCGCAAACGCGGCCGCAACCAGCAGGAATGACCAGCCGGTGGACGGAAGGACGGCCGCCGACGCTTGCGCCGGTTGGTCGGGCGGCAGCGTGGAATCGGCCCGCCCGCGCGGCAGCGCGAACGCGTGCAACGGCGCGGCCAGCAATGCCAATACCGCGGCATAGACGAGATAGGTGCCCTGCCATCCCACGGCGTCGAGCAGAAGATGGGTCATCGGCCAACTGACGGTCGAGGCAAATCCGCCGGCAAGCGTGAGCACCGTGATCGGGCGTCTCGCGGCGACGCCGAAGATACGGCCGAGCGTGGCAAAGGCCGGATCGTAGAGGGTGGCGGCGGTGGCGACGCCGAGCAGCGCCCAGACCGCGAGATAAGCGGCGGGATGAGCGGCAAAGACGAGCAGGGCGAGACCCAGCGCGGCAAGGAGCGAACCGATGGGCATGACCCAATGTCCGCCGTGCCGGTCGATCAGCCGACCGATGCGGGGCGACACGAGACCGGCTGTGAGCAGCGCGAGCGAGAACCCGCCCATGGCAAAGCTCATCGACCAGCCGCGCGCATCGGCGATCAACGGCACCGTTAAGACCGGCGGATAGAAGATCGTGCCCCACGCAAGAATCTGGGTGACGCCGAGCACGAGAACGGCGCGCCAGGGGCCGGCGATCACATCGCGCAAGGCGGGCATGAGGGGGCACGGCGACGAAAGAAACGCCCGACCCTACCACGAGCGGCGGCGCGATCGATCTAGCCGATCTGCTTGACCATCGCGGTTGCGGTCGGCGGGCAGAGCGCGGCGAATTGTCGGCTGGCGCGCACCTTTGCCGGCACGTCGTCGCGCGCGCAGGCGGCATAGCCGAGCCGGGCGAAGAAACGCGCATCCGATCCAGTCAGCAGATAGATCGCCCGACATTTGAGCGCGCGCGCCTCGATCTCGAGCATGGCCACCATGGCCGCGCCCATGCCGGTCTGCCGCAGCGGCGGCAGCGTGACCAGCGAGCGCAACAGCGCATCGCTGCCGAAAACCTCAAGCCCGCCAAAACCGACCGGAATCGCGTCAAGCCTCTCGAAGCGCCAGAGCAGTACGCGCGGGTCGTCCACATCGTCGGCCGGCAGCGCGGCCTTGACGAGCGCAGCCTTGACCCCCTCGCGTTCCCATGCGGCGAGCGGCGTCGCGATGAGGCGGCGGTTCATGCCCGTATCTCATCGCGCCAGGAGCGTGGGCGAACACGTCCCGGATTGCTTGCGGTATGCGGCTCTTGTTGGATCGATCTTCGATCAGCGGCCACTGATCAGCGCGGCGCCGCAGCGTTCGCCTGTGCGGGCCGTGCGGCCGAAGCATTGCCCTCGGCTGCGCGCGGCGCGCAACGCACGAAGATGCCGGTGCCGTAGCGCCCGTCGACCTCGGAGTCGACGTATTTGAGAACCATTACGCGGCCATCGAAGGACAAGATCTCTCGGTCCTGCGGCCCCGGCGTGCGTCCGGCCGGACCGATGTAGTCTTTACCGGCCGAGCTGCCCTTGAGCCGCAACTCCTGCAGTTCGCTGGAATCCGCGAGATACATCATGACCCCGCCATTGGTGCCTTGGCCGATCACGTAGGGCTGCTTGCACTGTCCGCGGGCGTTGGCCTCGGTGCGCGTGCGGTCCTCCGGCTTATGGTAGGCGGCGTATCCCCACCGGCCGACGATCTCGGTCGGCCGCACGCGGGCCGGAATTTCCGGCTCCGGCGGCCCGGACGCAGCGACCTGCGGCCCCTGAGTTGTGCTGCAGCCCGCGGCTGCCAGTGCCGATAATGCGATGAGCGACCAACCGAAACTGCGATTCCGCATCGACGATTTCCCCTAGTCCTGTCCGCCGCGCCGGCCGAGGCGCAACCGCGGCCCACCCCCCACACCTTTATCGGGCGCAGGGTTAACAACATGGAATCGCCCCCGGCGGACCTCTGCGGACCCGATCCGGGCGACTTTGCTTTGAAGCTACGGCCTGCCCAAGGCAGATGTGAGGCAATCTGGGTTCCCCTCCCCACATCTCGCTCGATCCGAGACCCGCTCGCTCATCTCGCCAGTGCCACTGCCCAAAGCGAAAATCCGCCTCAGGCATCAAGTTCGTTTGGCGGCGCCGAGCGCCTGCATGAGAGCTTCCCAGCGGCGGCCCACGACCGGCAACCCTCGCTCGAGCCGAAGGCAAACCTCGCCATTCCTTGACAGCCGGCGCGGGAGTCCCTATGTGTCCGACGCCTCTTAGCACTCTCTTTTCCGGAGTGCTAATACCGAAAAATTGAGCTTATCGCTCAGCGACTTACTGCCGTTCCCAGCCGCCGCGAGGAGAGCCTATGGCCAAGACCAAGTTCCGTCCCCTGCACGACCGCGTGGTCGTGAAACGCATTGATGCCGAGGAGAAGTCGAAGGGCGGCATCATCATCCCCGACACCGCCAAGGAGAAGCCGTCGCAGGGCGAGGTGATTGCGGTGGGCCCGGGCGGCCGCGACGAAGCCGGCAAGATCATCAAACCGGACGTCAAGGCCGGCGACCGGGTCCTGTTCGGCAAGTGGTCGGGCACCGAGGTCAAGCTCGACGGCGAGGAACTCCTGATCATGAAGGAGTCCGACATCATGGGCGTGATCGCCTGATCCTTCCTCTCAATCATCAGACTGCAATGGAGTGACTTGAAATGGCTGCCAAAGAAGTCCGTTTTTCCGGCGACGCGCGCGAGAAGATGCTGCGCGGCGTCGACACCTTGGCCAACGCGGTCAAGGTGACGCTCGGCCCAAAGGGCCGCAACGTCGTGCTCGACAAGAGCTTCGGCGCGCCCCGCATCACCAAGGACGGCGTCACCGTCGCCAAGGAAATCGAGCTCGAGGACAAGTTCGAGAACATGGGCGCGCAGATGGTGCGCGAGGTGGCACAGAAAACCAATGATCTCGCCGGCGACGGCACCACCACCGCCACCGTGCTCGCGCAGGCAATCGTCAAGGAGGGCGCCAAGTCGGTGGCGGCCGGCATGAACCCGATGGACCTCAAGCGCGGCATCGACATTGCGGTGAACGCGGTGGTGAAGGACATCGAGAAGCGCGCGAAAAAGGTCGGCTCCTCCGCGGAGGTGGCCCAAGTCGGCACGCTCGCCGCGAACGGCGACACCAAGGTCGGCAAGATGATCGCCGAGGCCATGCAGAAAGTCGGCAACGAAGGCGTGATTACGGTCGAAGAGGCCAAGGCGCTCGATACTGAGGTCGAGATCGTCGAAGGCATGCAGTTCGACCGTGGCTATCTGTCGCCCTACTTCATCACGAATGCCGAGAAGATGCTGGCCGAGCTGGAGGACGCCTACGTTCTCTTGCACGAGAAGAAGCTTTCCGGCCTGCAGGCGATGCTGCCCGTGCTCGAGGCGATCGTGCAGGCGGGCAAGCCGCTGTTGATCGTCGCCGAGGACGTGGAAGGCGAAGCGCTCGCAACGCTCGTCGTCAACAAGCTGCGCGGCGGACTCAAGGTCGCCGCCGTCAAGGCGCCCGGCTTCGGTGATCGTCGCAAGGCGATGCTCGAGGACATCGCGGTCCTCACCGGCGGTCAGCTGATTTCGGAAGACCTCGGCATCAAGCTCGAGAACGTGACCACAGCGATGCTCGGTCGCGCCAAGAAGGTCATCATCGAGAAGGAGAAGACCACCATCGTCGACGGCGCCGGCAAGAAGAAGGACATCGAGGCCCGCGTCGGCCAGATCAAATCGCAGATCGAGGAGACCACCTCCGACTACGACCGTGAGAAGCTGCAGGAGCGGCTGGCGAAGCTCGCCGGCGGCGTCGCGGTGATCCGGGTCGGTGGCGCTACCGAGATCGAGGTGAAGGAAAAGAAGGACCGGGTCGAGGATGCGCTCAACGCCACCCGCGCGGCGGTCGAGGAAGGCATCGTGCCGGGCGGCGGCGTGGCGCTGTTGCGCGCCAAGAAAGCGGTCGGTCGCATCACCGATGGCAATCCCGACGTGCAGGCCGGCATCAACATCGTGCTCAAGGCGCTGGAATCGCCGACGCGGCAGATCGCCGAGAACGCCGGCGTCGAGGGCTCAATCGTCGTCGGCAAGATCATGGAACACAAATCCGAGACCTTCGGCTTTGACGCGCAGAGCGAGGAATATGTGGACCTGGTCGATAAGGGCATCGTCGATCCCGCCAAGGTCGTCCGCGCGGCGCTGCAGGACGCAGCATCCGTCGCCGGCCTGTTGGTGACGACCGAGGCCATGGTGGCGGAGGCGCCGAAGAAGCAGACGCCTCCCCCGCCCATGCCGGGTGGCGGCGGAATGGGCGGCATGGACTTCTAAGTCCCCCCTTTAGAGAAGGCGGGAACTACTACGAAGGGCGCGGCGGAAGCTGCGCCCTTCGCACTATGCAGCGCGCCGCGGCGATTGGCTCGGGCGTCGCTGCGCCCCATTCGCATCGGCCACGCCGACGCGACCGCGATAGACCATGTCCCAGCCCTTCCAGCCGGTAAATCCCAGGAGACAGACCACGATCAGCGATAGGACGAGGCCTTTGGGCACGACCGCCGCCGTTCCTTCCGTGTACCGGGCGTACCAGTTGTAGAGCTGGATCAAGACGACGACGACGTTGCCGCCGGCGTGCCACCACGCATCGTTCGACCCGCGGATTTGCGCGTCGCCGACGAAGTCGATCAAACCGGCGGTCGCGGCGAGCCCCGCCATCACGATGCCGGCGCCGAGCAGCCAGGTCGCCGCCGTCGCCCAGCTTGCGTTGGCGGTTTGCCAGTAGACGAGGTCGCAAACGAAGGTCGCAATAAAAAACGCGACCGGAAACGTAATGAGCATGGGGTGAATGGGATGACCCGCAATGCTCGCTGTGCTGCGCGGGTTAGCCATGGCGATATCTCCTTCGAATTAACTCGCGAGGGCAACGTCCCCACGCACGCGTAGGTTCCTAGCGAACACCGCCTGCTGCAGGACCGGCCGCGAGCAAATGAGTCGGAAACTCGACACAAGGAGCAAGGTCCTCCCGCCGGCGCGCCACGTCGGAACCGGAATAAGTCGATCCAGTTGGTGTTCGGTCCTTGCTCGGTCGCGCGTCCCGATCGGGGTGGGGAAGTAAGCTTGGCCCGAGAGCGGATGAGTTCGCACGTGCGAGGCCAACACCGCGCATGCAACGCTCGCCAGCCGAACACGCCTGAACCTGCGATTGGGAGCACGTCATGGCCGCTGAGCAATCAAAGCCGAAGGGACCGGACTTCACGCGCGGCGTCGCGCTCGACCATCTCGGTGATGGCGGCATGGTGGGCGGGCATGTGGGCGAGGAGGCCGTGCTCCTCGCACGCCGGGGCGACGAATTTCTCGCAATCGGCGCGACATGCTCGCACTACGGCGGTCCGCTTGGCGAGGGTTTGATCGTCGGCGACACGGTGCGGTGCCCGTGGCACCACGCCTGCTTCAGTCTGCGCACGGGCGAGGCGGTCGCCGCGCCCGCGTTCAACCCGATGCCCTGCTGGCGCGTGGAGAAGCGCAACGGCATGCTGTTCGTGCGGGAGAAGATCGAGCCCGCCGACAGGCGCGCGACCGGCGCGGGGAAAGGCCCGAGCGCAAAGACCGAGCGTATGGTGATCGTCGGCGGCGGGGCTGCCGGATTTGCCGCAGCCGAGATGCTGCGACGGCAAGGATTTGCCGGTGCGGTGACGCTCCTCTCTGCCGACGATGCGGCGCCGTATGACCGGCCCAATTGCTCGAAGGACTATCTCGCCGGCAACGCGCCGGAAGAGTGGATGCCGCTGAGGCCGCGCGAGTTCTACCAGGATCAATCGATCGAGCTCGAGCTTCGCACCGAAGTCGCCGCCATCGATGCAAGCGCCCGTAAAGTGACGCTTGCAGACGGGCGAAGCATGCCGTTCGACAAGCTCCTGTCGCAACCGGCGCCGAACCGGTTCGCCTCGACATCCCCGGTGCCGATGCACCGCACGTTTTCGTGCTGCGCTCGCTCGCGGATTCGCGGGCGATCATCGCCAAGGCGCAAACCGCGCGCCGCGCGCTCGTGCTCGGCGCAAGCTTTATCGGACTGGAGGTCGCTGCCGCGCTACGGACGCGTGACATCGAGGTGCACGTGGTGGCGCCGGAGCGCCGGCCGTTGGAACGCGTGCTGGGGCGCGAATTCGGCGATGTCATCCGCGCCATTCACGAGCAGCAGGGCGTCATATTCCATCTCGAGGAGACCGCAACCGCAATCGATGCCGCAAGCGTCAACCTCAAGAGCGGCGCCACATTGCCGGCCGACCTCGTGGTCGTCGGCATTGGCGTGCGACCGCGAACGCAATTGGCGGAGCGCGCCGGGTTGAAGACCGACCGGGGAGTGGCGGTGAATGAATATCTCGAGACCAGCGTGCCGGGCATTTTCGCCGCCGGTGACATCGCGCGCTGGCCGGACCCCCATAGCGGCGAGCATCTGCGCATCGAGCACTGGGTCGTGGCCGAGCGACAGGGTCAGACCGCGGCGCGCAACATGCTCGGACAACGGCAGCGCTTTTCCGATGTACCGTTCTTCTGGAGCCAGCACTACGACGTTCCCATCAATTATATCGGGCATGCCGCGTCCTGGGACCGGCTCGACGTCGACGGCAGCATCGAGGCGCGCGATTGCCTCGCGCGCTATCGCCGTGACGGTAAGGTGCTGGCCGTCGCTTCGATCTTCCGCGATACCGAGAACCTCAAAGAAGAGGCGGCGATGGAGCGCATTCGGGCGTGAGGCCGACATCAGATGGCGTCACATGATGTCTGGCTCGTGAACACGGGGCCGAAGTCACGATCTGCTGGCTGATCAGCCGCGCGATGCATCAACCCGCCTCTTTCCTCGGCTTGAACCAAATTCCGTGCTTTTGACCGAGGGGCGTCGACGTCGCCGAGCTGATCGCTCAAGCGCGCTGACGTCAGTACGATATCCTAGATCGAGCCGCCGCTGCGCACGCAATGATCGGCGTGGCGGACGACCCACGCCGAGCGGTCGCGGATGCGCCGCGGCACGATCCCGTGCGCCATCCTAAAGCAATGGGTGATGAGCGCGGCGCTCGTCGGCGGCGGTTGTCGCGCACCGCTTGGGGGCGCGGCGTATCCGTCGCTTGCCGAAGACGCGGCCCACGCCAGCGCAATTGCCGCCGCGGTGAATCGGACCATATCGCCTCTCCCGTGCCTTGCCTGAACTCGGGCCGGCAACCGCCGACGCCGATGAGAGCATAGCGGGCAAGACTTACGCCGAGCTGAATGGGGGGCGCGGCAAAAAAGCTCCTCCGAGGCCGCGCGCTCGGAGATCCGGGCGGCGGCGATTTTCGGCGGCGCTCACATGGTCGGATTGGCGTACCTACCGCCGAGGGCGAACAGGCCGTAGGCGGCGCCAGCAATGTCGAAGTTGAAGGAGAAGTGCTGGTTGATGGCGAGCACGTCGCGCAGGTGGCGCTGCAGCGGATCGCGGGTGTAGAGCCCCTGCGCCCCGTAACAGGACCACAGCGTCTCCACCGCCTCGCGCGCCTGCCCGACCGCGAAGGCAGAATGCGCGCGAAAGCACAACTTGGTCTCGAGGTCGGGAACGACGTCGCGCTCCGCGGCGGCCTGGAACGCAATCGCGGACTCGCGCAGGAGAGCGCGCGCGGCGTCGATCAGGCAGCGCGCACGCGCCACCTTGATCTGCACGGCTTGGAAATCCGCGACCCGGGCGCCGGTATAGGTGCCGGCGCGCTTGGCCATCGTTGCGAGGAACAGCTCGAGCGCGCCCTCCGCAGCGCCCAGCGCGGCGGGCGCGAGCGGATGGCTCGAGGCGGCGACCAGGGGGATAGCAAAGAGCGCGCCGGCGTTGAGCGCGGCTCCGGGATGCTCGCGACCGCCGCGGCAGCGCAGGAGCGCCAGCGCCCGACGCTCGGGCACGAACAGCTCATTGACCGCGACGTCCTTGCTGCCCGTCGCGGCCATGCCCATGGCGTACCAGGTGTCGATGATCTCGTAATCGGACTTTGGCACCAGGCATAGCCGCCAATCGACCGGCGCGTTGCCGTCATCGTCGTAGACGGTGACCGCGAGCATGTTCCATTCCGAATTGTCGACCGCCGAAGAGAACGGCCAGCGGCCGTTAACGATGAACCCGCCCGGCGCTTTGCGGCCGCGCCCGGCGGCGAGCGCGATCGAGGAGGCGATCAGCGCGTCCGGATTCGCCTCCCAAACTTCGCGCTGGGTCTCGGGCTCGTAATAGCCGAGGATCCAGTGATGACACGCCACGTTTCCCACGCTCCATGCGGTCGACGCGCAGCCGCGCGCAAGCTCCGCCGGGATGTCGACGACGGCCACGAAGGGAAGCTCCATGCCGCCGAACGCCTTGGGTTGATGAAAGCGGAACAAGCCGCTCTCGTGCAGGAGCTGCTCGTTCTCGCGAATGAGCATGCGCGCGTCCTCGGCGCGTTGGGCGCGCTCGCGCAGGATCGGGGCGATCTCCCGCGCGCGCCGCATCGCCTCGCCGTAATCGACGCCGGAGAAATCCCGCCGCAGGGCTTGCGGCAGCGTACCCGCCGCCTCGCCAGTCTTGCCGACCTTCGCTCCCATCGGAAGCATGTTACCCCCCTACCCCGCCAATTCGCTCACCGCACGCGCGGCTTCGGCGATGGCGAGATGCGCATAGGCATCGCCGGCCGCATCGGAGTTGGCGATGGCGACGCGGCCCACCTTTTGTCGCGCCCGCTCCAGCACGATCTCATAGTCGTCCTCGTCGTAGAGCGAGTTCGCCACGTAACTGTATCCGTGCGGCCAGCGGTTGACCGTAATCGCCGCAATATCGCGGGCGCTGGAAAAGCCGCCTTCAGCGAGCATGCGGTCGAGCTCATCGCGGATTTTGTCCTCGAAATCCGCAAAGGTCATGTCGAGCAGCCGAGCCCGGCCGATGCGAAATTGGGTGCGCGCATCGAGCCCCCGGTTTGGCGCACCCGGAACGTGAACGAGATGCAGGCAGATCGGCCCCGAGGGATCGCGCGGATGCTGATAGCCGCCAAGGCTGACCGGAAAATCGAGCTTTACGCGGCTGTGAAACGACATCGGCGCCGAGATGTCGTGCACCCCGAGTCGCACCCATGGCTGCCAATCGCGCACCAGCACATTTGTATAGACAAGCGGTGTCTTGACGTTGCGCGCGAGCGCCTCGCGTTGCGGCGCGGCCAGGTCCGGCATGATGTACGGAATCGTCATGTGGAAGCAGGCGAGCACGGCGTGCTTGGCCTCGACACGATATGACATGCCGTTGCGCACGTAGCCTACGAGCACGCGCTCGCCGGCATTGCGGACGTCGAGACAGGTCGAGTCGAGGCGGATGCGCACCGCCTCCCCGTCACGGTCGAGCTTGCCGTAATCGAACGCCGCCAGCACCACGTCGTCCATGCCGTGGCCAGGCGCGACGTCCGGCACGAGCGAGCGGACCAAAAGCCGGGCGAGCGAGGCGTTGCCGTCGGGGAAGTGGTAGATGTATGGCTCGCGCGTGGCGGCGCGTCCCGGCAGGCCCAGGCCGTCGAAGCCGGGATAGCCCAATTCGCGGGCGTCCGCCGCCGGCACGGCGTCGCAGCCGAGCCCGAAGAAGCCGAGCGTGCGCCCCTGAAAACAGTTAGCCACCTCGTCGCTGCAGCCGCGTATCCGCGTGAGATAGTCGCGGTAGCTCGTGCGCCTGAGAATGTCGAGCTTCTCCTGCGCGGTCTTGCCGGCGAGCGGATCGCGCGCCGCATCGTAGAGTGCGATGAGCTGGTCCTTACTCGCGGGCGAGATCGGAAACGTGGCGACGAACTCGGCAAGCGTCTTGGCGTTGGCGAGCCGGCGCGCAACCTCGTCGGTGCCGGCGGCCGGCGGTTCGCCGGTCACAAGCGTGTCGCGGCCGAAGGCCTCGCGCGCAAAAAACAGGCCACGTGCAAGCCCGAGCGAGGAATAGAACGTGCGATCGAATGCGGTCTCGAACCGCGTGACGTCGACGCCGAGCTCGCGCAGCAGCGCTTTCGCCACGTCGCTGTATTGGGTCTGCGGCGAATCGATAGATTCGCTGCCGCCATAGCCAATCAGGAATCGGCCGTCGCGCGTGAACTCGTTGCGCTTGGCGTGGCCGCCGAAATCGTCGTGGTTATCGAGAATGAGGATGCGCGCGGAGGGTCCGGCGGCGCGTCGATAGAAGAAGGCGGCAGCCAGCCCGCTGATGCCGCCGCCGACCACGACGAGATCGTAGGCCTCCTCAACCGGCAGCCCCTCGAAGCCGAAGTGCTTGCCCGCGAGCGCTTGCGCGTGCGCGAACTCGAAGGAGCCCGGGTGCTGGCCACGCAATCCGGTGAGCGCTGGCGGGTAGCGCTCGGGCTCGGCTAGAACCTGCGCCGCCGGCGTGAGGCCTGCGGCGATGCTCAGGGCTCCCCCGTTGAGGAAGTCGCGGCGCGAAATCGGCATGCGAGGGTTCGAACGAGTCACGTTGAATGCGTCTAAGCCCCGGCGGCAGATGATGGTGCCGCTTCGCGCGTTTAGCAAGAAGAGCGCGAAACAGAACCGCGGCAGCGGACGCAGGTGCGTGGGAATGATCAGCGCCGCGTGCGCTTGCGGGGACCCTTCTCGGATTGGGCCAATGTCGCGAGCAGCGCGGTCGCGGTGCGCATGAGGCGGCCGTCGCGGCCGGCGGGGCCGACGAGCTGCGCGCCGATCGGCAGCCCTCCTTCGCCCGCGAATAGCGGCAGCGTCAAGGCCGGCAATCCGGTCAGCGTCCACAACGTGCAGAACACCGGATCCCCTGTCGAGCCGAGCCCCTTGGGCGCAACGCCGGGCGTCGCCGGCGTGAGGATGGCATCGTAGGCATCGAAGATCTCGGCGAGGCTTGCGGCATAGCGCGGCGCCTCGGCGAGCGCAGCGAGATAGTCGACCGCCGCCACGCCGCGGCCGTGCGCAACGAGCTTGCGCAGCGCTTCGCTCGGTTCGCCGCGCGCGAGGTAGGGCGCGAGATTGTGCGCCATCTCCGTCGCCATGATGGTGCGATGGCTCTCCCACGCTTCGGCGAACGACTGCGGAAGAACGACGTCCTCGATCGCACCGCCCAGCGCCGACGCAAGCTCTTCGAAGGCGGCCTTGGTCTCGCCGTCGGCCTTGTCCCACATTGGCGTGCGCACGAAGGCGAAACGCGGCGGCAAGGGGGGCGGCTCGCGCGCGAGCGCGCGGAAATCGGGGGCGGCGAACGGCTCGGTGTCGGGATCAGCCGGATCGTGGCCGGCGATCACCTCGAGGATCAGCGCCAAGTCGTCGAGCGAGCGCGCAAACGCCCCGATATGATCGAGCTTGCGCGACAGCGCCAGCACGCCCGCGCGCGAGACGAGGCCATGGGTCGGCTTGATCGCGAACACGCCACAGAAGGCGGCGGGGCGGATCACCGAGCCGTTGGTCTGGCTGCCGAGCGCAAGCGGCACCATATGCGCGGCCACCGCCGCGGCCGATCCCGACGACGAGCCGCCCGGCGTGCGCGCGTGATCGTGCGGGTTGCGCGTCGCACCCGGATGGAAATACGCGAACTCGGTGGTCACCGTCTTGCCGATGATCACCGCGCCGGCGGCGCGCAGCTTCGCCACCACGGTGGCGTCGTGACGGGTGCGGCGGCCCGCCGCCAGCGGCGAGCCGAGCTCGGTCGGATAATCCGCGGTGTCGATGATGTCCTTGATCGCGACCGGAATGCCGTGCAGCGGGCCGAGCGGATGGCCCTCGAGACGGCGCGCGTCGAGTTTGCGCGCCTGGGCAAGCGCATGGTCGCGGTCGAGATGGGCGAAGGCCTTGATCTCGCTGTCGAGCGCCTCGATGCGCTCTAGGCAGGCGCGAGTATAATCCTCGGCCGAGATCGCGCCGCCGGCGATTGTCGCCGCCGCCTCGCTTGCAGTCAGCTTGACGAATTCCTCGCCCATCCTTCACGCGTGCGGTTTCGCGCTTCAGCCGCCGTAAAGATAGTTCGGCAGCCAAAGCGTCATGCCCGGCCACACATACATGATCACCATGCAAACGATGATAACGATCATGTACGGCATCATGCCGCTAAAGATCTGATTGAGGGTGACGTGCGACGGTGCGACGCCCTTGAGATAGAACGCCGACATCGCCACGGGCGGCGAGAGGAATGCCGCCTGCAGGTTCACGAACACCAGCGTGCCCCAGAGGACCGGGTCGATGTTGAAATGCTTCAGTAGCGGCAGGAAGATGGGTACGAAGATGACGATGATCTCCGTCCATTCGAGCGGCCATCCGAGCAGGAAGATGATCACTTGCGACAGGATCATGAACTGCACGGGCGACATGTTGAGCGACAGCACCCATTGCTCGACCAAGGCCTGTCCGCCGAGGATCGCAAACACGCCGGAAAACAGCGCCGAGCCGACGAACAGCCAGCACACCATGGCGGTCGTCTTCGCCGTCAGAAACACCGCTTCCTTGGTGCGTTTCCAATCGAGCGTTCGCGCCTGGAAAGCGAGCAGAAAGGCGCCGGCGGCGCCGACGCCGGCGGATTCGGTGGCGGTCGTGATCCCGAACAGAATGACGGCGAGGACGACAACGGTGAGAATGCCGAGCGGCATCACCGAGGAGGTCAGAAGCTTGAGGATGACGAAACGATCGGCGTCCATTTTCCAGTACGAGCGCGCGATGTAGAGCGCGCCGGCGGCGGCGCACACGGCAAACCACAAGTAAAAGCCTTCCGGCGGCCCTTGTTCGGCCGGCGACGCCGGGGCGCCGCTCAGCCCGGGAGTTCCGAGCTGCTGCACACCCGATACCGCCGCCTCGGCGGCCGCCTGCTGGTGGATAACGACGTACCACCACGCCAAAGCGAAAGTGCCGGCGACCAGCGCGAACGGCACCAGCGTCACGCAGAAGTTCTGAAGCAGCATCCCATACGTGAGGGGGGTTTTTTCCGCTTCTATTTTGGTCGCCCGTGACGGCGATAACAACGCCGAAGCAAGGCCGAGGAACATATTGTTCGAATACGCCAACTGAAATTTCCGCATCCAGGGCGGCACAGGAACCCGCGTCAGCTCTTCCGAGAGCGGCGGCGCGATCTTCGGATTGATGAGCGCC
The DNA here is from genome assembly GCA_035693615.1 of Xanthobacteraceae bacterium. Lineage (GTDB taxonomy): Bacteria > Pseudomonadota > Alphaproteobacteria > Rhizobiales > Xanthobacteraceae > VAZQ01. The sequence goes on from DASSGH010000082.1 coordinate 36,220, forward strand.
CAGCCGACGATATAGACGAGGTAGAGCAGCGCCAGAAAAAATCCGGGAAACATCGCCGCGGCGTAGAGCTTCACCACCGACTGCCCCGCCACCGCTGCGTAGACAATGATCATCACCGACGGCGGGATCAGAATGCCGAGCGTGCCGCCCGCGGTGATTACGCCGGACGCGAGCTTCACGTCATATCCGGCGCGCAGCATCGGATTGAAGGCGATGACCCCCATCAGCACCACGACCGCGCCAACCAATCCGCTGGCGATGCCCCAGAACGTGCACACGATCAGCGTCGCGACCGCGAGCGAAGCCGGCACGCGGCGGAACGCGAGCTGGATCGAGTAGAACATCTTGTCCACGAGCGCGCCGCGTTCCATCACGTAGCCCATGAGCACGAACAGCGGAATGGAGATCAGCACGTCGTTGGTCATCGCGCCGTAAGTGCGCTGGACCATCAGATCGAAGACTTTATTGTCGGTGAAGGCCTGCGTCGGGTCATAGAAGGCGATGTAGCCAAAGAACATCCCGAGGCCCATGAGCGTGAATGCCGTCGGGAAGCCCATCATGATCACGACCACGATGAGCATCAGCATGGTGAGCCCGAGGGCGGGATCGCTCATGTGTTGAGATCTCCCCCCATGCCGCGCTGGCGCGCGGTCTCGTCGATCTCGTGCGCGCGCTCGATGGCGATCTTGCGCGTCGCTTCGTCGACGTATTCGCTGTGCGCGAGCTGCTCCTCAACCACGTCGATTTCGGCGACGTCCTTGAGCCGGCTCGGCCACTCCCCGGTCTTGAGACAGACCGCGCATCGCACGATCTCGGCAACGCCTTGTAGCATCACGAGCACGCCGGCGACCGGCATCATCGCCTTGAACTGGTAGACCGGCGGCCCCTCCGCCGTCACAGTCGAATGCTCGCCGATGGCCCATGATTCCGACGCGAAAACGTAACCCGAATAAATGAGCGCGGCGATTCCAGGGACGAAAAAGACGATGTAGAGCACGATGTCGAGGCCCGCCTGCATCCGCGGCCGCATCGAGCTGTACAGGAAATCACCGCGTACGTGGGCGTTTTGCGCCAAGGTGTAGGCGCCGGCGAGCATGAACAGCGTGCCGTAAAGCATGTTATCGAGGTCGAATATCCACGCCGTTGGCGCGTTCAAGATGTAGCGCTTGAAGACCTCGACGCAGACGACCGTCATCAGCGCAATGATGAGCCACGCTGCAGCCTTGCCGACCCAAGTGCTGATGCCGTCAATCGCGTGCAGGATGCTTTGGACGCTCATCCATTGCCGCCGTCAATTGCGAGGAAGATGATAAGAACAAAGCACCACTCGGTCGCGCGCCGAATGGTGCTTTGCCAGTTTCAGCGCGTCGTCAGATCGGCTTTTTGGCATTCGCGCCGAAGTAGTGGTCGAAGGCCATCTTTCGACTCACGACGGTGTCTTGTTCCCATTGCGTGGCGCGCTTGGCGAACGCGAGCTGGGATTCGATGATCTCCTTGAACAGCGGATTTTCCGCCGCCTTCTTCTTTGCCACCTCGTCGAACACCTCGAGCTGCCGCTTGAGCACGGAATCGGGCGTCTTGTAGAACTTCACATTGTCCTTCGTCTGCAGCTCGACGTAGTCCTGCGAGTAGCGGTCGATCGCTTTCCACTGCATGTCCTGCGAAGCGGCCTCGACCGCGTTGGCGATGATCGCTTTCAGCTTATCCGGCAGGCCATCGTACTTCGTCTTGTTGAAGGTGATCTCGAATTGCTCGGCGTTCTGATGATAGCTCTGCAGCATGCATATCTTGGAGACGTCGGCGAAGCCGAGCGCGCGGTCCGATGATGCGTTGTTGAACTCGGCCGCCTCGATCAGGCCGCGGTCCATGGCGGCAACGATCTCGCCGCCGGGCAAGGCGTTCACCGCGGCGCCCATGCCCTGGAACACGTCAATGGAAATGCCGACCGTGCGGAATTTGAGGCCTTTGAAGTCGTCGGCCTTGGTGATCGGTTTCTTGTACCAGCCGAGCGGCTGCGTCGGCATCGGTCCGTACGGGAAAGAGACGACATTCGCACCGATCGAGTTGTAGAGCTTGTTGAGCAATTCCTTGCCGCCGCCGTATTTGTGCCAGGACAGCAGCATGTTGGCGTCCATCGCGTAGCCCGGGCCCGAGCCCCAGAGCGCGAGCGCGGTCTGCTTGCCGTAGTGATAGACGAGCACGCCATGGCCGCCGTCGAGCACGCCTTTGGAGACGGCATCGAGCAGCTGGAAGGCCGGCACCACAGCGCCGGCGGGCAGCACCTCGATCTTGAGGTCGCCGCCGGTCATGTCGTTGACTTTCTTGGCGTAATCGAGCGCGTATTCGTGAAATATGTCTTTCGACGGCCACGTGCTCTGCCACCGCATATTGATCGGGCCTTGCGCGTTTACCACGCTCGGCGCCGCCACGCTCGCGACACTGGCCAACGCAGCTCCTTTAAGGAATTTGCGGCGCGTCGCTGCTGCAGATGAAGACCTGTTGGGCATTCTCTTCCTCCCTGGCTCGGATTTGAGAGACGATATGGTTCGTCTTTCGCGATTAACCCGCCCGAACGGCTCCTATTCCGGTACGGCAGGTTGTATGGGGTGGTGTTTTTACGGGGTGCTGTCGCCCCGCACAAGGCACGAATTGTCTCGCCCCCGCCGCGGGGCAGCGCCCGCGGCCGGAGCAGCGGAGCGGGGCTTAACAAGGCCGCTCTGCCGATCACAAGCGCGGCATTCAGCGCCTGCCCCGTGCGCTTGTGCTAAAATCGCCGATGGCGGCAGATCACAGGCTGGCTCCCCACCGCCGCGAACGGGCCCACCGCCCCATTGAGGCCGGATTGATCGGCTGAGCCATTACCCAACGACCGCAAGCCTTCCGAACCGGTGCCGGCAGACAGGAGAAACCCGTGTCACGCCTCGTCTCGACGCTCGCCATCATCTTCCGGCTGGCCCGTCCCTATTTCTTTTCCGAGGACCGCTGGGCCGGCCGTTCGCTCCTTGCCGCCGTGATCACGATCGAGCTCTCGATCGTGGCGATTAATGTCATGCTCAATCAGTGGAACAACCGCTTCTACAACGCGCTGCAGGAGCGCAATTGGGACAACTTCGTCTGGGAGCTGCTGTTCTTCTGCGGCCTGGCGGCGTCTTACATTGTGCTCGCCGTCTATCAGCTCTATCTCAATCAATGGCTGCAGATCCGCTGGCGCCGCTGGATGACACGGGAATACCTCGACCATTGGCTCGCCGGCGCCAACCATTACCGCATGCAGCTGCTCGGGGACGCCGCCGACAACCCCGACCAGCGCATCGCCGAAGACATTAATCTGTTCATCGATCGCACGCTGTCGATCAGCGTCGGGCTGCTCAGCGCGATCGTCACGCTGGGCTCCTTCGTGGTCATACTGTGGACGCTGTCCGCGGCCGCTCCCCTTTACCTGTTCGGCGCGAGCTTCAGCATTCCCGGCTATCTCGTGTGGGCGGCGCTGCTCTACGCCGTTGTGGGAACCGCGCTCACCCATCTCATCGGCTGGCCGCTGGTGTCGCTCAATTTCCGCCAGCAGCGGTTCGAGGCCGACTTCCGCTTCAATCTCGTGCGGGTACGCGAGAATTCCGAGCAGATCGCGCTCCTGAGCGGTGATTCCGCCGAGCGCGAGCGGCTGCTCGATCGCTTC
>DASSGH010000083.1:0-56868 GCA_035693615.1 Xanthobacteraceae bacterium
CCGAGCTCAATGGGCATTATCGGCGAGGCAAGGGCCGCCGAACCAAGTGGGTTGACCTTTCTGCAAATCAGCGACAGCCACGTCGGATTCGACAAGCCGGCGAACCCGAACGCTATCGGTACGCTCGAGGAAGCGCTGAACAAGATCAATGCGCTTCCGGTCAAGCCATCCTTCATCATTCATACCGGCGATATCACCCACCTCGCAAAACCCTCCGAATTCGACGACGCCGACCGCATCATCTCGCAGGCGCGGCTCGACGTGCACTACGTACCGGGCGAACACGACGTTCTCGACGAGGATGTGAAGCTTTACCGCGACCGCTACGGTCGCGGCAGCAAAGGTGCGGGCTGGTACAGCTTCGACGCCAACGGCGTGCACTTCATCGGCCTCGTCAACGTCGTCGATCTCAAGGCCGGCGGGCTGGGCAATCTCGGCAACGAGCAGCTCGAATGGCTGGAGGACGACCTCAAGGGCCGCGCCGCCTCAACCCCGATCGTCGTCTTCGCCCACATTCCGCTGTGGTCGGTCTACCCAGCCTGGGGCTGGGGCACCGAAGACGCCGCGCGCGCGCTCGATTACCTCAAGCGCTTCGGATCGGTGACTGTGCTCAACGGCCACATTCACCAGATCATGCAGAAAGTCGAAGGCAACGTGACCTTCCATACCGCGATGTCGACCGCGTTCCCGCAACCCGCACCGGGCGCCGCTCCTTCGCCCGGACCGATGAAAGTCGCCGACGACAAGCTGCGTTCGGTTCTCGGCATCACCGACGTCACTTTCAAACGCGGGCAGCAACGGCTCGCCATCATCGACCAGCCGCTGCAGCGCTGAAGCGGGACATCTCGGTCATGCGCACCATCAGCGCGATCCGCATCGCCACCGCGCTTGCGGTCATGCTTCTTGGCGCACCGCGCGTTGTTGCCGCTCAACCCGCGCCGGCGGCGGCCGCAGAGGTCGAGATCGACCAGTTCGCGTTCGTTCCCCAGCGCATCACGGTGAAGGCCGGGACGACCGTGACCTGGATCAACGAGGACGACGCTCCCCACACCGTCGCCTCGAGCAACAAGCTCTTCAAATCGAAGGCGCTCGACACAGGGGATAAATTCTCCTTCACGTTCACGACGCCGGGCACTTACGCGTATTTCTGCTCGGTGCATCCGCACATGACGGGCACGGTCGTGGTCGAAGCGGCGAGCGGGGCCGACGCGGCGCACTGATGCTCGATCGAACCGACGACAGCATCCGGCGCCGCGCGCCTCCACGACCGGGCACGAGAGAATGGGGGCAACTGCAGCAATCCTCAGCAAGGCAGAGCGCGGCGATCTACGTGTCGTCATCCCTCTCGCGGGCGCCTGAGGCGGCGGAGATCAACCGCATGACCTCCTCGATATCTTCCTGCACCCCTTGAAATTTCCCGCTGGCCAGATCGAGCTGGGCCCTGGCTCCGGGAACTTGCGTGGTGGATCTGACGGACGTGATGTGCTCGAGGTTGACGTGAATCGCGTTGCCGGCGGGGTCCGTCAATTTGATCCAAACCGTCGTCAGGTCCAGGCCGCCGCGACAGATGAAGGCGCTCTTGAAGAGGGCGAGCTGTGACGGGGCAAGCGACTCGTTGCCGTTAACGGCATTTCTCACCGCGGCGATGCGATCGACGGACGACTGCGCCACCGCCTCTGCGACGAACGGAGAGCGATCACCGGTCCGGTTCGGCGTATCGGCAAACGCCACCGCAGCGGCAAAGACGAGCGGGACGGCGAGAACTACGGCGGCCTTGGCAGGCATTTGCGTTCTCCTTGCTGACAACCCTTCGTCTAGGAGATCGCCGCGGCTCGCCGCCTATTCCATCAGCCAAATCAAACCCTGCTCACACGATCGCGATTACGGCGTGCGATCAAGCGGGAATTAGTCCCTGCGTCTCGTCGGCTACGGAGCGGAATAAACGCTGTTGAGCGGCACGACACAGGTTATTCGGGGCGGGCTGCGCGGCCGAGCTCGGTCGCGGTGACGGCTGGAGCAGATCGCGCAGCGGGTGGGGCCTGTAAACAACAGGAGAAAAACAGGGGAGGGACAACGCATCGCCGCAGGGCAGGCCGATGACAGCCGCGCCCCTCAGGGAATGACAGGTTCGATATCTCGCCTCGCCTCCAAACGTCCCTTGGCGGGACGCGCAAACACGAAGCGACGCGTGCGGGGCACCATCGTGTCGGATCGTCCGTCGCTGCCGATGAGCGCAAGACCGCTGCCGAAGTTCACCAGCGCAAGGATCGTGGGCTCTCCGCTATACGTGGCGACCGGCTCCATGGCGACGTCGAGCGCTTCCCCCAGGGGCTGGTCGCGATAATCGAGCCGCAGCCGCGGTCCGACCTCGGCCGGGCACAGCTCGAGACCAATCCGTTTGGCGCGGGCATAGACCTCGGACTGCGAGGAGACTTCGGCGTCCAGGCCGAGCTCCGCGACCGAGATGATCGCGAGCTCCACCTGGAGCGTCATCGTCGCGTAAGCAAACGCCGGCCGGCCGAGGATCTCGTCGGCCGACACCCCGACCTTGATCCCCGCGGCATCGAGCGCGTCACGATAGGCCTCGACACCGGTATGGGCGCCGAGGGTTATGGTCCGCCAGAGCGGGATCCCGGCTGGAGCGTTATGGGGCGCAGACGGCTGCCTGCCATCCCCCGGCGTGGCATGGATGATGGGCTCGGCCGCGGATTGGGGCGCTCCGATCCACAGCAAGAGCACCGCGAGCAAGCACGACGCGTAGCGCCATTCTCCCAGCCAGTGCGCCATCGGCCCCTCCAGGCGGCGCCGGGTTCCGCCCATTCATGCGCCGCACCGCAAGCAGGCTAGCGCTGCTGTCTCGCTCGATTGTGTGAGGTTGGTCACACAAAAGGTGGCCTGCGGCTCTCGGCCACAGGATCGCCCATACAGACAACCATGTCGGCGCGCGAGGAGATCTCTCGGGCATTGAAGCCCATAGGAGAAAGGGAGAAATGCCTGGGGAATGCCGTCGCGGTTGTTATGCTAATTACGTAGTTGCAATATCCCATCTGAACGTATTGAGGGGTATTGCGCGAGCTTCCAACGGAGGATGGCGTGGATGATCGGGACAAACCCAGAGGAATAGCAATCGGTCGGACGAGGCGGCGGAGCAGCTCTGCGCCGGACCTGCCACTGGATCACTTTCGGCGCAAGCGATCGCGAACGCAGGAAGAGCTGGAAACGATCGCCCGCCGTGTCGCGGAAAACACAACGCTGATGCAGCAGTTTCGTGCCGCCATTGGATCGGAAAATCGGGACCTCGCGCGGCAGGTTAGCGAGGCAATCACCAGATACGCCCAAGAATTGGATCCAACGATCACTTACGACGAAGGGACAAACATCGTTCTGACTCTGATGGTCGGCCATCCAAGCAAGCAGTTAGGCCTCGATGACTGAATAAAGCAGCGCTCGACGCTGCGATCTGGCCGAGCAAACAGGACTTTCCTGAACAGATTGTCAGGACTCCATTGCGGAACTGCGGGGCGTTTCGCGCATTGTTTTCGCGCCTTACAGGAGGATTGCCCATGAAATCTATCATCACGATCGTCACGGCCGGCCTGCTGGCCGTCGCGTTTGCCGCATCTGCCGACGCTGCCCCCAAGAAATCCGGGTCGGCGCAGCTTCAAGCGCAATGCCAGGCCCAGGCGAAGAAGAAATACTCGGCCATCCACTTCCTCAAGCGCCGCGATTACGTGAAGAATTGCATGCATCAGAAGGCTTAGGCGCTGTCTTCTTAGTTACGCAGCGCGGATAACAGCAATACGAAGCGCGCACCGCGTCGGCATGACCGCGCAGGATCGAAACGATCCTGCATGCATACCCACGCGGGTGACGCCAACTTGCAGACGAGCGGTGCCCTGCATCTCCCGGGGGCTCCTGCGAAGAGGATCGGGCCGCCCCACGGTCCCGCTTGACCTATTCATAGCTCGCCGGTTATATGTCAATCAATAACCAGCGAGTTATCGATCCTCAATGCCGAGCCATCACGATGCGCTCTTCAGAACGCTCGCCGATCCGACGCGGCGGGCGATCTTCGAGCGCTTGTGCCGCGAAGGAGAGCAGACGGTCGCCGCCCTGACGGCTCGGGCCGGGGTCTCGCAACCCGCAGTCTCGAAGCATCTCGGGGTCCTCAAGCGGGCCGGGCTGGTGCGCGACCGCCATGAAGGTCGCCAGACGCACTATAGCGCGCAGCTCGGCGCGCTGGCCCCGCTGATCGACTGGACAAGCCAAATGGCCCCCTTTTGGCAAAGGCGGTTCGACCAGCTCGAAGATTTGCTGAAAAGGGTGGACCAATGAATGAAAGCTCGACCGAAGCACGCTCTGTCGTTGTTGAACGTGAACTCCCGTATCCGCCGGAAAAGGTCTGGCGCGCGCTCACTCAGCCGCATCTGATGGAGGAGTGGCTGATGAAGAACGACTTCAAGCTGGTCGTGGACCACCGTTTCAATTTTCGCGCTGACTGGGGCGCCGTCGACTGTAAGGTCGTGGCCGTCGAGCCGAACAAAACGCTGTCTTACACGTGGGCGGCCTATGGCCTCGAGAGTGTCGTCACTTGGACTCTCACCGCGACGAGCACGGGGACGCGGCTGCGCATGGAGCAGTCCGGCTTCCGGGGAGATCAGCAGCAGGCGTATCAGGGCGCCACGTACGGATGGCAGCGGTTCTTTGCGGCCCTGGAGCAGACGCTGGCGCGAATAGATTGAGGAGTGTCGGGAGTAAAGGAGGAGACCGGCATGACGACGAGCGGCTCGCAAAAAAGCAAATCTCCATCGCAGCTGATAGACGCGAGAATCAAGGAGCTCGGCGATTGGCGGGGCAAGATGCTCAGCCGGCTGCGTGCCTTGGTGAAAGAAGCCGATCCCGAAGTCGTCGAGGAGTGGAAGTGGAGAGGGGTTCCGGTGTGGTCGCACGACGGATTGATCTGCACCGGCGAGACTTACAAGACCGTCGTCAAGATGACCTTCGCCAAAGGGGCGGCGCTGAAAGATCCATCGCGCCTTTTCAATTCGAGTCTTGAGGGGAACGTAAGGCGCGCCATCGACTTCCACGAGGGCGACAAGATCAACGAGACGGCGTTGAAGACGCTCATTCGCGCCGCCGTGACCCTGAACAAGTCCAGGGCCAAGCGCTAGTCAAGTCTCGCCGCGCGCGGGAACGCGCGCGTGCCGTCACACCAGCTCCGGCCAGGGGACGATGGTCGACTTGACCGTCTTCATCGCCATTGCGTCCTTTACCGCGCGGGACACTCCGGCTTCGTCGAACGGATAGAGCGTCTGCATGGCGAGCCAGGGATATCTGTCGCGGGCGCGGTCGAGCATGGCGACGCCGAGCGGCAAGTCATTGGCGGTAAACGCCCACGAGCCCAGCACGTTGAGATCCTTGGCGCAGATGCGGTGCCATGACGTCTCGATCGCGCCGGCGTCGGTGAACTGGCCCATCTCCACGTAGGTGCCGCCGTCGCGCAGCATCTCGATCCCTTCGGGGCCGGCGCTCGGATGCCCGGAGCAGTCCATCACCAGGTCGGCGCCGAAGCCGCCGACGATGTCGCGCACGCGCGCGATGCGCTGCTGCGGCTGCGTCACCGCCTCGATGTCGACCGTCGCCTCGGCGCCGAACTTTCGCGCGAGTTCAAGCCGCGGCGTCTCCGGCGCGCCGACGCAGATCACGCGACCGGCGCCCATCTCGCGCGCGGCGGCGATGGCGAGAATGCCGATCGGCCCCGAGCCCTGGATGACCACCGTGTCGCCCCAGGTGAATCCGCCGGCGCGGATCGCGCGGTTGAACGCGCGAATGCAGGAGGTCAACGGCTCCGACAGCGCGCCGAGTCGCAGCGGCATGTCGTCGGGCAGTTTGTAGACCTTGGTGCCGGGGAGCATCGCGAGGTCGACATACACATATTCCGCGAAGCCTCCCCACAAATGCGGCGGCTTGTCGAAGCCGAGATAGCGCCCGTAGTAGACCGGGGTCAGGCACTTGTTGGCCTGCTGCGGGTAATGCACGCAGTAATAGCAGTGTCCACACGGCATCAGCGGCGGGATCATCACCTTCGAGCCGACGCCAAGCGGCTTGCCCATGAAGTCTTGGGTGAAGTCGCCACCGGCTTCGACGATGACGCCGCCGAGCTCGTGCCCGAGCGTGAACGGCCAGGGGAGCGGCTTCGGCCAGTGGCCTTTGAGGATATGCAGGTCGGTGCCGCATACCCCGCAGGCGCCGATCTGAATGAGCGCGGCCTTCTTCCCAACCTGCGGCCATGGCACGGCGCGGATGACCGGCTCGGCGCCGGGGCCGGCGAAGGTGGCGACGCGGATGGTGCTGTTGCGCATGGGAATGCCCGACATGTCCGCAGTTGTTCGCGGTCTCGAGATGCTCTCCTGCGCTCCTGCGGCAAAAGCCGGGACGGGCGCTGGCTTAACATTCGGCGCTGCGTTGAATATCTAGAACCGCGTCACGCGAGGCAAGCGAAGCGCACCTCGCGAAGGACGGAACCGGCCTCGGCTGCGAGGATTGATGGAAGCTCGAAGGGCTGGAAGCGCCGACCTGCCGCTGCACGGCGGCGCCGTGCCGAGATGGCTCGCGGACCGCATGACCCGTCTCGGCGCGGTGATCAGCCAGGCGATCATCTATCACTACGGGCGCGATGAGCTGCTGCGCCGCCTGGCCCACCCGTTCTGGTTCCAGTCGTTCGGCGCCGTGATGGGAATGGATTGGCATTCTTCCGGCATTACCACGAGCGTGATCGGAGCGCTCAAACGTGGGCTCGCGCCGTTGCGCCATGAACTGGGAATGCATGTCTGCGGCGGGCGCGGCAAGCATTCCCGGCAAACGCCGCACGAACTCCTCGCTATCGGGGAGCGGGTGGGGTTCGACGGCGCCGCCCTCGCGACCGCGAGCCGGCTCATAGCCAAGGTCGACGGTGCCGCCGTCCAGGACGGCTTTGACCTTTATCTGCATGGCTTCATCGTCACCGACGAGGGCCGTTGGGCCGTCGTTCAGCAAGGAATGAACGGCGACCGCAAGCAGGCGCGCCGTTACCACTGGCTCTCGCAAGGACTGACAAGCTTTGTGGATGAGCCGCATTCGGCGATCGAAGGGCCTGCGCAAGGCGTGATCGTCAACCTGACCGATCGTCGGGCCGAGGCCTCGCGCCGCGGTCAGCTCGAGCTCCTTGCGTCGATGGGGCCGGACGCGATTACGCGCGAGCTGTCGAAGGCGGAAGGCCGCAACGCGCTTCGCGCTCCATCGGCGGAGCAACTGCCGCTGCCAAATTTGATCTTGCCGGCGCATCACGATGTCCGTGCGACCGACGTGTCCATGCGACGGCTGCACGGCAATTTGGCCGCGGCGGCGGATCGCGGGCCGCGCGACTTCGCGGATCTGCTGCTCACGCCCGGGGTCGGCGCCCGCACCGTGCGCGCGCTCGCCATGGTTGCCGAAATCGTGCATGGCGCGCCCTACCGCTTCACCGATCCGGCGCGATTCTCCCTCGCGCATGGTGGAAAGGATCGGCATCCGTTCCCGGTCCCGCTTAAGGTCTATGACGAAACCATCCGCGTGCTGAAATCGGCCGTGCGGCAAGCGAAGCTCGGACGCGACGAGGAGCTTGCCGCGTTGCGGCAGCTGGACGCGCAGGCCCGCACGCTGGAACACGCTGGTGCCGGATCTTCGTTCGCGGCGCTGATCGGAGAGGAGCGGCAACGTTCGCCCGCATACGGCGGACGTAGTGTGTTCGGCTGGGAGCACCCGGCGGCGGGGGTACGCCTCGCGCGTCGTGATAGCGGCACGAAGCGCACTCGGCCGTTGAGGTCGAACCCGAAGCGCCGTCACGGCCGGACCTAACCATAGGCAGCCGGCAGAAAATCAGCGATAGTCGAGAAAAGGCCACGGCTTCAGGGAGAGCACGCAATGCGGATTTCGCTTGCGATCGCGGTGGTGAGTTTTCTGCTGCCCGCGGCGGCGGCCGCGCAAGAGGCGAGCTATCCGACAAAGCCGGTGACCATCATCGTGCCGGCCGCGCCCGGCGGCGTGACCGACGCGCTTGCCCGCACATTGGCGCAGCGCTTCACCGAAGCTTGGGGCCAGCAGGTGATCGTCGAAAACAAGCCGGGCGCCAACAACCAGATCGCGGCGGAATACGTCACCAAGGCGGCGCCCGACGGCTACACGTTGTTGATCGGGCCGGAAACGACGTTCGTGGTCAATCCGAGCCTCTATCCCAAGCTCCCCTACGATCCGGTCAAGGGCTTCACGCCGATCTGCGGGCTTGTCAGCATCAACCACGCGCTCATCCTCAATCCCGCGCTACCGGTGCAAAACGTGAAGGAGCTCATTGCGCTCGCGAAAGAGAAGGCGGGCGAGCTCAACTACGGGACGTTCGGCGTCGGATCGAGCGGGCACCTCAACATGGAGCTGTTCCAGGCGCTCTCGGGCGCCAAATTCCAGGCAGTGCACTACAAGGGCGCGACGCCGGCGCTGACCGACGTGATGGCTGGACACATCCAGCTGATGTTCATCAGCGTGGGCAGCGCCGTGCCGCAATGGAAGGCGCACAAGGTCAAGCTCATCGCCGTCGGGGCGGCAAAACGCATGGCGCTGCTGCCGGAAGTCCCCACCGTCGCGGAGAGCGGGCTGCCCGGCTACGAGGCGGTGTCCTGGTTCGGCTTGTTCGGCCCGCCCGGGATGCCGGCGGACATCGTCGACAAGATCAACGCCGAAGTGCGGAAAATCTTCGCCGATCCCGAGGTCAAGAAGAATTTCCTCGAGCGCCAGTATTTCGACTCGATTGCCGGTACGCCCGAGCAGCTGGCGAAATACATCAAGAGCGATGAGCCCAAGTGGCGCAAGGTGATTCACGACGCCAACGTGAAAGGCGAGTGACGCCTAAGCCGGCCTCAGCATAAAGGTGCCCAGCCTCATGCTGAGGAGCATCGCAGCGTGTGCGCTGCGATGCATCTCGAAGCATGAGCGGGGCCGGTAGCGCCGACGGGGAGTCCAGGCCGCCCCTCATCCTTCGAGACGCGCGCGCACCCGAGTCGTGACCGAAGCACACCTTATCACGCGCGCTCCTCAGGATGAGGGCGGGCGTGACGAATTTCGGCAGGATTAAAGCAACGAAGGCGACATTGGCCGCGTCCACACAAACTCAGGATTTCTTTTGATTGCCTTCAACGTGGCGGGCGAAATTATTGAGAATCGCCTGCCATCCTCCTCGCTGCTGCTCGATGGAGTGCGTCGGTTCGCTGTCAAAGGTGACGTGGACGACGACGCCTTTGGCGTTAGGGGTGAACTCGACTTGCGCCATGCGATCGCCGAACGAATACTCGATCAGCTTATGCTTGACGATCTTCGTGTAGGTCCCGGCGAAATCGAACCCCATGCTGCCGTCCTTCGCCTCCATGCGCGAAGAGAAAGCGCCGCCTTCGCGCAAGTCAACGGAAGCAGCTGTCGTATGCCAGTCATCAGACGCGGCGTTCCACTGCTTAATGTCCGCGGGTGTCGTATAGGCCCGCCAGACTTGCTCGATGGGTGCCGCAACGGTGGTTTCGACGTTGATCTTCATAGGTGTGCGCCTCTCGCAAGGTGAGGTGGAACTGGATTGGTCCGCCGCGTTCATTCACCGGAACATTGACGATGTTGCGGCGAAAGCGTGGGACATTCCCCCACTCGATTCCGCTGCCGCGACAATTCGGGCGCGTAGCCCATGCCCAATATCCGCCGCATCCGGCGCCAATGATGGCTGCTTCATTGCAGGGGACGGTGGGGGGAACCGGTAATGAGGAGGGTCTTGCTGGCCGCGGTGATCGCGATCACCTCGACGCTGGCGCATGCGGAAGACATGGCGGAGATGGTCTCGCGGTATCGGCAGGCGAACGGCCTATCGGCCGTCAAGACCGACCCGCAGCTCACCGCGATCGCCGAACGGCAGGCAAAGGCGATGGCCGCTTCCGGCATCTTGGATCACAGCGTAGCGGGATCATTCACCGCGCGGATTTCTGGCATGCGGACGGGGATGGCGGCCGAAAACATAGCGGCTGGCACCAAGACATGGACGCAGACGTTTCACATGTGGCAGACCTCGTCGGGCCACAACGCGAACCTGCTGCTATCGAAGGCGGACATTGTCGGGGTTGCCGTCGCCCACAATGATCAGACCCGCTACAAGACGTACTGGGCCATGGTGATCGCGGAAAAGCCGTCGAAAAAGAAAGAGCCCAAGCTCGCGCCGGAACGGAAGGCCGCGGAACACCAGGCGAGTGCCGGCGGCTCCGAAAATCCGATCAGCACGATCAAGAATTTTGTCTGCCAGCATCTGTGTTGAACGGAACTAGATCCCCAATAGCTTGCGCGCATTGCCGCCGGCAATGGCGGCGACGGTGGCGGCATCAAGGCCCTCCACCGCGGCGAGGTGGCCGATCGGATCGAATTCGGCCATGTCGAAGGGGTAGTCGGTTCCCATGATGATGCGTTCCGTGCCGTAGAGGCGCACCAGCTCGGCGAGCTGGTGCGGCGTGAACACCACCGTGTCGAAATAGATCTGCCTGAGGTAGCTGGTCGGCGGCCGCGGCAAATCACCGTGCGCATCGGAGCGCGCGCCCCAGGCGTGATCGATGCGGCCGGCATAGGCCGGCAGATAACCGCCACCGTGCACCGCGAGAATCTTCAACTTGGGATGCCGTTCGAGCACGCCGTCGAAGATCAGGTAATGCAGCGCGATGGTGGTCTCGAGCGGGTTGCCGATCACGTTGTTGAAATAGAAGCGCGTGAACCGTCTGCCTTCGGTGAAGCCGTTGGGATGAATGACGACAAGTGCGCCAAGCGCCTCGGCCTTTTGCCAGAACGGCGCGTACTGCGGCTCGGAGAGTTCGTGGCCCGCCACGTTGGTCAAGATCTCGGCGCCCTTCATGCCGAGTGAGGTCATGCAACGTTCGAGCTCGCGCGCGGCCTCCGCGCCGTCGCTCAGCGGCACGGTGCCGAGTGCGACGAACCGGTCCGCCTTGCGCGCCACGTATTGCGCCAGCCCGTCGTTCACCATCTGCGCGGCTTTGACCGCGATGTCGGCCGGCACCGTGTAATAGCACTGGTTCGGCGGCGGCATGACGAGCTGCAGGTCGATGCCCATCGTGTCGAGATCGGCGAGGCGCTCGTCGTAGCCGGTGATCCGCGCGCGAATGTCCTCCTCCTGCTTTTGGCTCAACGCTTTGGTCGGCGCGTCGGCGAAATGCGCCAGCGGAACCGTGGACATATCGAGGTGCGACTTGACGAAGGCGGCCGCCTGCGGGATCGCGACGTGCGAATGGATGTCGACGGTGGTGCTCTTCGGCCTAACCTCGCGCCCCGGCTTGGCGTGCTTGCGGGCGGCGGTCGCAGAATATTTATTCCATTGGTCGGGCATTCGATCGGCTTTCTGTTACGGCGATGTTTCACCGTCATGCCCGGACTTGTTCCGGGCATCCACGTCTTTCTCTCCAGGAACGAAGTAAGACGTGGATGGCCGGGACGAGCCCGGCCATGACGAAAGTGTAGCGCCGGCCATGACGAAATTGCCAGCAGCGGTGATGCATCAAAACACGCCGAGGTGTTGGGACACAATGGCGTCGTCGAGCTTGATCTCATTGGCGCTGCCGCGAAACACCACGCGGCCGGTGTTGATGATGACGACATCGTCGGCGAGGTCGAGCGTGAGCTTGATGTTTTGCTCGACCAACACGATCGACTGCCCCTCGGCCTTGAGTTGGGCGATGGTGCGGCCGACCTCGGCGACGAGCTGCGGCGCGAGCCCTTCGGAGGGTTCGTCCATCAGCAATACGCGCGGATTGCCCATGAGCGCGCGGCCGATCGCGAGCATCTGCTGCTCGCCGCCGGAGAGCGACCCCGCGAGTTGCGCCGCCCGCTCGGCGAGGCGTGGAAAGAGCTCGAAGACGCGATCGAGCGACCAACCGGCGCTACCGCCTTTGCGCGCCTGCGCCGCGACCATGAGATTTTCGCGCACCGTCAGCGTGCGGAACATGCGCCGCCCCTGCGGCACGAGGCAGATGCCCTTGCGCGCGATCGCATCGGGCGCAAGCCCGGCGACGTTCTCGCCGTAGAGGCTGATCGAGCCGCGCCGCGGCTTGAGGAAGCCCATGATCGCCGCCATGCAGGTCGTCTTCCCGGCGCCGTTGCGACCGAGCAGGCCCAGCAGGCGGCCGCCCTCGAGCGCGAAGGAAACCGCGTGCAGCACATGGCTGTCGCCGTAATAGGCATCGATGCCGCGAACGTCGAGCGCCTCAGTCGCCAAGATAGACCTCCCGCGTGCGCGGATCGGCGACCACCTCGGCGCGGGTGCCCTCCACGATCACCTCGCCGTAATGCAGCACCGTGATGCGCTCGGCAAACGCGAGCGCGGTATCCATGTCGTGCTCGATCATCACGATCGTCACCTCGCGCGGGATGGCATCGAGCAAGGCGCGCACGGTCTGCCGCTCGGCCTGCGAGAGGCCAGCGAGCGGCTCATCCAGCAGTAGGAGCTTCGGCTTCTGCGCCAGCGCCATGGCGAGTTCGAGCCGGCGCCGCTCGCCATAGGAGGTCTCCGCCACGATCCGCTCGGCGGCGTCGCCGAGCCCGACCCGCTCGAGGAACGCGCGGGCGTTGGCATAGAGATCGCGGCTCGCGGTCAGGATCGACCACGGGTTCCAGCGCCGGCGATCGAGCCCGAGCAGCGCCAGCACCACGTTGTGAACGAGCCGCTCGCGCGGAAACAGGGTGAGGATCTGATAGGTGCGCGCGAGGCCGAGGTGCACGCGCCGCTGCGTCGGCATGCCGATGAGCTCCTGCCCGAACAGACGCACGGAGCCGGCATCGGCGCTGAGATCCCCGGTGATGAGGTTGAACAGCGTGGTCTTGCCAGCGCCGTTCGGACCGATGATCAGCCGCCGCTCGCCCGGCGAGACCGAGAGCGAGACGTCCTTGGTTGCAGGCAATCCGCCGAAGCGCTTGCTGAGATGGGCGACTTCGAGCGCCGGCGTCGTCATTGTGCCGGCTCCGACGCCGCGGGGCTCACCTTGCGGCTCTTCATGCGGTTTCGCAACCGCTCCCACGCTTGCGCGCAGCCGGGGACGAGACCGTAAGGCATGAACACGATCACCACGACGAAGATGACGCCCAGGAGCGTGTTCCAGCGCTCGACGTAGGTCGACACCACGTTCTTGACGAGCGTGATGATGGCGGCGCCGACGATGGGACCGCTGAGCGTGCTTGCGCCGCCGAGGATCGCCATCAGCAGGATTTCGGCGGATTGTTGCAGCGAGATCGCGTGCGGGCTGAGAAACAGATTGTAATAGACGTAAAGCACGCCGGCGACCGAGGCCCAGAAACCGGCCATCACGAAGGTGATCCAGCGGACGAGCCAGACATTGTGGCCGAGCATGCGCATGCGGCGGGGCTGGTCGCGCGCGCCCTTCAAGCTCGCTCCGAAAGGAGAGCGCGCGAAGCGCCAGATGAAGAACAACGCCACGAGGAAAACCACCAAGGTGAAATAGTAGAAGCTCGGCGCGTCGCTGATATCGAAGCCGAACGGCATGGGCCGCGCCGGATGGCGGATGCCGTTGTCGCCCCCCGTGAGATCGTTGGCGCGATAAGCCACGCCCCAGACGATCTGCCCGAGCGCAAGCGTGATCATGATGAAGCCGAGGCCGGGCGCGCGCAGCGACAGCACGCCGAAGAACGCTGCGGCCGCCGTCGACAGCGCGACCGCGAACACCGCCGCGGTGAGCTGATCGTAGCCCGCGGTGGTAGCGAGGATGCAGGCATAGCCGGCAATGCCGAGATAGGCGGCATGCCCGAGTGAGACCATGCCGCCGTAGCCGAGCATCATGTTGATGGAGAGCGCGAACAGCGCGTAAATGAGCACCTGGCTCGCCATGTTGACGTAGAATTCGTTGCCGATGACCCACGGCACCGCGACGAGCGCCAGCACGCACAGCGCCAGTCCGGCGGCGGCGCGGGGCGTCATATCTGCACCCGCCCGAACAGCCCCTGCGGCAAAAACACCAGCACCAGCACCATCGGCAGGAACAGCACGAAATAGGCGAGGTCCGGCACCAGCGCGATGCCGAAATTGTAGATAAAGCCGACGATGAAGCTGCCGACGAAGGCGCCCAGCAGGCTTCCCGCGCCCCCGAGGATTACCACAATCAACGCGAGCGGCAGCATGTCGGTGTCGAGACCGGGATAAGCGTTGAGGATCGGCCCGCCCAGCACGCCGCCCACGCCGGCGAGCGTCGCGCCCAGCAGGAACACCGTGGTGAACAGCCGCGACACCGGGATGCCGACGCCGCGCGCCATCTCCGTATCGTCGACGCCGGCGCGGATCATGGCGCCGAGCCGCGTGCGCTCCATCAGGAGATAGAGCGCGAGCGCGGCGGCGAGCGCGATCGCCAGCACGACCAGGCGATAGGTCGGGAACGCGAAGCCGGCGAAACGCAGCGGCGGGCGCAGCGCCTGCGGCGCCGACAGCGGCATCGGATCGCCGGTCCACACGAGAAGGCAGATATCGGCGATGATGAAGGAGATGCCGAGCGTGACCAGCACCTGACCTTGCTCGTTGCCGGCGAGGCGGCGCAGCACGAAGCGTTCCATCAGAATGCCGATCAATCCCACGCCAAGGCCGCCGGCAAGCGCCGCCAGCCAGAACTGCAGCTTCAGCTGCAGCAGCGTGAAGCCGAAATAGGCGCCCAGCATGAAGAAGGCGCCGTGCGCCAGGTTGGGAATGCGCATCAGGCCGAAAATCAGCGAAAAGCCCGATGACAACAGGAACAACAGGCCGCCGAAGGCCACGCTATTGAGCGTCTGGATGATCCAGAACTGCCACTGCATCTATGATCCCGCGCTTGCTAATCGAGCATGTGCGGCAGACTCGGTATGCTCCCTCTCCCATAGGGAGAGGGATGGGGTGAGGGGTTAAAGTCTATCGATAGATCCGGCCCCCCTCACCCCAACCCTCTCCCCAAATGGGGAGAGGGAGCGCACCGTGCCCGCGGCGAGATAGTTTAGCTACACGAGAATTTTGGCTACTGCTCGAGGTTCTTCGCCGGCGGGTAGTCGCGTGAATAGACCGGATTCTTGAGAAACTCGTCCTGCTTGTAGGTCCAGAACTGACTGACGTCGGGATAGGTCTTGATCACCGCGTTGACGTAACGGCCGTCCTTCTTCTCCACCTTGCGCATGTAGATGTTGCCGACCGCATTGCCGAACTCGTCGAACCGCAGAGGCCCGCGCAGGGTGTTCGGAACGTTCGCCTCCCTGAGCGCCTTCATGAACGCGTCCTTGTCCTCGGCCTTGCCGCCGATCGTCTTGAGCGCGTGGTCGAGCACCTCGCCGCAAACATAGGTCTCCGCGGCGTAGACGCCGGGATCGGTCTTGTAGTCGCGGCGGATCGCCTCGACGAACTTCTTATTGATCGGAAAATCGAGCTCGGCCGAATACCAGTTGCCGGTGATCGCACCGAGCGCGTCATCGCCCATCTGCTGCAGCAGCGATTCGTCGACCGGAGTGAAGCCGCCGAGGATCTGCACCTTGTTGCCATACTCGCGCAGTTGGCGGATGAACTTGAAGCCGTTGGAGCCGGCGTGCCCGGTATAGACCGCGTCGAGATCGCCCTTGAGCTGCGAGATGTAAGTGCCGTAATCGGGCGCGTTGAGCGGGGTCCAGAGCTTCTGCACGACCTTGCCGCCGTTGTCCTCGAACACGCGCTGAAAGCCGGCCACGTTTTCGTGGCCGAAGGCGAAATCGTCGGCGATCACCGCGACCCGCTTGCACTTGAGTTCCTTGGCGGCGTACTCGCCGAGCGGATGGCTCGGCTGCGCCGAGGTGCAGCTCGGCCGCACGAACCACGGGTTGGGCTTTCGCTGGGTCATGTCCTCGGCGCCGGCGACCGAGAGGATCGGCGTGCGCGAGGAGCGGACGTAATCGTCGATCGCCAAGGCTTCGAACGCCGCGAGCGGGCCGATCAGCACCGCGACATTGAGCCGCTCGACCAGCTCCTGCGTCTTGGTGCGGGCCTGCGCCGGATTGCCGGCGGTGTCGGCGGTGTGAAGCTCGACCGGCCGGCCGGCGAGCGTGTTGTTGCGCTCCTTGAAGAAGACGGTGAGGCCCTGCTCCATCTGCAGCCCGCCCGAGGCGAGCGGCCCGGTCTTGATGGTCAGGAATCCGACGCGCAGCGGCGCCGCCTGCGCCGGCGCGGCCGGCACTTTGAGCGCCTGCGTCGCGACCCCCGCGGCGAGCGCTCCCTTGATCACGGTACGGCGATTGACGGTCATGGCGTTTCTCCCTCTGGCTGTTGTTCACGGACCCACTCGCTCGATCCGCAGGCGCAGGTCCGGTATGGCCGGGGATGGCTTTTACAATATTGCGGCCAATCCTGTCCCACGCTTCGCGCCGCCTTCGTGGCCTCTCGCGATTAATTCCCTGTAACGATTGCAAGCGCGATCAGATGCCGAGGTAGCGGGATTTGATGTCGTCGTTCGCGCGCAGCTCCTGTGGGGGGGATGAGTAGACGACCTGCCCCTTGCTCATGACGTGCACATAGTCGACCAGCTCGAGCGCCAGCGCGGCGTTTTGCTCGACGAGCAGAATCGAATGGCCTTGCTCCTTCAATTGCGCGATCGCCTTCCATAGCCCCTGGATGATGATGGGCGCGAGCCCCTCGGAAGGCTCGTCCATGATCAGGCAGTCCGGGTTTGTCATGAGACCCCGCCCGATGGCCAGCATCTGCTGCTCGCCGCCGGACAGGGTCCTCGCGCGTTGGCTGCGCCGTTCGCGCAAGCGGGGAAACAGCGTATAGACGCGTTCCATGTTCCAGCCGCGGCGGTCGACGCTGCGCTCGGCGACCATGAGGTTTTCCTCGACGCTGAGCGTCGGAAACACGCGCCGGCCCTGGGGCACCAGCCCCATGCCGCTGCGCACCGTCTCGAATGAAGACGCCGCGGTGATGTCGACGCCCTTGAAAACGATCTTGCCCCGTCGCGGACGATTGAAGCCGACGATCGAGTTCACCAGGGTCGTCTTGCCCACCCCGTTGCGCCCGAGCAATCCCAGGATCTGTCCTTCCTCCAGCCGCAACGACAGTCCCTGCAGGACGTAGGCGTCCCCGTAATAGGTGTGGATGTCCTGAACTTCCAGGATGGCCATGGGGTCAGCCGGTCCCGAGATAGACTTGCTGTACTTTCTCGCTGCGGCGGATTTGCTCCGCCGTCCCCGCTTCCAGCACCTGGCCGAAATGCAGCACGGAAATGTGCTCTGCGACGTCGAACACCACGTCCATGTCGTGCTCGATGAGCAGGATGGCGAGGCTGCGATCGAGCTGGGCGAGGAACCGGATCATCTCCGAGGATTCACCCGAGGAGAGGCCGGCTGCCGGCTCATCCAGCAGCAGAATTTTGGGATCGCTGGCGAGACCGAGCACGATCTCGAGCTGCCGCTGCTCGCCGTGCGAGAGATAACGCACTTCGGTGTCCTTGCGGTCGAGGAATCCCGCGCGTTCCAACAGCCCGTGCGCTTTCTCGTAGACGTCGCGATAGGAGGAGAGAAAGCGCCACATCACGAATTTCGACGGCCGCAGCCCCTCGATCGCCAGCAGCACGTTGTCGAGAACGGTGAGCCTCGGGAACAGGCTGGTGACCTGGAAAGTGCGCGCCATGCCCAGTGCCGTGCGGCGATGGCTCGGCCACTTTGTCACGTCCTTGCCGAACAGCATGACTTGGCCGGAGCTGGAGGGCAGGATTCCGGTAATCAAATTGAACAGTGTCGTCTTGCCGGCGCCGTTTGGTCCGATGATGGCCTTGCGCTGGCCGGGCATGACCGTGAGCGTGACGCCGCGCACGGCGGCAAGCCCGCCGAAGCTTTTGGAAAGCCCCCGCAGCTCGAGGGCGGGGCAGCCGCCGTCCGCGTTCACCTTGCTCCCCCTCGCCGATCCCACGTGAAGCGGCCGGGGCGCCGCGCGGGCCCCGGCCGGAAACCGCTAATTGCAGAATTTGCAGGGCGGGAAGTCGCGGCTATAGACCGGCGTCTTGAGGAACTCTTCCTTGTTGAACTGCCCGAACTGAGTGACGTTCGGATAGGTCTTGATGACGCTGTTCCAGAGCTCCTCTTTGTCGTAGCCGAACATCTTCTTCTTCTCGACCTTCTTGATGTAGATGTTCTGCACGGGATTGCGCATGTCGTCGATGCTGACCGGACCGCGGATGGTATCCAATTTCAGCGCGGCGAGCTGTTTGACGAACTCCTCGGCGCCCGGGAAGTTGCCCTTGTTGTTCTTGATGACCTCGTGGATCATCTGCGCCGACGTGTAGTTGGTCTCCGAATAATACGAGGGCACCTTGCCGAACTTGGCGCGATATTTCTTCACGAACGCCTCGTTCTTCGGATTTTCCAGCGCGGCGCTATATTGCAGCGCGGAGACGTGACCAATCACCTCGTCGCCCATGGACGGCAGTACGAACTCGTCGTAGCTCGTCCCGCCGCCGAGCACCGGTTTCTTGTTGCCGGAGGCGGCGAGCTGCTTGGGGAACTGTAGCGACATAGGGCCGACCATGAGAGTTAAGATGGCGTCGGCGTCTTGCCTAATGGTCGGAATGTAGGGGCCGAAATCCTTGGTGCCGAGTGGCGGCCAGATCTTCTGGATGATCTGTCCGCCGCAGGCTTCGAAGGCGCGTTGGAACCCGCCGATGACCTCGTAGCCGAACGCATAATCGGCGCCGATCGCGGCGATCTTCTTATAGCCCTGGTCGCACGCCCATTGCCCGAACGGATGGCTCGGTTGCGAGCTGCTCCAGCCGGTGCGGATTAAGTACGGATATTTGGCGAGATCCCGCTGCGTCAGGTCGTCGGCGGCGGAGACCGGCACGACGTAGACGGTCTTCTCGGCCGTGCTGACCGGCGCCAGCGCGTAGCCGCTCGAAGCCAAGAGCCCGCCGACGAGCAGATGCACCTTGTCCTGCAAGGCGAGCTTCTTCGCCCGGGTGACGGCGGTGTCGGGCTTGCCCTGTTCGTCCTCGACGATGAACTTCACCTTGGCCCCGCCGAAGTCGCTGTTGACGTCGTCGAGGTAGAGCTGGAAGCCATCGACCATGTCCTTGCCGACCTGGGCGAAGATGCCAGTGGTCGGCGCCACAAATCCGATGCGCAACTCCTCGGCGGCGTTCGCAGCCGGTGCGAGGCTTAGCGCCGCAACGCCGCCCAACAGCAGCGGACCGAGCCGGCGTAGGAAGGTGGTTGTCATAGTCCTCTCCTTGGTGTGAGCCCCGCGAAATCAGGAAGTCACAGTTGCGATCTTCTTCATGTCGTCGCGGCGTCCCATCAGCGTTCGCCGCTGGCGGATTCGCTGCGGAATCCCCATCAATCCGGTCGGCAGATAGAGGATCGTGAGCACATAGACGGCGCCAAGCACGTACTGCCACCAGGGAACCAGCGTGCTCAGATATTCGCGCAGGCCGAACACGATCATCGCGCCGATCACACCGCCCACCAGCGTGCCCGCGCCGCCGAGCACCGCCATCAACAGCGCGTCGACCGACGTGGTCAGCACGACGTTCTCCGGGCTGACGATGCCGGCGGTATGCGCCCACAGCACGCCCGCCAGTCCGCCGAACCCGCCGGCGATGATGAAAGCGAGGTACTTGTGCAGCCACGTGTTGTAGCCGAGGATTTTCATGCGCAGCTCGCGCTCGCGAATGCCCATCAGACTGCGTCCGAACGGCGATCGGACCAGCGTGTACATTAGCAGCAGCGACACGGCGAAAAAACCGAACACCAGATAGAAGAAGGTCACCTCGTTGGCGAGATCGATGCCGAATTTCGGCCGCGCGCGCAAGTTGATGCCGTTGTCGCCGCCGGTGAGCGAATTCCAGCGATAGGCGAGCCCCCAGGCGCATTGCCCGAGCGCCAGTGTGATCATCAGGAAATACACGCCGGTCGCGCGGATGGCGAGCAGGCCAAAAACGGCCGCCAAGGCGGCGCTGAAGCAGATGCCGAGCAAGGCGACAATCCAAAAATCGTATCCCAGTCCGAACTGGTACCTGGTAGCGAGGATCGCGGTCACATACGCGCCGACGCCGAGATAGGCTGCCTGCCCGAGGGAGGGAAGGCCGGTATAGCCGAGCAGGACGTCGACGCTCATCACCAGAATCGAGAACGCCAAGGCGCGCGTCATCAGCAGAATGACGAACGAGTTGGTATTCGGAACGATGATGGCGATCGCGGCGAGGGCCACGACGACGCTCAAGACCTTGATGTTCTGACTCTTCATGCGCCGTCGATCACTCCCGTCCGAACAGCCCGGTCGGCTTGACCGCCAGGATCAGCGCCATCGGCGCGTAGAGCGTGAAATAGGAGACCTCGGGAAAAAGCGCCTTGCCGAAATTGTCCGCAAGGCCCACGAGCAGCGCGCCAATGGCGGCGCCGCCGAGGCTTCCCATCCCGCCGATGATCACCACGGCAAAGGCGATCGGCAGCATCTCGAAGTCCAGGCCGGGATAGATGCCGAGGAAGGCGCCCCCGATCACGCCGCCCAACGCCGCGAGGAACGCGCCGAGCGCGAAGATGAACATGGAAATGCGCGAGGTATCGATGCCGACGCCGCGTGCCATTTGCGCGTCGTCGACGGTGGCGCGAACCGCTGCCCCCATGCGCGTCTTCTCCATGACCAACCAAAGCGCGAGCCCGATCGCCGCCGCCATGGCGATCATGAAGACGCGGTAGAGCGGCAAATAGAGTCCGCCGATGACGATGCTCCGGGTCAGCGCCTCGGGCGGGTTGATGTCGAAGTTGTTGCCGGTCCAGATGTCCAACGCCGCTTGCTGGAACAGGAAGGCAAAGCCGACCGTCAGCAGCACCTGCCGCAGCGGATCGAAGCCTAACGGCCGCAGGAAAATCCGCTCCATCAGCAGGCCTACCACGGCGATCGCCAGCGCCGCGACCGGCAGCGCGAGCGCCCATGAGCCGGTCGTCCAGATGACCGACAACGCGACATATCCGCCCAACAGGAAATACGAGCCATGCGACAGGTTGACGATGCGCATCACCCCGAAGATGAGTGAAAGCCCGCTGCCCACCAGGAACAACAGCGCGCCGTAGGAAATTCCGTTGAACGCCTGGATCAGCCAGAACTGCGTATTCATTCCTCCCCCGGTCCCTCTCTGATCGCAACAGCGGCGTGAGCTTACCTTACCGCGGTTGCACCGCACACCTCGCCAGATGGCCGCAGTCGCGGGCGTAACCGTGGCTGCACCGTACCCCGTGGGCCGCGTCTGCGCTGCCGTTTTTTTGGGCGGCATGGGCGCCTCGCATAGTATGGTAGGAATGGTCCGTCACGATTTATGGGAAGGGCAGGGGCCGTGAAACTATTTTCATTCTGGCGCTCGCTGGCGACGTTCCGCGTGCGAATCGCGCTCAACCTCAAAGGCCTCGCGCCGGAGGAGGTCATCAATGTCGATCTGACGAAGGGCGTCCAGCGCGAGGCGAAGTACCGCGCGGTCAACCCGCAAATGGTTCTGCCGGCGCTGGTCGACGGCGAAGGGCCGGCGCTGTTCCAATCGCTCGCCATCATAGAATATCTGGACGAAACCCACCCGCAGCCGCCACTCCTCCCGCAGGGGGCACGGGCGCGGGCGCGGGTGCGCGGGCTTGCCCAGATCGTCGCCTGCGATTCCCATCCGCTGCTGGTGCCGCGGGTGCGCGAATATCTGGAGCACGAGCTTAAGCTGGACGAGGCTGCGCGGCTCAAGTGGATCCACACCTGGATTGGCGCGGCGCTCAATGCGCTCGAAACCAATCTCGCCACCTCGAAAGATACCGGCCGCTATTGCCAAGGCGACGCGATTAGCATCGCCGACATCTGCCTGGCGAGCCAAGCCGTGGGGGCGAATCTCTTCAAATTGGACACCGCGCCGTTTCCGACCGTGCGGCGCATCGTCGATGCCTGCATGCAGAACGACGCGTTTGCCCGCGCCCATCCGCTGCGGCAGCCGGGCGCGCCGCAGGCCGCGTGAGTACGCCGGGGCGGCGGGCATAGGACACGCGCGGGACGCGAGCAGGACGTCATGCCCGGCCTTGTGCCGGGCATCCACGTCTTTATAACGAGCGCAGCATCAAGACGTGGATGTCCGGGACAACGGGTGCCCCTCCACACGGTCGGCGGCCCGGGGCCGGCCATGAGAATTCAAAGTCGTTAACCCCATGAAACTGGCAAGCTTCAAAGCGGATGGCCGCGCCAGCTACGGCGCGGTGACCGAGGCCGGCATCATCGATCTCGGCCGCAAGTTCCCGCAGTATCCGACGCTGCTCGATCTCTTGCGCGCGGATGCGCTCGCGCAGGCGCGCGCCGCGGCGACCGGCGCCGCCGATTACCAAATCAAGGAACTGGAGATGCTGCCGCCGATTATGGCGCCGGACAAGAACATCTGCGTCGGCATCAACTATCCGGATCGAAGCGCCGAGTACAAGGACGGCAGGGACGCGCCGAAATATCCCAACCTGTTTTGTCGCTTTCCGACGTCGCTGGTCGGCACCGACCAGCCGATCGTGCGGCCGAAGGTGTCGGACAAATTCGACTATGAGGGCGAGATCGTGCTGGTGATCGGCCGGGAAGGCCGGCATGTTCCGCGCGAGAGTGCGTTGTCAATGATCGGCGGCGTCACGCTGGGCAACGAAGGCAGCGTGCGCGACTGGCTGCGACACGGCACCTTGAACGTCACGCAAGGCAAAAATTTCGACAAGTCCGGCAGCCTCGGCCCGTGGATGGTGACCAGCGACGAAGCCGATCCGGCAAAGCCTATTTCGCTGATGACGCGGGTGAACGGAGAACTGCGGCAACAGGACAGCACTGACCGGCTGACCTGGGGCTTCGCCTGGCTGATCAATTACATCAGCACCTTTGCGACGCTCAAGCCCGGCGACCTGATCTGGACCGGAACCCCGACCGGCGCCGGCGTACATCGCAATCCGGCGGTGTGGCTCAAGCCCGGCGACGTCGTGGAAGTCGCGGCGCCGCAGATCGGCGTCCTGCGCAACACCGTGGTCGACGAGACCTGAGCCCTCATCCTGAGGAGCGCGGGTGCCAGGCTGTCGCGGATTAATCCGAACTTTCGTGCGCGCGTCTCGAAGGATGAGGGCGCCTCATGCTTCGAGACGCATCGCAGCGCTACCGTGCTCGCGGAAAGCCACACGCGAGCGCTGCGATGCTCCTCAGCATGAGGCCGAGCGGGATCCCCGGAGCTCCCTGGCGCTGATCCGGCCTCCGGAGGCGACCGTTTACTGCGCCAGCTCGGTGACCTTGCCGTCCTTGGCGCGGCCTTGCGCATAGTACTGGCCGATGTTGCGCATCAACGCTTCGTCCGACACGGAATAGAGCACCGCGTCGGCCTTGCCGGTATTGATGTGACGCCGCCACAGGAAGTTCGGCACGACGAAGATGTCGTTCTGCGTCCACTCGAAGCGCTTGCCGCCGACCTCGGTCGCGCCTGAGCCTTCGATCACGACATAGAACGTGCCCGCGGTCTCGCGCTTGGCCTCGGTCTCCTCGCCCGGACGCAACAGCTGCGCCGAATAGTTCAAGGTCTTGAACACGGGTTCGCCGGTCACCGGATTGACGAAATTGACTTTGATGCCCTCGTGCGGATCGCCTTCCTCCTTGCGCAGGCTGTGCAGCGTCTCGAGCACGTCGGCCCCGCGGTAATGGATGAGCGGGGCGGGGCTGCGGCCGACGCCGATCTGATGATCGACGAAGGCGGGCTTGATGCCGCCCTGGCCGTAAAGCCGGCGCGAGCGGCCTTCGCCCTTGGTGACGGCTTGCACCTTGGCATTGCCTTGCGCGCCCGGCAGGTCGTGATCGACCCAGGCCGCGTCGAGGAACTCCATCAGCGGCCAATCCAGCATGTCGATCCAGATCACCGGCTCGCTCGAGTCGTTGCCGTGATCGTGCCAGGTGCCGTTGGGGGTGAGGATTAAATCTCCGCGCCCGGCGGTGCAGCGCTCGCCTTCGACGACGGTATAGCCGCCCTTGTCCGACAGAATGGTGCGGCTGGCGTTTGGCGAATGCAGATGGACCGGCGCGACGTCGCCGGGATTATAGATCGAGATCGCGCAGCGGATGGTGTTGGTGACCTGCAGCCGGCCGTTCAATCCGGGATTGAGCAGAAGGATGCTCTGCCGATCGGCGAATTCGATCGGCGACACCTCGGCCTTGCGCGCGATCTCGGAGATGCGGTGCAGATAGGGGCTGAACTCGCTCCAGCGCCACATGAAGGGCAGCGTCTTCATCTGGCCGGCGGCGACGCGCCCCGATGCGAGCTGGCCGCTACCTTCGCCGGCGGTCTCGCTGAACCAGGGCCGCTGCGCCGGCGCGTTCGCCTGGGTGCGGACCCAGACGTGGTGCTTGGCGGCCTCGACGTTGATGGCTTCCATCATCTCGCGCGCCTTGTTGGACAGCGGACGCTGCGTCTTGGCGGCTGCGGCGGCGGTCATGACGTTTTCTCCTTAGAATCTGTGATTGAGATCTTTCTTGACGTCCGGCGGCCGCGGCCTGCACGCGATAGGGCAAAGCCTTGCAATGGCGGGCTCGTCCGGGTCGATCTTGGCGAAAAGGTATAGCCTCTCCCGGCAGGTTTGCAATCGAGCCACCGGCATGCCCGGACTGCAGATCCCTCATTCGCCGGCTAGGAAATCGGCAACCGCGCGGGTGAACGCGGCGGGCTGATCGAGGTTCGAAATATGTCCGGCGCCGGCTAGCTCGGCGTAACGCGAGCCGGCGAGCGCCTCCTTGAGCTTGCGCATGGGCGGCGCGGCGGCGTCCTTCTCACCGACCAGAAACAGCACCGGCCGCGTCACCGTGGCAACCGCGGCGGCATAGTTGTGGTCGGCGAGCGCCGCCGCGCATCCGATGAAGCCGTTCACCGGGGTGGTGCGGATCATCTGGCGCACCTTATCGAGGTGCGGTGGATTGGCCTGCATCACCTCGGGCGGGAACCAGCGGGACATCGTCGGTTCGACCAGCGCCTCCATGCCCTGCTTTTGCGCGATCGCAATGCGCTCCTCCCATTGCTGGCTGCTCGCCGGCGTCGACTGACACGGCGAGTCGCAGACGACGACGCGGTCGAGTCGATGCGGGCATTGCTGCGCCAGTCCGAGCGCCGTGGCGCCGCCCATCGAGAGGCCTGCGAAATGCGCCTTGCCGATGGCAAGCGCGTCCATCAGGGCGAGCGCGTCGGCGATCAGCAGGTCGAAGGTGTAGCGGCCGCCGGTCGCCTCGCTCCCGCCGTGCCCGCGCTGATCGTAGCGCAGCACGCGGAATGAACGGCCAAGCTCGCGCGCCTGCTCATCCCACATGGTCAGATTGGTCGCGAGCGAGTTGCTCAAGACGAGCCAGGGCGCGCCTTCCGGACCGTCAAGCTGATAATTGATGGTGATGCCGTTGGCCTTGATCTTCATGACGAGAATTTTCCTTCAGCCGGCGCGTTGCCGCGGCGCGGATCGAGTCTGCGCGTGAAGAAAGTCTTGGAGCAGCGCGAGCAGCGCCGCCGGCGCCTGCGCCGGCATCATGTGCACCGCGTCGATCAGCTCGAAGCGCGCGCCGGGAATAGTCTGCGAGAATTGCTCGCTGGCGGCGGGCGGCCGCACCTGATCGAAGCGGCCAGCGACCACCATGGTCGGGCGCCGGATGTCCTTGGCGAGATGCGCCACGTTGGGCCGCGCGATCGCGCGGTTGAGCGCGGCAAAGCAGACCGGATCATGGGCGAGATAGCGCGCGCGATACGCGGCATAGGCGTCGCGCTCCCCGATCTCCGCCGGCCAGGACTTGTCGAGCGTGACCGCAAGCGCTTTGCGCATGCCTTCGCGCTCGGCCAGCGCCGCGCGCTCTTCGAGCGCCGCCACGCGGCTCGGATCGGCCCCGGTGAACGGATTGCAGAACGCGAAACTCGCGACGCGGTCAGGGTGCCGGGTCATGTAGATCAGCGCCTGCATGGTTGCGGCGGCGACGGTGACGAAGTGGTACGGCGCGGGCAGCGCGCTTGCTTGCAGCACCGCCTCGAGATCCTCGACCAGCAGTTCGGTGGTGATCGCCTGACGCACCTTTTCGGACAGCCCCGAGCCGCGCTGATCGAAGCGCAGCGTGCGGAACTGCGCGGTCAACGCCGGAAAGATGCCGTCCCAGCTGGCGAGCGTGCCGCCCATCTCGTGCAAAAGCACGACCGATGGTCCCTCGCCGGCAAGCTCAAAGTGGGTGCTGATGCCGTTGGCGTCCATCCAGGGCACGGGTTTCTCCTCCCGACGTGGCGGCGCGCATAGAGGCATGGGCGCTGGCAAAATTCAACGAGGTCATGCCGTTTGAAGACTAGATATCTGCGTGAGCGAAATTCAAAGTCGTCATTGCCGGGCTTGACCCGGCAATCCATCCATCTTGGTATGAATTTTCCAAAGTGGATCGATGCGCGGGTCAAGCCCGCGCATGACTGGGCTGGGGGTCACGCAGTATGGCATCGCCGCGCCGGATCGACGTGCACTGCCACCTGATTCCGCCGTTCTATCGCGAGGCGGTCTACGCGGCGGGGCGCGGCCCGGCGATCGGCAGTTATCCGGAGTGGACGCCGCAACTCGCGCTCGAGCTCATGGACGCGCACGGCATCGAGGTCGCGCTCACGTCGTTGGCGCAGCCCGGCGTCGGCTTCGCCAGCGGGACGAGCGCGCAGGAGCAGCTGGCGCGCCGCTGCAACGATTATGCGGCCGAGCTTACCGTGCGCTGGCCCACGCGCTTCGGCGCGTTCGGCACGGTGCCGATGGGGAGCATCGAGGGCGCGCTCGATGCGATTGCCTATTCGCTCGATACGCTCAAGTTCGCCGGCGTTTCCTTGTTTGCGAGCTACGGCGAAAATTTTCTCGGCGACGGCCGGTTCGATCCGCTATTGGCGGCGCTCGACGAGCGCGGCGCGGTCGTCTTCGTCCACCCCGGTCTGCATCCCTCGAGCACGTCGCTCGCGCTGCCTTGGCCCGCCTTCATGATGGAGTACCTGTTCGACACTACCCGCGCGGTGGTGAACCTCGTCTTCTCCCGCGCGATCGCGCGCTTCCCGCGCATTCGCTTCATCCTGCCGCACGCCGGCGGGCTCGTCCCCTATTTCGCCTGGCGGCTTTCGGTCTCGCCGATGATCGACCCGCGCCTACCGCGCCTGTCGCGCGATGAGGTCGACGCTGGCCTTAAGCACTTCTGGTACGACAACGCGCTCTTGCCGGGGGAGCAGACCTTCGGCGCGCTCGATCACGTCGCCTTGCCGGAGCGCATCGTGTTCGGCACCGATTTTCCGTTCGCCAGTCCGCGCGTGATCGCGGAGATGATCAAGACCTACGAATCTGGGTTCCTGTCGGCTGCGCGACGCGCCGAGATCGACCGGGCCAATGCCTTGGCGCTGTTTCCAAACTATGGGTGAGTCGGGAGCCGACCGAGCTTGCGGCACGGTCATCGGCTTGAGCCAGCGGCTGACGGCGGCTTGGCCAACGAGTCCACGAGCGACGCGACGTCATCGATCGCATCGAGCGACCACAGCCGCTCGGCAAGATCCTTCGCCCGCGCTGCGCCGAGCTCGGGGCCGACGAGATCGAGAAACTTCGCCTTGAGCGCGGCGTCGTCGAGGGGCAGGAGGCGCGAGCCCCGCGCCTCCTCGACTTGCCGCGTGTAGCTGCCGCGCGCGGTCGCGACCGTCACGCGGGCCGGGCGCAATTGCGGGTAGAGGCGGTCGACCTCGGGCGGCGCCGTCACCGTGAGCTTTCGCGCCATGGCGGCAAGCGCCGGATCGCGTCGCACCGCATCGGCAAAATGCTCGAACTTGACGCCGCGGAATTTGAGCGCGAGCGCGATCAGATAGGGAAAGCTCAGCTGCGCGCTGGCGAAGTCGTCCCACCCGGTCGCGGCGTGCTCGGCGGCGATGCGATAAGTCGCAACCTCGACGCGCTCCACCTCCTCGCCGGTGATGTTCTCTTCCTCAAGGAGGCCGATCAGCGCCTCGACCGCCGGCTGAATGTGCCGGCAGCAGGGGTTGGGCTTGATGTAGCAATCGGTGATGCCGAACGGCGCGGCGGGCGGCAAGACAACCCCGCGGGCCTTCTCCGCCCGCGCGAAGGCCTGCACGAAGCCATCGCGCGCCTCGATCACGCCGGGCGGGCCTTCGACGCCCTGTTCGGCGAGCAGCGCCGCCTGCAGGCCCTCGCGCGCGGCGTGGCCGGCATGCAGGCGCTTGATATCGCCGCCGCCGTTGACGAAGGCGAACAAGCCGCCGGCGCTCGAGGCGGCAAGGCCGAACGCGTGCGCGAGCCGCTCGGGTGAGAGTGCGGCGAGTTTGCCGGCGGCGGCCGCCGCGCCGAACACGCCGACCGCGGCGGTCGGATGGAATCCGCGCTGGCGCAGGTCGGGATGGCAAGCGCGGCCGATCGCGATCACCGCCTCGTAGCCCGTGACGACCGCCTCCATCAACGCCCGCCCGTTGTTGCGGCGCGCGCAAGCGAGCGCAAGCGCCGTCGGTATGACCACGCAGCCGGGGTGCACGGAGCCCTGGGTGAAGCCATCGTCGAGCTCGATGCCGTGGGCGGCGGTGCCGCCGAGGAAGGCGGCATCCATGAGGTCGGCGCGCCGCGCGCGGCCCGGGACCGGAACGTGGCCGGGGAGCCGCACCGCCGCGAGCACGGCTTCGGCGCGGGTCGCCACCTCGCCGGCCGCGCCCGCGATCATCACGCCCACGGTGTCGAGGACATGGCGGCGCGCATAATGGCGCACCTCATCGGAGAGGCCCGCATAGCGCACGTCGCCGACAAATTTGACGAGCGCCGCCGTCGCGGCGACCTGAGGAGGGAGCGTCTTGAGCGCTTCGGCGTGGGCCAAGAATGTCCTCCCGAGGTCGCGACCCGGTCAAGTTTAAAGCCTATGCGCTTCCCGCGCGCTGCACCAGAGCATCGATCCGATTTCGCCACCGGCGAGGCGAGAGCGCGTCGGTGTGGCGACTGCCGCTCCATTGCAAAGAATTAATTCGACGGACAGCTCGCGGCAATACGGCATGCCTATCTGACGAGGCGCGTTGCTGTTGGCGGCGCACAGGATCGAGCGAATCGCAGGCGAAAGCGCACTGCGAAATTCGTCCCGATCCGGACCGCACGACAAGATGACGTAATTAACCTCCAAAGCGTGGAGGGGTGACATGGCCAAATCGGAAAACCGTTGCGCAAACTGTGGCGGCAAGTTTGGGCTTGTCTGCTACCACCACTGGGGCCTGCGCTTCTGCCGCAAGCTTTGCAAGCACAACTTCCTTATGAGAACGGCGAAGGATTACGCGCACCTAAGGACGTGCTTTGGCTTCTTGGGTCGCGGCAAGATGCACTGAGTTGCCGAGCACCGCGCAGCTTCGGATCCATCCGGATCAGATTGCTCCGGGCCATTCCTCGGGAATCAGGACGCTTTCTCCCGCGGCGGCGTGACGGCCTCGAACGCCGGAATGACCATTCCGGAGGTGGGGTCCACCCACACGAGGTGATCTTCGATCGCCTTGACCCCGGGGTTGCGTTCTGCGGCCACGCGGATCGCTGCGCGATGCCTCTCATCGAACAGTGTGCCCGAGAGGTGCACGACTCCGTTACGCACCACGATATTAATGAGGCCGACGGGAGCCCACGGCTGGGCTTTGAGCTCCGCATAGAGCCGCTCGCGAATGGACGTGTCGGTGGCCGCGCCCGGCGTCGTCTCGGCGGCGACGCTCGCCAGCGCATGCAATAGATTGGCGCGGGTCACGATACCGACGAGCTTACTGTCGCGGACTACGAGCACACGCTTGATCTGGTGGCGTTCCATGAGATGGACGATCGCATCGAGCGGCGTATCCTCCGTCACCGTTCGCACCTGCGGAGTCATCACATCGCTGACCCTGCGCCCGCTGGTTTGCACGTACTCGGTCGCAAGCCGCCCCGGACCCATTAGAAATTCGATCCAGCTCGGCCGCTTGCGTTGGGTCCCAGTTTCGGTCCGGCGTAGCAGGTCGCCCTCGGTTACGATCCCGACCAGGGAGCCACGTGCGTCCACGACCGGCAAGCCGCTGAACTTGCGCTCCAGCATCACTCCGATGGCTTCGGTGATCGAAGCGTCGGGGGAAATGCAAACCGGGTCAGGAGTCATGACATCGGCGGCTTTCATGGGGAACTCTCCGTATCTTCGAACCTCGATGCCCCCGCGATTGGATCAAGCCGACCCATGCTTGACCAACCGGAGCGCTAGGGCGCTGCCTCTGCGCATAGCTGTCCGGGTCAGACTCCTGCGGCTACGCCACTAGCTTGGTGCGAAGACGCGTGTATTCCTGATCCGTGATCGTTCCTGATTTCCTGAGCCGATCAAGTTTCTCGATTTCGTCGGCAACGCTGAAACCGACCACCCGTCGCAGTTCGTCGCGCGCCTGTTGTGCCTGCTGGCCGCTTCGTTCGGCCATGCCCCTCGACTGGGTGATCAGATAGGCGAATATGCCGAGATAGGGGAACACGATCAGGGCGATCACCCAGATCGCCTTGACCCAGCCGGATACGTCATGACGTCGGAACAGATCGCTTATGACGATGATGAGCAACCAGAACCAGAGAACGAACATGAACACCGCGAAGACATCGGCCACGAAATTGCGGAACGTGAAGCCTTCCGAGAAGAAGAACATGGCGATTCTCCTTGTTCACCGGGCAGATTTATTACGGGCGTCGCGAGCGGCTTGCGCAGTTTGTGTTGCTTGCGACACGCTTCCGATCCTTGCGGGAGGAACGCGTGTACGGCGGCGTCGGTTCGGCAGCGCACGCATGCCTTCTCCTGCCGTGTCCCCGCCCGCGGGACGCGCAGGAAATTGAGCCGCACGGCGCATGGCGAGAGTACGACGTGCCGCCTCGACGTGCGCGGCCCGCCCCTCCAGCTTGTGCATGCGATCGATCTCTCGGTTGACGCGTTTCAACGCAGCGGCGAACACCTGTTTGCGCTGCAAGGGATGTTCGGCCGTACCTGGAAAGCTTTGGCCTCTCGGCGTCCCTTTGCCGCGTGCTTCGCGGCGCTTTGTGCGCGCGAGAGTCCTTTCCTTGTCGCGCATATCGCGCAGGCATTGGCGCAGCACTTTGAGGTCATCAAGCCCTGCGTCATAAATTTCGGGATGGTGACTGCGCAGGATGATCTCATGCTCATCGTAGCTGAGAATGCTGCGTTCGAATTTGCAGGGTATGGACATGATAGTCCCCGATTATTCTAGACGCTCCATTACTCAGTGCTGGCCTCAGCTTCTGATGCAGAGGCTTTTTCACTTTACCAGGAATTTCTCCATTGTTGCCTCCACGAACCCCCAGCTATTGACCGCTGCGGACGCCGCTGTTCTGTCAGCGCCATAGAAACGGCGGAGGAAGGCCGGCGCCCGTGACCTCCCGGCGCACCACTCCCCAGAACTCGCGTACCTTGGTTTTTACCTGTGCGGTCTCGCGGCCCAGGATCTTATAGATCAACCCGGCATCGTTGGGCAGCCGGCAGGCGCCGAACGCTACGCCGTCCGCAAGATCGACATCGGCCTCCACGCGCTCATACACGCGATCAGCCTTGTCTTTGGGCGTACACAGGATCACGTTGGCGAATACGTCGAAGGAGTCCATCACTCCCGTCTGCCGCATCGCATATCGCTGCGGTTCGATCAGCAGCTTCTCGGTGAACAAGCCACGGCCATCGGGGCGGGCCGCGGACGTCGCTATCGAGATCACGGTGGCGCCAAAGCATTCGTCTGGGTGATGATGCTTGCGGCCAGGCTGAATGATCTCCGAAAAGAGCAGCGTGGCCGATGGAGCGACGGAGATCTGCGTGTCGCTGACGAATCGCGCCTGCCGATGCGGGATCACGGGCTCGGGAAGGAATTCCAGGTAGGCATCGTCGCCGAGCGTGATGACCTGTGTCTGTGCCGCGTAATTGGCATCCATGGCGTGAATCTTGGTCGCCGACTGCGTCGTGACGTGCGCCTGGGCGCGCCGACCTAGCGTGATGTCGAGCGCAAGGCGATCGCCCTGCAGCAGGCATCCGGTTGTCGTGATCAAGAACACGCAGGCGAGAGGGGGCATTTCCGCATCGCAATACAACGCGCGCTGAACCATATACGGCGCGCGGCGCTCCAGGTTTTCCAGGATTGTTCGGTTGCCCCGGCGCTCGAAGCCGAGACGCAGGAAACCAGTCTTGCCGACCGTGCCGCTCTTCAGCTGACGCGGCTCGTCCTGGAACGCGGCCAGTTCCGGAACGCAAGCGCCGAGCTCTTCCGCGTGCGCCCATGGAGTGGAGGCTGCGGGTATCATGCCGACCTCTGCACGCGCGGATCGATGTCGAAAAGAAATTCCCGCTTGATCAGGTCGACCAGTTCCCCAATGCCCTCCCCGGTCTTGCAGTTGGTGAACAGGAACGGCTTGCTGCCGCGCATCAGCCGTGAATCCTGCTTCATCACCTCGAGGCTGGCGCCGACGTGGGGCGCCAAGTCGGTCTTGTTGATGACCAGAATGTCTGAATGCGTGATCCCAGGCCCGTTCTTGCGCGGGATTTTATCGCCGGCGGCGACGTCGATCACGTAGATGAAGTAGTCTACCAGCGCCGGCGAGAACGTGAGTGTTAGATTGTCGCCACCGCTTTCGATCAGCACCAGATCGCTGTCGGGAAAGCGTCGCTCCATATCCTCGACCGCTGCGAGGTTCATGCTCGGATCTTCGCGCACCGCCGTATGAGGACAGGCACCCGTCTCCACTCCGATGATGCGTTCCTGTAGCAGGACGCCCTTGAGGGTGCGCTGGACGTGCTTGGCGTCTTCGGTCGTCACCACGTCGTTGGTGATAATGAGCACCGTCATGCCAAGCTCGAGCAGGCGCGGCGTAATGGCTTCCACGATCGCGGTCTTACCCGACCCGACCGGACCCCCTATGCCCACACGCGTGATTTTCTTCGCCATTCGATGCTCTAACAATGCTCAATTCATGAACAGGCGCACGTGCGCCTTGTTGTGGACCGCCGCGAGGATGTCCGCCAGCGGTGCATAACCCGCCATGTCCGACAAGCGCGCCGCAGCGGCGTTTTCGTAGCCAGCGTCCGCGAGCCCGTTGAGCTCGTAGAGGATCTTCTGCGTCTCGACGTGGCTGATCTTCATCAGCCGCAGGGCCGCGCCTAGGATCGTCGCTGCGAAACCATTTTGATGCACGACGAAGGCTTGGCGCGCCGATAGATTTTGCACGGCAAAACCGATCGCCAGCGCCACGGGATAAGTTCCGGGAGTAACCGACGTTGCAATGCATTCGCGCCACGTACCAAGCAGCGGCGCGCCGATCACCTGCACGCCCATTTCCGTGAACTTCTTGCCCATGCGCACCGACATGAGGCGGGCCTCGTCGGAAAGCTTGCGCGCGTAGACCTGCGCATCGACCCGTATGAGAGCATCGACATCGCCCACCGTTGCTGCGCGGTGTGCAGCGATCAACGCGATCCCGTCGCCTCGCGCTGCCTGCTCCACTGCGGTGCGCGTGAACGCCCGCAGCGTGATTGCATCAGCAACGACGCCTTTCTGGATGGCGGACTCCAAACCGGAAGAAAACGAAAACCCGCCGATGGGGAACATCGAGTCGCCAAACTGCAGCATCCGCGCGAGTAATGCAGTGCTACTTGGCGCTTCGACGCACTCATCCCGCGTCGTCGTGCGTGCAACCGGCCTTGGGCGGCGATCCATGTGCATGAGCATCGGTCTCCGCGTGTTGATGGAGGCGCACTGGCGGACGTCCGTACACCCGTCCCGTCTGGACGTCAGTCGTGGAATAGCTCTCGTGCGTGTGCGAGTGCACTGGACCTTCCGCCGCGCCGAACAGGCGACGTGATTCATGCGGCGCGAGGTAGGGCACGACCTCTCGGCCCGAGACAAACTCGTAGCGAATACCTTCGAAATGGTGCGTCTCCATGACGGAGGCCATCACCCGGCGGTCAACTGTGAGCGGCACATAGACGAGGTCGCCCTTGACCAATGCCGGCCAGTGCTGGTTGCCCATCGCATGTCCCAGTTCGACGCAGGTGCGCATCGCCACTTGCGGCGTGAGGCGCACCAGTCCGTCCAGGTGCACGATCATTACGTCGCGCACCTCGATGCGCGCGACAAGTGCCGAAAGCGCCTGCGCGTCCCAGAGCAGCACGTCGCCATCCCGGATGTACGTGCCGCGATCGACAGAGACCGCAACTTCGGCGCCCTTTGCGGTCAATTTGCGGAAACGGCTCTTCTGCGCCTCCCACTGGTCGATCTCCAACACGTCGACCTCGGATGCAGCCAGCCGACCGGCCCATTCCGGATCACTGATATTGCCGAGTACGCTTTCAATGATGACCACGACACGCTCTTCAGCTGAAGAAATACTTCTGGTTCAGCGAAACCGTTTTCAAAGGCGGCACGGTCGCATGCTTGCCGTCCACTGTGACGGCGAACGTCTCCGGGCTCACTTCGATTTTCGGCGTCGCGGCATTGTAAACCATGTCGCGCTTGCCGATCTTGCGGGTATTGCGAACCGGCATCACCTGCCTGCGCAATCCGAGCCCCTCCTTGACCCCGGCAGCGTGGGCCGCTCCGGAAACAAACGTAATGCAGCTGGCCGCCAAAGCATCGCCGTGGGCGCCGAACATCGGGCGATAATAGGTCGGCTGCGGCGTCGGCAGCGACGCGTTCGGGTCGCCCATCACCGCCCAGCTGATGAAGCCGTTCTTGATCACCATCTTCGGTTTGGCCCCGAAGAAGGCCGGCTCCCACAGCACGAGGTCCGCGATCTTGCCGACCTCAACCGAGCCCAGCACGTCGGCGATTCCGTGGGTGATCGCCGGGTTGATCGTGATCTTCGCCACGTAACGCCGGACCCGGAAATTGTCATTTCCGGGTGCGTCCTCGGGCAGCTTGCCGCGGCCGGTCTTCATCGCGTCTGCCGTCTGGATGCAACGCAGCCAGCATTCTCCAATACGCCCCATCGCCTGCGAATCGCTGGAGAACATCGAAATCACGCCCATGTCTTGAAGCACGTTCTCGGCGGCGATGGTCTCAGCGCGGATGCGGCTCTCGGCGAATGCTACGTCGGATGGGATATCCGGACTGAGGTGGTGGCAGACCATGATCATGTCATAGAGCTCCGCCTGCGAATTGATGCCGAACGGGAGCGTGGGGTTGGTCGAGGACGGCAGGACATTGGGCAGGCCGGAGATCTTGATGATATCCGGCGCGTGGCCGCCGCCGGACCCTTCGGTATGGAACGAGTGCACGGCGCGACCCTCGAACGCCGCGATCGTATCGTCGACGAAGCCGGATTCATTGAGCGTGTCGGTGTGGATGCACACCTGGATATCCATCTCGTCTGCGACGGTGAGCGCGGAGCGCAGCACTGCCGGTGTGGTGCCCCAGTCCTCGTGGCATTTCACACCAACCGCGCCGGCCTCGATCTGTTCGACCAGCGCGGCTTTGCCGTGGCCATGGCCCTTGCCGAGAATACCGACATTGACCGGCCAGCCCTCGAAAGCGCGCAGCATCATGCTGATGTTGCCGGAACCTGATGTGACCGTTGTCGCGTTCGAGCCGTCCGATGGCCCCGTCCCGCCGCCAATCAAGGTGGTGGTGCCGTTCGACAACGCGGCCTGCGCCTGTTGCGGAGAGATGAAATGAATATGGGTGTCGATCCCGCCGGCCGTCAGGATCAGATGTGAGCCTGCGATGGCGTCGGTTGCGAGGCCGACCTCGAGCCCTGGCGTGACGCGATCCATCGTGTGCGGATTGCCAGCCTTGCCGATCGCACAGACGCGCCCATCTTTGATACCGAGGTCGGCCTTCACGATCCCAAGCACCGCGTCGATGATGGTCACGTTGGTGATCACCAGATCGGGCGCGCCGCCGGCGCGCGTCATCCGGTTGTCCATGCCCATGCCTTCGCGCATGCTCTTGCCGCCGCCGAAGACCAGCTCGTCGCCGTAGCCGCCGCGCAGATCGCGCTCGATTTCGACGAACAGACCCGTATCCCCCAAGCGGATGCGATCACCGGTCGTCGGACCGAACAGGCCAACGTACTCCTGCCGCGAGATCGTAGGCATGGGAAGCCTCTGCTGTGGAGACGCACGACGAACGCTTCAGGCGCGCCGTCGTCGCCTCATGCCTTCTGCGACGAGGAGCGAAAACCTCGCCGCTTCGCAAGCGCAACCGCGGCGGACTTGCGCGCGGAGGCATCCGCGCCGGCAGTCGGACCGTCGACGAGATTATTGAACCCGTAAACCTCACGCTTGCCGCCATAGGGAACGAGCTCAACTTCGCGCTCGTCTCCGGGCTCGAACCGTGTCGCTGTGGAGGAGGGAATATTGAGGTGCAGCCCAAACGCCGCACCGCGATCGAATTCGAGTGCGGGATTGACCTCGAAGAAATGGAAATGCGACCCGACCTGGATCGGCCGGTCGCCGGAATTGCGCACCTTGAGCCGCGTCGCCGGCCGGTCTGCATCGAAGGTGATCGATGCCGGGCTGCACACGTAACCGCCGACGGGCACGTCAGCGGTCGCCGGATCGACATCAGCGGCAATAGAGGGTCCCGTTGTTAGTCCGGCCATGTCGATTCCCTGTTCGAACGCTTCACTGGATCGGTGTATGCACCGTTACCAGCCGGCTACCGTCGGTGAACACGGCTTCGATCTGCACCATCGGAATGAGATCGGCGACGCCATCCATCACGTCACCCTTGGTCAGGGCTGTGCGGGCGTCCTTAGCCACATCTTCAATTGTCTTCCCGGCACGTGCCCCCTCGAGCGCGACGGCAGATATGACAGCGACGGCTTCCGGATAATTGAGCTTAATGCCTTTGGCTTTTCGCTTCAGCGCAACGTCAGCCATCATGTGGATGATCAGCTTGTCGAACTCCCGCGGCGTCAGCTGCATTATGTGCTCCCCGGACTACTCGCCTCATTGGATCATTCGGCAAACGATGTTTGCCACCTGTAGAAGGCGGGACACACTTGGACTGAAAAGGTACAGGCGCGAGAACTGAAAAAAGCCTATGGGGTAGTACTGAAAATATACGGCCCCCGTCAATCGGAGTTGCTCCTACGGGAAGTCCAGGTGGGGCGCTTTCGGCATGGCTGGAATCCAGGTTCCGTTGCGAACACGCAGCGAAGGCATCTACTGCCCCGTCTCGAAATTGCAATTCGCGCCCCCGCCCGCCTTCTGCATGATCTCGTTGGGATCGATCGTGCAGCGCAATTTGGAGATGCTTTCGATGCTCGAGCCTGCCGCGCCCTCCGAGGGCACGCCGGCCGCCACCGCCGTCGCGCTGACTTCATTGGCCTCGCGCCCCGTCAGAGTGCGTTTGCGCGCCCCGAAAGTGAGCTCGCAGCTGCGCTGCGTGATATCGACATTGCTTACGCGGCAGACCACGGAATCCGCATCGACGGAAATTTTCGTATTTGGGGTAAAGCCGAATCGAGTGTTGCCGCGGAAAAGTCGCGCGATGACTCGCTTGTCGAAGGCGCGCACCGCCGGCGAATGTTGCGCGATCACCGCCGCCAATGCCAACGCGGTCGGCCCCGTTGCGGAGCCTGGCGCAGCGGACGCGGAGCTTTGAACGACGGCGAGAACCACTGCCGAAATCATCAGCTTTTTCATCTATGCCGCCTCCTTTGGCACTCCTCTGTGCGGGCAACCGGTGCGTCGATGCATCCGCGATGGCGCGACGCGCGGAAACGGAAACGCCG
The DNA here is from genome assembly GCA_035693615.1 of Xanthobacteraceae bacterium. Classification (GTDB taxonomy): domain Bacteria; phylum Pseudomonadota; class Alphaproteobacteria; order Rhizobiales; family Xanthobacteraceae; genus VAZQ01. The sequence goes on from DASSGH010000083.1 coordinate 37,819, forward strand.
GCGGAGCGTTCAAGCGCGCTTTGATGCCGGAGTGTGGCTCAGAACGGCGCGAATGTCGAACCCAGTGCAAACCGCGGACCGCATTGACGCACGCCCCAAGCACCGTCAGGCTTCTCCTGCCGGATACCGGTGAACCCCGATGCACATGTTCGGAGGAGCTGCTTGAGACCGGCCATCGATCCTCGCGACGGCGATATCGAGGATGACGCCTCGAGCTCCAAGCGCCACTCACTCTTATCGCTTGCCGGCAGTCTGCTTGCGGAAATCAGCCTGCCCAAGCTGGTCGTCGCCTTCACCCTCCTTGTCGTCGTGCCGGGTTTGGCGCTTGGGATCGCGCCGATCGCCGCCGCGATCTGGTTCGGTAAACTTTCGAGCAAGCTCGCTTCCGCGCTAGCTGGCGTTTGGCCTGCCCTCTTGCTTGTGATTGTCGTCGCTGTCGGCTGGTTTGGCGGCCGGCAATTGCTGCGCCTGGCGGAGAACAGCTTCTGGTCGCTCAATTCGCTCATCGTCCAGCCGGCTTATACAGTTTGCCGGGAGGGGGTTCGCCAACTCGCCGAGCGGCTGCTGCCCGCGCAGGCAAGCAAAACGCGGCGCTCGCGGTTGCGTGCCGCCGCGGCCTTGGTCTCCGGTGCAATGATCTGCGGCGTTGCGCTGCTGGTGCTGGTGCTGGTCTTGCCGCATGCGGATTTGTTGCGGGGCGCGGCTGGCGTGGGATCGCTCAAGCATCTCGCGGCAGTGGCCTTGGCCAACACGGTCGCGTTGGTTGCCGGCTATCTCGCTGCGGCTGCGATGGTCTGGGCAATCGCGGATGCGGCGATGGCGCAGCCTCGCGACCTCGAGCAATTCGATCAACCTCGTGAGGACCTGCGCACGTGGCGTATCGCGCATTTATCCGACGTGCACGTCGTCGGCGAACGCTACGGCTTTCGCCTCGAAAGCGGCAGGTCGGGGCCCCGCGGCAACGATCGTCTGGCGCGGCTGCTCGCGCAACTGGACCTTGTGCACGCGAGCGATCCGCTCGACGCCATCGTGGTGAGCGGGGACATGACCGACGCCGGTCGCTCGAGCGAGTGGGCCGAATTCCTGGGCGCTGTCTTGCGTCATCCCCGTCTCATCGAACGAATGCTGATCATTCCCGGCAACCACGACCTCAACATCGTCGATCGCGCCAACCCGGCGCGCCTCGATTTGCCGACCAGCCCTAACAAGCGGCTGCGCAAGCTGCGGGTCCTCTCGGCCATGGGAGTCGTTCAGGGCGAGCGCGTGCGGATTGTGGATCGCGCAGCCCGACGCCTGGGGACAACGCTCGCCTCCGCGTTGCAGCCGCATCTTGAGGAGATCGCGCGGTTCGCCGATGTCGGCAGGCCCTGGCTGTCGCGACGGCTGAGCCAATTGTGGACCGACGCTTTTCCGCTGGTGCTGCCCCCGGATGCGGAGGACGGACTGGGGATCGTCCTGCTCGATTCGAACGCCGACACGCATTTCTCGTTCACGAATGCGCTCGGCATGGTTTCAGTCGACCAAGCGCGTGGCCTTGAGCTCGCATGCGCGCAGTATCCGCGTGCTTGCTGGATTATCGTGCTGCATCACCATGTCGTCGAGTATCCGCGGCCTGCACGCGCGCTGTCGGAGCGGGTCGGAACGGCCCTGATCAACGGGAACTGGTTCGTTCGCCGGCTGAAGCCCCTCGCCGGACGCGCGGTGCTCATGCACGGTCACCGGCACATCGACTGGATCGGGGAGTGCGGCGGAATTCCCATTCTTTCGGCGCCATCACCAGTGATGGAAGCAACCGACGACGTGCCCACGTACTTCTATATCCACAAGGTCGCGATCGGATCCGACCGGCGACTGAGATTACTCCCGCCGCAGCGCATCACCATAGAAGGAGAACCGAGCCTCCATTAGCTCCGCTCGCGTCCCGACAGAAGCGCCGCGACCCATCGCGTGGACTGCCGTTGTTCGCACAGTGCAAGAGCTGCGATCACGATGGGCACCCCGATAAACGCGCCCGGAATGCCCCAGAGAAAAGCCCAGAAGAACACCGCGAACAGGACCAGGAACGGCGAGAGCGAGAGAGCGGCCCCAGCGATGCGTGGCTCCAAGTAGCTGCCGATGAGGAACTGGATGACGTTGAGCCCCACGAACACGATGACGGCCAATTGCCACGAGCCAAACTGCAGGAGCGCGAAAAGGGTGGGAAATACCGTCGCGACCAGCGGGCCGATGAACGGGATATAGTTCAAGACGAACGCGATCACGCCCCACGCCGTGGCCAATTCAAGTCCGGCAATGAGCGCAAAAGCCCAGACCACGAGGCCGGTCAACACGCTCATTGCACTGCGGACCAACATATATCGCTGAAACTTGTCCGCGATCTGTGTGCTCGCTTGCAGGATCGCACGCGCGGCCTCCTTGTTGCTGAGGGTCTCGATGTTTTTCCTGGCGATCTCGACCTCCAGCAGGCCAAGTGCGGTGAACACGAAGGTGATCACCACGAATGTCACGAAGCCCTGCAGTCGCCCGCCGATCTCTTGGACCGCGCGGATCAGCCAACCTGCGTTGAAATTCTCGACCAGGAAGCTCGTGACCAAGATGCCGTGCTCTTCGAGCCAGTCGGTCCATTGTACGTACAGTGCTTGAAATCGCAGCGCATTGTCGATCAGCCAGCGCCCGACCGTGCTGAAGGCCCACACGATCAGGTAGCCGAGCACGGCTATGACGAGAAGAGTCACCACCAAGGTGGCGACAAGCGCAAGCAGTCGCGGGACCCTGATCTCCAGCGTACGCTGCAGGGGCCAAACAATTGCGATGACGAAGAGCGAGAACGCGACCGGGGTAAAAATCGATCGCGCGAAATAAAGGCAGGCAAGTAGCAGAACCGCCGTGCTCAGACCCAACATCACCACGGCGCTTCTGCTGTTCATTTAGCCCTCATCCTGTCCGGCTCGTTCAAACACCTTCCAGCAGTTCGTCGAGATCGAAGCTGGAGCGTCGGCCGAGATCCTCGTGATGATCGCGCAGGAAAGCATCGGCGGCGCGGCGGCCCTCGTCGCGCAACATGCAGAGGAATTCCCACTCGGCGTTCAGCTTGGAGGAATAGCCGAGCTCGATCATCAGCTCGCTGGAGATGCGGTGGATGCGCATACGCGCCCACTTGCCGCTCTCGCAATGATCCGGCTGGGTGACCTGGCGCAGCACCGCGATCATCCGCAGTTCTTTCAGCAGCACCGCATTGAACGACACCTCGTTGAGCCGGTTGAGAATGTCGCGGGCGGAGCGCGGAAGTGCCGGCCGCTCGACCGGATTGATCTGAACAAGAATCGTATCCTTCGAGTCGCATTCCCGCACCAGCGGCGTGATCGTGGGGTTGCCGGAATAGCCGCCGTCCCAATAGCTCTCGCCGTCGATCTCGATGGCTTGGAACAGCGTCGGGAGGCACGCCGATGCGAGCAGCACGTCCGGCGTAATCTCGTTGTTTCGGAATACCCGCCCACGGCCGGTCCGCACCTGCGTTGCCGTGACGAACAGCTTGATCGGTGCTTGTGCCAATCGGTCGAAATCGACCGTTTCGGCGAGGATGTTGCGCAGGGGATTTGCCCCGCCTGGGGCGAGATCGTAAGGCGAGAACAAGCGCGCCATCAGGTCCATGGCGACGAACGCCGGCGAATGGTCGAGCGTCCAGCGGCCCAGCAACACGTCGAGCGGCGTGCGCCGCAGCGGGCTGAGCAGCGCCGCGTGCGATACGCGCCGCCAAAAATCTTCCAGCGCGGCGCGGGCGCCGGCGGCGCCCTTCTCGGCATAGCCGTCGACCAGCACCGCGGCATTCATCGCTCCCGCCGATGTGCCCGAGATACCGTCGATGCGCAGCCACGGCTCCTCGAGCAGGCGGTCGAGCACCCCCCACGTGAACGCGCCATGCGCGCCGCCGCCTTGCAGCGCGAAGTCCACCAGAACCTGAGCACGGTCGTTGATGCTTGTCATCGGAAGCGACAGGTACGACAGCGGCTACCGCCATGTCACGATAGCGCTCAAGGGACTGTCGGCACAGCTACCTGCCGTGTTAATCTTGCAGTAAGCGATTATTGGGCGGGAGGCGAGTATGGCGACAAGTACAGCACGAGCAATGGAGAGCCGTGGAGCGTTACCGCTTTGGATTCGTGTTTTGCTCGGAGTCGTATTCATTATTGCGGGCGTGATTGTCTTGGGCGACGTCGTTGTGGCCACGATCATCAGCACGATACTGATCGGGCTGTGCGCCATCGCGGGCGGAGTCTTCGAGATCATCCACGCATTCTGGACCAAGGGATGGGGCGGGTTCGCGTGGCAGATCTTCTTGGGCCTTTTGTATATCGTCGGCGGAATAGTTCTCGTCAGCCAGCCGGTCGCCGGTTCTCTCGTCCTGACATACGTGCTCGGCGTGGTTTTGGTCGCCTCCGGCTGCGTTCGGCTTTACATCGGTATCCGCTATTGGGCGGAGTTGGGTTGGCTGATCTTCTTGTCCGGCATCTTCGGAATCCTCGCGGGCCTCGCAATTCTCATTGGCTGGCCGGCGACCGGGCTCTGGGTTATAGGATTCCTCCTCGGAATCGACTTGATCTTCCATGGCTTTGGCTGGCTCCTCCTCGCATGGCGGCCGGCCGTGACAACGAGCTGATGCTCGCAAGGCGGGGCGCGGGCGACGCACAGACGCAGGTCCAGGAGGAATCCCCATGACCAACAGTTTGCGACCCGTCACCGTCGCCCCGAAAGGCATGGGGCTTTACGACTTCGTCGCCCACCAGGAGGGCTTCTTCACCGCCGAGGGGCTCGACGTCGAATTCGACTGGAAGACCTTCCGCGGTACGCAGTCGAGCTGGAAAGGGCTCGACTATTTCCAACGTCCGCAGGACCGGCCCTATACGCAAGACAAGCGCGAGGTGATCCAGGGCGCGTGCGTGTGGGGCACGATCTGCAATGCCAGCGCCGGCATGGGCAAGATGGTGCCCGACGCCTACGGCGTTTCCCCGTGGGCGATCTTCGTGCGGCCGAATTCGCGCATTCGCCGGCCGGAGGACCTCAAGGACGTGCCGGTCTCGGTCGGCATGCGTGCAGGAAGCCACTTCAATGTGCCGTATCGGCTGGAGAAATATCTGCCGCTCGACAACATCAAGGTGGTGAACACCGGCGGTTTCGGCGCGCGACTCAAGGCGCTGGTGGACGGGGAGGTCGAGGCCGCGAGCCTGCTGCCGCCGCAGATCGCAATGGCCGAGCAGCTGGGATTGCGCACGGTCATCGCCGACACCTTCAAGACGCTGTGGTGGGTTCCGGACCATTTCGAGCCGGAGGTCGTGCGCGCCTATCTGCGCGCGCTCGAGCGCGCTGAGCAGGCGATGGACGCGGACATGGAGAAATATCTGCCGCTGTGGCGGCTCGCGATCCCGGCTGAACTAGAGAGCTACCATTCCTGGGACTTCGCCAAGTTCGGCCGCGGCGAGCGGTTCTATTATCGCGCGCTGCCGCGCGAGGAATTCCAGGATACGCTGGCGCAGGTCGAGCGCTGGGGTCTCGATCAGTATCTCAAGGATCGAAGTTACGAGACGCTGAGCTATTCGGCGCCCTCCTAGGCGCGCAGCGGGCGATTGCGCTACGCTCATCCGCCGCGACGAGCTGGCTCGGTCGTACGCGAGAGCGCCGGATCACCGGGGCGCCCGGACCCTGACATTTGTCGCCTATCCCGTTCGCAAGGTCATCGATGAAAAACATCAATCAAAATCCCTTCACCACCCGGCCCGAGATCGACGGCACGTTCGGCGTGGTCACCTCGACCCATTGGATCGCCACCGCCGTCGGCATGGCGACATTGGAGAAAGGCGGCAACGCCTTCGACGCCGCGGCTGCCACCGCCTTCACGCTGCAGGTGGTCGAGCCGCACCTCAACGGCCCCGGCGGCGACGTGCCAATCATTCTCAATGACGTGCGCACCGGCAAGACCGAGGTGGTCTGCGGCCAGGGTCCGGCGCCGGCGAAGGCGACCATCGCGCATTACAAGAGCCTCGGCCTCGACATGGTGCCGGGCACCGGCCTGCTTGCGGCCTGCGTTCCCGGCACGTTCGAGACCTGGATTCTGCTGCTGCGCGATTACGGGACGATGCGGCTTTCCGACGTGCTCGCGCCCGCCATCGGCTACGCCAGCCAAGGCTATCCGCTGGTCGAACGCGCGCAGGCGACCATCGCGACGGTGGAGGCCCTCTTCCGAGAGCATTGGCCGAGCTCGGCCGCGGTCTATCTGCCCGGCGGCAAGGTGCCGGAGGCCGGTGCGCTGTTTACGAACAAGACGCTGGCCGAGACCTACGCGCGCATCCTGCGCGAGGCCGAACGCGCCGGCGGCGACCGCGTCAGGCAAATCGAAGCGGCGCGCAAGAGCTGGTCGCAGGGCTTCGTCGCCGAGGCGATCGACCGCTTCTGCCGCACGCAGGCGGTGATGGACACTAGCGGCGAACCCCATCGCGGGGTGCTTACCGGCGAGGACATGGCGCGCTGGCGCCCCCACATCGAGGCGCCGCTCACCTACGACTACGGCCGCTACACCGTCTGCAAGCCCGGCCCGTGGGCGCAGGGTCCGGTGATGCTGCAGCAGCTGGCGTTGCTCAAGCGTTTTCATCTCGATCGCGTCGACCCGGTGAGCGCCGATTTCGTGCACCTTCTGGTCGAGTGCTCGAAGCTCGCCTATGCCGATCGCGAAAAATTCTACGGCGATCCCGATTTTGTCGAAGTGCCAATGGCGACGCTGCTTTCCGATGCCTACAACGACGAGCGGCGCAAACTCGTCGGCGAGGACGCCTCGCTCGAATTGCGTCCAGGATCGGTCGCGGGCTTCGGCGCGGTGGTGAAGCTGCGGCGAGCGGAAGGGGAGCGCCGCGCGGTCGGCGGCATGGGCGCGGGCGAGCCGACCGTCGGCCGCCTCGGCGAGATGCGCGGCGATACCGTGCATTTCGACATCATCGATGCGGCAGGCAACATCGTATCGGCGACGCCGTCGGGCGGGTGGCTGCACTCCTCGCCGGTCATCCCGGAACTCGGCTTCTGCCTCGGCACCCGCGCGCAGATGTTTTGGCTGGAGGAGGGGCATCCCGCGGCGCTCGCCCCCGGCAAGCGGCCACGCACGACGCTCTCGCCCACGCTCGCGCTGCGTGACGGCGAGCCTTATCTCGCCTGGGGTTCGCCCGGCGGCGACCAGCAGGATCAATGGACCACGCAGCTGTTCATGCGCCACGTCCATGCCGGCATGAATCTGCAAGAGGCGATCGACGCTCCGGCTTGGCACTCGGAGCATTTCCCGATCTCGTTCTGGCCGCGCACGGCGCGGCCGGGCGTATTGGTGGTCGAGGGGCGGCTGCCGGGCGCGACGGTGAAGGAATTGGAGCGCCGCGGTCACATCGTCGAAGTCGAGACCGATTGGTGCGAGGGTCGCCTCACGGCGGCCGCGCGCGAGGGCCGTCGCCGCCGTGCCGCTGCCAATCCGCGCGGCATGCAGGGCTACGCCGCCGGCCGGTAAGGCGGGAGAGGCACGCGCGGCCATGTCGCTCTCGCGGCATATGACGCAGTAGAAGACATGGCGGACTCGAACCCCGGCGATGTCTTGCTCGTCACCGGGGCCAGCGGCTTCGTCGGCTCCGCCATTGCCAATGCCGCGCGCGAAGCCGGCTACCGGGTGCGCGTGCTGGTGCGAGCGTCAAGCCCGCGCATCAACATCGCGCCCTCCGACGAGGTGGTCCTCGGCGACATCTGCGATCGCGCTTCCCTTGCCGCGGCGCTGCGCGGCGCGCGTTACCTCGTTCACGCCGCCGCCGATTATCGGCTCTGGTCCCCCGCCCCGGAGGACATCATCCGCACCAATGTAGAGGGCACGCGCACCGTCATGGAGGAGGCGCTGCGGGCCGGCGTCGAGCGCATCGTCCATACCAGCAGCGTAGCGACGCTCGCGTTGCGCAACGGTGAGCCGGCCGACGAAACCCGGCGACTGTCCGCAAGCGAGGCGGTTGGCGCCTATAAGAAGAGCAAAGTCATCGCCGAACGCCTGGTCGAGACGATGGTGGAGCAGCAGCGCCTGCCGGCCGTCATCGTCAATCCCTCGACCCCGATCGGCCCCCGCGATGTCAAGCCGACTCCCACCGGCCGCATCATCGTCGAGGCCGCCTGCGGCCGCATGCCGGGATTCGTGGAGACCGGGCTCAACCTCGCGCATGTGGACGACGTGGCGGCGGGGCATCTCGCCGCCTTGCGCCACGGCCGTCTCGGCGAGCGCTACATCCTGGGCGGAGAGAACGTCCGGCTCGGCACGATGCTCGCGGACGTCGCTGCCCTCGTCGGCCGCCGCCCGCCGACGCTGCGATTTCCCATTGCCGCGCTGTACCCCATCGCGCTCGGCGCCGAATGGCTGGCGCATCTGACCGGAAAGGCGCCGTTTGCCACCCGTGACGGGCTGCGCATGGCGCACCACTACATGTTCTTCGACGACGCCAAAGCCCGCCGGGAGCTCGGCTACGCGTCCCGGCCGTATCGGCAAGCGATTGCCGATGCGATCGCCTGGTTTAAGCAAGCCGGATACCTGCGCTGAGCCGAGTCGAGCGCGAAGGCGCGCTAGCGCGCCAACGAGCCCGGGTCAAGCGAGGCGGAAAATTCGCGACCGCCTACAAAGTGGTCTGCAAAAATATCACAGCAGATCATTTTCAAGCTGCGCAAGTTGCCAGCGCACGCTCGCGTGGTACTCTTTCGCGTCACGATCGATTGCCGTCTCGTGAATTCTGCATCCCGATCGCTCACGCTGGCGCATGAAGCTCGACCGCTCGCTTACGCGAGCGCGTCGTCTGCAGTTTTGAAGGCGCGCATCAAACGCGATCGCGGAACACGGTCTAAAGCGGGATTGAACTAGCTCGGCTTGATCGGCACGCGCTGCGAAACCGCGGGTCGGCCGAGGTTCTCGCCGCGGCAAGGCCCTGCGCCAACGTGCTCAATGCGCGGGCTCTTGGCGTTCGCGCAGAAACCGGAAAAACTCGATGCCCTCGCGCATCCGCCGCCGCAGCATCTCCGGGCTCCTGACCATCTCGCCGGCGATTGCGGCAATCTTTGGCGCGCGGAAGTAGAAGCGTTTATAGAAATCGTCCACCGAACGGAAAATCTCGGTATGGCTCAAATGCGGGTAATTCAGCGAGGCGATTTGCATGCCGCTACCGGTCAGCAATTCGGCATTCTCGTCGACAAGCCAACCGTTCTCCAGCGCCTGCTTGTGCAGGAACGTGCCGGGATAAGGCGCCGCCAGCGAAATCTGGATGGTGTGCGGGTTGACCTCGATGGCGAAGCGGATGGTTTCCTCGATCGTCTCCTTGGTCTCCCCGGGCAGGCCGAGGATGAAGGTGCCGTGCGTGACGATACCCAGCTCACGGCAGTCCTTGGCGAAGCGCTTGGCCACGTCGACGCGCATGCCTTTCTTGATGTTGTGAAGGATCTTCTGGTTGCCCGACTCGTAGCCGACGAGCAGTAGCCGCAGGCCGTTATCCTTCAAGACCTTCAGAGTCGATCGCGGCACGTTGGCCTTGGCGTTGCACGACCACACCATCCCCAGCTTGCCGATCTCGCGCGCGAGCGCCTCGACCCGCGGCAGGTTGTCGGTCAGCGTGTCGTCGTCGAAGAAGAATTCCTTGACTTGGGGGAACGCCTTCTGCGCCCAGGCGAGCTCCTCGATCACATGCTCGACGCTGCGGGTGCGATAACGATGACCGCCGATCGTCTGCGGCCATAAGCAGAAGGTGCAGCGCGACTTGCACCCGCGGCCGGTATAGAAGGACATGTAGGGGTGCCGCAGATAGCCGCTGAAATAATTCTCGATGACGAGATCGCGCTTGTACACCGGCGTGACGAACGGAAGCTCGTCCATGTTCTCCAGCACCGCGCGGTCGGCGTTGTGGACGATGACGCCATCCGCGTTGCGCCAGGAGAGCCCGGCGACGCGCGCGAAGTCGCGCCCCTCGGCCACCTCCTTGACGGTGAAATCAAACTCATTGCGGGCGACGAAATCGATCGCGGGCGAAGCCTTCAGACTCGCTTCCGACTCGACCGCGACCTTCGCCCCGATCATGCCGATCTTCAAACTCGGCTTGAGCGCCTTGAGCGCCTCGGCTGTACGCACGTCGACGGAGAACGACGGCGTCGAGGTATGCATCACGACGAGGTCGCGGCTGGTGGCCTCGGGCGCCACGTCGTCGAACTTGAGCCGGTGCGGCGGCGCGTCGACGAGCTTTGAGCCGGTAACGAGCGCGGCGGGCTGGGCGAGCCAGGTCGGATACCAGTAGGACTGAATCTCGCGGCGCATTTGGTAGCGCGCGCCGGCGCCGCCGTCGAAGCCGTCAAACGATGGCGCTTGCAGAAACAGCGTCCGCATCATTGATTTGTCCCCCGATCAGCCGTCCAGTCCCCCGCAACCATCCGAAACCGGTGGCCTCTCCAGCTCACCTCCCAGTTCAGAAAGCTTATAGCGAACACCGCGGACGACAATAGGTCGCAAGCGGGCACAAGCCAATACGGTTGGGAGGGAAGACCATAGGCCTGCTCGACCTCTCGCAGAACCGCCATCCGGCATGCGATTGCCGCGATTGCGACGCCGACCGCCGGGAGGAGGGCGGTCGAGCCGACGCCGAGCAACACCGCGAGCAGCGCCCACCCCAAGGGATGGCTCACGAGCGAACCCGCGTAGCCAATGGGATCGATGCTCCTGATTGTGCGCGCCCATCGCAGCTGGTGCCGCCAAAGTTCGCGCAGCGACGTCTGCGTGCAGACATGGGCGACGGCGAAGCGCGGTATGACGACATTGCGACCATGGGCGCGCATCGCTGCTCCCATTGCGTAATCGTCCGCGAGACAGTCGACGAAAGGCTCGAATCCACCGATCGCCGTCAGCGCTTCGCGCCTGAGCGCCAGTGTCGAGCCGAAGCAAGGATGCGCCAGGCCGAACCCAAGGGCGACCGCGACACTTGGCAGGAATTGCGCGTTGGTGAGGAGCGCGGCCAACCTTGCCCAGACGCCGTTGAGGGCAACGCCGTAGTAGAGGCAGGTCACGGCACCGACGCCTGGCTGTTCCAGCGCGGCGATCACGCGGCAAAGATAACCGGGATCGACCCGAATATCGCTATCGGCGAGGACGACGACCTCGTGGCGGATGCGCGGCGCCATGTTGACGAGGTTCGAGACCTTGCGATTCAACCCGTGCACTTCGGCGTCGACGACAACATCGAGATGGCAATCTTGGTTGAGCTCGCGCAGGCGCTCGACGACGGGGACCGCGCCGTCGCCCGCATGCTGGACGCCGCAGATGATCTGAATCTCGCCCGGATAGTTCTGTGCGCAGAAAGAGCCGAGGTTCTCCAATAGACCCGCCTCGTTGCCGTGCAACGGCTTGAGAATGGTGACTGCTGGCGTGGCGGTGGGACGGGCGGCGGTGCTATCGCGCGCAAGGCGGCGCAGGAGAATCGTGGCCGTGATCAGATATCCGCATCCGATGCCGGCGACCGCCGAGGCGGCGACAGAACACCAGAACAAGATCATGCCGTGGCTCAGTGACTTCGCGACCGCGGATCGACGCTCTCGCGCACCGGTTGCTCGCGGTAGGTCGGCACCAGCCGTCCCCACTCCAACATCTGCCAGCCGATGAGGCCAGGCACGCCGAGCACGAGATCGGCGGCGCGTTTGACGAGCGAGAGCGCAATCGCTTGCTCCGGCGGGATTCCAAATGCCGCGCACAAGAGGACGAGCGCGCCTTCCTGCGCCCCGAGCGCGCTGGGAACGGCGAATGCGGCGCCGCGAACCGCGTGCAGCAGGCTCTCTATCACGAGCGCCTCGCCGATGCCGACGGGATGCCCCATGAAGGCGAACACGATCCATACTTCCGCGACGCCGACCACCCATCCGGCCAGATGCACGACGCTGCTCGCGGCGAGGCTCCTGCGCGCCGCGTAGATCATGGCCAGGTTGCGATAAACCGCATCGATGGTGCCGAGCACGCGCCACTCCCGGTCGCCGGCCAGATAATTGACGATCGCTTCGAGCATGCGTTGCCCGCCACGCCGTTGCGCAACATAAAACCCGGCAAGCAACAGCGCCGCCACGGCAATCCCGATCGCCGCGCCGCGCGCTAGCGCATGATCCGCTCCCAGCGCCACGAGCGTAAGCAGGCCGAGCGCTGCAAACAGGAATTGTGCGGCAGCTTGGATGAGAACGTCGACGATGACACTTGCGGCTGCGAGCGCGCCCGGGACACCATACCCCGTCAGCAATCGCGCGCCGACCACGTCGCCGCCCACTTGCGCCACCGGCAATAGGACGTTGACCGCCTCGCGAATGAACCTCAGGAGCAGACAGGTGCCGAAATGCGGGCGCACCTTGGGAGGGAAGAGCAACCACCAGCCCGCGCCCGCGACGCCGACCGTGCCGGCGCGCACCACCACCACGAGCAGAATTCCCCAACCGATGCTCGCGATCGCGTGCACAACCTCATGCAGCCCGGACCAAACGGTTAGCGCGACGAGCGCGGCGATGCCGAGCAACCACGCGATCACACCGGCTTGCTTGACCATTGCCGCTTCCCCGCTCGACGCGACCTGCTGTCCGTTTCTTCGGGACAAGCGGGCCGGCCTGTCCTGTCCGCACTCGCGACTTACCACGGCGATTTGATGTCGAAGGCCTGCGTTGCCCCGAATCCAATCGTCACCTGGTCGGGCGAACCTCGCTGCGTAACGAGCGGCGAGCCCGAGACATCGCCGGTGAGCCGTTCGTACTCGATGAAGACATGCGTCGCCAACTGCGGCGTCCACAGGTAGCGCGCCTGCGCGCCTGCCCCGTAGGACCGAATGCCCCCCTTGGCGTCGTAGACCGGCAGGCCCGATAGCAGCGACTGGATCGGGGTAATGCTGAAATACGGACTGACCGCGGGCGTCGTTGCCAACGTGACCCGCGGGCCAGCCGACAAGGTCCACTGCTGGGTCACCCGAACGACCGCGTCCATCGTGATATCGGAGATGATCCCGTGGTGGCCATTGAAGCCCTGCCGCACCTCGACGCGGCTGCGCAGCCAAGGCATCCACCAATATTGCGCAAAGACGCCCAGCTCCGCCGCCCAGGGAACGTTGCCGAGGCTGCGCACGGCCGGGAAGTCGGACTTGTCACGCTGCGAATACACCAGTTGCCCAACCGGACCCAATTGGAATGTCCCGTCGTCGATGACTGCGACATCCAACCCATCGCGTGGGCCACGGAAGGGTTCGGGCGTTCCGTAGCGGCGCACGGCAAAGATGGGGTAGGGCCGCAGGCGTTCGCGGCTCGAGCCCTGAAACAGCGGCTCTTCCCGGCCTTCCGCTCCGACCGTTACGGTCCAGTCATAGGAGGGAGGCGCCCCATAGGGGCGCGCAGTATCGTCGGCGGCGAACGCCACCATGGGGCTCGCCAGCGCAGCCAAAATACCCGCGATTGCGGCGCGCCGGCCCCTCATTCGCCCCCTCTCAGTGCCCCAACGAGGGATAATATTGCCCGACTGTATTCAACCCTCGTTAACATGATGCGGCCCCCTCGCACAACGCGCAGCCGGTGGATGGGCCCCCCCGCAATTCCTTTTCCGGTGGGGATGTGGCCTAGCTCCAACAGGTTCTAAAAATTGCGAAAATTCAGGGGCCGCCGGCGGGTGGCTGACCGCCGCCGCGTGGTGCCGGGGTATGGCACAATGCCGCGTCAGCAAGGGAGGAACTATCCATGAACGGCGCCGCCGTTATTGCCGAAATCCTCAGACGCGAGGGTACGGAGTTTCTCTCCTGTTATCCGCGCAACCCCCTCATCGAGGCCTGCGCCGCGCTCGACATTCGCCCGATCCTCTGCCGGCAAGAGCGCGTCGGCGTCGGCCTGGCGGATGGCTATACCCGCATCAAGCGCGGCAAGCGCAATGGCGTGTTCGCCGCGCAGGCGGGCCCCGGCATCGAGAATGCGTTTCCCGGCGTTGCCCAGGCGTTTTCCGAGAACGTACCGCTGCTGATGATTCCGGCCGGGCTGCCGTTGGCGCGGCAATACGTACGCCCGGTATTCCGCGCCGCCGACGTGTACCGGCCGGTCACCAAGTGGTCGGCGTTGGCCCATTCGGTGCAGGAACTTCCCGACTTGATGCGCCGCGCTTACCAGGCCATGCGCAGCGGCAAGGGCGGGCCGGTGCTCCTCGAGGTTCCGGCCGAAGTTTGGGAGGCCGAATATCCGGGTGAGCTCGATTACGCTCCCGTTGCGGCGCAACGCGCCGCCCCCGATCCCGACGCGATCAAGGCGGCGGTGCGCGTGCTGCTGGCGGCGAAACATCCGTTGCTGTTGGCGGGGCAGGGCGTGCTCTATGCCGACGCGAGCGATCAGCTTGCAGCCTTGGCTGAGCTCATTCCGGCGCCGGTCCTCACCACCAATCCGGGCAAAAGCGCGATACCCGAAACGCATCCGCTCGCGCTCGGGGCTTCGACCCGCTCGCGACCGAAGATGGTGACCGAGTTCATGGCCAAAGCTGATCTCGTGCTGGCCATCGGCTCGAGCCTCACCCGCACGCCGTTCGGTCCCGGCGTGCCGGACGGCAAGACGATCATCCATGCCACCAACGACGCCGCCGACATCAATAAGGAGTATCGGGTCGATCACGCCGTGATCGGCGATGCCGTGCTGGTGCTCGACGCACTCATCGCCGAGATCGGCCGGCAAAAGGGCGCGGGAGGGGCGAACGCGCTCGCCTCTCTCAAGGAGGAAGTGGCCGCGGCGAAGAAAGCTTGGCTCGCGGAGTGGGACAAGCATCTCAATTCCGAGGAAGTGCCGATCAATCAGTATCGCGTCATTCGCGATCTCATGCGCAGCGTCGATCGCGACAACGTCATCATCACCCACGATTCGGGCGGCCCGCGCGAACAGCTGCTGCCGTTCTGGGAGACAACCGCGCCGGGGTCCTACATGGGTTGGGGGAAGTCGACGCAGCTCGGCTACGGGCTCGGCATCACCATGGGGGCGAAGCTCGCGGCGCCGGAGAAGCTTTGCGTCAACGTCATGGGCGACGCCTCCATCGGCATGACCGGGATGGACATCGAGACCGCGGCGCGCAACCGCATCGCCATTCTCACCGTCGTTTTCAACAACGGTGTCATGGCCGCCGAGCGCGACGTGCTCGAGCTCTCGACCAAGAAATACGGCGCGCTGACGATCGGCGGCAACTACACCAAGGTGGCCGAGGGCCTCAACGTCGCGGCGATTCGGATCGAAAAGCCGGGCGATATCGTGCCGGCGATCAAGGACGCCGTGCGCGTCACCGAAACGGGCGCGCCGTTCCTCTTGGAGATCCTGGTCAAGGAAGGCTACGACTTCTCGCGCTACCCGCTGGCGGGGCTATAGCCGATGCGCGGTGTGAATGCCGCAGGCTGCCTCTCCCCGCGTGCGGGGAGAGGTGCGAGCCACTTGGGCCCGAGCAAATTGCAATTACTGCGCGGCGGCGGTCGCAGATTTCGGAGCGGCGGCGGGCGCAGGGCGCGCCGCGGCGGCGCGTGCCGGCAGGTATTTGACGACGACCGAGCGATCGAGCTGCGCCATCGCGGAATCGGGCAGGCGCCTCCAGACCTCGTCCATGCCAAGGAGCGGAATGCCGAGATAGCCGCGCACCGTCAGCACCTGGCCGTCGGGGCTGAGCGTCATCATCGCCCGGTAGACTTGGCCGTCGCGCGGATCGACGATGTTGCCGTTGTCGTAGCGCAGGCCGCTGCGCTGCATATTCCTGATGAAAGACATGCCAAGCAGCGGCGCATTTCTGCGGTCGTCGGTGCACCGGGCACAGGTCGGAGGTTGCGGCGGGTCACCCGGGCGCGCAAACAATTTTGCGAACGCTCCCTCAAACACGCCGTTGTTGCGCTCGACGAACAAAAACCATCCGACCGATTTGCCGGCTTCGTCCTTCTTCTCCCAGAGGCCCGCAACCGTCGGCTCCGCCGCGTTGACGGCAGGCGCGGTGCTCGCGAACGCCACAAGGCCTGCGACGAGCAAGATCGAGAATCGTGTTTTCAAAGGCGTAATCCCCCGCGTGAGACCTACGCCACTTCGCCCAACAATATGCCCATTTCAGGGCGTCCAACCGGTGCAATCGGGCGCACGCCGCCAAGGAAGCCCGCGATTTGGTCGCAATATCGCCGCGATCGCCGACTCTCGCGTCGCACATGCCCGGCCGTGACGATGTGGATGGATCATTCTTAATCGCTGTTGGTATAACTTTGCCGGTCTCCCGCCTTGATGCGTAGACGGGACCGCCTGAATCGACACCGAGCCACCGCATTTTCCATGTCGTTGATTTACCGACTCGCGTCCCGCAACCTGCTGCACGACCGGCTGCGATTCATCGCAACTGTGATTGGGATCGTGTTTTCGATCCTGCTGGTAACCGTGCAACTTGGGCTCTATTTGGGATTCGGGCGCATCGTCACCACGATGATCGACCACGCCTCCGCCGATCTGTGGATCATGCCGCCGGGAACGAAATGCTTCGAAGATCCTTCGACGCTCGATGAGCGCACGCGATTCCAGGCGCTGTCAATCAACGGCGTGGCGCAGGCCGCGCCCGTCGTCATCGGCTATGCCGAGTGGCGCATTGCCGCGGGCGGAACCTTCCCGGTCTTCATCGTCGGCTCGGATCTGCGCGAGGGGGGATTGCTGCCCTGGAATTTGGTCGAGGGCAGCCTCGAAGCGCTGGCCATTCCCGGCGCCGTCGCAGTCGACCGGTCGTATTTCGATCGGCTCGGCGTCGAGGGGATCGGCGCCAACGCCGAAATCCGCGGCCAGAAGGTCGAGGTGCGCGCCGTCACCAGCGGCATCCGCTCGTTCACCACCACGCCTTATGTCTTCACCACGCTCGATCGCGCACGCGCCTTTACCGGAACTGCGGCGAACAAGGCCACCTACTTTCTCGTGCGCGTCGCTCCCGGCGCCGACGTCGAGAGCGTGCGCCACCGGCTCATGGCGAACCTGTCCGATGTCGACGTGCTCACGGCCGCCGAGTTTCGCGACCGCAGCCGCTCCTTCTGGCTGTTCGGGACCGGCGCCGGGTTCGCCCTGTTCGCGGGCGCGCTGCTGGGCATGATCGTGGGCACCGTCATTGTCGCCCAGACACTTTATTCCAGCACCAAGGATCACATCAACGAATTCGCGACACTGCGCGCTATCGGCTCCTCCGGCATCTACATCCACAAGGTCATCATCTGCCAGGCGCTGATCAGTGCCGTCATCGGATTCTGTCTTGCTGCCGGCATCGGTTTGTTGGTCGTCGCGGCGACGGCGGATACGGCCTTGCCGATCGTCATGACTCCGGCGCTGACCTTGGTGCTGTTGTTCCTGACGCTCGTCATGTGCGTCATATCGGCGGTCGCCGCGATCTTGCAGGTTATGCGCATCGATCCGGTGATGGTGTTCACGCGATGACCGAACCCGTTATCGAAATCGTTGATGTCGTGAAGTGGCTGGGCAAGGGCGCAGCGCAGGTGCAAGCGCTCAAGGGAGTGAGCCTGGCGCTCAAGGGCGGCGAATTGACGCTGCTGATGGGACCCTCCGGCAGCGGCAAGACCACGTTGCTGTCCATTCTTGGCTGTATGCTCACGCCCACTCACGGAACGGTCCGCATGCGCGGCCGCTCGACGGAAGGCGCCGGTCCCGAGGCGCTGGCCAAGCTCCGGCGCGAGCACGTCGGCTTCGTCTTTCAATCCTATCATCTGTTCCCGACCTTGACGGCGAGCGACAATGTCCGCCTGGCGCTGGACGTGCGCGGCGAGAATTCCGCCCGCGCCGTCGGCAAGGCCAGCGATGCATTGGCAATGGTCGGGCTCGCGCACAAGCGCGACGCCTTCCCGCTCGAGCTCAGCGGAGGCGAGCAACAGCGGGTCGCGATCGCACGCGCGATCGTGGGACAGCCATCGGCCGTTCTCGCCGACGAGCCGACGGCTGCGCTCGATGGCGAGAACGGCAACGCGATCATGGCGCTGCTGGCGGAAATCGCCAAGGATTCCTCGCGCGGGGTGTTGGTCGTCGCGCACGACGCGCGTATATTGCGCTTCGCCGACCGAGTGGTTCACATCGAGGATGGATGCATCGTCGGCGACCGGCGCGGTGATGCGGCGCTCGAGAACGACCAAAGCGACTGCGCCATCTCGTCATGACGCCGAGCAGCATGAGTGTGTGGAAGAGTAGGTCGGCCGCCGGTATCGGCGCGGTCGCCATCGCGTTGGCGCTGGCCGTGCTGGCCGCGCGAACCGGCGAGCAGGAGAACGCGCGCGCGGGACGGCCCGAGGCGAGCGACGACAAGCGCTGGCAGACGGTCGCGCCCGGCCGGGTCGAGCCTGCCTCGGGAACGATCAAGATCGCGGCTCCGGTGATGGGCGTGATCGCGCAGGTGCTGGTCAAGGTCAACGACACGGTATCCGCCAGCGAGCCGCTGATCCGGCTGGTGGACAACGAGGCCCGCGCGCGGCTTGCCGCCGCCGAGGCGCAGGTCGCCTTTCGCCTGCGCGCGCGTAACGAGGAGAACGCGCCGGGCCCCGTGGTGCCAGCGGCGCCCGCGGCGCGAACTGCGAGACCGGCGCCGCGGCAGGGCGAAGCCGTGGTTGTTAATACCGACAAGGCCGCCGCGCGGCGGCGCGCCGAGGATGCCGTTGCCGATGCCGACAAGGCCGTGGCGGGGGCGCAGGCCGCGTTCGATCAAGCGGCGGTCGAGCGGCGCACCGGCGCCGCTCCTGACGCGGCGCTGGAGGCGGCGCGCGTGGCCTTGACGCGGGCGCAGGATCGCCAGCGCCAGCACACGGCCGAGCTGCGCCGCATCGAAGCCGATCCCGGCACGCCGCTGCCGAGCTTTGTCGACGGCCAGGTCAATGTTACCCGCGCCGAGGCGGCAGCCGCCGCCGCCGCGATCGAACGCTTGACGATCCGCGCGCCCATCTCCGGGACGGTGCTGCAGATCAACGCCAAGCCGGGAGAGCTCGCCGCCCC
>DASSGH010000084.1:0-16820 GCA_035693615.1 Xanthobacteraceae bacterium
TGACCATGACGGCGCGTATCTACAAGCCCGCCAAGACTGCGATGCAGTCCGGCACCGCGAAGACCAAGGAATGGATGCTCGACTACGAGCCCGAACAACCGCGCGAGATCGAGCCGCTGATGGGCTGGACGAGCTCCGGCGATATGCGCCAGCAAGTCCAGCTCCGCTTCGACACACCAGAGGAGGCGATCGCGTATTGCGAGCGCCACGGCATTGCCTATCAGGTCTTCGAGCACAAGCCCGCGCCGCGCCGCGGCATATCCTATGCGGATAACTTCGCCGCAAATCGCCGCGATCCCTGGACGCACTGAGTCCACCTCCGGTACGCTTATATCGGCGATCCGGAGAAGGCGGCTTTCATGCTTTGTCGCCGATTACCGGTTACCGATCACTGATCTCTGGACAATGCGGCTCGCCACGGCAAGCGCAACGCTCGCAAGCGCGGCGATGAGCGCAATCATCAAAAAGAAATTCACCTTCCCCATGCGACTCCAGAAGCCGCCGAGGAAGCCTCCCAGAATGTCGGCCGGCAGCGTCGTCGCAAACCAAAGGCCCATCATGAGCGATGCCACGGGCGCCGGGGCGAGCTTCGACATTAGCGCCAGCCCGACGGGCGCCAGGTAAAGCTCGCCGGTGGTGGCGAGGGCGAAATAAACAAGGAGCCACAGCCCGCTCGCCTTTCCGACCGCCACACCGGCCGCGGCCGCCATGACGAGATTGGCGAGTGCGACGCAGAGGCAGCCGAAGGCCATCTTGCTGATTGGGAAGAGCTCACTACCGCGCCGCCCTTGCTCCGCCCAGCGCCGCACGATCAGCGGCGTGAGCAGGAAGATCATCAGCGGATTGAGTGCGAGAAACCAGGGCGAGGGAATCTCGCCGCGCCAAAACCCGAGGTCGACCGACCGGTCCGTGAAATCTTCGGCCCAGAGCAAGAGCGTGTTGCTTTGCTGGTCGTAAGCGGCCCAGAACGGCGTCACCAACGCGCAGGTGGCGATGAGCGCCAGCACGGCACGCCGTTCGCTCGCGTCGAGCCGTCTCTTCGCGCGCGTACCCGCGACGGCGGACGCCCGGGCCTCCCTTGGCAGCGTGCGCGCGCCGGCAAGATAGATGCCGAGACTGACGAGCATGCCCACGCCGGCGGCGCCGAAACCGTAATGCCACCCGTAGTGGACGGCGAGTGTGCCGCAAATCAGCGGGGCCAGAAACGCCCCGACGTTGATCCCGAGATAGAAGATCGAGTAGGCGCGGTCGCGCCGATCGTCGCCGGGCGCATAGAGGGCGCCGACCTCACTCGAGATGTTCGGCTTGAACGCGCCAATACCGACAATCAGCAGCGACAGTGCGACCAGAAACAGCGTTTCAAACGCCATCAGGAAATGCCCGAGTGCCATGAGTAGGCCGCCGATGATGACAGTGCGGTGGCGGCCGAGCAGCCGGTCGGCCACGAGTCCGCCGAGGACCGGCATGAAATAGGCGAGCCCTGTATAGAAACCGAAAAGTTGCGAGGCGAGCGGTTGCCGCTCGAGCCGTCCAAACACGAGTTCGAGCGCCGCTTTGAC
This sequence comes from Xanthobacteraceae bacterium, assembly GCA_035693615.1. Taxonomy (GTDB): domain Bacteria; phylum Pseudomonadota; class Alphaproteobacteria; order Rhizobiales; family Xanthobacteraceae; genus VAZQ01. The sequence goes on from DASSGH010000084.1 coordinate 1,560, forward strand.
CGCCTCGAGACCGAGCACTGCTTCGAACCGGCCCGGTTCGAGCAGGTATTTCGTCATGTACAGCACGACCAGCGCGGCGTTTCCAAAGTAAGAAAATCGCTCCCACGCCTCGGTCGCGAACAGGACGGCAAGCCCGCGCGGATGGCCGAGAAAATCGCGCGCCGCACCCGGCGTCACGCTCATGCGCGCGGCTCCGGCAGGCGGGCGTAGATGTCGCCGGAATTGGCGTGCTGCGGCAGTGCGCGGACCCACGCGGCAATCTCCTCGGCGCCCACCCAGCCCTGGTGCACGAACGCAAAGTTCTCGCCGAGTACGGCGTTGTAGCGCGCATAGCCGAGCTGGACGCAGCGCGCGATGCAAGCCGCCGCGATCTCACGCTGGATCGTGGTGAATTCGAACGAGAGGGTCGGCGAGGGGCGTGTCAGCCCGGCCAGCGCGTCCGCTTCGGAGCCCTCCACATCGATCTTGATGAATGCCGCGGTTCCGTGCCGCAAGACGAGCTTATCGAGGGTCGTTACCGGCACCTCGATGCGCTTCGTCCATCTCTGTCCTTCCCATCCCGGCGCGCCAGCGGCGGCCGCGCGGAATGCCTCCGAGGCGGTCGAGACCGTCGGATTGTCGGGGTTGAGGCGGAAGGTCAGGGTTCCTGCATCGCGCCCGATTGCCACCGGTTCGATCACGACCGCCCGATCGCGCCCGTAGAGAATTTTTAGCGTCCGCACCAGTGGCGGCTGCGGCTCGACCGCCACCACACGCGCGCCGAGGCGGCGGAAGCAAGCGGTGCGATCACCGACATGCGCGCCGATATCGAAGACGAGATCGCCGGGTCGCACGAATTCGCCGTAGAGGCGATCCATCGCCGGTCGGCGCGCGCTGTCGCCGTAATACATGCGGAGCGAACGCGTGATGCCGCGGATGGTGCGCCAAGCATCGACCGCCGCGCGCATGGGTCGCTTACGCGGCGCGCTGCGACATCTCGATCGCAGGCAGCCTGAGCGCGCGCAATTCGGGCGGCGGTACCGTCTCCTCCGGCAGCCGGTCAAGGCCCACCGCAATGAGCAGCCGCCCGAGCGCCGGCGAAGCCGTCGCCACGGCGAGCGGGATCGAGAGCAGCGGACCGCCCGCGATCAGCAAAGCGTAAGGAAGAGCACCGGGCGCGGCGACCGCCAGCAGGAGCACAGGGGCGAGACCGAGCAACGTCTGCGGCCAGAACTGCCTCAGCGCAAGCGACCAGGGCACCTGGTGGTCGTGCCGTGCCTGCGGGCCCCAGTCGAGGGTGCGGCCGCGGAGAAGGCCTGCCAGAAACAGCGTATGGCTCGCCCACATGATCGGAGCGAGCAAAGCGGCGAAGAGGATGGTGATCGCGAAGCTTGCGCTGAACCGGAGCCCTCCGCCGAATAGATGCCGCAGCTTCGCCCGAGTTAGCACGTCGATCACGGTGGCGATATTGGGCGCAAACCACATCGTCAGCACTAGGAGGAGCCCGGCCATTCCCACGTCCCACCGCATGAAGTCGGACGGCGTCGGTGCGAGCACAACGGCCGCGCTGCCGATCAGCAATACTCCCATCCAGGCCGGGGAGCCGAGAAACATGAGGATGGCGAAGGCGAGGTGATAGCGGCTCAGAGGGTGTAAGCCCGGCAGGCGTAAGAACTGCCAATACTGCATGTTGCCTTGGCACCAGCGCAGGTCGCGGCGGATGAATTCCACGAGTGTCGGCGGATTCTGCTCGAAGCTCGAGCCTTCCCCCGCCAACACGCGCACGCCGTAGCCGGCACGGCGCATGAGCACGGCTTCGAGCTGGTCATGACTGAGCACGTGGCCTTTGACCAGCGCACCCTCGGAGAGGACCGGCAGTTGGCAATGCGTTATGAACGGCGCAATGCGCACGATCGCATTGTGGCCCCAGTACGGGCCGCAGTCGCCTTGCCACCAGGCGCTGCCGATGGTGTAGGAGCGCATGCTCAGCCGCATGCCGAACTGGAAAACACGAGCAAACGGGCTCGCCGACGGCATGCCGATCACCAGGCTTTGCAGAATCCCGAGACTGGGATCGATCTGCATGATGCGCACGAGCTTGAGGATGAGGTCGACGCTCATGGCGCTGTCGGCATCGAGCATGATTGCGAAGTCGTGATCTTTGCCCCAGCGCGCGCAGAAGTCGGCGATATTGCCGGCCTTGAACGCGACATTGTGGGTGCGACGGCGGTACGTCAAAGCGATGCGTCCGCGCCATGCTGCCGCGAGCGCCGCAAAGCAGGCGTCTTCAGCGGCGGCGATCTCATCGTTGCTCGTGTCGCTCAGGACGTAGACAGGGAAGCGTTCGCCCACGCCGCGCGCGGCGAGGCCCTGCATCGTCGCGGCGAGCATGCGCGCGGCCGCTTCGGGCGGCTCGTTGCGGATGCACAGGAGAATTGCGGTCGAGGCGGTGATCGGCTCGTCACCCGCCAAGCGACCGGCAGCCGGCAGCACCGCCACGACCGGATCGGGCGCAAAGCGCATGATCAAAAGTCCGATGGTCGCGTTCCAGAAGCCGATCACGTACCAGGGCAGCGTCAAAGCGAAGAGGGCGACCAAAACGATGTCGAGCACGCTCAATCCTTTGGGCGAGAGCGCTACCGTTGCAAGCCAGATCAGCCCCGCCATGGTCAACCCGACGCAGAGGAAAAACAGCACCGGACGCCACGCGGGTGGGGCGGGGGGCGCGGTAATGACCGCCTCCTCGCCGGAGGACCGTTGGAGCATGGAAGGGCTTTGCGAGTGTCTGCGGGCGTTTCCAGAATATAGCGGGGCTCGGCGAAGTCCAAATTCCGTGCGACGCGTGCTACTCTTGGGGCTATTAGATTACCACCCCCACCGGGATGTTTCACGGCAAGCCATAGCGTGAGCAAAGATGCGGGGCAAAGCGCTCTGGTATGTCGAGCCCGGCCGAGCCGAACTGCGGGAGGAGGCGGTCGCCGCGCCCAAAGATGGCGAGGTGCAAGTGCGCTCGCTGTTCGGCGCCGTCAGCCGCGGCACGGAGCGGCTCGTCCATGCTGGCCGCGTACCCACGAGCGAGCACCAGCGCATGCGCGCACCGTTGATGACGGGGAACTTTCCCTTCCCTGTGAAATACGGCTACGCGACGGTAGGGACGGTTGAAGCCGGCGACGCCGACCTGCGCGGGCGTACCGTCTTCAGCTTGCATCCGCACCAGAGCCTCTTCACGTTGCCGGCGGAAGCCGTCTGTCCGGTACCCGAACCGGTACCGTCGCGCCGCGCCGTACTCGCGGCCAACATGGAGACCGCGCTCAACGCGGTATGGGATGGGGCGCCGGCGGCTGCCGATCGCATCGCCGTCGTGGGAGGCGGGCTCGTGGGACTCCTCGTCGCTTATCTGTGCGCGCGGCTACCGGCCGCAGAGGTCACGGTGGTCGATATCGCTGCGGCGCGCGCGAACCTCGCGCATGCGCTCGGCGCCCGCTTCGCCCAGCCGGATGCCGCGCCGGGCGATTGCGACCTCGTGTTTCATGCAAGCGGCAGCGGGGCCGGTCTCGCCACCGCGCTTCGGCTCGCGGGCGAGGAGGCGATCGTCGCGGAGTTGAGCTGGTACGGAAGTGGCGAGGTCGCGGCGCCGCTGGGCGAAGCGTTCCACAGCCGACGCTTGCGGCTCGTATCGAGCCAGGTCGGTAAGGTCGCGCCATCCCATCGCTCGCGGTGGACGCACCGGCGCCGCCTCGCGGCGGCGCTTGCGCTGCTCGACGCCCCCGTGCTCGACCTCCTGCTGGCGCCCGCCATCGCATTCGAGGAGCTGCCGGCGAAATTGCCGTCGGTTTTTGCCTACGACTCCGACGGGCTCTGCCCGTTGATCCGGTACTCCGCAGCCGACGACATCCACTGACGAAGAGGAATCCCGTGTACGCGGTTGAAGTCTCCGACCAGATCATGATCGCCCATTCGTTCCGTGGAGAACTGTTCGGCCCGGCGCAAAACGTGCATGGCGCGACCTTCGTCATTCGGGTGGCGTTTCTGGCCGACGAGCTCGACGCGCATGGCATCGTCGTCGACATCGCGCACGCCCAGGCGTTGCTCAAGGATGCCTTGGGACCGCTCAATTATCGCAATCTCGATGAGCTGCCGCAGTTCAAGGGGGTCAACACCACCACCGAATTCTTGACCCGCCATCTGTTCGAGCATTTCGCTGCCGCCGCGCGTGCGGGCAAGCTCGGCCGCGACGGCCGTGAACTCAAGTCGATCCGCGTGACCGTGGCGGAATCCCCCACCGCGCGCGCCTGGTACGAGGCATCGCTGTGGTAAAAGAGGTTGTCTTCGCGGTGCCGGGCGACCTCGGCACCCCGACCGGGGGCTACACCTATGATCGGCGCATCGTCGCGGAACTTCCGGCGCTAGGTTGGCAGCCCGAGGTCATCAATCTTGGCGAGGGCTTTCCCTGCCCGACGGCCCACACGCGCGCGAGCGCCTCCGCGCGGCTATCGGCGCTGCCACACGGGCGCCCGCTCGTGATCGACGGCCTCGCCTTCGGTGCGCTGCCGGATGTCGCCGAGGGACTGCGTGCGCGCCACCCGCTGGTCGCGCTGGTGCACCACCCGCTCGCGCTCGAGTCGGGGTTGGGTGCAGCCGAATCCGCCGCGTTGCATGCGAGCGAACGCGCGGCCCTCGCCTGTGCGCGCCACGTGGTGGCGACGAGCGCTAAGGTCGCGCGACTGCTGATGGACGATTACGGCGTTGCGCCCGACGGAATGAGCGTGGTGCAGCCGGGAACGGATCGCGTCCCGGCGCGGCCGCGCAACGAGAACAGTGTCGTCCAATTGCTTGCCGTCGGCTCGCTGGTCCCGCGCAAGGGCTACGATGTGTTGATCGCTGCGCTCGCCCAACTGACGCATTTGCCCTGGCGGCTCACCGTCGTCGGGGATTGCGAGCGCAGCCCACAAACGGCCAGGCAGGTCAGGGCCGACATCGCGCGGTTCGCTCTTGCCGAGCAAATTGCGCTCCTCGGCACGGTCGGCACCGACGAGCTTGCGCCGCTCTACGCATCGGCCGATCTCTTCGTGTTGCCCTCGCGGTTTGAAGGCTATGGCATGGCCTATGCCGAGGCCCTTGCGCATGGCGTGCCGGTCGTCGGCACGACCGCCGGCGCCATTCCGGCGACGGTACCGGCGGATGCCGGTGTGCTCGTTCCCCCCGACGACGTCGACGCCCTCGCGGCGGAGCTGCAACGGCTCATTGCCAATGCCGGCGAACGCGACCGTCTCGCTGCCGGCGCCCGTGCCGCCGCCTTTCCATCCTGGCGGGAACAGGGCATGTTGTTTGCCCGAGTGCTGGACCGGCTCGCATGAACGAATATTCCGCCGACTGGCTCGCGTTGCGCGAACCTTACGATCTCGCCGCGCGCAATCCCGCGGTGCTCGATGCGGTGGCCTGCGCCTTCGTTGGGCAGCGAGCGGTTTCGGTCGTGGATCTCGCCTGCGGCACCGGATCGACACTGCGAGCAATGCGACGTCATCTTCCGGAGCGCCAGAATTGGAAGCTGGTCGACAACAGTCTCACGCTGCTCGCGCGGGTGGCTTCGTACCGGAGTCCGTCGCATCTGACGATCGCCACCACTGCGGTCGATCTGGCGCGCGACCTCGAGCTTGCGCTCGACGGGCCGCTCGATCTCGTCACCACATCGGCGCTGCTCGACCTTGTCTCTCCCGAATGGCTCGATCGTCTCATCGTCGAGGTAGCGGCGCGGCGGCTGCCGTTCTACGCCGCGCTGACCTATGACGGGCGAGCCGTCACCGAACCGCTGGCGCGCTACGATCTCGAGCTGCTGGCCGGCTTCAACCTCCATCAACGCACGAACAAGGGATTCGGTCCCGCGCTTGGTCCCGCGGCAGCGGCGCGCGCGGCGCAGCGATTTGAAGAGTTCGGCTATACCGTGGTGCTGGGGGAGTCCGATTGGGTGTTCGGTCCCGACGATCGAGCCATTCAAGAGGCGGTCTTTGTCGGCTGGGCGGCGGTCGCCCCGCTGACCACCACGCTCTCGCCAGAAGAAATCTCGGGCTGGCTGGCCTGGCGCCGCGCGCATCTAGCCGAAGGCCGGTCGCGGCTGCGCATCGGTCACACCGATATTTTCGCCCGACCGATCGGCAGGCGCTGAGCACTGAGGTCGCAATCGAGCAACACGTCGCCGCCGAGATTGTGGACGCGCATGGTCGCGCGCATCGCCTCGTCGAGCCGCTCGATCGGCGGCAAGGTGAGGCTTGATCGTCCGGCACCCAGGATAATGGGCGCGACGAGAACATGCAGCCGGTCGAGACAGTGCGCGGCAACGAAGCGGGAGACCGTGTCGGCACCGCCTTCGATCAGAATGCGGCGAAAGCCGAGCGCGGCGAGCGCGGCAACGATGGCAGCGGGGGCAAGCTGACCCTCGCGCGCGGGAAGCGGCACGACTTCGACGCCGGCGGGAAGCGCTGCGGGCGCCTCGACTGCGCTGACGACGACCCGGCGGGTCCCGTCGGCCGCCAAAAGCCGCGCGCTGGAGGGCAAGCGGCCCTTCGGATCGATGACGACCCGGGCAGGATTTGGGCCCTCGACGCGCCGGACGGTCAACTGCGGATCATCGGCGATCGCCGTGCCTACGCCGATGACGACCGCATCGACCAGCGCCCGCAGCCGATGCAAATGGATGAGGCCTGGCTCACCATTGATGTAGTGGGAGTGCCCGCTCGCGGTGGCGATGCGGGCATCGATGGACTGCCCGCATTGTCCCACCACCACGAGGTCATCGATCTGGCCGTGACGCAGGGGGCCGAAAATGTGCTCCCATGGACGCGGCAAGGAACGGTTGGGGCTGCGAAACGTTGTCGGTACCGGCGCCCACGATGACGCGGCGCCGGAGCCGTTTCGCGAGCGACCAGGCGCTTTCCGATCCGGCTCGGCGGGGCGTCGAACCGCCATCGTCAAATACCTACTTTCGCAGCGTGCTGCAGCGTGCCATGATATTTCGCAGAAAGATGAGTGCAAACACGCGGAATCAAAAAGATTTTGCCGAAGGAATAAACTCCAGAAGGGCGCGTTCTTATTCGGTTGGCGTGGTTTGGGCTGGGCGCGACTTGCAAGTCGCGCGTGTGTGACATGGCTGGGAGTAGTACGTCGGGACTGTTTGACGCCGTCGAGCAAATCGCCGTCGAGCGCGGTCTCGCCGAGTTTCGTTGCGGGCGACCGGTTATCCTGAACTCGGCCGAGGGAAGGGTGGTGGCCCTGCCGGTCGACGGCATGACCAACGAAGCCCTCGTCTCGTTCCGGGGGCTATGTGCGCCAGCGCGGCCGCATCTGCTCATCACAGCGCGACGCGCCCGTGCGCTCGGCCTCGAGGGCGCCGGCCCGACGGGTTTGGCGGTCGGGGATCTGCATGACCGCGCCGCGATCTTCTCCCTTGCCGCGGACGCGCAAGTCACCCGCCGGCTCGACGTCGTCCCGACCGCCAAAACGGCGGCGGCGGCAATCGAGCTTGCCAAGCTCGCGCAGCTGCTCCCGGCGTTGCTCGTTTGCGAGCATGCAGGGAAGGCCGCGACCGCAAGCGAGGTGCCGCTCGTCAGCGTGGCCGCTGATGCGGTCGCGGAATTTCGCCGCACGGCGGCCGAATCGCTGGCAGTGGTTGCCGAATCCGCCATCCCCCTGAATGGTGGAATTGCCGCCCGGTTTGTGATTTTCCGCGACGCGCTCGGCGGCACGCCGGTCGCCGTGATCGTCGGAAAACCCGACCTCGCGCAAGCGGTTTCGGTGCGATTGCATTCGGCCTGCCTCACCGGCGATGTATTCGGCTCGCGCCGATGCGACTGCGGCGATCAGCTTCGTCTGGCGCTCGCACAACTCGAGCAGCATGGCGGCGGCATCATTCTTTATCTGGAGCAGGAGGGCCGCGGCTTGGGGCTCGCCAACAAGATCCGTGCCTATCGGCTGCAGGAAACGGGACTCGACACCGTCGATGCCAATACGGTGCTGGGCTTCGACGACGACGAACGCGACTACGCCGTTGCCGTACGCATGCTGCAATTGCTGGGCTGCACGCGAGTGCGACTCTTGACCAACAATCCCGCGAAGCTCGACGGCCTCTCGCACGCCGGCATCGACGTATCGGGACGCGTGCCCTTGCAGGGGCCGATCAATTCCCATAACCGGCGCTATCTCGCCGCCAAGGCGACGCGCGCCGGACACAAGCTCGATCACTTCCTCGGAGCGCTGGCCGAAGCGGAGGACGAGACCCCCGAGTCTTGACCGCCGCTCCGCATGTCCGCGAGGCTATCGCGGCGAGCGAGGATCGCTGCCACGCCTCCGGCGAGCGTTGCCAGCACGCACCAGTAGGCATAGCGGAAGTCGGCCGCTACGCCGAGCAGGGCGAAGCTCATGACATAGACCGTGGCGCAAGCGCTCACGGCGATGGCGAAGGCTCCCGCCGGCGTTGTCCGTGCCGGCCAGGCGAAAAGCCCCACAGCGACGGCGAGGACGAGCCAAAGGCCCGGCCGAAACAGGAGCGTCGGCTGGAGAGCGTCGTGCAGCGCGAGCAAGGGCGTGAAGTATGGACTGCGGCCATAGCCCGAGGCCGGGTCGAGCCAATCCCACACCGGCAGAACGAGGTTCGAACGGGCGAGGAATTGCCACATGAAGGTCGCGCGGTGGCGTAAATAAGCCAAGGGATGTGCGGCGACGGCGTGCGACCAGGCCTTGACCAGCCGCGGCGTGCCGAAGATCAGGTCGTCCGGGCGCTCCAGTCGCCGCATGACGAACGGGCACGGCGCGACGTGCCAATAGGTATCCCAGCGCACGGGGTCGTAGCACTTGCTGGTCAGCAACTCCGTCTCATCGGCGCTCCACGCTGCCGGGAACTGGTTTTCTCGAGCAAAGTGAGTAATGCCGCCCAGATCGAAAACCAGGATCGAGTGTTGCGGATTCTGGCGCTCCGCGCGCAGCACATCGTAGTAGACGAAAGGGATGAAGGCACAGAAGAGAAGAAGCGCGGGGATGAAGGCCATCGCCGTGCGCTTGGTGTCGAAACGCGTCGGCCAAATCGCATAGACGGCGAGAATCGGCGCGGCGAGCACGGCGTTCGGCCGCAGCAACACGCCGAAGGCAACCAACAGCAGTGCGAACACCTGCAAGGGTGCACGCAGTCGTTCGGTGCGAGCGGCCGCGAAAAACGCAAGCACCGCCGCGGTCAGCCAAACCACGGCGAACAGGACGTCGCGCCAGACCATACCGAGGAAAAAGAATGCGGGCGGCATCAGCGCGACGAGCGGCGTGGTGAAGGCGAGCCAAGGCGAGCGGCGGCCGGCAAGCAAGGCAAGCATGCCGAACGCGACCCAGTAGAGGCTCGCGGTCAGCAGGAACATGCTCGCCGCGCCGGGCGCGATCGGGTCGATGAAACGCCAGAGCGCTCCCATCGCCGGCGACTGCCAGTCGCCAAACCGCCACGCCATGGCGTCGGCATAGACGTAGCGGGCATCGACGGTGCTGTAGCCTGGATAGAATATCAGCACCGTGAGGGCATAGCCGGCCGCCGTCGTGAGGAGGCCAAGCCATGCACCCCGGCTCAGCGCCGGAGCTTTTGCTGTGATCGAATCGCTGTGCTCAACGGCTGCCATCGAGGCGGGTCAATGGCTCCTGGAAACGAGACCATGCCGGAGCCGTCGACCTCGCGATTACCATCGCGCTGGCCTCAGCGCAAATCAGCCCGTCCCGAACCGCTATTCAGGGCACCGCGTGTCGATGACGCGCACGAGCCACTCGCATCGACTCGGGGGTCCGCGGAAGCGTGCTCAGAACGCGTCCCAGGTTTCCGCCCGGAGCGGCTTGCCGTGCTTGATCATGATCTCATGGGTCGAGATCGGCGCTGATGCCTCGTCGACTTTCCCGGCAAATTTCGGTCCCGCGACCGTGGCGATCGACCAGATGACGGCGGTCGCCGCGATGGCGACCATTGCCGTAACAATCATGAGCTTACGCATCTCGTGTCACTCCTCACGTTGTGATGAGCTGCGCAACTGCATTGCCACGTCGCTGGCGCCGCCAACGTGAGGTGCTTCACAGAGGCTGATGTTTTTGGGATGAAGGGGCCGCGGACTCGCCGGGGGTTCCCCCCCGCTCGGCGGCGAGGCTAACCGGAAAGCGCTCGGTGTGGGAGATTACTCAGCAACGCTGCTTGCAAACAAGTTGCTGCGTCGTGCAGCTGAGGGCGCAAGCGCTGGCGGTCGATGCGGCGCTCGTGGGAGCCGCGGCACTTGCCGCAGCCGCCGCGGCAGTGGTCGGAATACAGGAGTTCTGGCAGGTCATTGCGAGCGTATCGCAGTTGATCTGACACGTAAGCGTCGTCGTGTTCAGGGTCGGCGGCGTGATGGGCACGGGATTCACCGTCTGGCCGGCCTGAGCGAAGACTTCAGTTGCGAACGCCGCGCAACTGAGAACCCCGAGGGCCACTAGCACGATGCGTCTCATCGGACTCTCCCTGCGACGCTCCAACGGATGCCCTGCGGGCCGTTATAGGACGCCACATGCACGAATAGATACGCCGTTCGGGTGCGAATATCCATCCCTGCGTGTTTCATATGCAAATGCGCGAGCCCGTCGGCAGTGAGGCCGACGGGCCGCCGCAACCTAGAGATTGCTACTTAATCTACTTAATCATGTCGGCGCCGATCTTGCAGATCAGCGCGTCCTGGTCGCCGGTACCGCCACTGCAGCCGATTGCGCCGATCAGCTTACCGCCCTCGACCAGGGGGAAACCGCCCGGAGAGGCGATGAGCGTGGGGTCGAGCGTTGAAACGTACGGATGACCGGTTTCGAAGGCGTTGTAGAAAATTTGCGTCGGGCGGCGGTAGCGTGCTGCGGTGCGTGCCTTGCCCTGAGAAATCGGCACCGATGCGATCTGGGCGCCGTCCATGCGCAGGAAGTAGACGAGGTCGCCGTTCGTGTCGACGACAGCGATGTTCATCTTCCAATTGCGCTTCTTTGCCTCGGCTTCGGCGGCCGCCAAGATCTGCTTGGCTTTGTCCCCCGTGATCGCCATGCCATAGGGAATGTCGAAGGGCATGGCATCCGGAGTCCCACCAGCCGGTGGATTAGCCGGCGGTTGCTGTGCGATCGCTTGACCGCCGAGAAGCAGCGCGAGACTAAACGCCGAGGCAATTGACACAAACCCACGCATGAAATCCCTCCCGATAATCGATGCTGTTGAGAGCCATCGCCGCCGCATCGAACTCTCGGCGGTGGCAGAAGGATATTAGAAATGGCGAGCAGGGGTTTCAATCGCAAACCGAAAGCGGCACACGCTGCAATCTAGCCTGGAACCAATGCAACGCACGCGACGACTTACGAAATCATGGCTCGTGCGCTTACCGGCGGTCATTACGCTCACCTAGCTCAATCGATCTCGCTACGCCGAGTGTTGCACATCACTTCAGCGCGTCCACGCCCGCGCCCGCGACTTGGGTATCCTGATCGCCGTTGCCGCCGCTGACGCCAATGGCGCCAACGAGCTTGCCGTCCACCACGAGCGGCAACCCGCCTGGCGTGCCGGCGACCCCGGGAAACGTCAGAAAGAACGGATGCCCGCCCTCGATGGCGTCGAAGAACGCCTTGGTTGGCCGTCGATAGCGCGCCGCTGCGACCGCCTTCTGCTGGGCGAGCTGAATCGCCGAATAAGGCGCGCCGGTCATCTTGCCGAAATAGACAAGGTCGCCCGAGGGCTCGACCACGGCGACGGCGTTGGGCACGCCGATGGCGTTGGCCTTCGCCATCGCCGCCTCGGCTGCCTTCACCGCCTGCTCGTAGCTTATTGGCATGCCGAAGGGGGGCGCCGGCGGCGGCCCGGGCTGCGCTCCGGTTGGCGGCACGGGCAACTGTTGTGCCTGTGCGCCGGGGGCGCACAGCATACAGCATAAGGAGACAAAACACCACCGCAGCCGTTCTTGCCGGCATCGCACGCTCTCCCTGATGACGATATTTGACAGTTCCGCTATTCGTATCGTTTAGCCGCGTCGCCCTTCACAGGGTGGATCGTCAAAGCTAGTGCGCAACAAAAATCCATTTGCGGAGGATCACTGCGCGTTGTCCGGGTTTTTTTACGAGAGCGCGATGGTGCCATTGGCCGGCCCCTGCCGCAATCCATGAGTGACGGCTCGGCCTGACGGGAGTACGCTACTCGCTGCGAAGGTCCATGCTTTGAACAATTGTTGACACACCAATCCGGGAGACTCAGTAGTCCATGACTGGGGTCGCGGGCGCCGTCATTGCGGCGATCATCGTCGGCACGCTCTATCTCGGTCGGGAGGTGTTCGTCCCGATCGCGTTGGCGATCCTGCTGAGCTTCGTGCTCGCGCCGCTAGTTCGGCTGCTGCAACGCTGCCGCATGCCGCGCGGACTCGCGGTCGTGGCAGTCGTTCTCCTTGCTTTCGTGAGCATTTTCATGCTCGGGGGTGTCATTGCCACGCAAGTGACGGAGCTTGCCGGTGATCTGCCGCGATATCAGTTCACGATGCGCGAAAAGATCCAGTCGCTGCGCGGCGCGACGGCGACAAGCGGCACGCTCGAGCGGGCGGCAGACGTGCTGCATGATCTCGGGAAGGAACTTAACAAGCCCAAGGAGTCGCCGGCAGGTTCGGGCGCCCCGGTGCAGCCGACCGCGCCGGCGCCCGACGCGAAACCCATACCGGTCGAGGTTCGCCAACCGCCCCCCACCGCTCTGGAGAGCATCGCAGGACTGCTTTCGCCTCTCATTCACCCGCTCACCACGACAGGCATCATCGCCATTTTTGTCATCTTCATCCTGCTGCAGCGGGAGGACTTGCGAAATCGTCTCATCAAGCTTGCGGGCTCGCATGATCTGCAAAAGACGACCGCGGCGCTCGACGACGCGGCAACCCGCCTGAGTCGATTGTTTCTGATGCAGCTCGCCGTGAATGCGTCGTTCGGTGTCGTCATCGGCGTGGGTTTGTGGGTCATCGGAGTTCCCAGTCCCATCTTGTGGGGCATTCTCGCCGCCATTCTGCGGTTCGTGCCCTATATCGGCGCGGTAATCGCGGCGGTGTTTCCGCTGGCGCTTTCGGCGGCGGTCGACCCTGGATGGTCCATGCTGTTGTGGACGGCGGCGCTTTTTGTCGTAGTCGAGCCCGTGGTGGGCCACGTCATTGAACCGCTGCTCTATGGGCACAGTACCGGACTATCACCGGTCGCAGTCGTCGCCTCGGCGACATTCTGGACCGCGCTGTGGGGCCCCATTGGGCTCATTCTCGCAACCCCTCTGACGGTGTGTCTGGTGGTGCTCGGCCGACATGTTGAGCGCCTGGAGTTTCTCGATGTGATGTTCGGGGATCGGCCGGCGCTCTCGCCGCCGGAGATCTTCTACCAACGGATGCTCGCCGAGGACCCCGCCGAGGCCGTGGAAAAAGCCGAGGAGTTCCTCAAGGAGCGACCGCTCTTGACCTACTACGACGAGGTGGCGCTGCCCGGGCTGAAGCTCGCGCAGAACGACCTCACACGCGGCGCGCTCGACCGTGCCCAGACCGAAAAGATCAAGGCGACGATCCTCGAGGTGGTCGACAACCTGGCCGAACAACACGAGGGTAGGCCGGCTGGCGATACCACGCACGACCCGGAGGCCGCCGCGGCGGTGGAAGCCGCGGACAAAACGGTTCCGGAGCTCGTTGTGGTCAAGCGTGAAGGGCTTGGGCCTGAGTGGCGAACCGATGCCCCCGTGCTGTGTGTTGCGGGACGCACTCCACTTGACCAGGCCGCAGCCGCGATGCTCGCGCAGCTGCTGGGAAAACACGGCCTGGGCGCACGGGTCGAGGGCGCCGACGCCGTTGCGACCATGAACATTCTACGTCTGGAGACCTCGGGCGTGGCGTTGGTCTGTCTGTCTTATCTCGACGCCGGCAGCCTCGCGCATATGCGGTACACGATCCGTCGCATGCGCCGAAGACTACCGGCCGCGCAAGTCCTGCTCGCGTGCTGGAAAGCGGATGTGGACCCAGCGACGTTGCGTGACTCGACGCAAGCGGATGCGGTCGCGACGACCTTGCCTGAGGCGGCGAGGTTCTGCCTTGAGGCGGCACGCAATTCCTCGTTTCGGGCGGATGCGCAGGAATCCAGCGAGGCGAGCGCAACAGCAGCATAAGAAGCTCGCTCGTCTCCGGCAGGATTCGAACCTGCGACCTGCGGATTGGAAATACGCGCCACTCTGTCCGCGTAAATAGGGGTTTGGGCGATCAATCTTTGGCCATTGGCTTACGCAGACCTTACAACTCTGATTGCTGGCGATGGAGCAAGCGAATTGTGCTTGCGCTTTTAACGAGCGCAGTTTGTTGTGTCCCACTGCCAACAGCGACGGGGGCCATCATGGCCGACAGCAGCGACTCGGTCGTCGAAACACCAGGGGTTACCATAGCCCCTGGAAGCTCCGAATCCGCACCCTTCATCTATTTCGATGGCGTTCCGACATTCGGCATTCGCAATGGCGCTATCCAGATTGAATTGGCTGCGAACACGATTTTGCCGGACGGCAAGGGTGTCAAGATCGACGTGTTGATGACGGCGCACCTCCGTTGCAGTCCAGCTGCAGCAAGTAGTCTCCGAAAGACCATCGATAAAGCCCTTGCGCTGCTCCAACAAGAACAGCAGCAATTCGCAGAATCGGCCCAAGGATCGAAGCCAAATTGATTCAGATCACTGTCTTGCTTTTTGGGACCGCCATATTCGTGAGGAAGTTCAAGAGTTCTTGAGCACAAAGATATCTAATTGTCTGATGTTGATGACGTCCCCGGCAGAATTCGAACCTGCGACCTGCGGATTAGAAATCCGCTGCTGCTATCCAGCTGAATAGGTATGAAGAGCAAAACGGCAGTAAAGAAAGCGTCGAGAAGCCAACACCAAGGTCATCCACTCTGGAACTTTGGAAAACCGGGAGGGTTCTTCGGGGTGAGGGAACGCATAGCGTGGAGGTAGACATCATGAGACGACCTATTGCTGCACTGGTGCTCACCTTTGGGTTGGCAATGGCCACTGTCGCGGCGCCGAGCCAGGCACAAGCTCAGGGGAGAGACTGGGGGTGGGGAGTGGTGGCAGGTTACGTGGCGGGCGCAGCGATAGCAAATTCAACCTGGGGCTACCCAAGCTATTACGGTTATGGCTATCCGGCTTATGGGTACGCCTATCCCAGATATGGTTTAGGCTATGGCTATGGCTATGGACCGCCCTACGGGGTCAGCTACGCCTATCCGGCTA
>DASSGH010000085.1:0-50305 GCA_035693615.1 Xanthobacteraceae bacterium
CCCACCATGCGTTGCACACGAGTGTTTGATCTCAACGACTTAGATCCGAAATTGTCCAACTTAACACCAAGGTTGGACAATGATCTGTTCACCATCCGCCCTCGATCAATTTCGCCATCAAAACATGGCTCTGCCCAAATCAGCCTAAGCCCGTTCGCAGCAGGCAATGGCAAAACTCGAGCATCGCGACCCGATGATTGCCCACGTCGGCCGCCGTCGAGAAGACTGTCCGCAAGGAAAACGTCCGTACTTGGTCGCTTGCCTCTGCGCCCTGCGACAAGCCTCCTCTACAATCGCAAGCGGGTCGCCTGCGCCGAGACCTTGGAGATCAAGTGCAATACGCGGTCCCTAATCGCAATTCTCAGAAGCGTTTGATCTAGATCAAAGCACAAGCAGTGCTTTTCCGCGCTTATTACGACCGCTTGGTGCAATCTGAATGAGTCAATGGCTGCGACAGCCGCGACATGACTTGTCGGAGCATCCTCAACGAGGTCGAAAATACAGGCGGCGATAACGTCAAAGTTGGCCCATGCCAGTTCACCATCGATGTCGCTGCACGGTGCGCGCGCGGGTCGTAAGGGACTGCAGGGGGACCAAACGCGCCTACAGCGCCCGATCGGAGAGGCACCGTCGTGTTTCGGCACGCCTGCAAGCTTGGCCTCGAGGGAATCGTGTCGAAGCGCAAGGACTCAGCGTACCGCAACCGCCGCTCACCGGACTGGCTCAAGATGAAGAACCCGGCATGTGCCGCGGTGGAGCGCGAAGCCGAGGAGGACTGGGGACGATGACCCACCACGAGGATTTAGCCCAAGCTGATCGGCTCATTGCCGATTGCATGGACCAAATCGCCCGCCAACGCGAGGTCATCACAACCAGGTATGAGCAGGGGCTTCCGACGGATGTAGCCGAGTCGATGCTGCGGGCGTTGGAGGAAAGCCTGCGCGCCTTGGAGAAGCATCGGCAGTACATCGTTGATAGACTCAAATGATTGAAAGCTTGTGCCTTCGGCCACCGCCGCAGCCACGCACCACGTTCTGAGCCGACTCTGACCCCAATTCGACATGGGGCGAATTGAAATCCCGCAGCGCCAGCAGTGCTGCGTTATCCTTGTCCGGAGATCGCGTTGCGAGCGCTTTTGATCGATTAGTGAACTCCACATCGGCCGCAGTCAAACTGCTCGACGCTGGCTATTTCAGGACCGAAGCCCCATATATTTTCAATGAAGCCATTCCTCAAGTTTAGATGTCCCACTACGAACCAGCAGTGCGAGTGCGATGTTGCTACCGACGCGGCTAATCTAGCCAAATTCTGGAAGGTGACAAAGGACATTAAGTGCAGGATTTGTGGGGGCATGCATCAAATCAGAATCCGCGACGCGTTTCTTGATATGGCCATGTCGAGGGAAATCGTGACCACCCGGTAGCGATGTCACGGCCTGAAGCCGCCCACGAAAATGATTGCGCCCTCCCTTGAAGAAACGGGGATGGATGCTTATTTGTTAGACATCGAGTTTCGGCCGAACGACTTGGCCTCGCCGCGTAAAGCGCGCCTGACTAACGACCTCCCTCCAAAATCTCGAACAAACCGGCCGCATTCAGCGCGGCTTTGATACACATGTAAGGAAGAACTCCCATGAACAAGGGAACTGTAAAGTGGTTTAACGGCCAAAAGGGCTTCGGCTTCATTGAGCCAGAGACCGGTGGCAAAGATGTCTTCGTTCATATCAGCGCGGTTGAACGCGCAGGAATGAGCAGCCTCAACGAAGGGCAGAAGGTCTCCTTTGACATTGTCGCAGATAGTCGGTCGGGCAAGTCCGCCGCTGAGAACCTACGCGCCATCTAATTGGCAGCGTCGGTAACCATATCGTTTTGACCACGGATGTACTGGCAAAGCTTGTGTTTGAACCCCGCCTGGTCCGCCAGTCGCGGGGTTACTTTTATGATGCCGCGATGGCCGCAAACGGTCGGGGTGGCCGCAGGTGTCATTAATGAGAATCCTTGATGTGCGTCTGATCGGGGCGAAGCGGGCCGAGGAACGCGCCGGCATTGTCGCCGATGCCTTCAGGCCCAAAGGCTCTGCCTCTATTCTCCTCATCCACCGACGACGCGATGAGCGCATCACGTGGAGCAGAGCGGCTCCCGGCCCCAAACCGATCGAGAACTCGTGCGCCCAACACAGCTTGCCAAACAGTCGAAAGACCGATCAATGGCTTGGCAATGGCTGCCAGCAGATATCCCGCCAGCGCTATGGTCTTTCGCTTCTGTAATTTGTCTGAGAGCGCGCCGAAAAATCCCTGGACGATGTTCTGCGTGCCTGAGCAACACCTTCCACCAGCCCGACGATAGTGCCGCCTGCATTCAAAGTTTGCGTCAGGAAAATCGGCAACACCGGGCAGAGCATCTCCGTGGAAATGTCGGCAAATAAGCTCGCAAGGGCCAATAGAAACGTATTCCGCGAGAGCCCAGCAAAATATGGTCGGACGATAGATTGAGCCATCGATGGCGCTCGCCGTGGGCCTTACGCGTGCCTTTAGGATAGTGCGGGAATCACCTAGACGCCTAAAGCCCGCCTTGGCCGCGTATTTTACATTTCTGCCGCGGTCTCGATTCTCAGATGACCGTGCCAAACAATTTCCCGATACCGGCGGTTAACGCCATCGCCAGCGCGCCCCAGAATGTCACTCGAGCCGTGGCGCGCAGAAGGTTTGCGCCGCCCGCTCTGGCCCCAATCGCGCCCAAGAGCGAGAAAACCCAGCGAGGCCGCGGACACGATGGGGACAAGCGCACCCGCGGGCGATACGATGACCATGAGCAGGGGCATGGCGGCACCCACGGAAAACATGACGGCGGATGTCAGCGCGGCTTGCACGGGGCGCGCGGTGGTGATCTCCGAAATCCCAAGCTCGTCGCGCGCGTGGGCGCTCAAGGCGTCTTTGGCCATGAGTTGCTCGGCAACCTGCCGCGCAAGGGCCTGATCGATACCACGTTTGACGTAGATTTCGGCAAGCTCATCCAGCTCAAATGCGAGATTCTCGCTCAACTCCTTGCGCTCGCGCGCGAGGTCCGCCTTTTCGGTGTCGGATTGCGAGCTGACGGACACATATTCGCCGGCAGCCATCGACATGGCGCCGGCCACGAGTCCCGCGACACCCGCGATCAGGACATCGTTTCGCGTCGCCGCCGCCGCGGCAACGCCGACGATCAAGCTTGCGGTCGAGATGATGCCATCGTTGGCCCCGAGCACCGCGGCTCTCAACCACCCGATCCGGCCGACGAGGTGGCTCTCAGGGTGCAGCCGAAGACGGCTCATCCGGCATTGCGCCTCGGATCAAAGCCGACCCATGAGAAGCAGCACGACGAGGATGATCAGGATGACGCCGATGACGCCGATGCCGCCGTGACCAAAGCCGTAGCCGTAGCCGCCGAAGCGGCCGCTGAAACCGCCGAGCAAGAAGATGACGAGAATGATGACGAGTATCAGCCCTATCGACATGATCCATCTCCCATTACAGAACCCTGACCGAACATCGGGCCCCGTTGCACTCCGACAGCGACGCCCTCGATCGGCATTATCCGAGAGCGCCATCCGAAACTGTAGAGCTACTTCTTCTCGATGGAAATACCGCTTTGGCCGAGGTTGATCTCGACGCCAGTTGCCTTCTGCCTCTCCTGATAGAATTGATAGCCTTGAAGCAGTGTCGTCAGCAACGGCTGCTGTGATGTCTCGGCACCGAGCGGCGCAGCATTCAGGCCTTCAGCCGCGCCGCCACCACCGCCAAAACCCGCCATCGTTTGGACGAGCTGGGCGGCCTGACTTGAGTCACCCATGGCTCCGGTCGGGGGATCAGCAGCAAATCCGCTGCATCACCGCTACATGCGAGCCTGAGCTTTCGGTGCACACAGGCGGGTCTAGCGGACTTCGCCCGTCCAGACCTTGAAACTGACCAGCGTGTTGGGGCCGAAGGTGTGGGTGATCGGCACGTCAGCCGCATCGCGCCCTTGAGCGATCAGCACGCGGCCGATTCGCGGCATGTTGTTGCGTGCGTCGAATGTGTACCACCGCCCGCCAAGATAGGCCTCGAACCAGCCGGCGAAATCCATTGGGCCATAGGGCGGGGGCACGCCGATGTCCCCGAGATAGCCGGTGCAATAGCGTGCCGGAATGTTCATGCAACGGCAGAACGTGATGGCGAGGTGCGCGTAGTCGCGGCACACACCCTTGCCTTCATTGAAGACCTCCCAGGCCGTCATGTTCGCGCGCGCATGCTTGTAGCCGAAGGCGATGTGGCGATGGACGAAATCGCAGATCGCCTGGACGCGCGCCCATCCTGGCGGCGACTTTTCGAAGAGGTTCCAGGCCACCTCGGACAGGCGGTCGGTCTCGCAGTAGCGACTGCTGAGGAGAAAGATTAGCGTCTCTGCCGGCAAATTCTCCACCGCATGTTGTGAAGCCGAAGGGACGACCACGTCGGGCAGGCCGGTATCTCGAACGACGCCATCGGCCGACAAGCGCATTCGGCCGGCAGGAGCGACAATGCGGCTGCACCAATTGCCGAAGACGTCGCGGTAGGGGAAGATCGGCACGGAAGGGCTGGTGGTCAGGTAATCGGGCACGATGACGTCGGACGCCCGGGTGAAATGGGTGCCCAAGACCATGATGATGGGTGTGGGTTGTGGAAAGTCGTAAATCAGTTCGTAGCCGACACGAATCTTCATCCGACATCCCCTGATTTTACGATCTCCTAATGGCCAAAGACCCCGTCATCGCGTAGGTGCGATTCAACGACTCGATGCGGCCGTCGCGGCGAAAGCGCCGCTGGAGCTGCAAACTCACCGCAGCCAGTTGAATAGGCTAGTATCCGCATTACACTAATCACATGGCCGAAACAAAAAGTGCACCGAAAAGCCTATATGATCTTGCCAAAGCCCTCGATCGTTGGGACTCCGAGGGCGGAGCCGCGGGATCATCGCGAGCGGATCTTGGACCAGCTTTGGCACTCCATGCGGCTGAAGAGCGCGTGCTGAGGTGTCTTGGCGCGGCGGTGATCATGCAGTGGAATGATCTTCCTACTGAAATCCAGCGGAAGCTCTTTGAGGACGCTACTTCTATGAATGACTCGGCCCGTCAATTCGAGTTGAAGCAGTTGATTGCCCGGTTTCTTCACGAGCATAAGGACGATGCGTGAGCTAGTCGCGCCGTCAGCAACGGCCTCCGCGCCCGCAGCTCCCACGTGGTGATGAACGCTCGAAAGTCTCGCTCTCGTAGAAAAGTGATTTCTTCCGGTCCGTTCTTCGGATGAGATCGCGCACGTCTTTGCCGGTCTGCGGTCGGCACAGCGATGGCCTCTACGAGCAATGTCAGACCGCCGAAGCACATGCCCGAAACGCTTATCGCGATCAGGCGCTAAGTTCCTTTGGCGAGGCTCTCGCTTTTTGTGCCGCCAATTCTCTTAGGAAAGCCGCTGCCCACCATGAGACGTCATGATCCCGGAGCGGTCCAATCATCCCTTGCCAGCGGGTGACGCGCTCCTCATGACTCATTTTGAGGGCATCACGGATCGCCTCCGCGACCTCAAGTTTGTCATTTGGATTGACTATAAGTGCGCCCGTCAGCTGCTGAGCTGCACCCGCAAATTTCGAAAGGATCAAGACCCCCGGGTTTATAGGATCCTGAGCCGCGACGTATTCCTTTGCGACCAGGTTCATGCCATCGCGCATCGGTGTAACAAGTCCAACGAGTGCAAGCCGGTAAAGGCCGGCGAGTACAGATCGAGGATAAGTACTGGTGACGTATTGGATCGGCACCCAGCCGGGCTCGCCCAACGAGCCGTTTATCCGTCCGAGGGTCTCATTCACGGCCCGGCTTAGCGCCCCATACTCCGGGACTTCGCTGCGGCTTGTTGGTGCGATCTGAAGATAGGTGACGCGTCCGCGCCGATCGGGGTTGTTGATGAGAAAGCGCTCATACGCTTCCATTTTCTCGGGAATGCCTTTTGAGTAGTCGAGACGATCGACTCCGATAATCAATTTGCGGGAGCCAAGGCCAGCGATCGTCTGACTGACAATCCGATTTGAGGGTGAGCGCGCGGCGACTTGCTCAAAGCTGCTCACGTCGATGCCGATCGGAAAGCTTTTCACGCCGGTGCTTTGTCCGTCAACTTCCAGCACATCCGACCCTTGAGGAACGGCGCCCAGTTCCTGTATGAGCCCATGCCTAAGGTTGTCGGCGTCTCGCTCGGTCTGCACGCCAACGAGATTGAAATCCATGATCGAACGCAGAAGATCTGTGCTTCCTGGAAGCGTTCCGAGCACCTCAGGAGCCGGCCAAGGGATATGATGAAAGTACCCGATCGGATTGGTGAAGCCGAGAGCTCTCAATTCAGCTGCTAGGGGGATCAGATGATAGTCGTGCACCCACACGAGGTCGCTCGGACAGATAAGTTTGGCAAGGGCGCTTGCAAATGTGCGGTTAACCCGCAAATAGCCGGCATAGTCGGCTCGCGAGAAATCGGACAGGCCCACCCGATAGTGCATCGTTGGCCAGAGCGCCCGATTGGCAAAACCATTATAGTACTCCCGACGATCGAGCGGCGTCAGGTCCATCAGCGCGTACTGAACCCGCCCTTTGTCGACCATTCTGGGCTGGGATGCAGGCTCGGAAGCTACCTTGCCGCTCCAACCAAACCAGAGACCTTGATAGGCTTGAAATGCCTCTCGCAATGCAATGGCCAAGCCCCCCGCAGTGCCTTTGCCCGCGGCATCGGGAACCGATACCCGGTTAGAAACGACGACAAGTCGTGGCAAAGAAGCGCGCTCCAAGATGGCTCTTCTCGTAAAACGTACAGCAGCCGTGGCCGTCCAGCAAACCGATCGCGCGCAAGGCAGCATCGCCAGCACGGCTTCTCCGCACTCACGCTCGATCTGGAAAGCCGCCTGCGTGCCGTCCAGCCGCCCACCGCGCCAACTCGGCCTCTTGTTCAGCGAGCATTTTGCGGATTGCACGACGACTATCGTCGTCCCGTCACCAGCAGGGCCCGATAACGTCCAACAAGAAGCAAGCACTGCCTTTCGCTCGCCATCGGCATGTTGGAGGACCCCACCGGGACGCAAATCTCAATACGACTTTGATTGTGTCTAGCTCCTTGCTTTTGTCAGTTTGCTCTTGCTTTGGCAGAATTGCGGTGGTCGCGATTTTGCCGTGCAAATAGGGCGCTCCCGACTTTGCCATATCGTCGCGTCGTTGGACAATTTTGGAAATTGTCCTTTGCGCCCGGATCGCGCATTAGGTACGGCTGGAAAAGCAAGCTATTGAAGTCGCAATGCGAGGGCACGCCTCCCGGGCCCACCAATAATGTGTTGCGGTGAGAAAGGTCGCTGGGCTCGACGTTTATGTCGCTCTCAGTAGGCCCCCAGGCGCGACTCTCTTGGTGCGCGCCCTGAGTCTCAAAGCGGCCGGTGCGGGGACGAGACCCGTGATGACGAGGCGCAGCGCACGCTCCAAGCTCCGCAATCCTTGTTGCAGATTTGGATCGTCATTCGAGAGCCAGCGGCGCAGCTCCACTTGGAACACGGAAAAGATCGTCCATCCTATAAAGCTAGGGTCTTCCCTCACGGCGATTGACTTCTGTGCCATTGCCGATGCGGCGATCCGGCCCAGGAGATCGATGAGGCGTTCGCGGGTTCTTCGGAAGCGGCCGGCCTGGGCGCCCGATTCGTAGAAGACCATCTCACGTAAGACGAACCGGGAGAGTGCGGGCTGCTGGGCGAAGAATTCGTAGTGGATCCGCGCGACCCGCAGCAGGTTGTCGAGCAGCGAAGCCGACTCCTCGCTGGCGGCTTCCGCCATCTGTTCGATTTTTTCCAGCTCCTCATTCACGATGAGGAACAAGAGATCGCGTTTGTTCTCCGCATAGACGAAGATGGTACCGATGCCGACGCCGGCACGAATGGCGATTTCGCGCGTCGTCGTATCGTCAAAGCCCTTCGCAAGAAAGAGTCCCCGCGCCGCATCCTTGATGCGGCGCAGCTTGTCCAGCTTGTTGCGTTCGCGCTGTCCAAGGGCGACCCCTCGCGCGCTGATCAGCTCCGAGGCGTCCGCTTGTGGTTGAAACCGTGGTCGCATCGCTGATGCCGGTGTATCTTGACGCAAATATGAACATGCTCAATTATGAGCCCGCTCAATAAAAAAGGGAAGCGCCTGTCGCGCGCACAGGTGCTCCGAGCTTTGGGAGCGCTCGTGGCTGTTCTGGCCACAACCATGAATGCCGCAGTCGCCGTGCGGGGTGAGGGGAGCCCTGCCGTCGCGCTGCGTGGCCTCGGGCTGTCGTTTGCCGCCGGTGCGGGGCGAAGGACGATCCTCGCGAACATCGACCTCGACGTGCGCGAAGGTGAGTTCCTCTGCATTGTCGGCGCATCGGGCTCCGGTAAAACAAGCCTGCTGCGTATCTTGGCAGGATTGATCCGTCCGACGCACGGCGAGGCCCGCTTTCGCGGGCAGGCGATCAGCGGCCCCTCACGCGAGCGCGCCATCGTCTTTCAGGACTACTCCAGGGCACTGCTGCCGTGGAGAACGGTCAGTGCCAATGTTGCGCTCGGACTCGATTCGCGCGGCGTAAGGCGCGAGGCGCAGCCACCGATCGTCGAAGAGCTCCTGGTGCGCATGGGCCTGGCCGATGCCAGCGCGCAGTATCCATCACAACTCTCCGGCGGGATGCAGCAGCGGGTACAAATAGCGCGTTGCCTCGCGCAGGCGCCGCAAATCCTGCTGATGGACGAACCATTTGGCGCGCTTGATGCGCTCACTCGGCAGGCCCTGCAGGATGAAATCCTGTTTCTCACGGCGGAGAAGCAGATCACCGTGGTGTTTATTACGCACGATCTGGAGGAGGCAATCTATCTGGGCGATCGGGTGGTTGTGCTGGGAGGCTCGCCGGGTGGCATCGTCGAGACCGTTGACGTCGATCTACCGCGACCACGCAATCAGCTGACGACGCGAGAGGACGCGAGATTCCTGGCGCATCGGCATCGGCTGTTCAGGGTTCTGGCCGCTGAGACAAACATCGGCCGTGTGACCGCCGCACCAAGAGGGGCCCAATGAAGCACCTTCTACGCGGCGCGATCGTCCCGGCTCTGCTGCTCGTGTTGTGGGAGCTCGCGAGCCGCAGGGGGACCATACTCAATACGCTCTCACGTCCATCGGACATCCTTCTGGCTCTGCTGTCGAGCCTTCGCGACGGCTCAATTCTCATCGCCACGGTGCAGACTTTCGAGGCCGCTCTCTTGGGGGTCGCGCTTGCGGCGGTGGTCGGAATTCTCGTCGGCACGATCCTCGGCCTCTCGCCAACGGTGGAAGGCGTAACGGGCCCGACCATCGAGGCGCTGCGCCCGATTCCGGCTGTCGCCTTCCTCCCCCTGGCTTTGATGATGTTCGGCTTCGGCGTCGGCCTCGAAGCCAGCATTGTCGCTTACGCGTGCATCTGGCCCATCATGATCGTGACCATAACCGCGGTGCGCAACATCGAGCCACGGCTGCTGGACGTGGCCGACGTCATGGAAATGAGCTTCGCCGAAAAGCTGCGGAAGATCATTCTCCCTGCCGCGTTTGCGCGAATCAATGTGGGATTACGCGTCGCCGCGGGCATCGCGTTGGTGGTGGCCGTCACAACCGAGATTGTGCTCAATCCGCGGGGTCTCGGATACAGCCTGATCCTTGCGCAGCAATCGCTCAACGTCGCGCTGATGTATGCCCAGCTGGTATGGCTCTGCATCATCGGCGTGTTGCTCAACGCCGCGTTGCGCGCGCTCGGCGGCGGCTCCACTGCCGCATGGAGGCCGGCATGATGCGGCCGCACGTCATCACCAGGCTCGGGGCCGTGGGTTTCGCGCTTGGGCTCATTATCGTATGGCAACTCCTCGCCGAAGCACGGCTGATCTCGCCGATATTCTTTCCCGCGCCATCGCGCGCCTTAGGCGTTCTCGCTGGGCGTGTCGCTGACGGATCGATCTTTGCGCCGCTCGCGGCGACAGTGCTGCGCATGATCTTCGGTTGGCTGCTGGCCTGCCTTGCCGGCATCGCCCTCGGCGCGGCCATCGCTTCCTCGCGGATCGCACGCGATCTGCTGGAGCCAACGTTGGAGTTCGTGCGGCCGTTGCCGGCCTCTTCCGTCATTCCGGTGGCCATCCTTTTCCTAGGGCTGTCTAACGCGATGTCGCTCGCCGTCATTGCGTTCGGCGCGATCTGGCCGGTGCTGCTTGCTAGTATCCACGGCTTTGCTGCGGTGCCGCGGGAGTTGCGTGACGTCGCTGATGTTCTTGGCTTTAACCGCAGCAAATACCTGAAAAGCATCGCGTTGCCCGCGGCGGCTCCCGACATCATGGCTGGCGTGCGCGTCAGTCTTGCGATTGCGCTAATTCTCACCGTCGTCACGGAAATGCAGGCGTCGCTCGCCGGCCTCGGATGGGACATCTTCTATGCACAGCGCGTCTATCGCAGTGCCGACCTCTACGCCGGGTTGATTGTGCTCGGCATCGTCGGGTTCGTCGCCAATCACGTGTTGCAACGCCTCGAACGCCAGGCTTTGCCGTGGCGCCATCTCAGTCCTTGAACAAACCGGGAGGTGAGGATGAAACCCATCGCAGCCTGTTTCGCCGCCGGCCTTTTGGTGCAAGCCGCGAGTTTGACCCACGCCTTTGCGCAGCCAGCCAAGGTCACCATTGGCTATCCGCCGGCGACCGATTTCCTTCCGGTCTATGTCGCAAAGGAGAAGGGTTTTTTCGACAAGCACAATATCGACGCGACGCCGACTCGGCTTCCAGTGGTGACCAATATTCCGTCGGCTCTCGTATCCGGTAGCGTACAGATCGGGATGACCACCGTTCCAGTGCTGCTGCAGGCGGTCGACGGCGGCCTCGACTTTGTGATCATTGCCGGCGCCGCGCACCATACCAAGGCCAGCCCCTTCATCAGTTTGCTCGCGCGAAAGGATGTGAAAATCGAGAAGCCAGGGGACCTGGTCGGCAAGAAGATCGGCGTTCCCGGCATCAATAGCGTGATCGACGTGATGCTGCGCAAATGGCTGATCAACAATAAGGTTCCGCTCAATCAGGTGACAATAATTGAGGCGCCGCTACCGCAGCTCCCCGACCTGCTGAAGGTCGGTACCGTGGGTCTCGTCGCGACCGTCGAGCCGTTTCGTAGCCGCATCACCGCCGGCGACATCGGCTATCTCGCTGCAGAATATTTCGGCGAGGTCGATCCCGACGTCCTAGTCAGCGCCTGGATGACAACCGACGACTGGGCGAAAAAAAATCCGCAGACCATCAAGAACTTCCGCGCAGCGATCGACGAGGGCCTCGCTTTCATCAAGACCAATCCTGATGAGGCCAAGGAGATCGAGAAGAAATATATCGGCTTTACCTCGCCGCGTTTCCCGACATTCGAGAACAATGCCAAACCTGACGATCTCAAGGTCTTCATCAATATCGGCAAAGAGCTTGGACTCTATCGCACTACGCTCGATCCGCAGAAGCTTGTTCTTCCCAGATGAGCGGCTACACGCTCGAGACGGACTGATCAAAATCGAACCAGGACTGGCATGACTCCGACGACGGATTTCGGCATCGAGCTGCTTGCGGCCAGCGACCAGTCGCCGATTCGCTATGACCGAACGCCGATCCACGACGACATGATCGTCGAGAAGGATGTGCGCGTGCCGATGCGCGACGGGGTAAATCTCGCCGTTGACATCTACCGGCCCAGCGCGGCCGAGAAGTTTCCGGCGCTGCTGGCCTTCTCTATCTACAATAAGGACTTGCAGGGGCCGGATGTTGCCGCGGCGTTGCCGCCGCAGCCGGCGTGGTCGTCGCTGTGGGCCGGGCCTCTGGAGGCAGGCGATACGAAGTTCTTTGTGTCGCGCGGCTACATCCACGTGATTGGGTCGCCGCGCGGTGTGGGCAAATCGGACGGCGGCGGCAGTCGCCAATGGGACAGTTACGATCTGATCGAGTGGATCGCCCGGCAGCCTTGGTGCGACGGCAAGGTCGGCATGGTCGGGATTTCTGGGTTCGGGGCCGAGCAGTTCCACGCCGCCAAGCAGAACCCGCCGCACCTGAAGGCGATCTTTCCTTTCGATCCGCGCGGCGCCTACGGCACGCTCGGCAGCTTCCGCGAGGAATATCCGGGCGGCGTCATCCATCTCTTCCGCTACCTGATTGTGCATTTCGCCGCCATTCACGGAACGAGAGGCAAGCCGGAACCCTTGCCGCCGGAGAAGGAGGCGCTCTGGGCGGAGGCCATCCGCAATCCGGACTATCGGATGTATCCGCATCTCTACAACGTGCTGACCCAGAAGGGGCAGCACATGCCGCCTTACTTCGATCTGCTCATCGACCCTTATGACAAGGAAGAAATTGTCGAGAGCGCGGAGAAGGCGCTGAGCAACATTACCATTCCGGCCTATACCGGGTGCGGCTGGTACGCCTTCAGCTACAAGACGCATCTCAACGGCGCGCAAAACTACTTCGAGAAAATCCCGGCACCGAAAAAGCTCATATTCATCGGTCCGGCGCATCTGGAACGTCCCTTCCACACCCTGCACAGTGAAATCCTGCGCTGGCATGACTATTGGCTCAAAGACATCGACACCGGAGTGATGAACGAGCCACCTGTGCGCTACTGGGTCATGGGCGCCAATGCTTGGCGAACTGGGACCGACTGGCCGCTTCCGGAATCCCAATGGACCAAATTCTATCTCACTAGCTGGGAGCGGCTCCGCACCGCGCCATTCACGCCCGGCAGCGTCGACGACGAGGTGCCTCCGGATGCCTTCGTGCAAATGCCGCCGGTCCAGACCAATATGGTGCAGACCTTGCGCTATATGACCGATCCGTTGCCGCAGGATGTGCTCGTCGCCGGACCGTCGGTGCTCATCCTGTTCGCGGCTATCGATCAGGACGATACGAACTGGATCATCACGCTCAAGGACATCGGACCCGACGCATCGGTACGTACGGTGCGCGAGGGCGAGCGGGAGCTTCCCCGCAATATTCATGAACGGGAGCTGACACGCGGTTGGCTCAAAGCTTCGCACCGCGCTCTCGATCCAAAGCGATCGAAGCCATGGAGACCGTGGCATCGCCTGACCCGCAAGGCGCAGCAGAAGGTCACACCAGGCGAAATCAATGAATACGCGATCGAGATCATGGCCACGGCCAATCTCTTCCGCAAAGGCCACCGTATCTGCGTAGAGATTGCAAGCGCCGATATGCCGACCGGCGTGGGGGGCGCCACTAATGCCGAATACATCCCCAACCACGTCTGCAGCAGCCGTACGACATTACACAAGGTTTATCACGACACCCGACGGCCTTCGCATCTGCTGTTGCCGATCATTCCGCAGTGACCTTGAATCGGAGAGTTTTCCATGAACGTTGACGTCGCTCCTGCCAAACCCCTCTCAGGCGCCGAGATTCGACCTTTTCGTCGTGTCATTACCGGCCATGACGCAGACGGCCAGTCGATCATAATTTCCGATGCGGCATCGCCGCACATCATGCCGATCATGGATCAACCGAATTTCGCGGTGACGGATTTCTGGAAGACGTTTTCCACGCCAGCCGACAATGGCCGCCCAACCGAACAGGACCCCTGCAAGCTCCCCATACAGGTGGCGCCGCCGCAAGGTGGCAGTGTCTTCCGCGTTGTGCAGTTTCCACCCGACCGGGACTGGGCGGCCAAAGCTACCGCCATGGGCGGATCGATTGCAATCGACGAGACGGCCAAATCCGCGAGCAAAGGCGGCCCTGTGCGGCACGCGCATATGCATCGCACCCGCTCGATCGACTACGCGATCGTGCTCTCTGGTGAGATCTGGGCCGTCATGGATGTCGGAGAGACCAGGCTCATTGCCGGTGATGTGCTGATCCAGCGCGGCACCAACCATGCCTGGGCCAACCGCTCGAATGCCCCTTGCGTCGTTGCCTTTGTGCTCATCGACGCCGTTCCCCTGGAATAGTTCGCGTTTGCGCTCATCGCGTGCACTGATCGAGGAGACCATTATGAACCGAGACCCACATACGATAGGCAATCACCTCTATGTGGCGGTGCTGTTGCCTTTCGACCGGCAGATGAAAGTCGATGAATCGGCCTATCGCAATTTTCTGCAGCACTTCCTGAACAACAAAAAGTTCGTCCGGATGGGCGGCGGTTTGTGTATCAACCCGGAAGCCGGCGAGATTTTCTATCTCACGCGTCAGGAAAAGCGGCGTGTCTTAGAGATCGCCATGGAGGAGGCGCAAGGGAAAGTGCCGGTCCTCGCCGGCACGTGGGCGATGACGACGGACGAGACGATCGAAACCGCGCGCGATTGTAAGGCGCTCGGCGTCGACGGCATTTTCGTCACCCCGCCCGGCGGCGCCCAGGACGTCACCTCCTGCTGGGACGCCGACAACTACCCGGAAATTTGGCTCGATCAGATCATCGCGCAGGACCGCGCCGTCGATCTGCCGATCATCACCCATCCGGTCGGAGGCGCCAAGCCGCCGTTCTATCCGGGTCTGCCGCTCGCAGCGACGCTGCGCATC
The DNA here is from genome assembly GCA_035693615.1 of Xanthobacteraceae bacterium. Taxonomy (GTDB): domain Bacteria; phylum Pseudomonadota; class Alphaproteobacteria; order Rhizobiales; family Xanthobacteraceae; genus VAZQ01. The sequence goes on from DASSGH010000085.1 coordinate 14,580, forward strand.
TGCCGCGACGTGCCGAACGTGGTCGGCTGGAAAATGACGTACATGTATGACGGCTTCCGCTTGATCGCGAATGGACTGCGTGGGCTCAACCGGCACGTCGCCGTCATGGGCGCGCTGGCTTCACGGTTTCATGAATACAAGGCGACCGGAATGTTTGACGGCACGCTCTCAGGATTCTGGAACTTTGCCCTCGAACCGATGCTTGATCACCTGGAAGCGTGGGACGAAAAGGACATCGATAAGGCACGCCGGATCTGGGATGGGGGCCTCGTGCAATTGCACGAATACGTCGCGGATATGGGGCGCCTGCACATCCGCTACAAAACCGCGACCTGGCTGCGCGGGCTCATTCCCAATCCCTTCATGCGCTCACCAATGCCCAAGCCGCTGCAGCACGAAATTGACGCGCTCTATCAGCTGCTAAAGGACCTGGGTCTTCCGGTCATCGGCAGCAAGGAAATCAGGCTTGCGGCCTAGGGCGGGCTGCGTGCTGACATGATCAGCAATGGGCACTAACCGGGCCAGTGTTGCATCTGGGCATCGAAACAATGCGCGACCACTGCTCGAATGGCTGCCTCACAAAGCGTTCAGTTTTGTCGCTTGGCGCGTCGGCTGCGGCAAGCCTGTTCGCTGCCGCGTTCGACAGCCGCGGGTGGGCGCAATCGGCAGGTGGCGGCGCACCGGGCATCATCGACGTGCATCACCATGTCTCGCCCCCCGGCTTCATCAATGCCCTGCTCAAGTACCAAGCCGGCGAACGCCCTATGCTCGATTGGACACCTGCTCGGTCGATCGAAGACATGGACCGGGCCGGGGTGGCGCTCTCGATCATCTCCATAACGACCCCGGGGGTCTGGTTCGGTGACCGTGAGGAAGCGAGGCGCCTTGCGCGTGAATGCAACGACTACGGAGCTAAGCTGAAGGCCGACTTCCCCGGCCGATTTGGCCTGTTCGCGTCGCTGCCGCTGCCCGACGTCGAGGATAGTTTGAAGGAAATCGAATACGTGTTCGAGCACCTCAATGCGGACGGCGTCGGGGTCATGACGAGCTTCGGCGACAGATGGCTGGGTGACGAGTCATGGGTACCCGTCATGGACGAGTTGAACCGACGCAAGGCGATCGTGTACACACATCCTACCGTTGCCAATTGCTGCCGCAACGTTCTGCCGGATGTGCACTACTCGGTCGTCGAGCTGTCGACCGACACGACACGCGCCATCGCAAACGTCGTGTTCTCGGGAACGGCGGCGCGTTTCCCCGACATACGTTTCATTTTTTCGCATGCTGGCGGGACGATGCCCTTCGTTTACCAGCGATTTGTCGCCTACCCTCTATTGGACAAGGCTTTGGGACTTAATAAGCGTATTCAAGATAAAGTGCCTTCGGGCGTTCTGAGGACGCTGCAATCGTTCTATTACGACACCGCACAGGCGGCGCACCCAATGGCCATGAAGCCCTTGGCAAATCTCGTCTCACCGAAACAAATCCTCTTTGGCACCGATTTTCCCTTCAGGACCGCTGCCGATCATATCAAGGGCCTCGCAGGCTGCGAGTTCGATGCGCAAGATCTCGCCCGCATTTATCGCGGCAATGCCCTTGACCTCATGCCGCAACTCGGTAGGGCCTGACGCTCCGCATCTGGCGGAGCATCGATCCCTGGCAGCTGTCCCTAAATCGAGTCGAGGGATCGGACGTTGCTTTTGCCTGCGCGCCGGCCGCGCACGCTCGCTCAACCCGAGCGATCCGATCCATCATGTCCCAAAGGTCTATTCGGTCTAGGGCCACCGTCATTCTGCGAGCTTAAGTTCCAATACGGCTGGGTACGTTTGCCTTCCAAGACCCATGGAACTTTAGAGCGCTCAGTTTCGTTGTAAGTTGGGGGGACTAACGAAGGAGCGATTATGAACCCGAGTGAACAAAAGCCTGGCCAGCAAGGTGGTCAGAACCCCGGACAGGGTGGCCAGCAAGGTGGCGGCGGCGGACAGCAGAAGCCGGGCCAGCAAGGTGGTCAGAACCCTGGACAGGGTGGCCAGCAAGGTGGCGGCGGACAGCAGAAGCCGGGCCAGCAGTCTGGACAGCGTTAATTTTTCTTTCTACGAGAATCCTTTCCCGGCTTCGCGCCGGGATTTTTTTATTCTGATTTCTGATGCAGGCTCAAAATACATCATGCGGGAGACGTCTCTTAGATTCGATTAGTTTCACGCTTCAGCTTCGCTCGCTCCCTCTCGCCTCGCGAGTAGTAATTCGTGTTGGCTGAAGTATTCTGCGGATTGTAAATGCAACGACGTGAGAGCCCGTCCGTGTCGGACGGGCTCTCACGTTTGTGGACCGGTGCGGGCGCTCAGCGTCGGCTCATCTCGCCTGATCGTCCGGCTTGGCCGTCTTTGGCCGTCTATCGTCCGGCCTGTCCGCCCCTTTGGCCGGACTGGCCGGTCGTCCCGCCCTGCAGGCTGGCTCCGCCGCTCATGCCGCTTGGCTGCATGCTTGCGCCGCCGCGTCCGGTGGTCTCGTTTCCAGGCATGGATGCGCTCCCGGCGTTGCCGCGCTGCCGCGCTGCGGACGTGGAACGAGCGTTCGATCCGGTCCTCAGAGTGGTGCTTCGCGTGCCCCGGCTGAACGTCCGATCGCCGACGTCGGGTCGTGCCGACCTGACGGCGCTGCGCGAACGGATGCCTTCGCGGTAGCCGCCAGCCGCATAGCTTCGTGAGCGTATACCTTCGCGGTAGCCGCCAGCCGCGTAGCTTCGTGAGCGTATACCTTCGCGGTAGCCACCAACGTAGCCGGAGCTGCCGTAGGCATAGCCCGGCTCATAGTAGGCAAAGCCCGGCTCATAAACAGTGGTTGTGCCATAGCTATATGCGGGCGCATCGGCGTATCCATAGCCTCCATACGACGGCTCGGAATATGCGTACGGGCCGGAGTACGGGTACGCTGCTGGCCCCGCCGCGTAATAGCCCGGGTAGGCGGCATAGCCGCCGTAGAAGCGCGGCGCGCCGAACCCGACGCTCACTCCCACTCCACCCACTCCCACTCCCACTCCACCGCCGCCCCAATCGTTCCAGCCGACGTACTGAGCAGCAGCGGGCAAGCTCGTTGCCGCGACGAAACCTCCAACCAACGCGGCTATTGCAACTCCTCTACGCATACTCATCTCCTTCCAATGCAAGAAGGCATCGATCGGCACATCCGACCGTGCTGCCCTCTGGTTGCTGATTCGCGCCCGAGTGTTTTCGTGGGCTGAGCCCGACGGACCCGCAAGGCGCGTCAAGGGAACCATGTCCGAAGTTCCGCATCATGCGACGGAGCATGTCCCGGCACGCCAATGCTTGAGAGGGAATGCGGTTCCGCCAATATCAGGCCGGGCGAATTAAGGCATGCAGCTTTTCCCCACTCGGGAGCATTTTCCGGACCAAGGCCGAGTGCCGTATAATGAAACCGTCGGAGCACGGACCTGCCGGATGAGCGCAACCGCACTCTTCTCGCGCCAAGCGTGGGATCGCAACGCCGCCACCTACGAGACCATCCGCACCATGCCCTTCAACGCGCAGCTCGCATCGGGCTCACTGAGCGAGTCGCGGTTCAAGCACTACATCACGCAGGACGCGCACTACCTCGTCGGCTTTGGACGCGCTTTGGCGCTTGCAGCGGCGAAGTCGCCGGATGCGGATCGGATCGTGCAGTTTGCCAAAGCGGCGCAGGGCGCCCTTGTCGTCGAGCGCGCGCTGCACGGCTCGTTCTTCAGGCAATACGGCATCACGGCGGAAATGTTTGCGCAAACCCCGCTCTCGCCGGCATGTCATCACTACGTGTGTTATCTGCTCGCCACGGCATATGCCGAGCCGTACGAAGTGCTGCTCGCGGCGCTGCTGCCCTGCTTCTGGATTTATGCCGAAGTGGGACGCGATATTCACGCGCGCGCAAAGCCGCCCAATCCGTATCAGGCCTGGATCGATACTTATGCAGGTGATGAGTTCCACGCCGCAGTGCTTGCGGTTATTGCGGCGACGGACGAGGTTGCCGCTGATGCGGCGTCAGCCTTGCGCGCCCGCATGCACGCGGCGTTCACGCGCGCCGTCCAACTGGAGTGGATGTTCTGGGACTCGGCTTTCCGCTTGGAGACTTGGCCGGTCTAAAGTTGCAAGCCGACGCGAGGCGCCTGTGTCCTCTCGCCCCATTTTGCGTGCCCGCCGCGGTGATACTATCCTGCTGGGAGCCGCCGCCCTTCACGCTCTCGGAGATGGCCATGAAAATGCATCGGCTCCGGCACGTAGTGTTGCTTTGCCTGCTGGCACTGCCGGCCAATCTCGCGCCACAGGCGCATGCCGAGGACTATCCGAGCCGGCCGGTCAAGATCATCTCGGATTCGGCGCCAGGCAGCGCGATCGACGTTACGTTGCGGCTCGTCGCTGATCGGCTGGGTCACATCTGGGGTCAACAGGTGTTGCCAGTCAATCAACCCGGCGCCGGCGGCGTGATATCCGCTCGCGTCGCGGCCGAGGCTGCACCCGATGGCTATACGCTCTATATGCCGGCGCTTTCGGTGTTCCTCCCGGCGCCTGGCAAAGCAGGCAGTACCGCTTTTGAGCTGCCGCGCGATTTTGCGCCCATCGGCTCGCTCACCGAGCAGCCTATGTTCATCGCGGCAGCGCCCTCCCTCGGTGTTAGCACGCTGCCGGAATTGATCGCGCTGGCAAAGCAACGACCCGGCGAGATCTCCTATGCCGCCACCGGGATCGGACGGCTCACGCATTTGACCGGTGAACTGCTGCAACTGCGGACCGGGATCAAATTGCTGCTGGTTCCCTATTCGGGCGGCCCCAACCACGCGCTCAACGACATCTTGGGCGGTCGCATTCCTGTGATCATCGAGGGCTACGCAGGCCTCGCAGGAGCAATTCAAGGAGGGAATCTCAAGGCGCTCGCGGTCGCATCGGCGCAGCGTCTGCCCGACTTCCCCAATCTGCCGACGGTGGCCGAAACCGTACCCGGCTTCCGCGCCATGGGCTGGCAGGGACTGGTGGCGCCCGTCGGCACCCCGGAAGGCATTGTGCAAAAGATCAGCGACGACCTGCGCAAAGTGATGATGGACCCGACGCTCGCGGCACAGCTCGCCGGCCGCGGCAGCTATCCGCTGCCGATGTCCCCCGCCGAGGTCACCGCCTTCATTCGCGAGCAGCAACAACAGTGGGGCCCGGTGCTCCAGCAGCTTTCCGCCAAGCCATAGCGGCGCTCGTCCTCCGCCCGTCGCGTCCGGCACCCCGCCGGCGCGGAAGCTCGCATTTGCCTTCGGTAAGTTTTTTCCGGACACTTGCCGGCACCGCCGCGCCAACGAAGGACGGCTGCGGGCGTGAACGAGGGACGCATGGGTGTCGGCGACGAAGCCGTGGATGCAGCGATCCTCGCCGAGGGTGCCAGCAAGCTGTTCCTCGACGGCGCAGTTGTCGCCTTTCATCAACTGTCGCTTGCGGTCAAGCGCAACGAGATCATGTGCGTCGTCGGTCCCTCGGGCTGCGGCAAGACCACGCTGTTGCGCTGCATCGCGGGTCTCACAAAACTCAGCAGCGGTACGCTTCTCATCCATGGCAAGCCGGTCGGTATGCGTCCGCCTGACGGGGTTGCCGTGGTCTTTCAGCATTTCGGCCTGCTGCCGTGGAAAACGGTCTACGATAACGCAGCATTCGGGCTGGCCATGGCGCGGGTGCCGCGCGCCGATATCGAGGCGCGGGTCACGCACTACCTCGACCTGGTGGGGCTGACCGGCTTCGAGCGCCATTATCCCTACCAGCTGTCCGGGGGAATGCAGCAGCGCGTCGGCCTCGTGCGCGCGTTGGCGATGAACCCGTCGATCCTGTTGATGGACGAGCCGTTTGCGGCGCTCGACGCACAGACCCGCGAGATCCTGCAGGAGGAGCTCCTTGCGCTCATGGAACGGCCGGACGAGCGCAAGACCATGGTGTTCATCACCCATTCGATCGACGAGGCGATCCTGCTGGGTGACCGCATCGCGGTGATGAGCGCGCGTCCGGGCCGAGTCAAGGAGGTGCTTAGCATCCCCTTCGGGTGGCCTCGCAGCGCAGATGCAGTGCGCTCCGATCCGCGCTTCGCGGAAATGCGCTTGCACATCTGGCATCAACTTCACAGCGCCAAGCCTAGTCTGCGAGCCGCAAGAGAGGTTGCGTGACCACCGTCGAAGGAGCCCGCGGCGAGTTGAACGATGCTGCACCGCCGATCGATATCTCGAGCGATCGGGCGCGCGCCGAGCGCGCCGCGGCTGCGCGAAGGCGTCGCCGCCGTCTGATCGACCTTGCTATCCGCCTCGTGTCGCTCGCGCTCGCGTTGGGCTTGTGGGAGCTCGCAGCTCGGAATGTCGACCCGGTGCTGTTTACCTCACCGACCAAAGTGGCGATCGCGGCCTATCACATGGTGCTCAGCGGCGAGTTGTGGACTTACCTGTGGCCGAGCCTGGTCGTGCTCGCGATCGGGTTTGCATTCGCGGTCGTGCTCGGGATCGGCATCGGACTCCTTCTCGCGCGTTTCTGGGTGCTCGACGTCGCACTCACCGTATACATCACGTTCCTCTATTCCATTCCCTCGGTCGCGCTTGTTCCGCTGATCGTGCTGTGGGCTGGGTTCGACATTACCGCCAAGGTCATCATCCTCTTCTTGTTCGCGTTTTTCCCGATGGTGATCAACACCTACCAAGGCGTCAAAAGCGTCGATCCAAAGCTGCTCGAGGTCGGTCGCGCCTTTCGCTGCTCCGAGGGCCAGTTGTGGTGGAATATCGTGCTGCCGGCGTCGCTTCCGTTCATCGTGACGGGGCTGAGGCTGGCGCTCGGGCGCGGGCTGATCGGTATGGTGCTCGCCGATCTCTATACCGCGATTTCCGGGATCGGCTACCTGATCGTGCGCACCGCCAGCACCTATCAGGTGGACAAGATGTTCGTGCCGATCGTGACGCTCGGGCTTTTGGGCGTGACTTTGACGGCGCTGCTGCGCCTGGCCGAGAAATACGTCGCGCCCTGGACCGCAGGCTCGCAACAGGACTAAATCATTGTGAGGCAAAGACGACGATGAGACCATGATGTCGAAGGCGCGCCGGTCGATCCATCTCGTGGTGCTTGCAGCGCTCGGTCTCGGGCTGGGCGATGCGGCAACCCGCAGTGCGTTCGCCCAGAGCTGCAGCGCGATGCGCAAAATCAATATTGGCGTTTCGGTTGCGCCGCCCAACGTAGTGCACACCTCGCCGTATGTCGCCAAGGAGCTCGGCTTCTTTGCCAAGCGCTGCATCGAACCCACCATCGTGCAGTTCGAAGGCGGCGCATCCGCTACGTCGAACGCAGCCGCCGCGCAAGGCTCCGCCATCGTGAGCGTGAGCGATGTGGCCATCGGCCGCGGCATGAAGGTGCAGCAGTTCTGGGGCTTGGCGCCGAGAATGCCGCAGGCCTACGTGGTTTCGCCCGATGTGAAGAGCGTGGCCGACCTCAAGGGCAAAAAGCTCAGCGCGACCGGCGGCGGAGTGGGCGGCTTCAACTGGCGCATGGGCCGCGAAATCTTGCGCACTGCCGCCCTGACCGTGGATGACGCGCAATTCATCTCCGCCGCCACTGCCGGCCGCTTGCCGGGCCTGCTCGCGGGACAGATCGACGGCGTCGCGCTGCATCCCGAGGATGTCTATCTTGCCAAGAAGCAGAAGCCGGCCCTCAACGTCCTCCTTCAGCTCGCCGACCTCATGCCCGATTACATGTTCAACGCCTACGGGGCTTCGCTCGACTGGATCGGCCGCGATCGCGCGCTCCTGCGCGATACCGCCGCGGCGATGATCGAGGCCAATCGCGCCATGTTTCGCGACAAGGCGAAAGTCGTGCCGATCATCGAAAAAGTGACCGACAAGCCCAGGGATGCGGTGGAATACGCAATCGACGTGCTCACGACCAATTGTGTCTGGTCGATTAACACCGGTTTCGACCCCGCGCGCACGCAATGGTCGATCGACAACAGCGCCGAGAACGGCGACATCGACAAGGACAAAAAGCCGACGGTCGAGCAGGTCGCAAATATTGCGCTCGCCAAAGAGGCGGTCGAGGCCGCGGGCGGCGCCGTTACCATCGGCAATTGCAAGGATTGAATGCAATGAACGTCCAGACGCGCCCGTCCGGGCAGCAGCCGTGGGAAGAGGTGCGCACACGCCTCGACCAGAACGCGCCGTTTTCCAACATGCACGCCACGCCCTATTACCGCGACGCGGTCTACGATCATTTCTCCAAACAGGAATATGAGCGCCGTTACCGTGCGCTGCGCGCAAAGATGCGCGAGCACAAGCTCGACTGCGTGATCGTGCCGGGCGGTCCGAGCCATTGGAGCTTTGGCGGCGGCATGCAGTGGCTCACCGGCCACTGGGAATGGCACGCGATCGCGTCCTACCTGGTGGTGCCGCTCGATGGCGAGCCGACGCTGATCTTCTCCATGGGTGGGACCCATGCCGAGGCCTGCCGGCGCGAATGCGCCAACGCGTTGTCGGATGTGCGCCACAGCCGCGGCGGCAAATACGCCGAGGTCATGGTCGAGCGGCTCAAGGAGCTAAAGCTCGAGCGCGGCCGCATCGGGCTCGTCGAGATCGATGCGCGGCACGCCGATTATCTGCCGGTCAACCAGTTTAATGTGCTGCGTCGGTCGCTGCCCGACGCTGAGCTCGTCTTCACCAAAGGCTTCATGCACGAACTGATCGTGATCCACAGTGAGGAGGAGCTGCGCTGCGTGCGCAAAGCCGGCTTGCTGTGCGAGCGCGCCATGCAGGCGATGGTGGCGCGCGCCAAACCCGGCGTGGCGGAATACGAGCTGCGCGCGGCGGCCGGCGCTGCGATCCTCGACGGCGGCGGTGACATCGACTTTCTCATTATCGGATCGACGCCCATGGCCGATCCGGCAATGGTGTTCGGCAATCCGCGGCCGTCGCACCGCAAGCTCAAGAAGGGCGATATCATCAACATGGAGCTTGCCGCCGGTTACAACGGCCTCTCGGCGCAGATCGGCTCCCCGATCACCCTCGGGGCGCCCACCAATATGGTGCGCAAATTCTGGGACGAGATCACGCTGCCCGGCTATCGCAAGATCGTCGCTGAGATCAAACCCGGCAATCCGACAGACAATATGCGTCTCGCCAGCCGGTTCTTTCGCGAGCAAGGCGTGCAGTCGCGCCCGACGCAGGTGCACGGCATCGACATCGTCACCGACAAGCCGCACGTCTTTGCTGAGCGAACCGAGGCCGACGAGATCGATAAGGTGCTCAAGCCGGGCATGATCATCATGGCCGAGCCCAATCCGATCACGGCGGACGGAATGTTTGGCATCTTCCTCGGGCACACCTTCATCGTGACCGAGGCCGGCCACGAATGCGTCGATGATTTCCCGCTCGAGATTGCGGTGGCTGAGTGCTGAGAGCCGATGTGCTGACCACGACCGAAAGCAAAACCACTCGACGTGTTTCTGCAGCCGCGTTGCACGCATTTCTCATCGACGCGCTGCGCGCCTGCGACCTCAACGAGGCCGACGCTGCCATTGTGGCGGGCGCGATGCTCGAAGCCGATCTCACCGGCTCGGATGCGCACGGCATTTTTCGCCTGCCGGGCTATGTCAAGGCGCTCAAACGCGGGGCGATGAACCCGCGTGCGAATATCCGCGTGCTCGAGCGGGGCCCGGCAACGGCGCTGATCGACGGCGACCATGGCATGGGTCACGTGGTCATGACCTACGCCGCGAACCTCGCCGTCGAACTCGCGCGCGGAGCGGGCGTCGGTTGGGTCGGCGCGCGCCGCTCCAATCACGCCGGTGCCGGCGCGATTTACGCCGCCATTCCGCTCCGGCATGCCATGGTGGGAATTTATGGCGCGGCCTCGAGCGTCAATCACATGGCGCCATGGGGCGGCAGCGAGCCTTTGCTCGGGACCAATCCGATGGCGGTGGCGATCCCGGCCGGAAACGAACCGCCGGTCATCTTGGATATCGCAACCTCGCTCGCCTCCAACGGGGCGATCAGAACTTACGAGCTCGACGGCAAGCCGATGCCCGAAGGCTGGGTGCAGCATCGCCAGGACGGCTCCCCCATCACCGACCCGCGTCGCATCAACGAAGGTACGATGGGGGGCTACAAGGGGAGCGGGCTTTCGCTCGTCATCGGGTTATTGGCGGGACCTCTCAACCGGGCGGCGTTCGGCCGCGACATTCGCGATTTCGCCGCGCCGGCGGGCGGCGACGGCAATGTCGGGCAATTCGTCATCGCGCTCGATGTTGCGCGCTTCGCGCCGCTCGACATGTTCAAGGCCGAGGTCGATCGCCACATTCGCGAGCTTGTCTCGTCGCGACGGCTGCCGAGCGGTGATGGCATTCGCGTCCCCGGGATGGGTCGGGCGGCGCGCTGCGCCGAGCGGGAGCGCGACGGCGTGCCGCTCAATGCGGCGGTCCTGGCGCAGGTCGATGAGCTCGCGAAGTCGCTTGCCATCACGCCTCTTGGCGCGCGCGCATGACCGCGCCGGTATTGCCATCCGCGGGATCACCGTTCTGGCGCTTCTCGCTGCGCTTCTACCGTCAGCCCGAGGTCGCGGACGCCTGCATCACGCTGCAGGAGCAGGTTGGGGTCGACGTCAATCTTCTGTTGTTTCTGCTCTGGCACGCGGCCCAGAAACGGGCCCTGTCGAGGGCGGAAATCTCAGAGCTCGAAGCACGCATCGCGCCTTGGCGCAACACGACGGTCGTGCCACTGCGCACCATGCGGCGCGCGCTGAAATCGCCGCCAGTGTTGGTTGGCGGCGCAACCGCCGAGCTCTTTCGCACCAAGATCAAGGCGGCCGAGCTCGAGGCCGAGCGGCTGCAGCAGGAAGCGATGCACGCGCTTGCCGTCCCATCGCTGCTTGGAAAAGACGCTGCCTCGCTCGAGGCGGCGGCGCGTGCCAATATGGCAGCCTATGCCGCGCTGTGCGGCGCCGCCCCACTTCCCTCTTCCGCAAGCGAAACCCTGCTCGCGGCGCTTGCCAGCCTCGAGCGCAACCCGGAGGAATGACATGGACAAAGACACCTACGATCGTGGCCTGAACATGCGCCGCAAGGTGCTCGGCGAAGAGTATGTCGATCGCGCGCTCAAGAGCGCCGACGACTTCAATCGCGATTTTCAACGCATCGTCACCCAGTATTGCTGGGGAGAGACCTGGGGCGATGACACGCTAAGCCCGCGCGAGCGCTCGATCCTCAACCTCGGCATGATCGCCGCGCTCGGCAAAATGGAGGAATTCCAGACCCATGTTCGCGGGGCGCTTCGTAACGGCCTTACTGCGAACGAAATCCGCGCCGTACTCACTCAGATCGCGGTCTATTGCGGTATCCCGGTCGGGGTGGATTGCTTCCGCTTGGCGAAGACGGTTTTGGGCGAGGCCAAGAAGCCCTGAAGGGTCGACCCGGGCGGGCTCGGAATGAGGCCTAAGTCCTTGAGCTACGTCGGGTTCCATCGGCACGGTTTTATCAAGAGGTTGGTCATCTTTTTCCCCCTATTGTCTTGAATGTGCCTTGTTCGTGGTCGATTTCAGGGATCGATCCGGGGTCGTGTGAGGGGGAGGGGGAATGGTGTTCCGCACCGCAGGTGCCATCGCGGCGTTACTGACCGGGCTCGGACTGTCCGGCGGTGGCGCATTGGCGCAATACTATCCGCCGGCACAAGCCTACCCGCCGCCCCAGGCGTATCCTCCTGCACAGGGCTACCCCGCCTATCGGCCGCTTCCGCCGGTCGCCGACGCTGACGACAATCAGATCTACGATCTGCAAGGCCGTCCGCTTCCTCCGGCTGCGGTAGAGCCCGTGGCGCCCGCTCCGCAATACGGACACGGAGCGCCAGCTCGTCCCGATCAGGCGACACTACCGGCGCCGGTCTACCGCGATGGGCAGGGTCATGGCTTGCCCAATCCCAGCTACGCATCGCCGTCGGCCGGTCCTCAAGCTGAACCGGACGGTGCGAGGCCGCCGCTGCCGATCAGCCCCGGCCAGATCGGTGCCGGACAAGGCGACCCGAGCGCGGCCGGCGCCATGGCAGCGTTTCCCCCCGAGGTGCGGCCGGAAACCGGCCCGAAGAAACAATTGCCACCGCAGTTCCGTCGCACGCTGGTCGATTACTCCACGAAGGAGCCGGCCGGCACGATCATCATCGATACGCCGAACACCTATCTCTATCTGGTTCTCGGCCAGGGCAAGGCGTTGCGCTACGGCATCGGCGTGGGCCGCGAGGGCTTCACGTGGTCAGGCACCGAACGCGTCACCAAGATGGCGGAATGGCCCGACTGGACTCCGCCCGAAGAGATGATCGTGCGTCAGCCTTATCTGCCGCGCTTCATGGCTGGCGGCGACACCAATCCGCTCGGAGCGCGCGCGCTTTATCTCGGCAAGACAATTTACCGCATCCACGGGACCAACCAACCTTCGACCATCGGGACCTTCGTGTCCTCCGGCTGCATCCGCCTCACCAACGACGACGTGACGGATCTTTTTACCCGCGTGAAGGTCGGCACGCGCGTGGTGGTGCAGCCGGGAAAACCGCCGCCGAGCGCCGCGGCCTCAGCCTCTGCTGCGCCCGCCGCGCCGTCCGCGCCAGCGCCGGCGCCGTCGAGTGGCGGTGCGGTCACGAGCGCTCCGCTCGGTCCGCCACCCTCGGCCATGGCGCGCTGACGAACAAGCACAGCACGTCAATCGATGACGCGCACCGGCTTGCCGTCGAGAAAAGCCCGGATGTCATCGACGACGCCAGCGAAATAGGCGCGATAATTCTGCGTCGCCACGTAGCCCAGATGCGGCGTGAGCACGACGTTGTCCATCTTGCGCAGCGGATGATCGGGGGGCAGCGGTTCGACGTCGAACACGTCGAGACCCGCGCCGGCGATCTTTTTTCCCCGTAGCGCCGCCAGCAGCGCCGTCTCCTCGATAATGGGCCCGCGCGAGGTATTGATGATGTACGCGGAGGGTTTCATCAGCGCCAACTCCTTCGCGCCAACGAGCCCGCGCGTACGCTGCGACAGTACCAAGTGGATGGTGACGATATCGGCCTGCCGAAAGAGGTCCTCCTTGCCGGCATAGGCGACGCCTGCCTCCTGGCATTTTTCCGGCGTAAGATTTTGGCTCCAGGCGATGACCTTCATCCCGAAGGCCTGGGCAATCCTGGCGGTGCGAGCGCCGAGTTTACCGAGGCCGAGAACGCCGAGCGTCAAGCCCTCGAGATCGAGTCCGATTGTCGTCTGCCAGGGCATCCCAGCCTTCATTCGCGCGTTCTCGTAGCCGATGCGGCGGGTCAGTTCGAGCATGAGACCGATGGCGATGCCCGAGGTCGGACTGCCCACGGCAGGAGTGCCACAGACCACGACGCCGCGCGCCTTGGCCGCGGCAACGTCGATCGAGGCGTTGCGCATGCCGGTAGTGATGAGGAGTTTGAGCTGCGGCAGCTTCTCGATCACGTCTCGCGGGAAAGCGGTGCGCTCGCGCATGGCGCAAACGATCTCGAAGCCTTGCAGGGCCGCGATGACCTTGTCGGCTGCGCCCAGGTGAGCGTTGAAGACCTGGATTTCGAGGTCGCCCGAAACCTTCGACCAGTCGGCGGCGCTGAGAGCGACGTTCTGGTAGTCGTCGAGAATCGCGCAGCGATGACAGGGCATGACCGAATATCCGTGTGTTGGCCCGTGGGAGATGGCGGATGGCGCCAGATGGGACAGCTTTCTATAGCACAGGCCAATCGGTGCGAGGCCGCCACCTCGCCAAGTCAGCGGCGCGCTTCAAGAGGGCCGCGGCAGCCAGCGGCACTCGATGCGAGCCTAGTCGCGCAAAGTGGCAGATGGGGGCGCGCGGTGCGCGCCCGTTTGATCGGATCAGGTCCGCTCTGGGAGCGCCGCGATCAGCGCTTGGCGCGCACGCGCACAAGAGCCGGCACCGGATGGTACGCGGCGGATGTCCCCTCGTGCTTGGCGTGCCATTTGGGACCAGGCCCGCGCATGTAATAAAGTTCGGGCCGGTACGGGTCGAAGAGGCTCCGGGCCAGGTTCTGCACGAACTCGGCGATGTGGGCCAAGATGCGCGGCTCCCTGCCGTGGCTGGTGTAGCCTCGAGTTATCTGTTTCATGACCCCCTCCGGCGGATACTCCGCCGGCTCCCCCGTTCGCCCCGTTTGGTATCGCGCAGTGCGCGTCGTTGTTTTCGATTGTCCGGGTAAATTTGTTAAAAACCAGTAGGAATTTGCTTGTGATTTCAGATTCCTGGACGGTCGTTGCAGAAAAGATACAATTAGGGTTAAGGATCGATGCAATTAGGTCACACTTCCCGCGCCGCGGGGGTTCCAACGGCGGCCTATGCCGCGGAGCTACTGGCCGGAGACCGTTTACGCGCAGCGAATCAGCACTGGCGCGGGGACGGGATCGGAAGGACGGGTGGGCGTCAGCGGAAGTGCGGCCAACGCCGCGTCCGATTGACGAGGGCGGTCATACTTGGCGTGCCATTTGGGCCCTGGACCGCGCATGTAGTGCAGCTCCGGCCGATAGGGGTCGAACAAGGCTCGGGCCAGACTGTGCAAGAGTTCGCCGATGTCGCCAGCAGCCCACGCTTCGTTGCGGCGAGCAGCGCGTCTGAAAACTGCGGTCGTTGCCCTGATCATGACGGCACCGTTTGGGCTTGGTCGTTGCTCCATCCACTCGTTGGTGATCGGGCGGCGGGCAGGGGTTCAACGGAGGGGCAGTTCCTTGAGTTAAAGCTTCGTAAGACTCCGCTCCTCTGATGTTGAGATACGCCGATTGCGGCGCGACGGATGTGATCTCCGTCACCTCGTTCTCAAGTTTGTGATCGGGGGTGAGCGGCGCGTGATGGCCTTGCTCTCGGCCGTCCATGTCGCTACATCAGCGCCGACTTCCCGACATCCGGCGCCGGTAGCGCCCAACAATCCAAGCGGGGCGCGAACTGATGGCCCGTCAATTCATCTATCACATGCAAGGCCTCTCCAAGTCCTATCCGGGCAACCGGAAGATCCTGGAGGACATCAACCTTTCCTTCTATCCCGATGCCAAGATCGGGGTACTCGGCGTCAACGGCTCCGGCAAGTCCACGCTGCTGCGCATCATGGCGGGCATCGACACCGAGTTCGCCGGCGAAGCCTGGGCAGCCGAAGGAGCGCGCGTGGGCTACCTCGAGCAGGAGCCGCAACTCGATGCTGGCAAGACCGTGCGGGAGAACGTAATGGAGGGCGTCGCCCCGCAAAAGGCGGTCCTCGATCGCTACAACGAACTTGCCACGAACTACTCGGACGAGACCGCGGACGAGATGACGCGTCTGCAAGACGAGATCGAGGCCAAGGGCCTGTGGGATCTCGATTCCAAGATCGATCAGGCGATGGAGGCGCTGCGCTGTCCGCCCGATGATGCCGACGTGGGGAAGCTCTCGGGTGGCGAGCGGCGCCGGGTTGCGCTCTGCCGGCTACTTCTCGAACAGCCGGAGCTGCTGCTGCTCGACGAGCCCACCAACCATCTCGACGCCGAGTCGGTCAGCTGGCTCGAAGGTCACCTGCGCAATTATCCCGGCGCGATTCTGATTGTCACCCACGACCGCTACTTCCTCGACAACGTCACCGGCTGGATCCTGGAGCTCGACCGTGGCCGCGGCATTCCCTATCAGGGAAATTACTCGGCTTGGCTCGAGCAGAAGCAAAAGCGGCTCGAGCAGGAAGGCCGCGAGGAAGCGGCGCACCGGCGCACGCTTGCGCGCGAGCGGGAATGGATCGCCGCCTCGCCACGTGCGCGGCAGGCAAAGTCCAAGGCGCGCTATCAGCGCTACGAAGATCTGGTGAAGCAGGCGGCCGAGAAGACCGCGCAGAGCGCGCAGATCATCATCCCGGTCGCGGAGCGCCTCGGGCAGACGGTGGTCGAATTCGAGGGACTGAGGAAGGGCTATGGCGACAACCTGTTGATCGACGATCTCACATTTCGCCTGCCGCCTGGCGGCATTGTCGGCGTCATCGGTCCGAACGGCGCCGGCAAGACGACGTTGTTCCGAATGATCGTCGGGCAGGAGAAGCCGGATAAGGGCAGCATCGAGATCGGCGAGACGGTGCATCTTGGCTACATCGATCAATCCCGCGACGCGCTCGAGGGCAAGAAGAACGTCTGGGAGGAGATCTCCGGCGGGCAGGACATCATTCAGCTCGGCAAGCGCGAGGTGAACTCGCGCGCCTACTGCTCGAACTTCAACTTCAAAGGCGCGGACCAGCAGAAGAAGGTCGGCTCGCTCTCCGGCGGCGAGCGCAACCGGGTGCACCTCGCCAAGATGCTCAAATCCGGCGCCAACGTGCTGCTGCTCGACGAGCCCACCAACGATCTCGACGTCGACACGCTGCGCGCGCTCGAGGAGGCGCTCGAAGATTTCGCCGGCTGCGCGGTCATCATCAGCCACGATCGCTGGTTCCTCGACCGCATCGCGACGCACATTCTGGCGTTCGAAGGCGACAGCCACGTCGAGTGGTTCGAGGGCAACTTCCAGGACTATGAGCGCGACAAGATGCGGCGGCTTGGAATCGATTCCATCGTCCCCCAGCGCATCAAGTACAAAAAGTTCTCGCGCTGATGAGCGAAGACTGGAGCGCGCGCCAATACCTCAAGTTCGAGGATGAGCGCACGCGCCCGCCACGCGATCTCCTGGCGCAGGTACCGCTCAGGTCCGCGCGCCGCGTGTTCGATCTCGGCTGCGGCCCCGGCAATTCCACCGAGCTTCTGGTGGAACGCTATCCCGGAGCCCAGGTGGTCGGTTTGGATTCCTCGCCCGACATGCTCCGCCAGGCGCGTCAGCGGCTGCCCAATTGCGAGTTCGTTCAAGCGGATCTTGCCGATTGGAGCCCGCCGGAGTCCACCGATCTCTTATTCGCCAACGCGGTATTTCAGTGGGTCCCCGAACATCCCGCCGTGTTACGGCGCTTGCTTGCCGCGCTTCCGGCGGGTGGGGTGTTGGCGGTGCAGATGCCCGACAACACCCAGGAGCCGGCGCTTGCGATCATGCGCGAGGTCGCGGCAAGCGGAGCATGGGCCGCGCCGCTCGCGCGGGCGGCGGCCGCGCGCGACGATCTCCCCACCCCGGCGGCCTATTACGATTCGCTCGGCTCGCTTTGTGCGCGGCTCGACATCTGGCACACCGCCTATAACCATGTGATGGCGGGCCCCGAGGCGGTTGTCGAATGGTTCAAGGGGTCGGCGCTGCGGCCGTTTCTCTCGCCGCTCGACGAGGCCATGCGGCGCGGCTTCCTCGCCGAGTACGCCGCGCGAATCGCGCGCGCTTATCCGCCACGGTACGACGGGCGCGTCCTGCTGCGATTTCCACGACTGTTCATCATGGCGATGCGGTGAGCGCGGCGAGGCAAGAGCTCATGACGGTGAGGGATGTCGAAGACTTACGTCGTGCCGGAGCTTTTGCTCTTGACGCGCACCTTGGTCGCGATCGGGCCGGTATCGCCCATGTCCTCGTTGTAGTACACGTCCTGTCCCCTCTCGAGCTGATCGAAATCGCCTGAGAGCAGCGAGTTGCGGTGGAAATAGAGCAGGCCGCCCTCTTTCGTCAGTAGGAATCCGAAATCCTGCTCGGGCGTGATTTCGGCGATTTGGCCCAGTGACTGGTTCTCGGCGTCGTGATCGCTCGCCTTGGTGCGGCCGTCGCGTTGTTCTTTGAGATCGAGCAGTTGCCGCTCGGCGATCCGGAACGCCTCGTTGATGGCTTTGTGCAAATCCGGATGCCGGTATTTCCGCAAGAGGTGCTCGGGCTCGTGGCTGACGACGAGATCGCTGCGGCCGGGGATGCCGAGCTCGATGTGGACGACTGGGGGGATGGTGCCGGAGAGGTCCTTGGCCCGCTGGTCGATCCGGACCCGGCAGGAGACGAGCCGGCCGTAGATCCGCTCGAGTTCGGCGACCCGGGCGCGAATTTCCTGCTCCGCCCACTCCGAACTTTCGATATTATGAAACGCGATCTCCAACGGAACTTGAAGCACCGGCGGCTCCATATCTTGGGCGCTTTTGTCTTGCATCAACGTCCAGCCGCCTCGAATCGTTGCAGCGGCTGACTGCAGCGGAGAAGAGGGCGGCGTCGTCGCGCGATATCGAAGGAAAGCGTTAGTCACATGGGTCGAGTTGGCAAGTATGCAGCTATCGTCGTAGGTGTCTGGCTTGCGGCAGCCGCGGCCGCCTCTGCACGAGCGGCTGATCCGAGCTTCCAAAAATGGGTTGAGGACTTGTGGCCGCAGGCGCAGACGCTCGGCATCTCGCGCGGGACCTTCGATGCGGCGACGCGCGGGGTCGAGCCTGATCTGACGCTGCCCGATCTCGATCTTCCGGGCCGGGAAGGCGCGCCGCCGCGCGGGCAGGCCGAGTTTGTGCAGACGCCGGCCGACTACATCAAGGAGTCGAACATCTCCTACCTCGCCGGGCAGGGCAAGAAGCTCGCCGCCGAGCATGCCCGCACGCTCGCCGCGATCGAGCAGCAATTCGGCGTGCCGGGAAACATCCTGCTTGCGATCTGGGGACGCGAGACTGCGTTCGGCGGCTACAAGCTGCCGAAGAACGCCATCACCGTGCTCGCCACGCAGGGATATTACGGCAGGCGAAAGGACTTCTTTCGGCAGGAGCTTCTGTACGCGCTCAAGATGCTGGAGGAAGGCCACGTGAAACTCGCGGATATGCGCAGCTCCTGGGGCGGCGCCATGGGCCTGACTCAATTCCTTCCCTCCGAGTTCTACAAATACGCCGTCGATTTCGACGGCGACGGCAAGAAGGATATCTGGAGATCGGTGCCGGATGCGCTTGCCTCAGCCGCGCAGCAGCTCGTCGGCAAGGGTTGGCAGCGCGGCACGCGTTGGGCCTATGAGGTGCGCGTGCCGCAGGGCGTGGACTGCACCATCGGGGTGCCCGAGGTCACGCGCCCGCTCGGCGAATGGCTCAAGCAGGGATTTACGCTCGCCTATGGCCGCAAGCCCGCTCCTGCCGAGCTCAATGAGCCCGCATCGCTGCTCCTGCCCGAGGGGATCTACGGACCGGCGTTTCTCACGCTCAAGAATTACTACGTCATCAAGGAATATAATTTCTCCGATCTCTACGTGCTGTTCGTCGGCCATTTGAGCGAGCGCATCAGCGACCCGCGCCCGTTCGAGACGGCGTGGAGCAAGAACACGCAGTTGCGCACCGCGCAGGTCGAGACGATGCAGCGTACGCTCGCCAAGCTCGGCCTGTACAAGGACAAGATCGACGGTAAGGCGGGCATGCTCACGCGCTCGGCCCTGGGCGCCTATCAGAAGGCGAACCAGCTCAAGGTCGATTGCTGGCCTACCGCCGCCGTGCTCGACGACATGCAGCGAAAGGCGGCGAAGAACTAACTCCGCCGCCGGGACCTTCTCGCCATGCAATTGCGACAAACGAAAACCCGGCGGGTCGAGGACCCGCCGGGTTTGATTATGAAGCGTCGTGCGCCGCGACTAGTATGGGCAGACCGCGATCGCACGGCCGCGCCATCCGACCACGTTGCCGTACATGTCGTACACCGGCTGGCGCGTCCAATAGCATCGCGGGCCGGGCAGCGGCGCCGTATAGGCGGGATAGACTACATATCCCGGTCCGGGTGCGGCGACGTAGGCCGGAGGTGCGGCGTTGGCAACGGCGTTGCCGACGATCGCGCCCGCAACAAAGCCGAGAACGCCGGCACCGACCGCACATCCTCCCCAGCAGCCAGCGTTCGCTGGCGTTGGCGTGGTGGCGAGTGCAGTTGCCACGGTCGCAGCCGCGGCGAATGCAGCAAGTGTCTTCTTCATCAACATCTCCTTGAGCATCGGCGATTGCCGAGCGTTGAGCGTCGGCGGTTGCCGAGCGCAGTCCTTCCGTGTTGCGATGAATGGGCCCCGAACTGAGCATCCCCCGAAGTTCAGCCGTCCCGGAATCTTGCCAGTTAATTTGTCGGAATTTGGTCAGTCCTGCGACGGCTCGACAACCGTTTGCAGCCAAAAAAAGGCCGGCGCGCTCGTGAGCGAGTGCGCCGGGTCACTCTGGCGACCACTCGCCGTTCAGCACACGCGATAGCGATAACCATACCGGTAGCGCCAGCAGTAAGCGGGCCGAGGCGCGTAGGCGTAGCCGTAATAGGCTGGGGCGTAGCTGTAGCCGTAGGCCGGATAGCCGTACGCGGGATAATACGAGTACGCCGGGTAATATCCGCCGTAATACGGGCTCGCCAGCGCGCCGCCGATGATGGCGCCGACGGCGAGGCCGCCCAGCGCCGGACCCCACCAGCCCCAGCGGGCATCCGCGGTGCTCGGCGTGGCGACGGTTGCGACGGCGATGGTCGCCGCTGCGGCGACAGCGGTCAGGGTTGTTCTCATAGCGTCACCTCCGTGTGAAGTCGAAGGGGCGATCGTCAACGTGGCCCTTTGGCGAAATGTCCCAGGTCCACCCTGAACGCGGGCTGAACGATTCCTTACAGTTGCCTGAATGCCGCCGCGATTCGCGTGCGCGGCGTCTTGCGCTGCAATGCTGCTCGCGCGGCCGCCCGCTACGGCTGGAAGATCGCCTTCAATAGAACGGCGAGACGAAAGCCGGCTTTGGCGAGTTGGGTGCGCGCCTGCGCCTTGGCCCAATCCTCATAGGATGGTTCGAGCGTGGTTTCCCACGTGCACCCGCCGGTCAACGGGAACGGCGAAGGCTTCGAGCCTTTACGAATCGTTAGCCGCCCGTGCGCCTCGACCGCAAGCGGCATGATTTCGCTCGCCCATTGCGCGGACCAAGTTTCCGGTGCGCCGGCCGTTTCCCAGCCGGGGGGCGGCGTGGCGGCAAGCAGCTTGGCAAAGTCCTGCTCCGAGTGGGCGCTGCCAGCCGCTTGCATTGCGCGGAGAACGGCCGTGCCGTCCCAGTAGAGATGCAAGTTTGCTGCCGGCGGCACCGACGGGGGCGCCGCAGCGAGCAAGATCAGGTTGCCGCCCATGGTCATTGCCACGCTCTCGCCAATTCCGAACGAAGGCGCCGTGCCGCCGATGTTCGGATCGACGCTCGTCTCGCACGTCTTGTCGAAATATTTCGCCCCCATGTGCAGCGGCTGATGGATGTCGCCGACGAGATGCGCGAGGAGCCAGAGCGCTTCGGTGTCGGTGAGATTCACATGCGGCTTCGCCGGCGGGTTCTTGCCGCGCAACTGGGCGACCGCATACGCGATCATCTGCACGACGTCGATGTCGTCCGTTCCGGCGCTGCTCGCGACGTAACTCGGCTGCTGCAGCGGCACATCGGCGAAGTGGAATTTATCGTGATGCGGATTGTGCTCGGCATATGCTTTTTCTTCATCGGAGGGAGGGCGCCCGCAAAACGGCACATTGCCTCGCTTGGCGCAATCCGGGAATACCGCGACTTGGCTGAGGCTTCGCCGCGCCATCGTGCCGCCGTTCTGCTTGTCCAGCAGTTCGCTCACGCGCTGTTGCGCCGTGGGATAGTGCTGCAGCAGGATGAGATCGGCGACTGCACCGACGATGCGGTGCCCCGGGAAGTCCCATGCCCAGGCTGGCGCCACAACCGTTGACCCGATGACGAAAAAGGCCGCTGCGATCGTGCTCCGCATGCACGCGCTCCCTGTCGTCAGGGGCAAGTTTACGCCCGTTCGAGCCGCTCGTGTCAGCCGGAATGTGGGCGTGAGGCCGCCGAGAAATGCCTCGCCTCGCGCCGCGCCTTGTCAGGCGGTCCGGGGTCGAGATTGAGCGCCGGCGCGGATGGTCAAGCGCGCGGCCTCGGACGACGGGCAATCATTCGATAAAGCTATCCCGCCGGTGTGCGCTGCACCGTCGGGAAGTGATCCTCGCACCAAGGAATGGTGGGGGCGACAAGCCCAGCCGGCCCCCCGCGGCTGCCGTCAAAAAGCGAAGGCGTTCAGGACCAGCGTGCAGGTAAACAGCGCGCCCAAGATCAATCCAAATAGCTGGGTAATACGACGCTCACTCATCTCAGCCTCCCGTTCCGAGGGTTAGTCGCACGAACAATCTTTTCGGTTCAAAAATCGCCGCGCCCCGCGCGGCCGACGTGGCGACGGCAGCGAGCGACCCCGCGCTCGAGCAAAATGTGCGCTGGGTATGCGGTCGGTATCGCTGCTGGTGGCGGGCCGATGACTATCGACCCGGGTCGGCAATGGACCTGCCTGGTACGCGTCTTTACGACCGGTGGTGAAGCGCTCTAGCGTTTCGCCTGCCAAGGCCAAACCAACAAGCGCGCTCACCCATCCTCACGCTGGCGGCGGAACAGGATGCGCCCGTTCCGCCGCCGCCGGGTTAGATCCGCTCAGTAGCAGATGTTGATCCAGCCATACCCGGTCCAAACGACACAGGGATCGCCGTAGCCATAGCTGTAGGGGTAACCCCAGTCCCCCCAGCCCCAGCCCAAGCCCAAGCCGAACCCCACACCCGCCGCGACCGGAAAGAACGCCCGGCGCCGGAAGGGTCGACCTTGAAAGGCAAACGCGCGGACGGCTTGGCCGCGAAAGACGCCCGGAGCCACCGCCGCTCGGCGGAATCCGCCGGCCACCGCAGGTCCGCGGAAGCCGCCGATCGTGGCCGTGCGGAAGCCACCGCCGATGGGGCCACGGAAGCCACCCATCCCAGCTCCGCGGAAGCCGCCGATCCCGGCCCCACGAAAGCCGCCGCCGATGGCGGCGCCACGAAAGCCTCCGCCGAAGCCGCCACCGCGAAAGCCCCCGCCAAAGCCGCCACCGTGAAAGCCCCCACCGAAGCCGCCGGCGCGGGCGAAAGAGTCCTCCGGCAAGCAGGTCAACAACGCCAGCGCTGCAACAGCAGCGAGACAAATCCGTTTCATGCACGCCTCCTTCCCCCCGCATGTTCTTGATTCTCACGCGCGCCGCTCGGTCGCGCGCAAGGGTTCGCTGGCGTATAGGCGCTTAACGCGCGAAAGGTTCCGGGCCGGTTTTACAGGCCGTGGGAGGCGCCGCCGGTCAATGGAACGTGCGCTCGGCCGACTCGATCTGCGGCTGCATTTCCCGCGCGCCGGATGCGAAATCTCAGTCTGAAGCTTTGGACGCGCCCGCCAGTTGCGTCCTGCTGACCTGATAAAGGACGAACCTGTAGCCGGCAAAAACCGGAGTGAGATGCGTCGGGTCCGGGTTGGCGTAATCGCGGTCGGTGAACAGGATGTAGAGGTAATCGTAATCACTGGTCCAGTGCGACCAATACGGCGGATCGTCGTCCCAATCCGTTGGCTCGGTGTGCGAGAGCAACTGCCGGACCGAGGGCGGTGTTCCGTCTTCGGTGTCGACGCGGTCGCGATAGTCGCGACGCACGTGCATCACCTGTTTGCCGAGGACGGTGAAAGCAGTGGTCACCAAGGCGGACCGCTCGATGATCGCCAGACAGGCGGCATGCGTGAGCCAAAGATCGCGCGCATTGTCGCCGTTGTCGGGATCGGCATAGGCGACCAGCACCTTGGAGCCGCGCTCGATCTGGCGCACGGAGTCGCGGAACGAGGCGGTGCCTCGCGAAAGGTCGCGCCACACGCCCTGCACCTCGAACGCGCGCACCGCCAAGAGCAGAACCAGCACCGTCGCAAAGCCCCGGCGCACGAACTCGTCGCGCAGATCGAGATGCGCGCAGGCGATGATCATGAACGCCAGCGCGATCGGCAGGCGCTGATCCGCCATGTAGGTGTCGAACAGCACGCGCGGCAGCGCGAGATATGTCGCAGTGCCCACGGCCAGCAGCATCCAGCCGAACGGATGGAACCGCAGCGCCCGGTGACGGACGGCAAAAAGCGCGGCGACGGCGACGATGGTCGCCAGGAAGAACGTTGCCGAGTGGGAATAGACCTCGATGACGTAGAGGAGGCCCTTGAGCTTGCCGTTAAACTCCCAAGTGAAGTCCCAGCGCAGCGTCCAGGTGGGACTCATCAGCAAGAGCGGGAGCACCGGGAGGAACGGGAGTCCGCTCGCCACGAAGTCGGCCCAGGCGGGCACCCGCCGCTGCATGGGTCGATGGAGCGGCAGCGGCTCGCGTCGCCGCAGCGCCAACAGCCGATGCAGCTCGAATGCGAGCAGCCCGAGCCCGTAAACTCCGACGGCGAAGAGATGGCAGAAGAACAGCGCCAGGATGAACAGTGTCGATACCGCCAGACGCAAGACCAGCGCCCGCTCGCGTAGCGCGACCCAGCTCGCAAGCGCCCAGAGCGCGAGCCCGATGCCGAACAAATAATTCATAGTCCCGACGAGGAAGACGTTGTTATAGAGCAGCGGGAAGGCGATCAGCGGCAGCACCGACCAATGGCGGTAGAGCTGGCGGTTGAGCGCAAGCGTGCCGGAAAGGATCAGCACGAAGGTCATGATCGTATAGACCTGTCCGGCGAGATAGACGTTCATGACCCGCTGCAGGATCGGAACGATTAGATCCATCATCAGGTTGGGGATGACCTGCCACTGCACCTGGTAGAACTGCGCCAGGTCGCGATCGCTGCCGATGGTGGCGATCACATGCATGCGCGCGAGATGATTGATGTAGTCGGACAGCGGCGGCCAGGGGTAGAGAAGAATCGGGACCGAGGCGATCGCGGCTAGCGTGATGAACAGGATCGCGATTTGACGGCCGCTGAAACGAACGGCGTCTTGGGGAGTGGGCCGGGAATCCGCGAGGATGCCGGCTTGAGCTGCTGCTGGCGTCGATCGGTTCGCCCGCTTGGCTGCCCGCAGTCCGAGAAATTGACCGACATCGACCATTTCGGGCTAAGCGCTCGGGCGCTACTCACCAAAGCGATGAATCAGACCAGTGATCCGTGCAAGTGCAACACACCGCCGGCTGGCGCGTGTTCGACCGACCATGCCGACGTATCACGTCGATGTGGCAAAGTCCACCGCGAGCATGCGACGGTGGCGCTTCTAAGCTTGCCCGCGTGCATGCCGGCCACAGTGCTCGCGCGGAATCATCGGGAAGTGAGCCGGCAGATGAAGTAAAATGCTCCCAAGTGGCCGCTAGCTATGTGGCGCCCGCCAATTGGATGCGTTGGAAAAGCCCCAATGCAAGTGACCCGCCGCCGACTGCTGCACCTCGCCGCCGCCGCCGTGCTTGGGCCGCGCAGCGCAGGTGCGCAAGCCTATCCGGCGCGGCCGGTGCGCGTGATCGTGCCGTTCGCGCCGGCGGGCCCGACCGACGTGTTCGCCCGCCTGATGGCGCAAAAGCTCTCCGAGCAACTGGGGACGCAGTTTTACGTCGAGAACATCGCTGGGGCGGGCGGGAATATCGGCGCCGGTCGCGCGGCGCAGGCGCCTCCCGACGGGTACACAATCCTCGTCAACGGCGGCAATCACGTGGTCAATCCCGCGCTGTACCAGCACGTGTCCTACGATCCCATCAAGGATTTCGATCCGGTCACCATCGCGGTGTCCGCGCCTGCGGTGCTGACCGTTCACCCGTCGCTGCCCGCGCGGACCGTCCAGGATCTGGTTGCCCTGATCAGGGCCAATCCAGGCAAGTACAGCTTCGCCTCGCCCGGTACCGGAACGCCGCCCCATCTCGTGGGTGAATTGTTTCGCCTCTCTCTCGGCCTCGACCTCGTGCACGTTCCGTTCAACGGCGGCGGCCCGGCGATCGGCTCGACCGTTGCGGGCCATACGCCGATTTCGTTCGGCTCGACGGCGCCGGCGGTGCCGCTGGTGAAGGAGGCACAGCTGCGGGCGCTCGCGGTCTCGAGCAAGAGGCGCTCGCCGGCCCTTCCCGACGTGCCCACCATGACGGAATCCGGTTATCCCGAGGTCGTGGGAGAATCCTGGTTTGCCGCCGTCGTCCCGGCTGGGACGCCGAAGGAGATCGTGGTCCAGCTCAACCGCGAGATCGCGCGTGCCATCGCGCAACCCGACATGCAGGAGCGCTTGGCAGCGCTGGGCTACGAGCCGGTCGCCAGCACCCCAGAGGACGCCGCCGCCCGCTTCCAAGCGGAAATGGCGAAATGGGGGAGGGTGATCAGCCACGCCGGTATCAAGGCGCAATGAAGCGGGCGAATCCCCTCGGCGGCGATTTCCCGCCCCGCTGCAAACGGATGCGCTTGTCCCCGTTCCTTATCACCGGCAAGGGATCGTCGACCTAAGCCCCCGCGCTGGGGCAACCAATTCGCAATATTCCGCTGTAATACTAATGGTGCATTGCAATAGACCGCGATGGCGTGGTGTTCGTCCTCAACCGACCGGTACCGACACGATTCGGCGAGAAGGCAATGAAGAACCACTGCGCGTACTGCCACGGCAAGTTCGGCCTGGTGCGGCACCGCCGCGCGTTCAAGAGTTTTTGCTCCCTCAAATGCGTCGATCAATACAGGGCTTGGTTGCGTACCGAGGTCGGCAAGCGCAAGGGCTGGTCGGATTGTCTTTGGTCGGCCACTCTTAGCGTCATTCCCCACGTCGGCGAGAGGTCGTCAGCCTAAATCGCGTCAACACCGGAAGCACCAACGCGCGAGTGGCCCCGGATGCTCGGGGCCACTCGCGTTTTCCGTTCAACGTCTCTGCTTGTGAGCCAGATCACTGGCAGACGCGGTGCGTCCGAACTATCACCCGGCCGTCTGCGGTATGGACACGCTCCCTTACCAACGGGCAGTCCGCGCCGTAAGCGTAGTAGCTGTCACCGCGGTAGCCATACCCCGGCCCGTAGCCATACCCCGGCCCATAGTCATACCGCGGTCCCACGCCAAATCCGAATGGGCCGACTTGAACGCCGGCGCCTCCCGGATCCACGCCCCCGTAAATCTGAGCAGAGGCAGGCATCGTCGCAATCAGCAACGCGCCGGTTGCAAGCGCCAATGATAGCTTCCTCATGGGACACTCCTCCTTACTGCACTGTGGTTTCAACGCATCGGTGGGGCCGCCGTTGCGTCCGGAAAAAAATTTCCAAGCTCAGGGAACCCATGCACTTTCTACTCACGCATTTCGCTTTCTGCCGACGCGTTTTGCCCGATGCGATGGCCCAATCTGCAACTCGCCGGTTCGAAGCAGCCCGACAGAATGATGCTCAAATCGCTTTTTGTGCGGCAGAGCGCGTTACCATTTCTTAACCGCACTTCAAGCTGACACACGCAGCGTCTTCCGCCGCGTCAATGTCTGGTTCAAGCGCTCCGTTCAACCGCTAGATCGGGGGCTGCGAGAACAAAAGCAGGACTCCAAGCGGCGCGCAAAAATTGCTACCTAATCGCAGCATTGCTTTAGCTCGGAGTACGGTCGTGGCGCCGCGTGCATATTGGAAAGGTTATCTCAAGCTCTCGCTCGTCTCTTGTCCTATCGCGCTCAGTCCCGCCGCTTCTTCGTCCGAGCGCATCTCGTTTCGGCAGATCAACAAGAAGACGGGTCACCGTCTGCGTCAGCAGCTGGTCGACGAGGAGACCCGCGAGCCGGTGGAGGCGGAGGACAAGGGCAGGGGGTACGAAATCGACAAGGGCGTATACATCGAGGTCGACGACGACGAGCTCGAAGCCATTCAGGTGGAGAGCAGGCATACCATCGACATCGACAGTTTCGTGCCCGCGACGCAAATCGACAAGCGCTTCTACGACAGCCCCTATTACATTGCTCCGACTGACAGCGTGGGCCAGGAAGCATTTGCGGTGATCCGCGATGCGATGCGCGACAAGGGCATGGTCGCGCTCGGCCGCATCGTGCTCGCCAAGCGCGAGCGCGTCATCGCCTTGGAGCCGCACGGCAAGGGGATGCTGGGGACGACGCTCCGCTACGGCTATGAGGTGCGCAAGCCGGAGGAATTCTTCAGCGACATTGCCGACGTGAAGGTGCCGGGCGAGATGTTGAAGCTCGCCGAGCACATTCTCGAGACCAAGACGGGCGACTTCGATCCGAGCGAATTCGAGGACCACTACGAGACCGCTCTGGT
This sequence comes from Xanthobacteraceae bacterium, assembly GCA_035693615.1. Lineage (GTDB taxonomy): Bacteria > Pseudomonadota > Alphaproteobacteria > Rhizobiales > Xanthobacteraceae > VAZQ01. Next base: position 42,505 of record DASSGH010000085.1, read on the forward strand.
CGAGCTGTTGCGCAAGAAGCAGGCCGGCTTCAAGCCGCCGAAAACCAAGGAGCGCGCCGCCGCCCCGCGCAATGTCATTAATCTGATGGAGGCGTTGCGACGCAGCGTGCAAGCCGAGCGCGCGGCACCGGCGCCGGGGAAGAAGGGCCGCAAGCGTATCGAAGGGCAGCGGGAAATGCTGCTGCCGATCGAGGGCAAAGAGGCGCAACCGCGAGCGGCCGCGAAGCGATCCGGCGCGCGCCGCAGGGCCGGGTGACCGCAAACGTCGCTGTGCTCAACCCATCCTGCTCGCCCCGTTGATAGAGCCGAACCCGCGCGCGATGATTTCCCCTCCCACCGGTCGCGCGTGATCGATCCCCCGCAGAATGGGTTGAGCGCAGCAACGCCGACAAGGACCGGCATCGACGGACGGCGCGCGGGGACGGCACGGCCTTTTCCGCTGTGGCGCCTTTGCAGCGGCCCGTGTCGCCGCCCGTCGATGCAATATTCGGAAGCAGCTTGCGTTGATCCCCAGCCCCGAATACCCGAGGGCCTAACCGCGGGGCGCTGTGCCTGGTTCCGTCTCCCGCCGCCCGCCGGCTCACATCGCGCCGCGGTGTGGCGAGCTTGCCACATACCGCCCGCTAAGCCGCGCGGTCGCTTCGGGAATTTGCCGATGCATAGCTCCGCGCAAACGATGCGGCGGGACCCAACCCTTTTTGCTATCGATAAGGTCAGCGAGTGCAAGTCCGCCGGGCCGTCTCCCGGCTGAGGGCAAAACCATGCGTGCGCGACATGCGATCTTGTTGCTCGCCTGCGTGCTTGCCGGTCTGCGCCCGGCCGCCGCAGAGAACTGGCCGGCACGGCCGCTCACCATGGTCGTCCCGTTCGCGGCTGGCGGGGGCACCGATGTGCTCGGGCGCATCCTCGGGCGGCGCCTCTCGGAGATTCTAGGCCAGCAGGTGATCATCGAGAACGTCGGCGGCGCGGGAGGAATGGTCGGCTCCGCGCGTGTGGCGAAGGCGCCGCCGGACGGCTACCAATTCGTTCTCGGCAGCCGCGCCGATGCCATCAACCAGACGCTCTACAAAAATCCCCTATACAATCTCGCGACCGATCTCGCGCCCGTGGCGCTGATCGCGGATCAGCCCACGCTCCTGGTCGCGCGCAACGATTTGCCTGTGGGCAATCTCGTCGAATTCATCGCCTACGCGCGGGCGAACCAGGCGAGCATGCAAATGGCCTCGGCAGGCGCCGGCTCCACGGGCCATCTCGACTGTATGCTGCTCAACGCAACGATCGGGATTAACGTGACCCACGTTCCCTACCGCGGGGGAGGCCCGGCGATGCAGGATCTAATCGCCGGGCGCATCGACTACATCTGCACGCTCAGCGCGACCGCCCGGCAGCAGATCGAAGGCAAGCTGATCAAGGCCGTCGCCATCCTCTCGCGTGATCGCTCCGCGATGCTGCCCGGCCTCGCCAGCGCGCGGGAGCAGGGGCTCGATTTCGAGGCCTCGACTTGGTTCGGCTTCTTTTTGCCGAAAGGCACGTCTGCGCCGATCATCCACAAGCTTAACGAGGCCACCGTCGCGGCGATCGACACGCCGTCGGTGCAGGAGCAGCTCAAGGAGGTCGGCGCCGTCGCCGTCGCGCCCGAGCGCCGCTCGCCTGGTTATTTGCAGAAATTCGTGCTGAGCGAAATTGATAACAACGCGGCGCCGATCAAGGCCGCCGGCCTGGCGATTGACTGAGCAATCGGGATTCCGTCCAGCGACGCAAAAGCCGCGGCAGCAGCAACACGCGTCCGCGCGCGATGTTGCACTGGACGTCTTGCGGCGGCGTTTTCACGCCCACACGTCAGCGGGGGGATGCGTGTTGAATCCGACGTCGATCGTGTGGCGAATCGTCGAGTAGCACTCACACACCATGCTTCTCAGCTTCTCGCGGTCCAATATCTTGATGACCGCGCGGCGATACTCGATGGCGCCCGCACCGCGCAGAATGGCGGCTGCCGCCGTCACGCTCGAGCGACGCACCCCGAGCATCTCGGCGAGGGATTCTTGGCTCAGCTGAATGTCGTCGGCGCACCGGTCGGCCGAGAGTAGCAAGATTCGGCTCAGCCGGCTGGTCAAATCGTGCAGCGCGTTGCAGGCGGTAACTTGCTGGACATGGGCCATGACGCTCATGTGGTAGTGGTTGATGCTTTCCTTGAGGCTTGCGCTCCCGTCGACCGTGCGGCGAAAGATTGAACCGGGCATGCGCAGAGCGGAGCCTGCGACCTGCACGCGCGCACACGTGAACGCGTGCAGCGAGCCGAATCCTTCGATCGTGCCAATCGCGCCCTCGCGTCCGATGCTTGCGGTTTCGACGTGCGTTCCCCCTTTCAGCACTGCCATGAGCGACACAATGCCGCTTTGAATAAAGTACACCTGTTCAATCTTCTCGCCGGGCTGATGCAGTAAGTCCCCGGGCACAAGAAGCGCCTCGCGCAGGTGCGGGGCAAGCAACGAGAGGTCCTCAGGAGCAAGCGCCGCGAGAAGCCCGTTGCGAATCTGCAAATTGGCTATTGAGCTCACTGGGGACCGCGCAGGATTCGAGGACATTGCATCTTCCAATGGGCCATGCGGCGGCGAGCCCTGGGCCGGCGGGCTTGTGCAGCTCCAGCGTGCGGTTGAAATCCGGAGGCCTTGAGGGCCAGATATAAGTCGGCGTGATCTCGCCGGTCGGTACGCTTCCCGACTCCAGAAAGCACATATCTGAAACGCCGGAAGCATCGGTGGGTTCCCGGCCTGTTTGTCGGCAACCGTACCGACCGCAAGATCGCCTCCGCATTAGCCTGACCGAGTTATCGGCCGGTCGGCGGCGATGATGGGGGAAGGCCGTTGGGCTCCCGCTTTGCAACGGTTCAAGGAGTTCGGGAGCCGCCCATGGCGATTTATCGCTTGCTGAGGGATCATGCCTTCGGCCCGGACGAGATCAAGATCCTCACGACGGCGTACGAAGAGGTATTACGCACGTTGCGCCTGGAAAATCGCGCCGACCCCGCGACAGAGATGATCGCGAAAAAGATCCTCGAGCTTGCCCAGTGCGGAGAGCGCGACCCGGTCCGCTTGCGCGAGCATGCGATCCGGTCGCTGTCGGAATAGGGCACGGCAATGCCCCTATGGGGCAAGGGTTTCCCGGCCTATTTATTTTCCACCCTGCTTCCTTGCCGGGGATAACCCGGATTGTAGGTCGGCGGGAACCGCGGTCTGTTGGTTCGACCCGTGCCCCGGCTTTGGGCGTTAGGTGGCGAAGCGGAACCTTCTGCCCAAGGCCACGTTTTTCCGGCTGGGGCAGTCCACAGGGAGGGAGGAATGGGGCGCAGCTTGTGCCCGGGTTGCTGGGACTTGACTTTGCCGTATCCGTGCCGATTTGCCGGGACGCGGGCGCGGGGCGCTCGCTTGAAGGACATACGTTGAGATGAAACACGCGAGCCAAACCATGATCACGGGGACGCAGCTGCTCGAGGCTTTGCCGGTCGCGGTTTACACGACCGACGCCGACGGCCGCATTACCTTTTACAACCGCGCCGCCGCGGCACTTTGGGGCCACCACCCCGAGCTTGGCAGCAGCCACTGGTGCGGGTCGTGGCGCCTCTACTGGCCGGACGGGCGGCCTTTGCCCCACGACGAGTGCCCAATGGCAATCGCCCTCAAGGAGGGGCGCGAAGTGCGGGGGGTCGAAGCCATCGCCGAGCGACCCGACGGCACGCGTGTGCGGTTCCGTCCTTATCCGACGCCGGTGCGCGACTCTTCGGGGCGGCTCGTCGGCGCCGTCAACATGTTGATGGACGTCACCGAGCAACACGACGCGCACCTGGAATCGGAGCGGCTCGCAGCCATCGTCGTTTCCTCCGACGACGCCATCGTCAGCAAGACTCTGGACGGCATCATCACCTCGTGGAATGGGGGAGCGACGCGAATTTTTGGCTACGAGCCGAGCGAGACGATCGGCCAGTCGATCCTCCGCCTCATCCCCCCCGAGTTGCACGGCGAGGAGAGCGAGATCCTCGCGCGCCTGCAGCGGGGCGAACGCATCGACCATTATGAGACGGTCCGCGTCGCGAAGGACGGGCGCCGCGTCGATGTCTCTCTGACCGTGTCGCCCCTGCGCGATAGATCGGGAACGGTGGTCGGTGCTTCGAAGGTCGGCCGCGATATCACCGAGCGCAAGCGGGCGGAAAAGTTGCAGCGTATCTTGACTGACGAGTTGTCGCATCGCGTCAAGAATACGCTGGCGACGGTACAGGCGATCGCGAGCCAGTCGCTGGCGCGGGCCAGGAGTCCAGCCGATTTCATCTCCAGCTTCGGCGGGCGCCTTCAGGCGCTGGCCAGCGCCCACACTCTGCTCACCCGGACGCAGATGCAGAGCGCCGACATAATGGCGCTTGTGAACGAGCAAGTGTTGGTTGGCGCCACCAACGGCGACAGGATCTCGTGCTCGGGGCCGCAGCTCGCGCTCGAGCCGCAGGCGGCGGTGCATTTGGCGCTCGTGCTGCATGAGCTTGCGACGAACGCGCGCAAGTATGGTGCCCTCTCGGTGCCGGAGGGGCGCCTATCGGTAACCTGGGAGGTGCGCACCAACGGTGCGTGCAGCTTGTATTTGACCTGGAAGGAGAGTGACGGTCCAAAAGTGAGCGCGCCGCGCGGGCATGGATTCGGACGCGCGCTGATCGAGCAAACCGTGCGGTCACACGGCGGTGAGGTCTCCGTTCATTATCATCGCGACGGCCTCATCTGCGAGATCGACTTTCCGCTTCCGGCACACGCGCGCGCGAACACCGCCGCCAACATCGCCGCCCCGAAAGGCGTGGGAAGGACCTCTTTGCTCGCCGCCGCGGACCAACGGCGCACGCTCGAAGGCAAGCGTATCCTCGTCATCGAGGACGAGCCGCTGGTGTCGATGGAGATGGAATCGAACCTGGCCGCGGCAGGTTGCGAGATTGTCGGCCCGGCGGCGACGCTCGATCGCGCAAAAGCGTTGGTCGAGGCGGCGGACTACGATGCAGCCCTCGTCGACGTCAATCTCAAGGGCCAACCCGTCGACGAACTTGCAACCTTGCTGACCAAGAAAAATCGTCCGTTTGCGTTCGTCACGGGCTATGGACGAGACGCTTTGCCGAGTGGATTCCGTGGCGCGGTCGTGCTCGGCAAGCCGTTCAGCGCGGATCAGCTGCTCGCGACGACGGAGGTGTTGCTCTATCAACCTTCCAGCGTCGTGCAATTGCGGCACAAGACCGTCTAGTTCTTCTGCCTCGTTTCGTCCCGTCGTGGATAGCGTCATGGCCAGACTTTGGTCCGGCCTGACGCCTCTTGGATTACACGATGACGGCGGCTGAGCGAGAATTGCGACCGTCCGGCGCCGCTAGGATTGCGGAAACATATCGACGATGACGCGCGTCATCGGATTGACGATCAGCACCTGGTCCTTGAACTTGACGTAGGTGTAGTGAGCGAGCGGCTTGATCTCCGCAACGACCGGCTGCGGCAGCGGATGCAAACCCAACCCTTTTGGAAGCTTTGCGCCGACCGAAGGCTGGAAGGTTTGCGCGCCCTTGGCGTTCTTGAGCGCGAAACTAACCTCGGTATCTTGCGAGCGAACGGCCGCGCCTATCTTTTGGCGTTGGCCCTGCGAGAGCGAAAGCGGCGGCGGCACTGATTGCTTTTGCGAAATCGCCGGAGGGACGTTCTGAGGGACGGCTCCGGCGCCGGGCCTCTCTTGAGCGCCGGCTCGGGCCACGGTGAGCCCCATGACGAGCACAGCGCAGAATACACCATGAGTTGACAACGGCCGGCTACTCCATCAGCGCCCCTCTCCCACGGTGGAAACGCCCGCTGCGTTATCGAGGTCCGAGCTTTCCTGGCGGCGTGTGCGATCCGGCGCCGCCGCATCGGCGATCGCATCGGCGAGCGTTTTTGCGAAACAACCATGGCCCCAGTCGTTCATGTGCAGTCCATCCGGCGAGAGGAATGCTTGGAACGGGAGTCCCTCGCTCTCGTGCCAATAGCGCATAAGCGCAAACCGCTGAAAGACGTCGACCTGCTGTTGCGCCGCGGCGGCCGAGATCAGGTGGATCATGTCTTCGATCTGCGTATGCTCGATTACTTTCGGTGCGTATTGCGGATCGATCAGCACGACGTCTGCGCCGATCGCCTTTATTTTTCTGATCCCCTCGCGAATCACCGTGTCAGATCTTGCATGCTCGTAGCCCTGCAAGACCGCGTTCGTGCCAAGCTGCCAGAGCACCAGGTCGGGATGTTCGGCGGCGACGCTCTCGTCGAAGTTTGCCACCATGTCGACGGCGCGCACGCCCGAAACGCCGCGGTTGAGGACCATGATCGGCTGCGTAGGGAAGCGTTGACCGAGTTCATCCATGAGGCGGCTGGGGTAGGCGGCGGCGGGCGTGCTTGCCCCCACTCCGGCGGTCGACGAGGAACCGAGCGCGACGACCAGGGTCAACTTACCGGCGGCCAACTGGCGCGCCGTGTGCGTGAGCGGCCGCTCGAGCCGAGTGACATCCGGCGGCGCGGCGCAACGCGGCGCACCAGTGTCGGCCGCCGCCTGCACCGGCGCCTTTGCGGCTACGATCAAGCACGCCAGGGCGACTACGCCGCCAAGCAGAGCCGAGCAAATCACCGGTCGGGTATGACGCATCTGCGCAAACTCTCGTAGACCGCGCCAACGCTTCGTTTCTACAACGAACTGCCGCCGGCAAAGGTTCGCTGTTGGGCGAAGGGCCGCGATCGGCGGATGCAGCCAAGGGCTTGCGATGACGCAATCTTTCCGAAATTTAATCTAGCGGGCCGAACATCGAATTTGCGAGCGCGGGAACTCTCCGCAAGGTCGGGAGTTCCATCACAAAATTAATTTTTCATATTGCGCCGTGCTGCCATCCCGCGCGGCCGGCGGGAGAAAACGCCATGGCCAGCACCGACGTCACCACGACCTTCGACCTCGATCCAGCCGAGCACCAGATCCAGCTGCGGCGCGCCGTCATCGCATCCACTATCGGCACCGCAATCGAGTGGTACGACTTCTTTCTCTACAGCACCGTCACTGGCCTGGTCTTCGCCAAGCTCTTCTTCCCGAACTCCGACCCGTGGGTCGGAACGCTGGAAGCGTTTGCGATCTATGCCGTCGGTTTCGTCGCGCGGCCGATCGGAGCCGCCATCTTCGGCCACTACGGCGATCGCATCGGACGGAAAGCGACGCTGATCGCGACCCTGCTGCTGATGGGGCTCGCCACCTTCGCCGTGGCTTTGGTGCCGACCTACGAGACCATCGGCATCTGGGGCGCGGTCATTCTCACCATCCTGCGCTTCATCCAAGGAATCGGCGTTGGCGGCGAATGGGGCGGCTCGGTGCTGATGTCGATGGAATGGGCGCGCTCGGATCATTCGCGCGGTTTCATCGCCTCGTGGCCGCAGTTCGGCGTGCCCTGCGGGCTCTTCCTCGCCAATCTGGCCGTGCTCGCGTTCAGCCAGATGTCCGGCGACCAATTCCTGGCGTGGGGCTGGCGCATACCATTCCTTCTGAGCCTCCTCCTCGTGTTCGTCGGGCTCTACATCCGGCTGGGAATCTTCGAGACGCCGGTCTTCGCCAAGCTCCTTTCCGAGCGCAGAGTGGAGCGGACGCCGATCCTCGAGGTCATCAAGCGCCACCCGAAGGAGATCATCTTATCCGCGTTCGCGCGGATGGCGGAGCAAGCGCCCTTCTACATCTTCACCGCCTTCATCTTCGCCTATGGGATCAAGAACCTGCAGGTCACGCGCGACTT
>DASSGH010000086.1:0-35539 GCA_035693615.1 Xanthobacteraceae bacterium
GCCAATCTGGCCGTGCTCGCGTTCAGCCAGATGTCCGGCGACCAATTCCTGGCGTGGGGCTGGCGCATACCATTCCTTCTGAGCCTGCTCCTCGTGTTCGTCGGGCTCTACATCCGGCTAGGAATCTTCGAGACGCCGGTCTTCGCTAAACTCCTTGCCGAGCGCAGAGTGGAGCGCACGCCAATCCTCGAGGTCATCAAGCGCCACCCGAAGGAGATCATCTTATCCGCGTTCGCGCGCATGGCGGAGCAAGCGCCCTTCTACATCTTCACCGCCTTCATCTTCGCCTATGGGATCAAGAACCTGCAGGTCACGCGCGACTTCCTCCTCACCGCGGTGCTGGCGGCGTCCGTGCTGTCCTTCTTCTCGATCCCGTTCTTCGGGCATCTCTCCGACCGCATCGGCCGAAAAAACATATACATGCTCGGCGCGGCGGTGACCGGCGTGTTCGGCTTCGTCTATTTCGGCATGGTGAACACCGGCATTTTGGCGGTCATTTTCTTCGCCATTATCCTGTCGCTCGTGCCGCACGACATGATGTACGGGCCGCAGGCGGCGCTGATCGCCGAGAGCTTTACCGGCCGGCTGCGCTATAGCGGCTCCTCGCTCGGGTATCAGCTTGCGTCCGTCATCGCCGGTGGGCCGGCTCCGCTGATCGCCACCTGGCTATACGGCCGGTACGAGACGCCCTATGCCATCGCCGCCTACATCGGGGTCTGCGCAGTGATCAGCCTCGTCGCCACTGCATTCATGACCGACTATACGGGGAAGAATCTCGAGAGCGAGCATGAGGCTTGAGGCGGCGCGGCCGAGCGCAGTTGTCGCTCGGCGCTGCCTCGCCCTGCAAGCTTCCCGCGAATTGCAGGCGCCCTCCCAGACGTGCGAAAATAAAGCCCGCGATCGAGAGGCGTTGCTGCAATGAGCGACATCGCCACCAAGCCGCGCACCAAGCCGCGCACCAAGGTTCGCCTCAAGCCGGAACGGCCGCGGCTGCACAAAGTCATTCTGCTCAACGACGACTACACCCCGCGCGAATTCGTCGTCACGGTGCTCAAGGGCGAATTCCGCATGAGCGAGGATCAGGCTTATCGGGTGATGATGACGGCGCATCGGCGCGGCGTCTGCGTTGTCGCTGTCTATACGCGCGACGTGGCTGAGACAAAGGCCACACGCGGGACGGAAGCCGGCCGCCGCAAGGGTTATCCGCTGCAATTTACCACCGAGCCTGAGGAGTAACCTACCTCCACGGCTTTGCGCCGATTTTACGCGCAGCGCACCGCTTCGCTTCGACGGATAAAGACTCACACGAGCGTGATGACGCTCGCGGTTTTGTGTCTGGTCCGTGAGCGCCGAACCAGCGACTCTTCTCCCGGACGCACTATCCCGGGCGGGACGATCGACATCGAACTAGCGTTGCAGTCTGTCGGCGGGCAAGCGGAGAGCGCATCATGCCGTGCTACGGGCCAGAACTTATCCATACCATGCGGACGGTCCTCGACGAAGTGATGACCAAGATTCCCGTGGACCAGGCGACGCCGAGCGTCAAAGCGCACGTGGCGGAATTCATCCTGAAGGCCGCGGCCGAGGGCCAGACGACGTACGACTCGTTGTTGACCTCCGCCTCGACCCAGATTCAGACGATTCTCTCGATGCTGAGTTGAACGAACGGGCCGCACTGGCGCCGATTGTCACGGCACGCGCGCGTGCTAGGCTCGCCTTCCCGCGTCCGTCTGAAAGGCACCGCGAGTCGATGCTCCCGTCGCAACGTGCGCTGTTCGATATTCCGCGGGAGATTTGTTATCTCAACGCCGCCTCCTGGAGCCCTTTGCCCATTGCCACGCAAGAGGCGGGCCGCGTCGGTGTGGCGCGCAAGGGGCGCCCTTGGTCGATCGATCCCGCCCTTCCGGAGCGGCAATTCGAACGGGCGCGGCGCGCGGCGGCGCGTCTCATCAACGCCGATCCCGACGATGTCGCGCTGATTTCCTCGGTCAGCTACGGCGTGGCGGCGGCGGCCAAGCTCGTATCCGTGCCGCCGGGCACGCGCGTCCTGGTGCTGGAGAACGATCATTCGTCGGCGGTGCTGGAGTGGACCACCCGCGCGCAGGCCGGGCGGCTCAGCGTCGACGCGGTGCCGCGGCCCGACGACGGCGATTGGACCGCGGCGGTTCTTGCCGCGATCGACGCGCCGGGCGCGCCGTCCGTTGCGCTCGCCTCGATCTCCTCGGTGCACTGGGCCGACGGCGGAACGATCGACATGGATCGCGTGGCCGCCGCGCTGCGCAAGCAGGGCGCGATGTTGTTGGTCGATGCGACCCATGCGGCCGGGGTGATGAACATCGATGTGCGCGGCTTCGATCCCGACTTCCTCGTTTTCCCCACCTACAAGTGGCTGCTGGGCCCCTACGGGCGCGCCTTTCTCTATATCGCCAAACGCCGCCAGGACGGGGTGCCGCTGGAGCAAACCAGCTACGGCCGCCGCGCCATCAATTCCGAGCGGGAAACATATTATCGCGACATCGAGTTCGTCGCCGGCGGGCGGCGTTTCGATATGGGCGAGCGCGATCACTTCATCTCGCTGGAAATGGCCTCGGTCGGAATGGAGCTCTTGGCGCAATGGGGTTGCGATTCCGTTCAAGCGCGGCTGCGCATGCTTACCCGGCGCCTCGCCGACGAACTGCGCGACGCCGGCGTGAGAATTCCCGATGCTTCGGTGCGAGGCCCGCATATTCTGAGCCTGCAGTTTCCCGCCGGGATGCCGGAAGGACTGGTCCGCGAGTTGGCGGCGGAGCAGGTTTACGTCGCGCCCCGCATCGGGCGCATGCGCATCAGCCCGCACGTCTACAATGACGAGGACGACATCGACCGCTTCCTCATAAGCTTTCGCCGGCTGATGCCGCGGGAGCCTGCTCACGTCTCGCTCACGATTGGTTGAGCGATAGTAACATCTGAATCGTCCTGAAGTGTCCTGAAAATGTGATCGCTATCACAGCGTGGCGGCACGTGCGCGTACATCTTCACGGGCATAGGCGCGGGCCAATGGCTAAGCGCCAGTGCAATGAAGAAGGAGATGTGTCATGAAGACGATTATCGCTGCTCTCGCCCTGGCCGCGCTGATTTCGATCCCGACGTTCAACGCAGTCGCGAATGCGGCGCCGGTGTCCCCGGCGAGCTCGTCATTCGGCTCGAACGGCTATTGATCGACAAGTTCCCATCAGGGAGCGGAAGCTTCCGATGAACTGAGCTGCGAAGCGGCCGGCCCTGTGCCGGCCGCGCTCGTATGTCCGCTCAGCGGCCGAGCGTCAGAGGATTGAATTCGAAACCGAGCGTTGCCGAAAAGATCGCGCCGCACAGGCGCGAGCGCAATCCCGTGGGATTGTTGCCTGGATTGCCCACCCCGCCCGGAACGGCGCCGAGGTCTCCCGTCAGCACGTAGCAATTCTCCTTCGAGAGGGACGTGTCGGTGTAATTGAGGCCGAGCTTGAAGACCTGGTAGCTGAATGTCAGTCCGGCGTGCCAATTGTTGAAGCTCGGCAGCGCAAGCCCGCCCCCTGCCGCGGTTACGCCGCCCCCGGCCGAGGTCGGCCCGAACATCCAGCGGCCGAAATCCAACGATAAGGACCAACCCAAGCCGGTCGGAAGAAATTCGCTCGGCAGCTCGTAGGCGAGTGTGCCGGCGGCATAGACGCCCCACGCGCCGCTTTGCCAAACATCCGGCGCGTAGGCGATCGTCGGTCCCCATGAGAGCTTGTCGGTAACCTTGTGGGAGAGGGTCGCGTGCGCCTCCCAATAGTTCGAAAGGTCCGGCCCGAGCTCGCCCGGGTAATAATAATAGGCCGCGCCGATGTCGAACTCGAACGGGCCCAGCGTCGGCCGGATGCCGGCGGCGACCGTCACCTCGACGGCGGGGCTGGTCGAAAATTTGACGCTGTTGAAATTGGTGTAGCCGTAGAGCCAACCCTGTTGCGCGTCGACATAGGCGGCGACCGAGGGCTGGTGCCCCGAATAGCTGATGCCGCGATAGATGTAGTCGCTCATCAGCGTGGCGCCGACCGTGACTTTGGACTGATCGGCCGTCGACGTCGCATCCGTCGCCTCCTCGGCATGCGCGCCGCACGCCACGGCGATGAGGCATGCGAGACCTCGCAGCGGGTGCGCGACAAGATACGACATGGCTGGCCAACAATCTCGGTGTGCTCCCTCTCCCCGTTTGGGGAGAGGGGTGGGGTGAGGGGGTACATGACTCTCGAGAAACCTTAACCCCTCACCCCACCCCTCTCCCTATGGGAGAGGGAGCAGATCGAGTCTGCTGCACGATTCCAGCCAAGATGAGACCGAACCTGACCTCCGCCTTGCACAAAATGGGGTGCGCAGGAGCAGACGAACGAAGGCAAATCAGTGGCGTGCTAGGATCGAGGCAATCCGTTATCGAGTCATAGATCGTAAAAAGGACGCGCAATATGGCAGTCAAGATCGAGAAGGACGGGGCGGTTTGGACAGTCATTCATGACCGGCCCGAGGCGCGCAACGCCATGGAGCCCGCAAGCGCCGACGCGCTGACCGCGGCGTTTCTTGAATTCGATGCGAACAAGGATGCCTCCGTCGCCGTGTTCTACGGCGCGGGCGGAGCGTTTTGCGCTGGCTGGGATCTCAAATACGTGAGCACGCTCGACGCCGATTATCCGCTGGGCGAGCTCGATATCTCGACGGCGCGGTCGCGCGGCAACGGCGGCGAAATTCCGCGCGGGCCGCTCGGCCCCTCGCGGCTCGAATTGGACAAGCCGGTCATCGCCGCGGTCGAGGGCCCCGCCGTCGCCGGCGGGATGGAATTGGCGTTGTGGTGCGATTTCCGCGTGATGGCGAAAGACGCCTACTTCGGCGTCTACTGCCGCCGTTGGGGCGTGCCGCTCATCGACGGCGGCACGGTGCGCTTGCCGCGCATCGTCGGGCTGGGTCGCGCGCTCGAGATCATTCTCACCGGGCGAAAAGTGCCGGCGGAGGAGTGCTTGCAAATCGGCTTGTGCGAATACCTCACGCCCAAGGGCGGCGCGCGAGCGAAAGCGGAGGAGCTGGCGCGGGACATCGCCCGCTTCCCGCAGATTTGCGTGCGCGCGGATCGCCGCTCCGCCATCAGGAGTCACGGGCTCCCCGTGCGCGAGGGCTTGGTCCAGGAATGGTACAACGGTCGCGAGGCGCTGATCGCCGACGGCGTGGCGGGCGCGAGCCGATTCAAAGAGGGTCTCGGCCGTCACGGCGATTTCGCGAAGATTCGTTGAGCGTGGCGCAGAAAGCTTAGGATTGGGCAGAGCGTTAAGGGCGACGCGCGTCTTCGCGCGCGATGGCCGGAATTCGTCCCGCGACTTGCTTGCTTACTTCGTATCCTCGACGTCGGTGTCGGGACGATCTCTGCCGGCGGCCGTCTCGGTGTGCCAGTGGCCTTTCTCGTCCTCGTATTCGATTGTCTCCGTGTGCCCGGGGACGCGCTGCTCGGCCGCGGCCATGCGCGCCGCCGCAAGCGCGGCCGCATGGGTGGGAAACGGCTCCGAGAACACGCCGTTGACCTTGTAGGCCCAGCCGTCGTCGTGGCGGACGATCTGATATGTGACATGCGACATGGGTGCACCTGTTGGGTGGTAGCGTTGAGCATAGCAGAGGGCGCGCGTCGGCGCAGCATCAGCTACGATAGAGACAGCTGTGCTAGCATGCGTAGGCAAACAAGTTCTGGGTTGAGGGGCGCAAGCATGAGGTTGCTCGTTTCGGTCGCGCTGGCGACGTTGGTGGGCCTCGCAGCTGCGCATGCGCAGGTCTATCCCTCTCGCCCCGTCACCATGGTCGTGCCGTTCCCCGCGGGCGGATCGACAGATGCCGTCGCCCGCATCGTGGCCGAGCGCATGCGGGTTTCGCTGGGCCAGCCCGTCGTCATCGAAAATGTTGGCGGCGCCGGCGGCAGCATCGGCGTCGGCCGCGTCGCGCGCGCGGCGCCGGACGGCTACACGCTCGACGTCGGCCAGTGGGACACCCACGTCGCCAACGGCGCGACGTTCAACCTGTCGTACGACGTGGTGAAAGATTTCGAGCCGGTCGCGCTGCTGTCGAGCAATCCGTTTCTAATCCTCGCCAAGAAAGCCATGCCGGCCGACGACCTCAAGGGTCTCATCGCGTGGTTGAAGGCAAACCCGGACAAGGCGTCGCAGGCAATCCCGACCGCGGGATCGCAGGTCGCCGGCATCCTATTCCAGAAAGAAACCGGTACGCGCTTTGCGCTCGTGCCCTATCGCGGCGGCGGCCCGGCGATGCAGGATCTCGTGGCGGGCCAGATCGACCTGATGATCATCCAGGCGGCGGTGGCGCTGCCGCAGGTGCGCGCCGGCGCGATCAAGGCTTATGCCGTCACCGCCGGCAGCCGCTTCGCCGCGGCCCCCGACATCCCGACCGTTGACGAGGCCGGACTGCCGGGAATTCACATCTCCGGGTGGTTTGCGCTGTTTGCACCCAAGGGCACGCCCAAGCCCGTCATCGGCAAGCTCAACGCCGCGGCCGTAGAGGCGCTCGCCGACGCGGACGTGCGCGCGCGGCTCGCCACGCTCGGCCAGGAGATTTTCCCGCGCGAACAACAGACGCCGGAGGCGCTGGCCGTCTACCACAAGGCCGAGATCGAGACATGGTGGCCGATCATCAAGGCGGCGAACATCAAGGGCGAATGAGAACGCGCGGCGAGTGTCAGAGGGAACCATGACCGGATATCTGCCGGGCGATCCTCGCTATGGATTGAGCGGGGAGGCGCTGCGCAACTACTACCGCACCAAGCCGGCCGAGTGGGCGATCTATTGCTGGGACAAGCCGGGGACGCAAACCACCCGGCGCGGCTTGTTGCCGGACCAGAAGAGCTACGTCAAAGATTTCGGTGAGCGCGTCATCGGCTACGGCCATTTCGTCTCCGACGACGGGCGCGACACGCTGGGCACGTCGTTCTTCATGCAGCTCGACGACCGCGCGGCGGCGGATGCATTCGTCGCCGGCGAGCCCATGAGCAAGGCCGGCGTCTACCAGCGCGTCGAGATTCACCGCTGGTCGAACAGCTTCCAGAAACGCCAGGCCGACTATCGCCGCAAGGGCATGCAGCAGTTCCTGTGCACGGGACCCAAGACCGGCACGCCCGAGTTCTTCCGCGCGCATCTCCACGCGCACGAGTCATATTTCGCGTCCTACGGCGACAGCTTCATCTTTCGCGGACCGATCCGCTCGGCCGACGGCGCCGACAACATCGGCACCGCGCTGCTGCTCGAGCTGCCCGACCGCGCGGCGGCGGACAAGTTCTGGAACGAAGAGCCGTTTGCGAAGAATGGCGGGTATCAAAGGGACGCGCGGATCACGCGGTGGGTCTTCGGCGATTGAGCGATGCCGAATGCTGGTAGGGTGCCCAGCGTCCGCACACTGAATCGAGCATGAGGAATAAAAGAGTAGCAACGAAAACCATGTCTCCGCCGCGCACGAACCTGTTTCGCCGCACATTGTTGCGTCTCGCGGTCGGCGCCGCCGCGCTCCCGGCCGTGTCGCGCATCGCGAGGGCGCAAAGCTATCCGGCGCGGCCGATCCGGCTGGTCGTTCCTTTTCCGCCCGGCGGCGCGTACGACCTCGTCGGCCGTCCGCTGGCGGACAAGCTCAAGCCGCTCCTTGGCACGGTGGTGATCGAGAATATCGGCGGAGGCGGCGCTTCGCTCGGCGCCGCCGCGGTCGTGCGTGCTGCGGCGGACGGTTACACCATTCTGCTCGGCGGGACGCAGACGCACCTCAACGAGGCGCTTCTCAAGAGCCGGCCGCTCTACGATCCGGTCAAGGATCTCGATCCGATTGCGAGCGTGGCGGCCAATTGCCTCGTCATCGCCGTGCACCCTTCAGTGCCGGTTCGCACACTCAAAGAGCTCATCGCCTATGCCAAGGCCAATCCCGGCAAGCTGTCCTATGCCCACGCCGGCGTCGGCTCGATCCAGCACCTGACCGGCGAGCTGTTCAAGTCACTGGCGCAGACGCCCGACATCGTCCAGGTGCCCTATCGCGGGACCGGGCCGGCGATCGCCGACCTGGTCAGCGGCCAAGTGCCGATGGGCATCGTGGGAGTTACCGGTCCGTTGCTCGAATTTCATCGCGTCGGCAAGACGCGCATTCTTGCCGTCACCAATCCCACGCGTCTCGGCGTCGCCCCTGAGCTTGCCACGGCAGCCGAGTCGGGTCTCCCCGGCCTTACCGTGACCGGCACCATCGGGCTGCTCGCGCCGGCCGGTACAGCGAGTGCGATCATGGACCGCATCGCGCAGGCGACGCGCGCGACGGTCGCCGAGCCGAGCTATCAGAAGCTGCTGATCGAGGCGGGCATCGAGCCCACGCCCGACTCGGGCCCTGACAAATTCCGCCGTTCGCTCGCCGCCGACGTCGCGTTGTGGACGCCGACCGTCAAAGCGCTCGGGCTGAAGATCGATTGACGGGCCGCAGCTGTGCGACGCCCAGGACGAGAACGCGATCACAACGCCCTGTTACTCTCCTTCACCGCCGCCGCATCCACATAGACCTCGCTGCCGAGCTTCCGGAATTTCTCCGACATCTGCGCCATGCCTTGCTCCTTATCGTTGAGCGTGGCGGCGTAGTCGCGCACGTCCTGCGTGATCTTCATGGAGCAGAATTTCGGGCCGCACATGGAGCAGAAATGCGCCACCTTGTGCGCCTCCTTCGGCAAGGTCTCGTCGTGGAATTGCCGCGCGGTCTCGGGGTCGAGCGAGAGATTGAACTGGTCGACCCAGCGGAACTCGAAGCGCGCGCGCGAGAGCGCGTCGTCGCGGATCTGCGCCGCCGGATGGCCCTTGGCGAGGTCGGAGGCGTGCGCCGCGATCTTGTAGGCGATGACGCCTTCCTTGACGTCGTCGCGGTCGGGGAGCCCGAGGTGCTCCTTGGGCGTGACGTAGCAGAGCATGGCGGTGCCGAACCAGCCGATCATGGCTGCGCCGATCGCCGAGGTGATGTGGTCGTAGCCCGGCGCGATGTCGGTGGTGAGCGGCCCCAGCGTGTAGAACGGCGCCTCGCCGCATTCCTTGAGCTGCTTCTCGACGTTGATCTTGATCTTGTGCATCGGCACATGGCCGGGGCCCTCGATCATCACCTGGCAGCCCTTGTCCCAGGCGATCTTGGTGAGCTCGCCCAAGGTCTCGAGCTCGGCGAACTGCGCGCGGTCGTTGGCGTCGGCGATCGAGCCCGGCCGCAATCCGTCGCCGAGCGAGAACGACACGTCGTATTTGCGCATGATGTCGCAAATCTCGTCGAACCGCTCGTAGAGGAAGCTTTCCTTGTGGCGGGAGAGGCACCACTTCGCCATGATGGAGCCGCCACGCGAAACAATCCCGGTGACGCGATTGGCGGTGAGATGGATGTATCCGAGCCGCACGCCGGCGTGGATGGTAAAGTAATCGACGCCTTGCTCGCACTGCTCGATCAGCGTGTCCTTGTAGCACTCCCAGTCGAGCTTCACCGGATCGCCGTTGACCTTCTCCAGCGCCTGGTAGATCGGCACCGTGCCGATCGGTACCGGCGCATTGCGGATGATCCATTCGCGGGTGGTGTGAATATTGCGCCCGGTGGAGAGGTCCATCACCGTGTCGGCGCCCCAGCGGATCGCCCACACCATCTTCTCCACCTCTTCCTCGACCGAGGAGGTCACCGCCGAGTTGCCGATATTGGCGTTGACCTTGGTGAGGAAATTCCTGCCGATGATCATCGGCTCGAGCTCGGCGTGGTTGATGTTGGAGGGAATGATGGCGCGCCCGCGCGCGACCTCGCTGCGCACGAATTCCGGCGTGACGAATGCCGGCACCGCCGCGCCGAAGCTCTCGCCGTCGGCGAGCGCCGCCTCGGCGCGTTCGAGCTGCTGTTTGCGCCCCAGGTTCTCGCGCGCGGCGATGTAGATCATTTCCTTGGTGATGATCCCGGCGCGCGCGAACTCTAATTGGGTCACCGGCTTTCCGTTCGCTGCACGCAGCGGGCGATGCGTCGTGGGAAAATTGCGCGCGAGATGCTTGCCGCCGACATTGCCGTTGTCGACCGGCTGGATCGGCCGGCCGTCGTACGCCTCGACACCGCCGCGCTCCTTCACCCACTCGATTCGCGTGCGCGCGAGCCCTTGCTCGACGTCGATGGTCACGTCGGGATCCGTATAGGGGCCGGTCGTGTCGTACACGGGGACCGACGGCTCGCCGGCGGCCTCGGTGAGCACGATTTCGCGCACCGGCACGCCCAGCTCCGGCGCCGCGTCCGGGCGCGCGTAGACTTTGCGCGAGGAGGGGAGCGGCCCCGTGGTGACCTTTGGGGTCGCGATGTTCGGATCGTGGATGTTCATCGGGTTGCTCCCGTTACGGGTTCGCGAAAGTAGCCAAAGAAGCAGAGTACCGCTCCGATCAGGAGCCAGATGATGCCGGCGACGGTCAGGCTCGTCGGATGGTCGAGGAACCAGCGGATGGCTGCTTCCGTCCATTGCGGCCAGATGATGCGCTGGGCGCCGCCGATCGCGGCGAGCCAGCCGAACAGCGTGATGAGCACGCGCCAGTCGGCGGCCCACACATTGTGATTGAGCAGGATGGCGACGCCCGCGGTGATGGCGAAGAGGCCGGTGAGATAGATCAGCGCGTGGCTGCGCAGACCCTCGTCGGCGATCGCGCGAAAGACGGCGCCATTCACCAAGGCGCCGAGGGCAATAACGATGAAAATCGGGCCGAGGAGCCTCGCGAGAAAGAGCGAGATGCGCGGGGAGCCTATAGTCGGCATGTCCTGTCCCTTCGCCGGCATGACCCGGATCAGGTTCAAAGGGTTCCCGCGGTATCGATTCGGCGGGTCTCTCAGCTCCCTTGACCGGAGCTCCCCTCGGAACGTCTCGTTAATGTAGGCGCGCGGGGGCGGGTGTCAACGCGATTGCGGTGCGCTGCAGCGCGTAAATGGCTGCGCGGAAATTGGCGTTGACGGCTGCTCGCGGTCCGGCGATGGTGGCTCGCCGGGGTCGTAAGGACATCCATCAGCGCCATGGCGTCGAATCGCGGGCACCGGCTGCGCCTCGAGGACATTAGCCATCGCTTCGGCGACGTGCTGGCCGTGCGCGACATCAATCTCGATATCGCGGGCGGCGAGCTCGTGGCGCTGCTCGGGCCATCGGGCTGTGGCAAGTCCACGCTGCTGCGCATCGTCTCGGGCTTCATTCGCCAGAGCAGCGGCCGCGTGCTGTTCGACGGCGAGCCGGTCGATCATTTGCCTCCGAGCCGGCGCGGTGCGGGCATCGTGTTCCAGAATTACGCGCTGTTCCCGCACATGACCGTGGCCGAGAACGTCGCCTATGGCCTCGAGGCGCAGAGGTGGCCGCGCCGGCGCATCGCCCCGCGCGTCGCCGAGATGCTCGCGCTCGTGCACATGAGCGAGTTCGCCGGGCGCAGGCCGCGCCAGCTCTCCGGCGGGCAGCAGCAGCGCGTCGCGCTCGCGCGCTGCCTGGCCACCGATCCGAAGGTGCTCCTGCTCGACGAGCCATTCGGCGCGCTCGACAAGAATCTCCGCCTCGACATGCAGATCGAGGTGAAGCGTCTGCAGCGCGAGTACGGCATCACCACCATCCTCGTCACCCACGACCAGGAAGAGGCGCTGTCGATGGCCGACCGCATCGCGGTCATGGCGCGCGGGTCGATCGAGCAGGTATCCTCACCGACGGAAATCTACGACCGGCCGAAGACGCTGTTCGTCAACCAATTCGTCGGCAGCGCAAACGTCATCGCCGGCGAGTTCATGCGCGCGCAGGACGGTGTCGCCGCCGTTCGCGTGGGCGAGGGCGCGCTGCTCGAGGTCGAGGAGACTCCGCAACTCGCCGCGGGCGCGCCGGTATTGGTGTCGGTTCGGCCCGAGCAGCTGCGGCTTGACGGCGCGCCGGGCGAGGGGCGCATCGCCGGCGTGGTGAAGGCCGTCATGCCGCTCGGGCCGCACGTCGTCTACGAGGTCGAGACGCAAAGCGGCACCTCATTGAAGGTGAGCGAGCCGCGCGCGCCGGCAACGCCGTTGCGGCGCCCCGGCGAGAGCGTGCACGTGGCGGCGCCGGCGGCGGCATGCCGCGTCTTCCCCAAGCCATGAGGATGTCCACTACTCACACCGTCATTGCCGGGCATAGCGCGTCGGAAGACGCGCGTGAACGCGCTTATGACCCGGCAATCCATCGCTTCGCAAAAAGCTTCTTGCGAAGAAGATGGACCCGCGGGTCAGGCCCGCGGGTGACGCACGAGGGTCGACAGCGGGTGAGTCAATCCGAGCGTCAGCGGGATCAAAAGAGGAGCTTGTAATGACCAATCGCAGAAGTTTGCTCATCGGCACGGCCGCGCTCGGTGCAACGTCCATTCTTCCCGCGCGCGCGCTCGCCCAAGCCAAGACGCTCGTCGCCGCTACCTTTCCCGGCACCTGGAACGAAGCCCACCGCAACATTCTCGCCCCGGCGTTCCGCCGTGCCACCGGCGCCATAGTGACCCAGTCGATCATCCTCGGCACCGATCAGGTCGCGCGCCTGCAGGCCGCCAAAGGCGCCCGCCCGCCATTCGACGTGGCAATCTTCGATTCACCCCAGGTGCTCGACGCCGCGCGCGAGGGCTTGATCGTCGAATATCCGGTTGCCAAGTCGCCGCATTACGCCGAGCTGCTGCCAGCCTTTCAGGACAAGTGGGGTCCCAAGATCACCATTCAGGTCATCGGCATCGGCTACAATCCGAAAAAGATCGCAACGGCGCCGAAGAGCTGGGACGAATTGTGGGAGCCGAAATACAAAGGCCGCGTCGGCCTAACCGCGCTCAACAGCCAACTCGGGATTGCCTTTCTCGCCGAGCTCAACCGCCTCAAGGGCGGCGACGAGGGCAACTTCGAGCCGGCGTTTAAGGCACTGCGCGAGCTCCTGCCCAATGTCGGCGCGATCGCCGCCAATCTCGGCGCCTACGCCACGCTGTGGCAGCAGGAGCAGATCGACATTGCCCCCTACAATTTCAACTTCGTGCAGACGCTCAAGGGCAAGGACGTGCCGGTCGAGCTCGCGATCCCGGCGAGCGGCCCGGTCGGCTGGTCGACCAGCTTGCATCTCGTCGCCAACGCGGCCGAGCCCGAGCTCGCGGTGAAATACATCGACGAGCACCTCGATGCCGACGTCCAGACGCAAATGCTCAAGCCGCCTTACGACGTGATCCCCACCAACTCCAAGGTTAAGCTCGAGGGCGCGATCACGCAGGCGATCGCCAAAAACCAGGACGATCTCGCCAAGATCCGCACCATCGATTGGGACAAGCTCAATCCGCAACGGGGCGCACTGATCGAGCGCTTCAACCGCGAGATCAAGTTGTAGTCCGTGACGGGCCTAGCGCGCGGTGAGTTACGCCAAACCCGAAAACCGGCGTCATGGCCGGGCTTGTCCCGGCCATCCACGTCTTCGCTTGAGGCACAAAAGACGTGGATGCCCGCGCCAAGCGCGGGCATGACGGAAGAGGGAGTGATCCCTTGATCCAGACACGCCGTAGGGAGCCCGCTCCCTTGGCCGACGGTTGCCCCGGCGCGCTGACATGACCTCGTCGCCGACACCCCTCCTGCTGCCGCTCGCGGCGCTGTTCGTCGCATTCTTCGTTGCGCCGCTCATCGTGCTCCTCGCGCTCTCGGTCAGCGTCGACACGGCGGGGACGAGCTTGACCGCCGCCAACTATCTCAAATTCTTCACCGATCGCTTCAACTACTCGATCCTGTGGGACACGCTCTTGCTCGGCGTCAAGGCGACATTGGTGTGTCTCCTCTTCGGCTATCCGATCGCCTGGATCTGCGCGCGCGCGAGCGCGCGCTGGCAGAGCGTGCTGGTCTTTCTGGTGATTCTGCCAATCCTCACCAGCGTGGTGGTGCGCACCTTCGCATGGATCGTGATCCTCGGCCGGCAGGGCGTGCTCAACCAGGTGGCGCTCGCGCTCCACCTCACGCAGGAGCCGCTGCGCCTGCTCTATACCGAGCCGGGCGTGATCATGGTGTTGGCGCAGGTGCAGATGCCGCTGATGGTGTTGCCGATCCTCGCCGTGCTCACGAAGATCGATCCGAATCTGGCCGATGCCTCGCGGGTGCTGGGGGCGGGCGAATGGCGCACGCTGTGGCGGGTGACGCTGCCGCTGTCGCTGCCGGGCGTGATCGCCGGCTGTATATTGACCTATTCCGCCTGCGTCACCGCCTTCGTGACGCAAACCCTCATCGGCGGCGCGCGGCTCCTCTACATGCCGCTGCACATCTATCAGCAGGCGGTCGGCGCCAACAACTGGCCGTTCGCGGCCGCGATCTCGGTCATCTTCATGGTCGCGGTGCTCGCCGCGGTCGCGCTGCTCACCCTCGTCGGACGCAAGAGCGAGACCTATGGTGCCGCCTAGACACGCGATCGACTGGGAGGCGTTGTCGCTGCGGCTCGTGTTCGGCGCGCTCGCTGCGATCGCGATCGTCTTTCTCGTCGCTCCGACGCTGATCATGTTGCTGACGTCGTTCACCGCCTCGCAGTCGCTGAAATTTCCGCCCGAAGGCCTGTCGCTGCGCTGGTATATCGCCTTGCTCGACGCCGACCAGATGCAGGCCGCCGCCTGGAACAGCCTCGTCGTCGCGTTCTGGACGACCGTCGTTTCGGTCGTGCTCGGCACCGCCGCGGCGCTAGGCATCGCCCGCAGCCGCTCGGCCTTCGCGCGCGCCTGCGATGTTCTGTTCATGTCGCCGCTGCTGCTGCCGGCGCTTGCCTTCGGCTTTGCCGCGCTGATCTTCATCCACAAGCTCGGTTTTGCGCCGAACATCCCCTTCCTCGTGCTCGGGCATGTCGTGGTTTGCGTGCCGTTCGTGCTGCGCACGACCATCGCCGCGCTCTCGCAGCTCGATCCGGCGCTGCTCGATGCCTCCTATAGCCTCGGCGGCGGTCCCGTGATGACGTTCCGCCGGGTGACGTTGCCGCTGATTGCGCCGGGTCTCGGCGCCGGCGCCTTCCTCGCCTTCATGGCATCGTTCGACAACGTGCCTGTTTCGTTGTTTCTCGCCGACGAACGCACCGAAATGTTGCCCATCCACCTGTGGCAGCAAATCGAGACGAACCTGGACGTGCGCACGGCCGCAGTCTCCGGCCTGATCGTGATGTTCACTCTGATACTGATGCTGGCCGCCGAGCGTTTGGCCGGGCTCACGCGGCAGATGCGCTAAGGAGTGAAACGTGCCGGGTGTATCGATCCATGTCGTCGACGTGTCGCGGGGCGTCGTCGCGACGGGGATGCGGGTTGAGCTTCACGCCGTCGACGCCGGCGGCAAGCTCGCGCTCATCGCCAAGGGTCAAATCGGCGCGAACGGGCTGTGGAACGAGCCGGCGCTGGCGAAGATATTCGCGGCCGGTGCCTACGCCGCAGTGTTTCATGTCGCCGACTTTTATCGCGCGCAGGGGATTGCCTTGCCCGCCGTGGCGTTTCTCGAGACGGTCCGCTTCGATTTCGGCATCGCCGACCCGGCGCAGCATTATCATTTGCCGTTCAAATGCACGCCTTGGGGCTATTCGTGCTTCCGCGGGGGCGCCTGAACGGTTCGCTTGCAACCGAACGCCGGCCCCGCGATGTCGCGAGGCCGGCGCAGTATTCAGTGCAGAGATGACGACGATGCTCAGTTGACGCTGGGCGCCTCGGCAGCGGCGCGGCGCGCCCCCGGCAGCACGACGACTTTGGCGCCGACGTGCACGCGGTTGTAGAGATCGATCACGTCCTCGTTGACCAAGCGGATGCAGCCCGAGGACACGTGCTCGCCGATCGTCTCCGGCGCGTTGGTGCCGTGGATGCGGTACATCGAGCCGCTGAGATACATGGCGCGGGCGCCGAGCGGATTGCTGGGGCCGCCGGCCACGAAACGCGGCAGGTAGGGCTGGCGGTGGATCATCTCCGGCGGGGGCGTCCAGTCCGGCCACTCGGCCTTGCGCTCGATCGACTTGACGCCGGACCAGGTGAAGCCTTCGCGGCCGACACCGATGCCGTAGCGCATCGCCTTGCCGCCGGGCATCACCAGGTAGAGGAAAGTGTTCCCGGTATCGATAACGATCGTGCCGGGCGCCTCATTGGTGCGGTAGTCGACGATTTGGCGGCGCAGTTCACCGCGCAGCTCGCCCCCGTCGTCCTGCGGGTTGGCGTAGGCCGGCGCAGTGACCGGCTGCTGCTGCTGCGGCGGTGGGCCGAACAGCGCCTCGAACGGATTGAATGGGTTGGCGGAAGCCGCGGTGGTCGACAATGCGCTCGTCGCGAGGAAGATCGCGACCGCGGCGACGGTCTTCAGACGGGAAAGATTGTACATGACACGTCCCCCTTGACGACCATTGGTCGAAGCGGGGGGTGCCCGGGTTCAAAATGCTTGCCGACAATTAATCCTGCGGCGTGGTTACCCGCCGGTCTGTTGTTAATAACATGTTGTGACTGCAGGGTTTTTCGCTTTTGCCGCAGCGCGGTGAAATTCCCGTGATCGCGAGCCGACCCCCAGCGCGGCAGCGGGGTGAAGGCGTCATATTACCGCCGGGCAAGACCTCACTTATGGCCGCGCCGCGTGCCACCCGACCACGGCGTCGGCGACGGCATCCGTTGAGGCGAAATAAGGCTTGATGTCGAGGAGGGGCGTGTTGTCGAGGCAGTCGAGGCCCACGACCGAAAGCCTCGTGCCGTCCACGCCCACCAAACGGACCACGCTCATGGCGATGGGATTGGGCCGGGCGGGAGATCGCAGCGCAAAGGTGCCACGACCCACCCCGTAGTGCCGGGGTACTTGCACCACGAGATCGCGCCGCGACCGGCCCATCCAATAGAGCACGACCAGATGGCTGCAGGTCTCGACCCCCGCGAGCGCCGCGGCCCAACGCGCATCGACCACGATGGTGCAAACCGCGTCGGATTCACGCGCGTTTTTGGGGCACTCCTCGCGCCGCGTCCACGGCGTGCGGATGTGGCCGATGAAATAGAGCGAGGCATCGAATTTGTCCGGCAGGTCGATCGCAACCTCGCCGTCGCGGATGCCGAAGGCGGTGTCGTTCATGGCTCCATCACTCCAGGGTGTCGACAACGAAGATGGCTCGGCCTGGCCCGCCCGGCAACGAGGGGGAGCCGGGGCACAAAGCCAGCGGCCCACCGGCTTGCAATTGCCGCTTAAGCGTATAAACATATCTTTATATGCTGGCTGCCAGCGCGCCAAATGGACCGCCGCCCACCTTGACGCCCACGCCTGCCCATCTCCCCTTCGAGGCGCTCTATAGCGCGCTCAAAGCCGCTGCCGAGGGCACGCGGCTGCGCATTCTGGCGCTTCTCGGGGAGGCCGAACTGACGGTGTCCGACCTCACCGCGATCCTGCGGCAGTCCCAGCCGCGGATTTCGCGCCACCTGCGGCTGCTCGCCGAAGCGGGTCTCGTCGAGCGCTTCCGCGAAGGCTCGTGGGCCTTCTTTCGCCTGGCCGAGCGCGAAGGCGCGGCCAATCTGGCGCGCGAGCTCACTGCCCGTCTCAATCCCGACGATGTAACGCTCTCGCGCGATCGGGAGCGCCTCGCCGCGGTGCGCGCGCAACGCGCCGACGCGGCGCAAAACTATTTCCGTCGGCACGCGGCGGAGTGGGATCGCATCCGCAAGCTGCACGTGGCGGATGAGGCGGTCGAGGGGGCGATCCTGCGCGCGCTCTCCGACGCCCCGGTGCGCGCGCTGCTCGACCTCGGCACCGGCACCGGGCGCATGCTCGAACTGCTCGGACCGCAGATCCAGCGCGGACTGGGCCTCGATCTCTCGCTCGACATGCTCTCGCTCGCCCGCACCCGCCTCGACCGCGCCGGGCTGCGCCACTGCAGCGTGCGCCAGGGCGACATCTATGACCTCGCGCTGCCGAAGGACAATTTCGACGCGGTCGTCATCCACCAGGTGCTGCACTTCCTCGAGGACGGCGCGCGCGCCATCAAGGAAGCGGCACGCGTGCTGCGGCCGGCGGGGCGGCTGCTGGTCGTCGATTTCGCTCCGCATGACCTCGAATTTCTGCGCGACGAGCACGCCCATCGCCGCCTCGGCTTTGCCAGCGACACCGTGGCGCAATGGATGAAGGCGGCCGGCCTCGACGTCGTGCTGCAGCAGAGTCTTCCGCCCGAGCCCGCGTCCGAAGGCAAGATCGCCGTCTCGCTCTGGCTCGGGCGCGATCCCCGCCTCGTGCTTGCCGCGCCGGCGCTGGAGGTTGCCTGATGGCGGCCGAGCCCCGCGCCAGCCGTTTTGTCCGACCGCGCGGCGATGGCCAAGCGCGACGCATCCGCGTCTCCTTCGAGTTCTTCCCGCCGAAGACCGAGGAGATGGAAAAGACGTTGTGGGAATCGATCACGCGCCTTGCCCCGCTCGAGCCGAATTTCGTCTCGGTCACCTACGGCGCAGGCGGCTCAACGCGTGAACGCACGCATGCGACCGTCAAGCGCATTTTGGCCGAGACTGGCCTCGCCCCGGCGGCGCATCTGACTTGCGTCGCCGCAACGCGCGAGGAGATTGATTCGGTCATCCGCAGCTATTGCGGGGCCGGCGTGCGTCACATCGTGGCGCTGCGCGGCGATCCGATTGGCGGCATCGGCGAGCGCTATGCGCCGCATCCCGGCGGCTACCGCAATGCCGCCGATCTGGTCGCCGGCATCAAGCGCTTGTCGGAGGTAGAGGTGTCGGTCTCCGCCTATCCGGAAAAACATCCGGACAGTCCGACGGTCGAGGCCGATCTCGACATGCTCGCGGCCAAGGTCGATGCCGGCGCAACGCGAGCGATCACCCAGTTCTTCTTCGAGAACGATCTGTATTTCCGCTATCTCGAGCGCGTGCGCGCCCGGGGCATCGACGTGCCGGTCGTGCCCGGCATTCTGGCGGTGCAGAATTTCAAACAGACCAAGGCTTTCGCGGCGCGTTGCGGCGCCTCCGTGCCTGACTGGCTTGCCGAGCGCTTCGATGGCCTCGACGACGATGCGGCAACCCGCAAACTCATCGCCGCCGCGGTCGCCGCCGAGCAGGTGCTCGATCTCGTCGACCGCGGTGTCACCGATTTTCACTTCTACACGATGAATCGGGCCGATCTGGTCTACGCGGTCTGTCATCTGCTCGGGCTGCGGCCGAACCAGGCAGCGAGCAACGGAGGCGGTGTGCTCCCTCTCCCCGTAGGGGAGAGGGTTGGGGTGAGGGGGGTCGGATGACGAGAGGAAACACCGCACCCGCCCGGCGACTGCGCCGCAATCAGACCGATGCTGAACGACTGCTATGGTTTCGACTACGCGATCGGCGATTGGACGGATGGAAATTCAAGCGGCAGGTGCCGATCGAGCGTTTTGTCGTCGACTTCTTCTGCGCCGACGCCAAGCTGATCGTGGAGCTTGATGGCGGTCAGCACGCCCATAACACCGAACGTGATGCGGACAGAACGAGAGTCCTCGAGGCGATGGGTTATCTCGTGCTTCGATTTTGGAATCGCGACGTGATGCAGAATATGGACGGCGTGCTCGAAGAGATTCTGAGCACGGCCGATCAACATAGATCCGAACCCCCTCACCCCACCCCTCTCCCCTGCGGGGAGAGGGAGCGCACCTGAGCGCGTTGCAATGTCGATGCCGATGTCACCTACCGAGCAAACGCTGCGCCGCGTCGCCGCCGAGCGCATCCTCGTGCTCGACGGCGCCATGGGCACCATGATCCAGGCGCTCGGGCTCGACGAGGATGGTTATCGCGGCGCACGCTTCGATGCTTGGAACCGCGAGGTCCGTGGCAACAACGATCTCCTCATTCTCAGTCAGCCGGCGAAGATCCGCGACATCCACCTCGCCTATTTCCGCGCCGGCGCGGACATTGTCTCGACCAACACGTTCTCCTCGACGCGCATCGCCCAAGCCGACTACGGCATGGCCGGCATCGCCTATGAGCTCAATGTGGAAGGCGCCAGGCTTGCGCGCGCGGCCGCCGATCTCGCGCAAAACGAGGACGGCCGTCCGCGCTTCGTCGCCGGCGCGATCGGGCCGACCAATCGCACCGCCTCGATCTCGCCGGACGTCGCCAATCCCGGTTTCCGCGCCGTCACCTTCGACGAATTGCGCGAAGCCTACGCCGAGCAGGTGAAGGGCCTCATCGAGGGCGGCGCCGATCTCCTGCTGATCGAGACGATTTTCGACACACTCAACGCCAAGGCGGCGATCGCGGCGGTTGCCGATGTCACCGAGCTACGCGGCGAACGCGTGCCGGTGATGATCTCCGGCACCATCACCGATCGCTCGGGGCGGCTGTTGTCCGGACAGACGCCGGCGGCGTTCTGGAATTCGGTGCGCCACGCCGCGCCGTTCTCGATCGGGCTCAATTGCGCCCTCGGCGCGCGCGAGATGCGCGCCCACATCGCCGAGATCGCGCGCATCGCCGACACCTTCGTGTGCGCCTATCCCAATGCAGGTCTGCCCAACGAGTTCGGCCACTATGACGAGAGCCCCGGCTTCATGGCGGAGCTGCTCGGCGAGTTTGCGGACGCCGGACTGGTCAACGTCGTTGGCGGCTGTTGCGGCACCACGCCCGAGCACATCAGCGCCATGGTACGCGCGGTCGAGGGCAAGGCGCCGCGGCCCGTTCCGGAGGTGCCCCGGCGCTTGCGTCTCTCCGGTCTCGAGGCCTTCACGCTCACGCCGGAAATTCCTTTCGTCAATATCGGTGAACGCACCAACATCACGGGATCGGCCAAGTTCCGCAAGCTCATCACGGCGGGCGATTATGCAGCGGCGCTCGCCATCGCCCGCGACCAGGTCGAGAACGGCGCGCAAATCATCGACGTGAACATGGACGAGGGCCTGCTCGATTCCGAGAAGGCGATGACCACTTTTCTCAATCTGATCGCCGCCGAGCCCGACATCGCGCGCGTGCCGGTGATGGTCGACTCCTCGAAATTCTCGGTGATCGAGGCCGGGCTCAAGTGCGTGCAGGGCAAGGCCGTGGTGAACTCGATCTCGATGAAAGAGGGCGAAGCCGCTTTCATTGCTCATGCCAAGACGGTGCGCCGCTACGGCGCCGCGGTCGTGGTCATGGCTTTCGACGAGCAGGGCCAAGCCGACACGCTCGAGCGCAAATGCGCGATCACCAAGCGCGCCTACCAGATCCTGGTCGAGGAGGTCGGCTTCCCGCCCGAAGACATCATCTTCGATCCCAACATTTTCGCCATCGCGACCGGGATGGAGGAGCACAACGGCTACGGCGTCGCCTTCATCGAGGCTGCGGGCTGGATTCGGGCGAACTTGCCGCACGCGCACGTGTCCGGCGGCGTCTCCAACCTGTCGTTCTCGTTCCGCGGCAATGAGCCGGTGCGGGAGGCGATGCACTCCGTGTTCCTCTACCACGCGATCAAGGCCGGCATGGACATGGGCATCGTCAATGCCGGGCAGATCGCGGTGTACGACGATCTCGATCCGGAGTTGCGCGCGGCCTGCGAGGACGTGGTGCTCAACCGTAGCGCCGAGGCCGCCGAGCGCTTGCTCACCCTTGCGCAGCGCTACCGCGGCCACGGCAAGGAGAAGAAGGAGGCTGATCTTGCCTGGCGCGAGCGGCCGGTCGAGGAGCGCTTGTCGCATGCGCTCGTGCACGGCATCACCGATTTCATCGAACCCGACGTCGAGGAGGCGCGGGCCAAGGCCGAGCGGCCGCTGCACGTGATCGAAGGTCCGCTCATGGATGGCATGAACGTGGTCGGCGATCTGTTCGGCTCCGGACGGATGTTCCTGCCGCAGGTGGTGAAGTCCGCGCGCGTGATGAAGCAGGCGGTCGCCTATCTGATGCCGTTCATGGAGCAGGAGAAGAAGGAGAAGGGATTAGACAAGAGGAACTCCAACGGCAAGATCGTCATGGCCACGGTAAAGGGCGACGTGCACGACATCGGCAAAAACATCGTCGGCGTCGTGCTCCAGTGCAACAATTACGAGGTCGTCGACCTCGGCGTGATGGTCCCGGCGGCGAAGATCCTGGAGACGGCGCAGAAGGAGAACGCGGACATCATCGGGCTTTCCGGCCTCATCACCCCTTCGCTCGACGAGATGTGCCAGGTCGCCGCCGAGATGGAGCGACAGGGCTTCGACCTGCCGCTCTTGATCGGCGGAGCGACGACGAGCCGCGTGCACACGGCCGTAAAAATTCATCCGAACTATCGGCGCGGGCAGGCGGTCTATGTCACCGATGCGAGCCGCGCCGTCGGCGTCGCCGCCAACTTGATGTCGCGCGAGGCGCGGCCGGCGTATCTCGCCGACGTGCGCCAGGAATACGTTCGCATTGCCGCGGCACACGCACGCGGAGAAGCGACCAAGCAGCGGCTTTCGCTGCAAGACGCGCGCGCGAACGCGCTCAAGCTCAACTGGTCGGGCAACTATGTTCCGCCGCGGCCGAGCTTTCTCGGATTGCGGATGCTCGCGGACTATCCGCTCGCCGAGCTTCGCGGCTACATCGATTGGTCGCCGTTCTTCGCGACCTGGGAGCTCGTCGGCAAATTTCCCGCCATCCTCGACGACGCCAAATATGGACCTGCCGCGCGGAGCTTATTTGAGGACGCCCAGGCGATGCTCGATCGCATCGCTGATGAGGGATGGCTCTCCGCCAGCGCGGTAGTCGGCTTCTGGCCGGCCAATTCCGAGGGGGACGACATCCTAGTCTACGGCGAGGAGGCGCGCGCGAAACCGCTCGCCGTGCTGCACACGCTGCGGCAGCAACTCACCCGGCGCGAAGGCCGCGCCAACATCGCGCTGGCGGATTTCGTGGCGCCGCGCGCGA
Source organism: Xanthobacteraceae bacterium (assembly GCA_035693615.1). Lineage (GTDB taxonomy): Bacteria > Pseudomonadota > Alphaproteobacteria > Rhizobiales > Xanthobacteraceae > VAZQ01. Next base: position 22,839 of record DASSGH010000086.1, read on the forward strand.
GCGGGCTTGCCGATCATATCGGCGCGTTTGTGGTCACCGCCGGCATCGGCGAGGACAAGGTAGCGCAGCGCTTCAAGCACGCGAACGACGACTATTCCGCGATCATGATCAAAGCGCTCGCCGATCGGCTGGCGGAAGCCTTCGCCGAGCGCCTGCACCAGCGCGTGCGGCGGGAATTCTGGGGCTACGTCCCGGACGAAGGGCTCACCAATGCCGAGTTGATCGGGGAAAAGTATCGCGGCATCCGTCCCGCGCCGGGCTATCCGGCGCAGCCCGACCACAGCGAAAAGGAGAGCCTGTTCGCGCTGCTCGAGGGCGAGCGACGGATCGGGGTCAAGCTCACGGAGAGCTTCGCGATGTGGCCGGGCGCTTCCGTCTGCGGCCTCTATTTCAGTCACCCCGACAGCCACTATTTCGGCGTCGGCAAGATCGAGCGCGATCAGGTCGAGGACTACGCCGCCCGCAAGGGCTGGACTTTGGCGGAAGCAGAGAAGTGGCTGGCGCCGGTGCTCAACTACGATCCAATGGTTGCGGCGCGCACGGCCGCGGAGTAGCGCGCGTTGGGTCAGCTATCATCGCAGCGATGGAGCGCGAAGTCGCATGTCGCGTCGCATGAAATGCAAACACCGGAGAGCCTACGCTCTCCGGTGTCGGAAACGTGGGTGCAAATGCGATCCGCGCCCGCGATACGTCGAACCTAAAACGCGCCGAGCAGAATGGCGCTGACGAACGCAAATACTGCGAGCACGGCCAGCACGTCGAGCTTCAAGGCAAGGTCCACGTCGCGTTCTCCGCCTCTTCTGGATGCCCGACTCTAGCAGAGCGCAGACGTCGTTCTAATGACAATTATCCTGCGGCGGCGAATGTGGGCGCCCGAAACTCCCCCGTTGCCTGGCCAAGAGCCTGATATTGCGAGGCGAACAACGCCGGCCGGTTATCGCTGATCGCGCAGAATGCCAGCTCTGCAGCTTCAATCATTCGACCTGCGGAGTACGAACCCGTGCTGCCGATCGCGTGGCATATCAGGTGGACCGCCATGGCCTTAAGCCGCTGCCGCAGGCAGCCGCCTCCATTATGCCGTAAGCGCCGCGGCAAACGCAGCTGCGGTAAACACCCACTCTAAAAGCACGTCAGCCTCGATGGCCCGGGCGAGCGCACGCCCATGTGGTGTCAGCAGCGGCTATCGATCAGCGCGGCGATACGATCATGCTCTGCATGACGGTGGCGGATGGCTCGAGTGAAGCCGACATCCATCACGTTGGCGCAGTTCTTAACCATAGCGTGAGGCGCACAGGCGCCGCCGCATGGCCGCGCCAATCTTTGAAGAAACGTTAACAGAACCATCGCATCCTGCCGCCATGGCGTGGGGAGTGCGTTGGTATTTCGTCGGCTCCATTGTCCTCGGCGTTCTCGGCGTGTTGGCGGGTTGCAGTGGCGGCATGTTTTTTGCCGAACGCGAGCCGTGGCGCCACGACGCCGAGGTGCAATGCCTTAACAGCGGGGCCGTGAAAGAGAGCGTGGGGATTGTCCGCATTCGGCCGATCCGCGGCCCCGGCGTCTGCGGCGCCGACTTCCCGCTCAAGGTGTCGATGTTGGGCGAGACCGCGCCGCTCGGCTACAGCGACGATCTGCGTCCGCCCGGGGACATTCCGCGTGTCGCGCCGCTCTGGCCGATCAGGCCTGCGCCGCCGGATCCGCCATATCAATCGCGCGTGTTGCCGGAGTATCAGGTGCGCACGCCGCCGCCGGCACCGGCCGCCGATCAGCCGATCTCGCTCACGCCGCCGGGCGTGACCGATGCGCCGAACCTGCCTTCTGAGCCGTACGACTTTCGCCGGCCGTATGGGGCGGCGCCTGTTGCTTCGCCGCCAAGATATGGTGCGCCGGCGGCGGGTTCTCCTCGCGAGGATATTTCGCCCGAGCCTTACGAGCGCCGGCCGCTGATCGATTCCCCGGGCGCGCCGCGCAACGGCTCAAGCGGCGTCAGCCGCGCTCCGCTGCGCGAACCCGTGGCCGAGACGCCGCGCGCTCCCGCGCGCGAGCCAGTCGTTCCATTGGCGCCATCGCGCGACGGCGCGGCCTCCTTCACCGCCGTCGCCGTGAGTCCGCCGGCCACGCTCGCATGTCCGCTCGTGTCCGAGCTCGAACGCTGGATCAGCGGCGCCGTGCAGCCGGCGGCGATGCGCTGGTTCGGCTCCCCGGTTGCCGAGATCCGGCAGATTTCCGCGTACTCGTGTCGCGGGATGAACGGCAATCCGCGCGCCAGCATTTCCGAGCACGCATTCGGCAACGCGCTCGACATCGCCTCGTTCACGCTTGCGGACGGACGCAAGATCACGGTGAAGGACGGCTGGCATGGCTTGCCCGAGGAGCAGGGTTTTCTGCACGACGTGCAGGGGGCGGCCTGCGATCAATTCAGCACGGTGCTGGCGCCGGGGTCGAACGTCTATCACTACGATCACATCCATGTTGACTTGATGCGCCGGCGCGATGGTCATCGCGCCTGCAATCCGCACGCCGTGTCGGGGGAGGAGGCCGCTGCGCGCGCCGCGCGCTACGTAGGTAGGCGCGATCCCGGCATCACCGGCTCGCTCGGGCCGCGCCGATCGGCGGCGTTCGAGGAGCGCCGCGCGGGCACGCTGCCCATGGCCGAGCCGGGCGGCGACGGCGAATTCGACAACTGACCTTCCAGGCCCCCACGGACGACGCAGAGACGTTTGCATCGGACAGGCAAACTTTGACTGCGTGCCCAGCATGACGACTTGCCATCCTTGCGATGAGTAGAGGCTAAACCAGGAAAAAGGCATCGTCTGCGACACCATGCGGCACCTCTTCCAATGCCGCCCTGGGATACCAATATTGTGGTCGAACCATCTGGGAGGACGTCATGCTCCGTTTCCGCGCTCGTCCGCTGCTCGCGCTTGGCGCCTTGCTGGCGGTGCTGGCGTTCGCGACAACCGATGCCGATGCCCGCGCCGGGCGCGGGGGGAGCTTCGGCAGCCGCGGCTCGCAGACGTTCTCCGCGCCGCCCTCGACGGGGACGTCGCCGACCGCACGGCCCATTGAACGCAGCATGACGCAGCCAGGTCAGCCGGGCGGCGCATTCGCGCAGCGGCCGCCGGTATCCTCGCCTGCGGGCGGCTTCTTCAATCGGCCAGGCTTCCTCGGCGGCCTGTTCGCCGGCTTCCTCGGTGCAGGCTTGCTCGGCATGCTATTCGGTCAGGGCTTCCTCGGCGGCCTCGCGGGCTTTGCATCGGCCATCGGCTTGATGCTGCAGGTCGGCCTCATCGTCATCATCGGTTACCTCGTGTGGACGTGGTGGCAACGGCGCAGCCAGCCGGCGCTCGCCAGCGGCCCGGCGTTGCGCGATTACGCGTCCGGCAATTCGCGCTCGGCGATGGGATTCGGATTGGGCGGCGGCGCGCCTCGATCGAGCGCACGCGCCTCCGGCACCGACGAGGTCGGGCTTACGCCGGACGACTTCAACGCCTTCGAGAAAACCCTCGGCGAGGCGCAGAGCGCCTACAGCGCCGAAGATCTGGCGCGGTTGCGCCGCCACGTCACGCCCGAACTCCTCTCCTATTTCTCCGAGGAGCTCGCCGCGAATGCAAGCAAGAACGTGGTCAACCGCGTCTCCGACGTCAAGTTGTTGCAGGGCGACTTGGCCGAGGCTTGGCGCGAGGGCGACACCGATTACGCCACCGTTGCGATGCGCTTCTCGCTCAACGACGAGACGCTGGACCGCGACAGCGGCCGCGTGCTGCAAGGCGGGCCTGACGAGGCGACCGAAATCTGGACGTTCATGCGCGTGCGGGGCGGCCACTGGCTCGCTTCCGCGATCCAGCAGTCGTAAGTCGCCAACATCGGCACCTGGATGTTCAACATCGCGTCGCGGATGCTCACGTGCATCTGCGAGGTCGGCGACCGAAACGCACGATCTCACCCCTCCGGCTTGCCATATCCGCCCGCGGTCGGCGGCTGGATGATGATTGCCTCGCCCGCATCGATCACGGTGGCGTCGGCGCCCTGAAGTTTCTCGATCCGGCCGTCATTGCGGCGCACGGCGTTTTCGCCGATCTGGCCGGCCTCGCCGCCGGCGAGGCCGAACGGGCGCACGCGGCGGTGGCCTGAGAGAATTGTGCAGTCCATCTTTTCCAGGAAGCGAATGGTGCGGCGCACGCCATCCCCGGCATTCCAGCGCCCGCGCCCGCCCGAGCCTTTGCGAATGTGGAAATCCTCGAGCACGACGGGGTAGCGAAACTCGAGCACCTCCGGGTCGGTCAACCGCGTGTTGGTCATGTGCGTGTGCACGGCGTCGGTGCCGGGAAAGCCCGGGCCCGCCGGCGAGCCCGAACATATCGTCTCATAGTATTGGTGCTTGTCGTTGCCGAAATTGAGGTTGTTCATGCTTCCCTGCGCCGCCGCAAGCGCGCCTAGCGCGCCGAACAAGCAATTGGTCACGGCCTGCGAGGTTTCCACGTTGCCGGCGACGACCGCGGCGGGATAGCTCGGCGACAGCATCGATTGCTTCGGAATGATGATGTTGATCGGCCGCAGACAGCCGCCGTTCATCGGAATCTCGTCATCGACCATCACGCGAAAGACGTAGAGCACTGCGGCGCGGGCGACCGGCTCGGGCGCGTTGAAATTGGTGTTCTGCTGCGGCGACGTGCCGGTGAAGTCCACCGTCGCCTCGCGCTTGTCCTTGTCGACACGGATCTTCACCTTGATCCACGTGCCTTGGTCCATTTCGTATTCGAACGAGGCATCGTGGAGGCGGTCGATGACGCGACGAACGCTCTCGGCGGCATTGTCCTGCACGTGCTGCATGTACGCCTTCACCACCGGCAGCGTGAAATACGCGACCATCTTGTGCAGCTCCTGGACGCCTTTCTCGTTCGCCGCGATCTGCGCCTTGATGTCATTGACGTTCTGCAGCGGGTTGCGGGCGGGATACTTGGCGCCGGTGAGGAGGTCGTAGAGTGCCTGTTCGCGGAAGCGGCCGCGGTCGACCAACTTGAAGTTATCGATATAGACGCCTTCCTGCTCGATCGTGGTTGCGTTCGGCGACATCGAGCCCGGCGAAATGCCGCCGACGTCAGCGTGGTGGCCGCGCGAAGCGACCCAGAACAACAGCTCGCCGCCGGCGGCGTCGAAGACCGGCGTGCACACGGTGATGTCGGGCAGATGCGTGCCGCCGTTGTAAGGTGCGTTGATGACGTAGACGTCGCCGGGCGCGATCCTGCCCTTGTTCTCGCGGATGACGCTTTCCACCGCGCGGTCCATCGAGCCGAGATGCACCGGCATGTGCGGCGCGTTGGCGACCAGCGTGGCGTCGGCGTCGAATATTGCGCAGGAGAAGTCGAGCCGCTCCTTGATGTTCACCGAATACGCAGTGTTCTGCAGCGACACGCCCATTTGCTCGGCGATCGACATGAACAGATTGTTGAATATCTCGAGCATCACCGGGTCGGCGGCGGTGCCGATCGCGCTCTGCCGTTTGAGCGGCACGACGCGCTCGAGCAGAAGGTGGTTCTTGGCGGTGATTTCGGCTTGCCAGCCGTCTTCGACCACGACGGTCTGGTGCGGCTCGATGATGATGGCGGGACCGCGCACCGCCTGGCCGGGCGAAAGTTGCTCGCGCGTAAACACCGCCGCCTCCTGCCACTGCCCGCGCGAATAAAATCTGGTCCGGCGTGCGGGGGCGGGAAGGGAAGCGCTCGACGTCGCGAGCACCGGCTCCGTGAACTTGGCGCCGCCGCCGACCGCCTCAACCGAGACTGCCTCGACCACCAGCTCCTTGCTCTCGTCGATGAAGCCGAACCGCGCCTTGTGCGCGGTTTCGAAGGCCGCTTGCATCTTCGCGATGGAAGGGGGAATCGGCACATCGCGTCGAGGCGATGCTGGAGCCGCACGCGCCGGGTTCCCCGGTGCGATGGAGAACGCCGGCACGACCAATGCGGTGTCCGTGCCGGCGTAACGGATATGCGCGCGCACGAAGACTTCGACCGACGGCGAGGCGACGCCCTGGTCCACCACTTCGCGCCGCGCCTCGTCCGCCAACCGGCCGCCGATGCCCTCGATCGAGGCCAGCGCGGTTTCTCCGAATGGCTCCTCGATCGCGTGCTGGCGCGTGGCGCGGATGTCGGCGAGGCCCATGCCGTAGGCGGAGAGGAGCGACGAGAATGGGTGAATCAACACCTTGGTCATGCCGAGCGCGTCGGCAACGAGGCAGGCATGCTGCCCGCCAGCGCCGCCGAAACAATTGAGCGCGTAACGGGTCACGTCGTAGCCGCGCTGCACCGAGATTTTCTTGATCGCGTTCGCCATGTTTTCGACCGCGATCTTGATGAAGCCGTCGGCAACCTCTTCGGGCGAGCGGCCGTCCCCGACCTCGTCTGCGAGCCGCACAAAAGCCGCACGCACGGCATCGGCATCGAGCGGCAGATTCTGTTGCGCGCCGAAAATTTTCGGAAAGAAGTCGGCCATCAGCTTGCCGACCATCACATTGGCGTCGGTGAGGGCGAGAGGCCCGCCGCGGCGATAGCATGTCGGCCCGGGATTGGCCCCCGCACTGTCCGGTCCGACGCGGAAGCGCGCGCCATCGAAGTGCAGGACCGATCCGCCGCCCGCCGCCACGGTATGGATCAGCATCATCGGCGCGCGCATGCGCACGCCCGCGACCTCGGTCTCGAATGCGCGCTCGTATTCGCCATCGAAGTGCGAGACGTCGGTCGAGGTGCCGCCCATATCGAAACCGATCAGGTGGGAGAAACCGGCTTCGCGGCCGGTCTCCGCCATGCCGACCACTCCGGCCGCCGGGCCCGACAGGATCGCATCCTTGCCTTGGAACAGTTGCGCCGCGGTGAGGCCGCCGGACGACATCATGAACATGAGGCGCGGGGCGTTTTCCTCCGCAGGCTCGCCACGTGCCGCGCTCTGCTCCCTTTCGCGCTTGCGGGGGAGGGAGGGGGACTGAGTATTGGCTGTTGCGGCAGCGGACGTGCCCAGGTCGCCGGCCACCTGCGCCACATATCGCCGCAGGATCGGGGAGAGGTAGGCATCAACGACGGTGGTGTCGCCGCGACCAACGAGCTTGATCAGCGGCGACACCTCGTGGCTCACCGACACTTGCGGAAAGCCGATTTCGCGCGCGAGCGCGGCCACGCGCTCTTCGTGCGCGGTGTAGCGGTAGGCGTGCATGAAGACGATCGCAACCGCGTTGATGCCGGCCGCGTGCGCGGCGGAAAGCTCCGCCCGCAGGGGCGCGAGATCCAGTTCCTTCTCTACCGTGCCGTCGGCGCGCACGCGCTCGTCAACCTCGACGACGCGCTCGTAGATCATTTCCGGCTTGACGATGTGGCGGGCAAAGATTTTTGGCCGCGCCTGGTAGCCGATCTTGAGCGCGTCGCGAAAGCCTTTGGTGATGAGGAGGAGCGTGCGCTCGCCCTTGCGCTCGAGCAGTGCATTGGTCGCAACCGTCGTACCCATCTTCACCGAGCCGATCAGGCCGGGAGGGATCGGCTCGCGCGAATTGAGGCCGACGAGATCGCGGATGCCCTGCACCGCGGCGTCGCCATAGGCCTCGGGATTATCGGACAGAAGCTTGTGAGCAACGAGCGTGCCGTCGGGGCGGCGGGCGATCACGTCGGTAAAGGTGCCGCCGCGGTCGATCCAGAAATCCCAGCTGCCGTTCGGTTGCATGGTCTGCCTTGCCTGGTGCCGCTTTATAAGGGCACGGGCGGGCGAGGCGAAGCCTCTCGCAGGGCTGCGGCCCACAGTCGGGGAGGTTCGCTCCGGGTGCCCGCATATCCGCATCGAAGTCCCAATCTCGCTGCAATTCCCGATATGATGCCCTGGGGGCTGGCGAGGTCATATTGCGCCGTTCGCGCGCGGGGCCCTGGGTCATGGTGCGATTGTCTGCCTTCGCGGCTGCTGTCGCGGTCGCGCTGCTAGCTGCGCCTGCCTGCGCGCAGGTGCGGTGGAGCCTGCCGTCCGCCTACCCGGCCGATAATTTCCACAGCGAGAACCTCGACGCCTTTGCCAAGGAGGTCGCCGAGGCGACCGGCGGCAAGCTCGCGATCAAGACCTATCCCAATGCCTCGTTGTTCCCCGCGACCGCCATCAAGAGCGCGGTGCGGATCGGACAAGCGCAAATGGGCGAGGTCCTGATCTCGGTGCATGACAACGAAGACCCGATGTTCGGCATCGACGTGGTGCCGTTCCTGGCCGCGAGCTACGACGAAGCGCGCAAGCTTTGGGCCGCGTCGAAGCCGGCGATCGAGCGCAGATTCGCGGCGCAAGGGCTGATGGTGCTGTTCGCCGTGCCGTGGCCGCCGCAGGGCATCTATGCGAAGAAGGAGATCAATAGCGTCGCCGACATGCAGGGATTGTCCTGGCGCGTTTACAACGCGGGGACCGAGCGCATCGCGCAGCTCGTCGGCGCCTATCCAGTCACCATCCAAGCAGCCGACCTGCAGCGGGCGCTGGCCACCGGCCTGATCAACGCCTTCATGACTTCGGTCGCTACCGGTTATGACAGCAAGGCATGGGACACCATGACCTATTTCTATGACACCCAGGCGTGGCTGCCGAAGAACGTCACGCTGGTGAACAAGGCGGCGTTCGAGCGACTCGACAAGACGACCCAAGAGGTGCTGCTCAAGGCCGCAGCGAGCGCCGAAGCGCGCGGCTGGTCGAGATCGCAGGAGAGGCACCAGTGGTACGCCGAACAGCTTGCCGCGCATGGACTGAAAGTCCTGCCGCCGAGCGATGCTCTGAAGAGCGGGCTACATCAGGTCGGCGAGCGGCTGACCGCGGAGTGGCTCGTCAAGGCCGGCAGCGACGGACAGGCCGTAATCGAGGCGTATAAGCGATCGGGCTCGTAACGCGCGGCGGCTAACGGCTTCGCGGTGCCGACGATGACTGGGCCCGGGTCACTTCTCGTGCCCATGTTCGCGATACCAGCGCTCCGCTCCCCGGTGGAGGGGAACGTCCATCGGCGTGCTGTCGCGCTCGCGGCCCATTTGCACAGCGGAGCCATCGGTCCCCGCCTCCCAGGGAATCTCCGCTTCGCGCGCCGCGAGCGCGCCGCAGATGTCGTAGGCAGCCTGCTCCGGGAGCGACGCGTTGGCATAAATCGGCCAGCCGCTGAAATCGATTGCGTCCACGTCGCGAAGCAAGCGCGGGAAACGGGCTTGCGGAAGCGAAACCTTGCGCCATCCGAGCCGCGCCATCGCATTGAATTCCTCCGGCTCAAGTTCGACCGGCACGAGGCCAGCCGCGAGCGCCTCATCGAGCCACACCTTGATGCCCTCATCGAACACCGCATCGAGCTCGCCGCGAGCAAGCGGGGCAAGCCGGCGAACGTCGGAGGGTCCGCCGCAGAGGACCAGCCGCCCACCCCATGCTTCGATGTCTTTGAGCGCGAAGCCGTGGAGTGCGAACGCCTGGTCGATCAACACCAGCGCGGAGTGGGTGGGATCCTCGCGAACCGACACGCGCAGCGGATAGCGTTTCGCCTTGATGTCTGCGAGCGAGCGGATCCCGGTTCGCGGGTGGACCATGAAGACGAATCGATCCCAGCTCGGATAGACCGCGACGATGCGCAGCGGAAGGGGCGCACGGAACAAGCCGACGCCGCGATAGGCCTGCGTGAGCAGCGCCGAGGGATTGACGAAAGCCAGATCGATGCCGTCGCCCGCTGCGACCTGCTCGGCGAGGATCGCGGAACCGGTGGCCAGTCGCAGCCAAGGCCGGAATGCCGCGCCGGCGCCGCTGCCGACGGTGATGACCATGTCGCGATTGCCGCCATAAGGAGTCGCCGGATTACCCGCGAGGTTCAGGCCGATCTCCCAGAGCGTCTTGGCGCGAATGAAATTTGCGCCTTTCGGCAACGGTTCCATGACGGCATCTCCAGACTGTGAATGCAAACTCAGTATGCCACGCTCGATATTTCGCCGAGCGCCACTGAGGTCGGAAGCGAGTTTGCTGGATGCGCGAAGTTGCCGAGCGTTGTACTGCCCGCAAATCACGTTCTGGAAATTGGCGGGGGCCCGGTGGATTTCCCGCCGGGCCCCCTTGGTCGGCATCAGCCGGCCTGTAAGCCGGGTTCTGTCGGCAAGGGCGAAGCGCCCTCGCGTGACGGCCATTCCTCTGCGACGCCGGTTGCCCGGCGCCTTGAGCAACCTACCCGGACGGCCAGATCCGGACATTGATCCCGAAGCTCGCTGGCCGCGAGCCTCGCGCCGTCCCTATTCGGTCTTGCTCCCGGTGGGGTTTGCCGTGCCGCTTGCGTTGCCGCAGGCGCGGTGCGCTCTTACCGCACCGTTTCACCCTTACCGCCCTGTCCCTCCCCTCAGCGGAGAGAGATGCGAGCGGCGGTCTGTTCTCTGTGGCACTTTCCCTGGGCTCAACACCCGCCGGACGTTATCCGGCACCGTATGCCCATGGAGCCCGGACTTTCCTCCCAGACCGCCTTTCGGCCTTGGTCCGAGCGGCCGTCCAGCCGACTGACCGATAAGGGATGGGGTGTTCTCGGCCCGACGTCAAGGCCGCGGGATCAGCCCCCGCCGCGCTAGCTCGCCTGCCGGCTGTGCATCGCGCGCGGCGATGAGGCTCTTGAGTGTCGCGATGGTGGAGCCGTCGACGAAACCGTCGACCCGTTGCGGACGGAAATGACGCTGGAAGGCTGCCACCGCGTCGCGCGTGGCGCCGTCGAGATCGCCGGTTGCGGCGACATCGTAACCATAATTTGCCAGCAACGTTTGCACCTCCGCGATGGCAGGATTGGTGTCGCCAAGCGTGAAGATTGAACCCGTTGACTCTATGGGCGCGGGTTTGACCCAGAGTCCGACGCCGGAATCGGCCAGCGCCTTCCACGGAAACTTCTCGCCCGGGTCGCGTTTGCGCGTCGGTGCGACATCGGAGTGGCCGAGCACGCGGTTCGCGGCGATCCGGTGGCGGGTAAAGATGCTCCGGCAGAGCGCGATCACCGCGGCCACCTGCCGTTTGGGAAAATCGGGATAGCCGTGGTCGTGGCCGGGATTGGCGATCTCGATGCCGATCGAATGCGAATTGATATCGCTTTCGCCCGCCCAGGACGACGTCCCAGCGTGCCAGGCGCGCCGCGCCTCCGCGACCAGCTGAACGACGTAGCCGTCCGGCAGAACGACGTAGTGCGCGGAGACTTGGCTGGCGGGATTGCACAGATGATTGATCGCACCGCGATCGTCCGGCATGCCGGTGTAATGCAGAATGATCATGTCGGGCGTGCCGCTGCCCTTGCGTTCGCTATGATTGGGCGATGGCCTGACCTCTGCGACGACGGATGATTCGGCACGCAGCGCGGATAGAACCATACGAGGCCGCTCGGTCGTTGCGGGAGCCGATCTTGACGCTAGCCCAGACGAACGACTCGCCCCGGCAGGACGCGCGATTGTGCAGAAACGGTGAGGCGAGACAAGCGTGCCTGCCGCACGCGCCACGCGGGGCGCGCCGTAACATGCAAGGGCCGGCCCGGCTTGCCGCCGGGCCGACCCTTTGGTCCTGTGGGACACTCGTCCCACCATGCTACGCAATTACAGATACTACTAGCGAACGATGTCTACTCGCCTTCGTTCACGCGACTCGAAACATCTGCCGAGTTAGCGGCCGGCCGGCGGTGCGGTGGGCGCCGTTGGGCGAGGCGCCATGCCCGTGGTCGGGGCACCACCGCCGCTGCTCGTGCGAGACGGCGCTTTGTAATACTGGAAGTCCGGCGCGCTCTTGAGCTGATCCTTGGTCCAACTCACTTTTAGTTTGACCATGGTGGGATCGTCATTGCGCGTCGCAGTGCTAGCGCCGCTCGTGCTGCTGCCCGTGTCGTAGGGAACGGGCTGGAACGCGCTCATGTCGATGGCGACGTTCTTTTCGCCGATGCCGAGGAATCCACCCACGCCGACGATGAGCCCGAGGATTTTGCCCTGCTTGTCGAACAGCATGTCATTCACGTTGCCGATGTGGGCATTGTCCGGACCGAGCACATCGGTGCCTTTGAACTTCGAGAAAACCCACTGGTCCTGACTTTGTGCCGAGATGAACTTCGCACTGTCAGCCGGCTTGTCGGCCTGCGCCAGAGCGCCGGAAACCATCAGCGCACTGACCGCTGCGGAAATCATAAAGGTCTTGAGCATTGTTGGCCTCATGTCGAGTTTGTTCTGCCAAGGAAAGGAAGCGTTCCTTGTGCAATAACAACTCGCCAGCACCCGCGTGCGTTCCGTGCCTTGGAACCCGATCTCACCAACGCGGAACAACGGCGCGCATCTGCAACCGTCCGCAACCGTCCGCGGCACCTATTACGCAACGCAACAACGAGAACAGGCGTTAACCATTTGGACCGCTGAGGCGCTCAGTGCCCAGGCGGCGGGCGAATTGCCCCCCTCAACCATTCCTTAAGCGCGCATCCCATTAATTGGCCGTGGAGATTCCGTTCGCCGGTCGCGTGGGTCGCGACGGGCTCATCATTGACGCCCAAGTTATCCCATGATAACCCATAGTGTCCCAAGCGGTGATGCGGCCTTCAAGACCGCACCCGTGAGGGCGGCGCGGGCGCCTGCGGCTCGTGCCCGAGGAGCGCCGCGGCGACCGGCGGGGGTGCACCAGGGACGTCATGGACCGCTTCGTGTCGAACTACACCCTGCGGCTCGACGCCAAGGGCCGGG
>DASSGH010000087.1:0-5760 GCA_035693615.1 Xanthobacteraceae bacterium
CGCCAAGGCGCTCGGCGGCGGCTTTCCGCTCGGCGCCGGCCTGGCTACCGCCGAGGCCGGCGCCGGCATGACGGCCGGCACCCACGGTTCGACCTTCGGCGGCAACCCGCTCGCCATGGCGGCCGCCGGCGCCTTGCTCGACGTCGTGCTCGCCGACGGCTTTCTCGAGCGCGTGCGCAAGGTCTCGCTCGTGCTCAAGCAGAAGCTCGCCGCGATCAAGGACCGCTATCCGACCGTCATCGCCGAAGTGCGCGGGGAGGGGCTTCTCGTCGGCTTGCGCGCGGTGGGGCCGAGCGGCGAGCTCGTCGACGAATTGCGCGCGGAGAAGATGATCACGGTCGCGGCCGGCGACAACGTCGTGCGCTTGCTGCCGCCGCTCATCATCAGCGAGGAGGAAGTGGCGGAAGGGGTGCAGCGCCTCGAGCGCGCCTGCGCGCGCATCGCCGCCGCGCAGAAGGCGCCGCAAAAGGTCGGAGCGGCAGGATGAAGGGCCGCGATTTCCTCGACCTCATCGACATCCCGCCGCAGGAGCTGCGCGGGATGATCGAAGCGAGCCGCGCCATGAAGGCGCGCCGCGAGCGCGCTGCGCGCCCGCTCGAGGGGCGCACGCTCGCCATGATCTTCGACAAGCCCTCGACCCGCACGCGCGTCTCCTTCGACGTCGCCATGCGCCAGCTCGGCGGCTCCGCCATGCTGCTCACCGGCCAGGAGATGCAGCTCGGGCGCGGGGAGACCATCGCCGACACCGCGCGCGTCCTCTCGCGCTACGTCGACATCATCATGATCCGCACGCTCGACCACGAGATGCTCACCGAGCTCGCGCGGCACGCCACCGTGCCGGTGATCAACGGCCTCACCCGCCGCTCGCATCCCTGCCAGGTGCTCGCCGACGTGATGACCTTCGAGGAGCACCGCGGGTCGATCCGCGGCAAGACCGTGGCGTGGACCGGCGACGCCAACAACGTGCTCACCTCGTGGATGCACGCCGCCGAGCGCTTCGATTTCCGCCTGCGGGTGGCGACCCCGCCCGAGCTCGCGCCCAAGAAGTGGCTGCGCGACTGGGTCAAGGGTTCGCGCGCCGCGATCGACATCGGCAGCGACCCGGAGGAGGCGGTGAAAGGCTGCGATTGCGTGGTGACCGACACCTGGGTGTCGATGGGCGACAAGGACGGCCAGCGCCGCCACAACGTGCTCAAGCGCTACCAAGTCAATACGCGGCTCATGGGGCTGGCGAACCCCCGCGCCGTGTTCATGCATTGCCTGCCGGCGCACCGCGGCCAGGAGGTCACCGACGACGTGATCGACGGGCCGCAGTCGATCGTGTTCGACGAGGCCGAGAACCGCCTGCACGCGCACAAGGGCATCTTGGCCTGGTGCCTCAACGCGGGGTGAGGCGGGGCTGATACGGCGAGGCGTTGCCCCAAGGGTCCGTCACCCGCGGGCAGAAGCGCGTCGAAGACGCGCGTAGACCAGCTTACGCCCCGCGGGTCCATCTCTTCGCGGCCCCAAGGCTCCGTCACCCGCGGGCAGAAGCGCGTCGAAGACGCGCGTAGACGCGCTTATGACCCGCGGGTCCATCCTCTTCGCGAGAGACTTTTTGCGAAGAAGATGGATTGCCGGGTCAAGCCCGGCAATGACAACCGCGGTGCCAAGCCCGGCCATGACGGACTCGTTGGTTCAACTTCGCTTGGCCCGGCACTATATAGAGGCATCATGCCTGATCCCCACATCGAGATTCCCTCGCGCGTGCCGGCGGCGACCTCCGCCGACGACACGATCCTGCCGTTCAAGGTCGAGACGCTCGATCTGCGCGGGCGCGTCGTGCGCTTCGGCCCGGCGATCGACACCATCCTCTCGCGCCACCGCTATCCCGCGCCGGTGGCGAAGCTTCTCGGCGAGGCGATCGTGCTCACCGTGCTGCTCGGCTCGACGCTCAAATTCGAAGGCCGTTTCATCCTGCAGACCCAGAGCGACGGGCCGGTGCGCATGCTGGTCATCGACTACACCACGCCGGGCAACATCCGCGGCTGCGCCCGCTTCGACGCCGCGCGCGTCGACGCCGCCATCGCCGCCGGCGCGGCCGACGGCGGCGCGCTGCTCGGCCGCGGCCATCTCGCCATGACCATCGACCAGGGGCCGGACACCTCCCGCTATCAGGGCATCGTCGCCCTTGAAGGCAAAAGCCTCGAGCACGCGGCGCACGAATATTTCCTGCGCTCGGAGCAGATTCCGACGCGCGTGCGGCTCGCCGTCGCCGAGGAGCTGCGCGCGGGCGAAAACGGCGCCCGCCACCGCTGGCGCGCCGGCGGCTTGCTGCTGCAGTTTTTGCCGCAGTCGCCGGACCGCTCGCGCCGCGCCGATCTCGATCCCGGCGACGTGCCGGAAGGGATCGAGGTGCCCCCCGCGGTCGAGGACGACGCCTGGGTCGAAGGCCGCGCGCTGGTCGCGAGCCTCGAGGACCTCGAGCTCATCGATCCCGACACCTCGGCGGAGCGGCTGCTTTATCGGCTGTTCAACGAACGCGGGGTGCGCGTCTTCCGCAGCCGCGATCTGCAGGCGCAGTGCTCGTGCTCGCGCGAGCGGGTGGAGCGCATGCTGCGCAGCTTTCCCCAGGACGACCGCGACCACATGGTCGAGAACGGCAAGATCACCGTGACGTGCGAGTTCTGCAACTCGACCTACGTCTTCGCCCCGCGCGACGTGGCGGAGCCCGCCCCGCCGTCGTGAATCGCGTCATTGACGAGTACGAAGGTCATCGACGCTGTCATGGCCGGGCTTGACCCGGCCATCCATCTTCTTCGCAAGACTTGTTGCGAAGAATGATGGACCCGCGGGTCAAGCCCGCGGGTGACACAACCACCTGCGGGCTTCAGCCATGTCCCCGGACCAAGCATCAAGCCAGGGGCACGACCGAGGAAGGTCTGGAGGGACCGCATTAACGACCGGCGGGCGCGCGCTAATTAATCGTGCGCTCGCGCTGCGGGGTGTCGAGCGAAAAGGCGGGAATGGCGATGTCGAACTCTTCGCCCGCCGCGGTCACCATGCCGTAGGTTCCGGTCATGAAACCCGACGGCGTCGGCAGCGGCACGCCGCTCGTATATTCGTAGTTCTCCCCCGGCTTGAGCACCGGCTCTTCCCCCACGACGCCTGCCCCGCGCACCTCTTGCAGCCGCCCCTGCGCGTCGGTGATGCGCCAGTGGCGCGTCTTGAGCTGCACCGTCTCGCCGCCGCGATTGGTGAGCGTGATGGTGTAGGCCCAGAAGAAATAGCCGTTCTCGGGCGAGGAGCGGTCCGGCAGGAACTTGGGGGTGGCCGTGACCTCGATCTCGCGGGTCACGGCGCGGTAGGCTGGTTTGGTCGCTTCCATGCGCGAATTTCTAAACGCAATTTCCCATGTTGTGTAGGTAGAACTCGCCTGAACACGCCTCGTCACTCGCGGGCTTGACCCGCGGGTCCATCCTCTTCGAGAGAGGCTTTTACGAAGCGGATGGATTTCTGGGTCAAGCCCGGCAATGACGAAATCAAACGACGTCATGCCTCTATCACCAAAGACGTGGATCGCCGGGTCAAGCCCGCCATGACGGTCTGGATTTTGAGGCGTCATGCCCGGCCTTGGGCCGGGCATCCACGTCTTGCTTGGCCTCGATTACGAAAGACAGTCATGGCCGGGTCAAGCCCGGCCATGACGAAATAACCGACGACAAGCCCTGCCCCCGACCCAGAGAGGGTTGAGCGAATCCAATCCTGGTCTAGATTCAGCGATGCCCATCAGCGCGGAAAGATCGCCTGGAATGCAGGCCCCGGACAGATCGCCTGGAGTGCAGGCCGCGGAAAAAGCGCCCGCGGTGCAAACCGCCGTGGTCACCCCCGCGCGCGACCTGCGGCTCGACCTCTTTCGCGGCATCGCGCTCTGGCTGATCTTCCTCGACCATATCCCCTCGAACCTCGTCGCCTGGGGCACCATCCGCAATTACGGCTTCAGCGACGCCACCGAGATCTTCGTCTTCGTCTCCGGCTACACCGCGGCCTTCGTCTACGGCAAGGAGATGCGCGAGCGCGGGCCCCTCATCGCCGGCGCCCACATCCTGCGCCGCGTCTGGCAGATCTACGTCGCCCACGTGTTCCTCTTCGCCATCTATCTCGCCGAAATTTCCTACGTCGCCACGAGCTTCGAGAACCCGCTCTACGCCGAGGAGATGAACATCCTCGATTTTCTCAAGCAGCCCGACGTGACCATCGTCGAGGCGCTGCTGCTCAAGTTCAAGCCGGCGAACATGGACATCCTGCCGCTCTATATCGTGCTGCTGCTCCTGTTCCCGCCGATCCTCTGGCTCCTGCAGTTTCGCGCCTGGCTCGCGCTCGGCGCCTCGGTGCTCCTTTACGTGCTCACCTGGCACTTCGGCTGGAACCTGCCGAGCTATCCCGAAGGCACCTGGTTCTTCAACCCGTTCGCCTGGCAACTCCTGTTCGTGTTCGGCGCTTGGTGCGCGCTGGGAGGCGCGCACCGGCTCGGGCCGGTGTTGCAGTCGCGGGTCACCTTGTGGATCGCGGTCGCGTATCTCGTGTTCGCCTTCATCATCGCGCTGACCTGGTATCTCCCCGGCATGAGCCAATACGTGCCGCACTGGCTCGAGGAGCTGATCTACCCGATCGACAAGCAAAACCTCGACGTGCTGCGCTTCGCGCATTTCCTCGCGCTGGCGGTGGTGACGGTGCGGTTCATTCCACGCGACTGGCCGGGATTGCGATCGCCGTTGCTGTGGGCGCCGATCGTCTGCGGGCAGCATTCGCTCGAGATCTTCTGCCTCGGCGTGTTTCTCTCCTTCGCCGCCCACTTCGCCATGATCGAGGTCTCGGGCGCGGTATGGATGCAATTCCTGCTCAGCGGCCTCGGCATCGTCATCATGATTGCGGTTGCCGCCCTGCTGACATGGTATAAGCGGGCGGAACGCAGCTCCGGGTCGCGCCCCAAGCGCACACCGGACGCGGACCTCGCGGGAGGCGAGGCATAGCCATTCCCCCTTTTTGATTTTGCACGCCTTTCTTGACTGCCGACGCCCCTCAGCGCAATTTTGGAACAAAACATGAATATGTCAACTCTAATGTAGAAAGAACTCTTTGATACAATTGCGCATTCTTGTTTGCCGGCGCCGCACAGCAGCCGAGATATGAACCCGCCCCGCGCGGACTTTACGCCCGAGGGATTGGCCGAGCGAAACGGCGGGCTGCTCAAAAATAAACGTGCCTCGAACACCACTTGAAAGGTCGAGTCGAGTTAGCCGTATCCTTCTTGTTGCTTTGAGAACTCTGACCGGCACTCTTGCAACCATTGCGTGTGCCCGCAAAACGAGGTATCTCTGGTCAGCCGTAAATACGTGCAAAGAGGCAGCCATGGAGCGTTACGAGCTGCGCATTGTCGAAATGCCTGACCTTATCATGGAGATCGACAGCCTTTGGGACCGGCTTCAGAGCGACGACGCACTCAAGGAGGACGCTAGTGATGCTGGCATTGATCTTTCGAAGCTACCCCGCGTGAGACGCTCGAAGGCGATAAAAATCGAAACTGTAGGTCATGGAATCAGTGGAGCCGAACTCTTTGATGCTAGCGTCATTTCTGCGATGTCTGGTGCGCACATTGTCGTATGGGATCTATGGAAAAAGGTAATTCTGCCACGGCTTCAACAACGATTTGGGAAGGATGCGGTTAAGCAAGCCAGCCGTGCCTCGCCACGAGGCGGTGCCAAACCAAAAGTTGAAGAA
>DASSGH010000088.1:0-2903 GCA_035693615.1 Xanthobacteraceae bacterium
TCCGCGATCAAGGGAACGATCGGGCCGTCCTTGGCGGCCAGCGTCCGGTTGATCGATCGCGCGACCTCGGTCGAGCCAGTGAAGACGATGCCGGCGATGTCCGGATGCGCTGCTAGCGCCGCGCCGATGTTGCCGTCGCCCGGAATCAGGTGCAGCGCCGAGGCAGGCACGCCGGCTTCATGCAGCAACCGGATCGCCTGCGCCGCGATCAACGGCGTCTGTTCGGCGGGTTTTGCCACCACCGCATTGCCGGCCATCAGCGCCGCCGTGATTTGCCCCGTGAAAATCGCCAGCGGAAAATTCCACGGCGATATCGCAACGAACACGCCGCGGCCGCGCAGCTCGAGCACATTGCTCTCGCCGGTGGGGCCCGGCAGGGTCTCGCCCGCGCCGAACAGTTTTCGTCCCTCGCCGGCGTAGTACCGGCAGAAATCGGTCGCCTCGCGGACTTCCGAGACCGCGTCATCCAGCGTCTTGCCGCCCTCGCGTTGCAACAGCGCGATGAAATGCGCACGCCGCTGTTCCAGCAGCATTGCCGCTTTCTCCAGGATTTTTGCGCGCGTATCGGCTGGCGTCCGGCTCCAGGCTTCGAATCCCTGCCGCGCGGCTGTGATCGCCTCGTTCGCGTGCTCCGCCGTCGCATCGGTGACGCCTCCGGCAAGTGTGGTCTGGTCGATCGGGCTGACGAGCTGTCGGGCCGCGCCTGCCCTTGTCTCGCCGTTGATGAGAGGCGCTGCCGCGACCGGCGCGGTATCCGCTGCGACCGCGGCGAGCAATTGGTCCAGCGCCGCGCGCTCGCCGAATTCGATGCCGCGCGAATTTTGCCGCTGCGGTTGCAAGAGGTCGCGTGGCAGGGGGATGTTCGGATGCCGCGCGTTGTCGGCGCTGACGATGATTTCGGCCGGACGCCGCAGCAGCGTTGCAACCGGCACATTGTCGTCTGCGGCAATCGCCACGAACGACGAATTGGCGCCATTCTCGAGTAGCCGCCGTACCAGATAGGCCAGCAGGTCGCGATGACTGCCGACCGGCGCGTAGGTCCGATAGGCCAGCTCGGGGCGATCATGGCTCAATTGCGCATATAACGCCTCGCCCATGCCGTGCAGGCGTTGAAACTCGAACCCGCTGTTGCCGCCGGCAAGCTCGAGCACGGTCGCGACCGTCAGCGCATTGTGGGTTGCGAATTGCGGGAACAGCCGCGGCCGCAGCGCCAATAGTCTTTGCGCGCAGGCCATGTAGTTGAGGTCGGTCATCGCCTTGCGGGTAAACACCGGATAATCGTCAAGCCCGCGCTCCTGCGCGCGCTTGATCTCGCTGTCCCAATAGGCGCCCTTGACGAGGCGCACCATCATCCGCCGGCGCAAGCCGCGCGCGAGATCGTCGGTATAGTCGATCACCGCCTCCGCGCGCTTCTGATAGGCCTGGATCGCAAGCCCGAAACCGTCCCAGCCTTTGAGCGAAGCGTCGCTGAAGGCGGCCGAGATCACTTGCAGCGACAGTTCCAGCCGATCCGCTTCCTCCGCATCGACAGTGAAATTCAGCTCATAAGCCTTGGCCCTGCGCGCGAGATCGATCAGCCGCGGAACCAGTTCCTTCATTACCCGCTCCCGGCTCACCGCCTCGAAGCGCGGATGCAGCGCGGAGAGCTTTACGGAAATACCAGGCCGATCGGGCAGGGACCGGTTATCGGCGGTGCGGCCGATGGCTTCGATGGCATAGGCGTAGGAATTGAAATAGCGCTGGGCATCGTTGGCGGTGCGCGCGCCTTCTCCGAGCATGTCGAACGAATAGCGCGCAGCGTCCGCCGAATGCGGCTCTGCCCGCGCAAGCGCTGCTTCGATGGTCTCGCCAAGCACGAAGTGGCTGCCCATCAGCCGCATCGCCTGCCTTGTGGCGGCGCGCACCGTGGGGACACCCAAGCGTTTCGCCAGCCGCCCGATCGTTCCTTCCGGGGTCTCGCCGGGCTGGATCACCCGTGCCGACATCCCCAAGGCCCACGCCGACGCGTTGACCAGAAACGCGCTGGATTTCGTCTCGTGATGCACGAAGTCGCCCTGGCCGAGCTTGTCCTCGATGAACTGGTCGGCGGTGCGGGCGTCCGGCACGCGCAGCAGAGCTTCGGCCAGCACCATCAGTGCGAGGCCCTCCCTGGTGGAGAGCGCGAATTCGCGAAGCATGTCCTCGACGCCGCCGAGGCGGTCGTCATTGGCGCGAATGGCCTCGATCAGGCGCGTGGCCGTGCGGTCGATCCGCGCATCCTGCTCCGCGCCGAGGGCAGCGGTTTCGAGAAGCTGTGCCGCGATGACGCCATCGTCCGGCGCGTAAGGAGCGCGGAATGGTGGAAAAAGCGAGGGATCTTTCATGGCGTATCTCAAGTTCCCGTGCGCTATCATGCAGCCGCTATTGGCATCGTGAAACCGCTGCTATAGTTTTCGCCGGATTTTTTTATTGGAAGTGGCGACGAAATGGGGCTGATGGAAGGGCGGGAACGATCCGGCGGAAGCGGTATAATCCGGGCGTTTTACATTTCAGTCGGGAGCTTCATCGCATTAATGCTAATCGCCGCGCCGCTGCCGGCGTTTGCGATCGAATTGAGCGCCCCGCAGGAAGCGCTGTACACTACGGTGTCGATCTTTCCCCCTTCCGCGAACTCCATGACGGTTTGCTACGGCTTCGTCTGCAGGCGCCGCGAGATTCTGGATTTCACCCCTGCCGACCGCAACGCCCTGACGCAGATCCTTGCGGCGGGGCGCGCGTCGGCAGCCGCCGAAAGGGCGGCGGTGCAGAAGGCCGTGATCTGGTTCGACCGCCGGATGGGACCGGTGATCGGGACCGACAAGCGCGTCGCGAAAGCCGATTTCCGCTACTTCGACGCCAGGCACAATTATGATTGCTGGGACACC
>DASSGH010000089.1:0-4932 GCA_035693615.1 Xanthobacteraceae bacterium
GTCGGGCTGTGTGCGTACGAGGTCGGCCGCGAGATCGGGGAGACGCTCGGGCCGACCCTCCGCATAACGATACTCGAGCGCAAGGTTGCGGCCTTCGACGTAGCCGAGGTCGCGCAGCGCACGACGGGCGGTTTCCATCTGCGGATCGGCGGTAGGCGTGCTGAACAGCAGCACGCCCAAGCGCGGGATTCTTAACGCCTGCTGTCCCCGCGCCGCGAGCGGGCACGCGGCCGCGCCGCCGAGAAGCGCGAGGAACTCACGACGACTTATCATTCGATCACCTCGTCGGCGCGTGCGAGCAACTTGTCCGGCACGTCAAGGCCAAGTGTTTTGGCCGTCTTGAGGTTGATGACCAGCTCGAACTTAGTCGGCTGCATGACTGGCAGGTCCACCGGGCTTGCACCTTTGAGAATTCGTGCCGCGTAGATGCCAATCTGGCGGTAGGCCTCAACGGCGTCTATTCCATAACTCATCAAGCCGCCAGCTGCTGCATATTCACGGAACTGATAGATCGCAGGAAGCTTATTGTATGCGGCCAGGACAACGAGTTGACTGCGGCGGGTATCGAAAAATGGATCGGCCGCAAGGATCAGCGCCGCGGTTTGTTGCTGAACCATCGTCCTAAAGGCGGCGTTGATTTCCTCATCTGTGCTGGCGTGAAGCGCATTAATTTCCAGCCCGAGGGTACGCGCGGCCTCTCGCACATCGTGTAATTGGCCCTCGGCCGCTGCGAATTTTGGGTTATAAAGAAAGACAATGTTTTTCGCTTGCGGCATTAATTCGTGAAGCAATCCGAGACGCTTGGCCTCCATGTCAGCGGTCTGAAAATTTATCCCGGTGGCATTGCCGCCAGGGCGGTTGTAGCTCGCCACCAGACCGGCCTTGACAGGGTCGGTGCCGGTCCCAAACACGATTGGAATGGTCGAAGTTGCGGCTTTGGCTGCAAGTGCTGCGGGTTCCCCGCCGGTTGAAATGACCACGATTACAGGAAGGCCGATGAGCTCCGTCGCCAGCGCTGGGAGATGATCATACTGGCCTAGGGCCCAGCGATATTCGATTTTTACATTCTGGTGCTCGATGAACCCAGCATCAGCTAAACCTTGGCGAAACCCGGCCAATAGATGCGTCGTGTCGTCGGGTGACCTGCTGCTGAGAAACCCGATCAGCGGCAGTGTCGACCGCTGCGCGCGCGCTGCGAGCGGCCATGCGACTATCGCGCCGCCGATGAGCCTGATGAACTGGCGTCGTCGCAGGTCGAGCATGGGCTCCCCTCCGGAAGCCGCTGTGCCAGGCTACCGTGGCTCAGGATGCCCCAGAAGCGGCTCTAGGTCCTTGGGGCAGACCTGAATCGTTCTGAATCCGCAGCTCCAGGCACCTCCCGGCTCTCGGACAGAAGAATAGCACACCTATCTTCGCTCGATCCGAGGTTGCCGCTCACGCGTCACATCGGGCCGTACCAACGCTTACCCAGAAGAACAAAGACCACGAGTTACCAGCAGCGCCGGCACCCAGAACGCCGGTATCCAATAGGCGGGTCCCATGTACGGCGCCGCTCGATAAATGGTGGCAAGCGAAATCGCGCTGATGAGATCGATCGTCCCCACGACGTTGAACAGGCCGACGAACGACCGCGCGCGGCTCGAGCGGCGGACAACCGCGCAAAGGGCGACGAGCGCCAGGATGGCGGCGAGCAGGTCACCGTACGCAGCCGGCTTCGCAAATCGCTCGGGCAGGCCCGGAAATACTGCTCCCGAAGCGAGAAACATCAACCCAAGGTGCCGCATCGCATGCAGCAGCAGAATTGGAATCACGACCGACCGTGGCTCGAGCCTGGGAAGCATCGGCAGGAGATAAAGCTTGGCCGCGATCGCAAATACGACCGTGCTGAACAGCAGATTGACGGTGAGAATGTTCATCTGCTTCTCCCGCCGTCATCGGGCGATGCGCATAGGAGATGCCACCGGAACTCGGGCTTGCCCGAGTTCCGCAGCATTAAGTGCCGCAAGTCGGGTAAACCCGACTTGCGGGAACAAGCCGGGGCATGACGACTCTTTCGCGCCGGTACCCGCGATCACCGCGGCGCGGCCGGCGTTGCATTTCGGCGTGGCAGAACGTCGCTGCGCCGACGCTCGACAATTTCCATGACGCGCGGAAGCAGGGCGGCGGCAATGATGGCGTGGGCTTGCTCCGTGAAATGGATGAGATCCAAGGCACGATATTGCAGCGGCATCACCTCGTCGTACACAATCACGCTGATCGAGCGGGCCTTGAGCCTGCGCTCCATCTCCGCAATGTTTGCCGCGCGCCACCCCGGCGGGACGAGGAAACGCTTATCGTTGCCGCCCGGCTCCAAGATCACGATGTCCGTTCCATTCGGCACATCCCGATCGATGCGGCGGAGCATCATCCCCGTCGTTTCGAAGGGCACTCCGGCGTTGGTGACCTGAGCATCGATGCCTTTTGCTCGCAGCAGAGCCTGCAACTTTGCCGGATATGCGCCTCGGTTGCCGACGTACCAGCCGTGCGTGTTGCTGGCGCCGATCGCGACGATCCGCAGCGGCGCCGCGTTGACGGCCGCGGTTGCGCATATCAGCGCCGCAATCGCCGCCGATACCGCTCTACCAAGGCGGCGCGCAATCGCTCTGCGGAGCCGGCGGGCGGCTCGCAATTTGTCGCTCTCCGTCTCGTCCGAGCTCAAGGCGATAATCCTTTATTCGTGCGAAACAAAGCGGCCGTGCGCGCGATCCGCTACGGACCGCCCCGATAGGAGACGCGCCAGATCGTGCCGTTTCCATCCTCGCTGACGAGGAGCGCACCGTCGTGCGCCACGGCGATGCCGACGGGGCGGGCCCAAACCGCGGCGTCGTTGACGACGAAGCCGGTCATGAAATCCTCGTATTCGCCGCTCGGCGCGCCGTCCTTGAGCCGCACGCGGACAACCTTATAGCCGGTGCGCTTCGCCCGGTTCCAGGAGCCGTGCTGGGCAGCGAACGCATCGCCGGCGTATTCGGAGGGGAATTGGTCGCCCTCGTAGATGACCATGCCCATCGAGGCGGAGTGCGCCTGGATCAGCACGTCGGGCACGGTGATCTTGTCCTTGAGGTCCGGCCGCTCGCCGCGATGGCGCGGGTCTTCGTTGGGGCCGAGATAGTACCAGGGCCAGCCGTAGAACGCGCCATCGCGCACGCGCGTCATAAAGTCGGGCACGAGGTCGTCGCCGAGATCGTCGCGCTCGTTGGTCGAGCACCAGAGGTCGCCGCTCTGCGGGTGCACGGCGAGCCCCACGCAATTACGCAAGCCGCTGGCGAACACGCGGCGATTGCCGCCCTCGGGATCGAAGACGAGAACGGCCGCGCGGTCGGTCTCGATGCCCCAGGCACTCCCCAGGCCGTGTTGCGCGTCCCAGCGCGCGATCGCCGCGGCATCGCGTTTTCCCATCCCCTCCCCGGCATTCGTTGCAGAGCCCACCGACACGAACATCTGCCGGCCGTCCTTGGAGAAGACGATGTCGCGCGTGATGTGGCCGCGCTGCACCGCGCGGCCGCCGGCGCCGGCAAGATCGCGCACGATCACCTCGGGCTTGCCGCGTGCCTTAAGGTCGCCGTTGCGGTAGGGATAGCGCACCACCGACCCCGTGTTGGCGACGTAGACCCACTGTGGATCCGGCCCGGGCGGATAGAACGCGATACCGAACGGCTCATTGAGGCCTGAAGCGAACACGTCGTTGCTGTCGGGTTGCGACGCGCCGTCCGCGGCGCGCAGCACGCGAATGCGCCCTGGCTCGGATTCGGCGACGAAGATGTCGCCGTTCGGCGCGATGCGGAGAACACGCGGATCGCGCAGATTGGCGGCGAAGAGCTCGACCTGGAACCCGGGCGGCACCTTCGGCGCCGCGGCGGCGGGTTTCGCGATCATGCGGGGAGGATTCGCCGCCGATCGGGTGGCAAAGGGCGGCGGCAGCTCGGTGATCTTGCGCCGGACCAACGGCGCGTCGCTGCGCCAATCGCCGAATGCTGCCTTGCCTTCCAGCAGTTCGCCGATGGAGTCGGAGGTGCCTTGCGCCAGCACGGTCGGCGCAAGCAGCAGCAAGCACGCGAATGCCGCCGTCAGACTGCCGGCCACGACTACCAGGCGCGGTCTCCGCGAGCGGCGGCCTGCCTCGCCGCTGCGATCGCGCGTGATGGCCGCCCCGGCCACGCTGGATTGCGTTGGCATGTCCATGTGCCTCTCGGGGAAATACTAGCCCATGTTCCGTTCAGATTGAATCACGCCGTGCTCATGCCCGCGCATGGCGCGTCGAGAAGGACGCGCGTACACACGCCATGGCCGGCATCAACGTCTGTCTGCGGTCATGCGAGTGCACGGGTTACGGAACTCGCGCATGCCCGAATTGCGCAGCATGAGTTTCCGGAGATCGGCTAACCCGACGAACCGCGATTTAGGCTAGGATTCTCGAGCTACGACTCGATCGCGTCCACACGCGGCATGAAGCTGCGGGCAATCTCGCGGGCATGGCTGGCGTTGCGCACGATTTCGTCGAGGTAGGGGCGCACGATGCGCCCCAGCCCCGTCAACGCGATCGACGGCTTGCGCTGAAACAGCGCGCCGCCCAGCTCGCGCTCCAGCGCGCCGATGGCGCTGGTCAACGAAGGTTGCGAAATGCCGCAGCGGCGGGCGGCGCGCGTGAAACTGAGCTCCTCACAGAGCGCCAGGAAGTAATGGACCTGCTGCATTTGCACTGGTGCTGCCCTCCCTTCGGCCCGACCGTCGCGCCGGTGGCGCTGATCGGGGCAATGCTCCAGGGATGAGGCTGTCACAGGCCGACGGGGCGGTCCTTGGGCCGGGTCTGAATTGTTCTGAATCGCCGGGGTAAGCCGGTTGGCCCGAGCGAAATCGGGGGCTAGAACACGTTTCCCTGGTTCGTCATGCCCG
>DASSGH010000090.1:0-8846 GCA_035693615.1 Xanthobacteraceae bacterium
GGCAATATTCGGCGGCAGTCCGGCGCGGTGAAACATGGTCATGGTCGCGAGATGGTGCGGCGAACCGTAGCCGCCGGTCGAGAAATTGAGCTGGCCGGGTTTGTGGCGCAGCATCTCCAACAACTGCGCCACGCTGCGCACGGGCAATTCATCACGCACCAGCAGCACCAGCGCGGCGTCGGCCATCAGCACGATCGGCACGAAGTCCTTGACCGGATCGTAGGGCAGGTTGCGCTTGAGCGCCGGCATCGAGCCATGGGTGCTGGTGGTCACCACGACGAGCGTATGGCCGTCTGCCGGCGCCTGCTTTGCAGCCATGACACCGATGATGCCGGTTGCGCCGCTGCGGTTGTCGGTGACGATCGACCAGCCGCGCTGCGCTCCGATCCACTGTGCAATGAGCCGCGGGATGCCGTCATACGGCCCGCCCGGTGGATAGGGTACGATGATGCGGACCGGCTTTGCCGGATAGGCCTCGTTGCCGGAAGCCGCCGTGACGGTCCGCACCCCTGCAAGGATTGCGGGCGCGACGAGGAGCTTGGCAGCGGAGCGGCGACTCAAAGGCACGAATAGCGCCTCTCAGCGGGGCATGGTCACTCTAACATAAAGACTGCTGAGCGCATGAGCGGCGGCGATGTCAGAGGCGCCGCAATGGCGGTCGAGAATGTTGCGGCGCACAAAGGGTGCGGCACCGCGTCCCGCGCGTCGCAGCGGAATTCCAGGCATTCTTTGTGCCACGCTGGCGCTAGTCAAACCTTCGTGCAAGAACGGCGTTGAAGGAACGAGATTGAAATGTTGGCTCGCGGATGGGAGCGAGCTCGTAGTTAAGGAGTGCGAGGGCAAGCGTCCTCTCGATCAATAAGGCTGGGATGGAGGAAACGGTGGCAACAAGCACATCAGAAGCGATTTCGTCGCGGGCGACCGCGTCCGAGGCGACGCGTTGGGGCCAGCTGATCTTCGGCATCATCTGCATGGTGATGATCGCCAACTTGCAATACGGCTGGACGCTGTTCGTCAATCCGATCGACCAGAAGTATCATTGGGGGCGCGCGGCGATCCAAGTCGCGTTCACCATCTTCGTCCTCACCGAGACCTGGCTGGTGCCGTTCGAGGGTTATCTGATCGACCGGTTCGGCCCCAAGATCATGGTCTGCGGCAGCGGCTTCCTTGTAGCGATCGCGTGGATGATGAATGCCTACGCTGATTCGCTTGCGCTCCTTTATCTTGCCGCCGCCATCGGGGGCATCGGCGCCGGCGTCATCTACGGCGCTTCGGTCGGCAACGCGCTCAAATGGTTCCCCGATCGGCGCGGTCTTGCCGCCGGGTTGACCGCGGCGGGCTTCGGCGCCGGCTCGGCGCTGACCGTCGTGCCGATCGCAAACATGATTGGGTCGAGCGGGTTCGAAGCCGCGTTCTGGTGGTTCGGCATCGGCCAAGGCCTCGTCGTCATCATTTTCTCGCTCTTCTTGCGCGCGCCCGAGGCCGGCGAGGTAGCGATACCGGCCGCGCCGGCCGTGCAGCAGACGCGGCGCGATTACAGTCCCATCGAGGTGCTAAAGACGGTGCCGTTCTGGGTCATGTACGTCATGTTCGTCATGGTCGGCACCGGCGGGCTTATGGCGACGGCGCAGCTCGCACCCATCGCCAAGGACTTCAAGGTCGACGTCATTCCGGTGACGATTCTCGGCCTGACGCTGCCGGCGCTGCAATTCGCGCTGTCGATCGATCGCGTGCTTAACGGGGTCACTCGGCCGTTTTTCGGTTGGGTTTCCGACCATATCGGTCGCGAGAACACGATGTTCATCGCCTTCATGCTGGAAGGCATCGGCATCTATGCCCTACTGCACTTTGCCAGCGATCCGCTCCTGTTCGTGATCCTGTCGGGGCTGGTGTTCTTCGCCTGGGGCGAGATCTACTCGCTGTTCCCGGCGACTTGCACCGACATCTACGGCCGCAAGTTTGCCACCGCGAATTACGGCCTGTTGTACACGGCGAAAGGCACGGCGGCCTTGCTGGTTCCACTCGGTAACGTGCTGACGAGCTGGACCGGCAGCTGGACGGCGGTATTTGTGATCGCCGCGATTCTCAATATCATCGCCGCGCTGATGGCGCCGCTGGTGCTGCGGCCGATGCGGCTGCGCGCCATGGCTGCTTGACGGTGACGTTCAACGCGTCCGCGCTGCTACCGCGCGGACGCGCCTGGAGGTCACGCCATCGCCCGGCGCGAATGAGGCGACGACAGGCGGAGCGTCATTCGATGTGCGACAGCACCCAGGTCAGATGCTCCGGCGCGATCAATGGAACGATCACGGCCGAAAGCGCCAATCCCAGGACGCAGAACAGGCACACGACTTTAACGCCGGTCGAGACGAGCGGTGAGTAGACGAAGCGGGCGGCAAGGTCGGTCATGGATTCCTCCTTGGTATCGCTCCGCAGTCCTAGCGCTCCTCCCGACGCGTTCCTGTGAACCGGCTCACACCGGCCGGCGGTTTTTCGGCGGGCGCCGCCGGTGAGTGCGCCTTGCCGGCGGCTTCGGCCCCGCCCGAGGAATGCCAACGGATGCATCGCCGATCGCGCGGCGGCTTTTACGAATGCTCGAAGCGGCAAGCTCGCCGGCCGGACCGGTTGCGTCAGTGCGAGCTGTGGAATATTGTATACCAGTCATGAATAGCGCCAGCCGCAATCGCCGTGCCCGTGTCGGCTCCTCCGCGCCCGCTGCCACGGGCGCTGCGATGTCGCCGCGCGTCGCGCGCATCGGCAGCCCGGACAGCTTCAAGAGCCGCGCCTATGCCGCGCTCAAGGACGCCATCGTGGCGATGGACGTCTATCGCAGCCGCACCGATATACGCCTCGACGAACGGCGGCTCGCGCTGGATTTCGGCATCAGCCGCACGCCCGTGCGGGAAGCCATGGCTCAGCTCGAGCGCGAAGGCTTTGTCCGTGCGGTGCCGCGGCGCGGAATTTACGTCGTTCGCAAGACTAAGCGCGAGGTGATCGAAATGATCACTGCCTGGGCCGCGCTCGAGGGCATGGCGGCGCGGCTCATTACCGAGAGCGCCAGCGCCGAGGATATCGCCTCGCTGCGCAGGATGTTCGCCAAATTCGAGAACGGCGAATTGCATGCCAGGCTCGATGAATATTCCGAGGTCAACATCGAGTTTCATCAGGCCATCATCCGCATGAGCCGCAACGGTGTGCTGATCTCGCTCGCCGAGAACCTGTTCACCCACATGCGCATGATTCGGCGCAAGACCATCGGTGAGCAGGATCGCGCCGATCGCTCGATCCGCGACCATCTCAGCATCATCGAGGCGCTCGAAGCGCGGGACACCAAGCGCGCCGAGGATCTCGTACGCAACCACGCGCTCGGCCTGGCCGAGCACGTTGCGAAATACGCGGACTATTTGGACTGAGGCAACGAAGACTTGCGCGGGCGCAAACACGCGCGGGCAGACAAAGATTACGGGAGAGCACAATGGCGGATGCAGCAACGAAGCCGACGCCGACGCCCACGACCGCGGAAGCCGAGCAGGAGCTGACCGATGGCTTTCACCTCGTCATCGACGCGCTCAAGCTCAACGGCATCAACACGATCTACGGCGTCCCCGGGATCCCGATCACGGATTTGGGACGTATGGCGCAAGCCGCGGGCATGCGCGTCATCTCGTTCCGGCACGAGCAGAACGCCGGCAATGCGGCTGCAATCGCCGGCTTCCTGACCAAAAAGCCCGGCATCTGCCTCACGGTGTCGGCGCCCGGTTTTCTCAACGGCCTCACCGCACTGGCCAATGCCACGACCAACTGCTTTCCGATGATCCTGGTCAGCGGCTCGTCCGAGCGCGAGGTCGTCGATCTGCAGCAGGGCGACTACGAAGAGATGGACCAACTGGCGATCGCGAAACCGCTTTGCAAGGCGGCCTTCCGCGTCCTGCATGCTGCGGATATCGGCATCGGCGTGGCACGGGCGATCCGCGCGGCCGTCTCCGGCCGTCCGGGCGGGGTCTATCTCGATCTGCCGGCCAAACTCTTCTCTCAGGTCATGGACGCGGAGGCCGGGGGCAAGTCGCTAGTGAAGGTCATCGACCCAGCGCCGGCGCAGATTCCCGCTGCCTCCGCCGTCAAGCGGGCGCTCGATGTCCTCAGGAGCGCCAAACGCCCGCTGATCATTCTTGGCAAGGGCGCGGCCTACGCGCAGGCCGATGACGCCATCCGCGCGCTGATCGAAAAGAGCGGCATTCCTTTCCTGCCGATGAGCATGGCCAAGGGTCTTCTGCCCGACACG
The DNA here is from genome assembly GCA_035693615.1 of Xanthobacteraceae bacterium. GTDB lineage: Bacteria > Pseudomonadota > Alphaproteobacteria > Rhizobiales > Xanthobacteraceae > VAZQ01. The sequence continues at coordinate 4,283 of DASSGH010000090.1, forward strand.
CATCCGCAGTGCGCGGGTGCGGCGCGCTCGACGGTGCTGAAGGACGCCGACGTCGTGATGCTGATCGGCGCGCGCCTCAACTGGCTGCTGTCGCACGGCAAGGGTAAGACCTGGGGTGAGCCTGGATCGAAGAGGTTCATCCAGCTCGACATCGAGCCGAAGGAGATGGACAGCAATGTCGACATCGCCGCACCGCTGGTCGGCGACATCGGTTCCTGCGTGTCGGCTCTCCTCGAGGGCATGGACAGCAAGTGGCCGGCCCCACCGGCGGATTGGATCGGCGCCGTCAAGGCGAAGAAGGACGAAAACATCGCGAAGATGGCGCCGCGATTGATGAAGAATTCGGCGCCGATGGACTTCCACAGCGCGCTCGGTGCGCTACGCACAGTCATCAAAGAGCGGCCGGATGCCATCCTCGTCAACGAAGGCGCGAACACGCTCGATCTCGCCCGCGGCGTCATCGACATGTACAAGCCGCGCAAGCGCCTGGACGTCGGCACTTGGGGCGTCATGGGCATCGGCATGGGCTTTGCCATCGCGGCCGCGATCGAGACCGGCAAACCCGTGCTTGCGGTCGAAGGCGACAGCGCCTTCGGCTTCTCCGGCATGGAAGTGGAAACGATCTGCCGGTACAGGCTGCCGGTCTGCATCGTCATCTTCAACAACGACGGCATTTACCGCGGCACCGACACCAATGCCGCCGGTGGTTCGGACCCCGCCACGACCGTCTTTGTCAAGGGCTCGCGCTACGACAAGATCGCGGAAGCATTCGGCGGCGTTGGCGCTCAGGCGACAACGCCCGACGAGCTCAAGCGCGCTGTTGACGCGGCCATGGACTCCGGCAAGCCGACCCTCATCAACGCGGTGATCGACCCGGCGGCCGGCACCGAGAGCGGTCGCATCGGCAAGCTCAACCCGCAAAGCTCGGTTCGCAAGAAATAAAGGAGCACGCGCCCGGTTCGTCCGGCATCACGCAGATCACGGAGATCAACGATGACAACGAGGAAACCCAGGACGGCGAAACGCAAGTCCAAGGCGAAATCCAAAACCGCGGCGAAAAAGGTGGTGAAGTTGAAATCGAAGAAGCCGGCCAAGTCGGCCAAGGCCGCGGCGTCGAACGGCCTGCCGCGACCTAGCACCAGGCCCTGGGGCGCCGCCGGCAAGGCGCTCGACGGCGTGCGCATTCTCGATTTCACCCACGTGCAGTCCGGCCCGACTTGCACGCAGCTGCTCGCCTACATGGGCGCCGACGTGATCAAGGTGGAGCGGCCCGGCGTAGGCGACATCACGCGCGGCCAGCTGCGCGACGTCAAAGGCGCCGACAGCCTCTACTTCACCATGCTCAACGGCAACAAGCGCTCCATCACCATCGACTCTAAGCACGCGAAGGGCAAAGACATCCTCGAGCGGCTGATCAAGCACTGCGACGTGCTGGTGGAGAATTTCGCACCCGGCGCGCTCGACCGCATGGGCCTGACTTGGGAGTACATCCACAAGACCAATCCGCGCATGATTGTGGCGTCGGTCAAGGGCTTCGGTCCGGGGCCCTACGAGGACTGCAAGGTCTATGAGAACGTCGCACAATGCGCGGGCGGCGCCGCGTCGACCACCGGCTTCCGCGATGGCCCGCCGCTCGTGACCGGCGCGCAAATCGGCGACAGCGGCACTGGGCTGCACCTCGCCTTCGGCATCGTGAGCGCGCTCTATCAACGCATCCGTACCGGCCGCGGGCAGCGCGTGCTCTGCGCCATGCAGGACGGGGTGCTCAACCTCGCGCGTGTCAAGCTGCGCGATCAGCAGCGCCTGGCGCACGGCCCGCTCGCCGAATACAGCCAATACGGAGAAGGCATCCCGTTCGGGCCGGCGGTGCCGCGCGCCGGCAACGACTCCGGCGGCGGCCAGCCCGGCTGGATCCTCAAATGCAAGGGCTGGGAGAACGATCCCGACGCCTACATCTATTTCATCACCCAGGCGCCGGTGTGGGGCTCGATTTGCGATGTCATCGGCAAGCCGGAGTGGAAGACCGATCCCGACTATGCCACCCCGCCGGCGCGTCTGCCGCGGCTGCGCCACATCTTCGATACCATCGAGCAGTGGACCATGACCAAGAGCAAGTTCGAGGTCATGGACATCTGCAACGGTCTCGACATTCCAGTCGGGCCGATCCTTTCGATGAAGGAGATCGCCGAGGAGCCGTCGCTGCGCAAGACCGGCACCGTGGTCGAAGTCGATCATCCCACGCGCGGCAAGTATTTGACCGTCGGCAATCCGGTCAAGATGTCGGACTCGATCACCGAAGTAAAACGCGCGCCGCTGCTCGGCGAGCATACCGAAGAAATTCTCGCCAAGGAGCTCGGCTACAGCGCAGCCCAAATTGCGGATATCAAGGCGTCGGGGGCGATTACCGCGCCGGAGAAAGGCGCGCGCGCCGAGGCGGCTTAGATCGAGCAACACTGTCGTCCCCGCCCGGCGGGGGCCCATGGCTGGATTCCGACTGCTGCTTCGCTCGGCCGGGATGACGGCAAGGAGGACGTTGAATGCGTATCGTGGTGCACGGCCAGCAGGCGTTCGGCAAGGCGGTGTTGGAGGCGTTGCGCAAGCGCGGCGAGGACGTCGTCGCCGTCTATGTGGCGCCGGAGAAAGAGGGGGCGAAGGCCGATCCGCTCAAGGAGGCAGCGATCGCGGCGCAGCTTCCGATCTACCAGCCCGTCTCCTACCGCAAGCCGGAGGTGTGGTCAGAGTTCAAGTCTCTCAAGCCGGACCTGCAGGTGATGGCCTTCGTCACCCTGTTCGTCCCGGAGGAGTTCCTCAACATTCCAACCAAGGGTTCGATCCAATACCATCCCTCGCTGCTGCCGAAATATCGCGGACCGAGCGCGATCAACTGGCCGATCATCCAGGGCGAGAGCGAGACCGGGTTGTCGATCTTCTGGCCGGACAACGGGCTCGATACCGGCGACGTGCTGCTGCAGAAGAAGACGCATATCGGGCCCGACGACTCGCTCGGCTCGGTTTATTTCGACCGGCTGTTTCCGATGGGCGTCGATGCGATGCTGGAGGCGGTCGACCTGGTCAAGGCCGGCAAGGCGCCGCGCATTAAACAGGATCATGCGCAGGCGAGCTACGAGGGCCGTTGCGGGCGGGACAATGCGCGCATCGATTGGGGCAAGCCCTGGCGGCAGATCCACAATCTCATCCGTGGCTGCAATCCGGCGCCGGGCGCGTGGACGGCGCTGGACGGCAAGGCGCTGCAGATCTTCGAGTCGAAGCCGTTGCCGGCGCACGATCCGAAGGGCATCGCCGGCAAGATGGGCGAGATCGTCGAGGTCGCGGCCGACGGCTTTACCGTCGTCTGCGCCGACGGCCGCATCAAAGTTTTGCGCGTGAAGACCGCCGACGGCCCTAAGATCACGGCGGGCGAATTCGCCGCCAACGCCAAGCTCACCATTGGAACGAGGCTCGCATGACGCCGACCCAAGCCACCGCCGCCAAGGCCCCGATCACCGCCTCACAGCACGCCAATCCGAAATCCGACATCGAAATCTCGCAGGCTGCCAAGAAGCGGCCGATCCTCGACATCGCGCGCGAAAAGCTTGGAATCGGGCCAGAGCATCTTGAGCCTTACGGGCATTACAAGGCCAAGGTGTCGATGGAGTTCGTCAAGTCGCTCAAGGATCGCCCCAACGGCAAGCTGGTCCTGGTGTCGGCGATCACCCCGACGCCGGCGGGCGAGGGCAAGACCACGACCACGGTCGGCCTCACCGACGCGCTCAATTACATCGGCAAGAAAGCCATGCTGTGTTTGCGCGAGCCGTCGCTTGGCCCATCCTTTGGCATGAAGGGCGGCGCGGCCGGCGGCGGCTACGCCCAGGTCGTGCCGATGGAAGACATCAACCTGCATTTCACCGGCGACTTCCACGCGATCACCTCGGCGAACAATCTGCTCGCCGCCATGATCGACAACCACATCTACTGGGGCAATCCGCTCGGTATCGATCAGCGCCGCGTCACCTGGCGCCGCGTCTTGGACATGAACGACCGCGCGCTGCGCTCGATCGTGTCCTCACTCGGCGGGGTTGCCAATGGGTTTCCGCGCGAGGACGGCTTCGACATCACGGTCGCATCCGAGGTCATGGCAATCTTCTGTCTGGCCAGCGACCTCGAGGACCTCAAGAAGCGGCTGTCGAACATCATCATCGGCTACACCCGCGATCGTAAACCGGTGCGCGCCGGCGACCTCAAGGCGCACGGTGCCATGGCGGCGTTGCTCAAAGAGGCGCTCGCGCCGAATCTGGTGCAGACGCTCGAGGGCACACCTGCGTTCGTGCACGGCGGCCCGTTTGCCAACATCGCCCACGGCTGCAATTCCGTCCTTGCCACCACCACCTCGCTCAAGCTCTGCGATTACGTGGTGACCGAAGCAGGCTTCGGCGCCGATCTCGGCGGCGAGAAGTTCCTCGACATCAAGTGCCGCAAGACCGGGCTTGCGCCGGACTGCGCGGTGCTGGTCGCGACCATCCGCGCGCTCAAAATGCACGGCGGGGTCAAGAAGGAGGACCTCAAG
>DASSGH010000091.1:0-18085 GCA_035693615.1 Xanthobacteraceae bacterium
GGAGAGGACGACAGGTTGCCAGAACTGGCGGCGGATCTGGTCCGCCGGCGAGTTGCGGTGATTGCGACGCTGTCCAGTACCGCGGCAGCGGTCGCGGCGAAAGCCGCGACCTCGACCGTTCCGATCTACTTTCTGATCGCGGACCCACCGGTCGAATTGGGCCTCGTATCGAGCCTCAATCGACCGGGCGGCAATGCCACGGGAATCACCACCTTGGCCGTGGAAGTGGCGGCAAAGCGACTGAGCCTTTTGCGCCAGCTGGTGCCCCAAGCGCTGAGCATAGCGCTGCTCGTCAAGCCGACCCATCCCAGCGCGAAGCAGGTAACCGAAAGCCTTCAGGCCGCGGCTGGCACGCTCGGAGTGCAGCTTGATGTGCTGGAGGCCAGCACCGATCGCGAGATTGAGGACGCCTATCTCGCCCTGCGGCCCGGAGATGCGTTGTTGGTTGCCACCGACCCGTTTTTCTTTCTCCGTCGCGCGCAGCTCGTCGCCCTGTCGGCTCGCTACGGCGTGCCCACCATCTATGACAGCCGCGAATTTGGCGAGGCCGGCGGTCTGATCAGTTACGGACCGAACCACGCGCGCCTCTGGGAACAGGCGGGCACCTATGTAGGCCGCATCCTCAAAGGCGAGAAGCCGTCCGACCTGCCAGTCACGCAGGCGGCCATATTCGAAATGGTCATCAATCTTAAGACCGCCAAGGCGCTCGGTCTCAATGTTCCGGACAAGCTGCTGGCACTTGCCGACGAGGTGATCGAGTGAGGCGGCGCAGTCACGCGTCGCATCCACGTCTTGTCTTGTTGAAGCGGTCAAGACGTGGATTGGCCGGAACAAGTCAGGCCATGACGAAGCGAGTGACAAGGACAGAAATAGACAGGCGCGAATTCATCACCCTGCTCGGCTGCGGCGCGGTCGCGTGGCCGGTCGTGGCGCGGGCGCAGCAGCCGATGCCGCTGATCGCCTATGTCAGTAGCGCCTCGGCAGACGCTTCCTACATGACCGCATTCCGGCAGGGCCTGGCTGATTTGGGTTATACGGATGGCCGCAACGTGACGGTCGAATTTCACTGGGCCGAGGGCAGATTCGAGCGTCTGCCCGCACTACTCGCTGATTTGATCCAGCGCCGCGTCGCTGTGATTGCCGTCGGCGGGGTTACCTCGGGACTCGCGGCAAAGGCGGCAACCACGACGATTCCGATTGTCTTTCTCGCGGCCGATGATCCCGTGAAATTCGGGCTGGTCGCAAGTCTCAGCAGGCCGAGCGGCAACGCCACGGGCTTGAACCTTTTGACTTCGGAGCTGACCACAAAGCGGCTCGAGCTAATTCGCGGCCTCGTACCAACCGCTTCGGTGATCGCGGTTCTGGTCAATCCGCGGAGCCCTGAATCGGAGCCGCAATCAAGAGACATCGAACGGGCCGCGGGCGCGGTCGGGCAGCAGATTCGAATTCTCAATGCCAGCACGGATCGGGACATCGATGCTGCTTTTGCTACGCTCGTCGAACAGCGCGACGCAGCGCTGTTAGTGACGAATGATGCGTTGTTCAGCAGCACCAGCCGCGACCAAATCATCGCGCTGGCAGCAAGCCATTCCATTCCTGCGATCTACGACCGCCGGGCGTATGCTGACGCGGGAGGGCTTATGAGCTATGGCACGCATTATCTCGATGGTCATCGTCGCCTCGGTATCTATACGGCAAAGATCCTCAACGGGACAAAGCCCGCGGAGTTGCCAGTAGAACAATCGACCAAGTTTGAGCTGGTGATCAACAGAAAAACCGCGAAGACGCTCGGCATCGACTTGCCGGATCGGCTGCTGGCGCTCGCTGACGAGGTAATCGAATGAAGCGCCGCGAGTTCGTCACGCTCGTCGGCGGCGCGGCAGTCGGCTGGCCGCTGGCGGCGCGCGCGCAGCAAGGCGAGCGGATGCGGCGCATAGGCGTGCTCATGGGTCTCGACCTCGGCGATCCGTGGGCTGCCACATATCTCGGCGCGCTCAAGGGAGGGCTCGGCGCGCTGGGCTGGGTCGAGGGCCAGAACCTCCGCATCGATGTTCGCGCCGCCGGCGATCTCGCCGGCCTGCACGCGCTGGCGCAGGAATTGCTCGCTCTCGGGCCGGAGCTGATCGTCACCTACACGACGCCGGCAATCACGCTGATCCGGCAGGCGGCGCCCGACGTGCCGGTGATCTTCGTCGCCGTATCCGATCCGATCGGTCCCGGCTTCGTGCAGAGCCTCGCCCGTCCCGGCGGCAACGCCACCGGCTTCATCAACTTTGAAGCCACCATGGGCAGCAAGTGGCTGGAGCTCCTGCGCGACATCGCACCCATGGTCAAACGCGTCGCCATGCTGTTCAACCCGGCGACCGCCAATACCGGCGCGACCGGCGGCATCTATCTTCCCGCAATGCAGGCCGGAGCGCGGGCGCTGGGCCTGGAGCTGATAGTCGCGCCGCTCAACGATCCGGCGGATATCGACGCCGCCTACGCCGCGCTCGCGCAGTCGCCGGGCGGCGGCGCCAGCATCATGCCGAGCGTGTTCACCGCGCGCCATCGCGAGCGCATCGTGGCGCAGGCAGCGCGGCATCGCATCCCCACGGTCTATCCCCTGGCCCACTTCGTCGAGATCGGCGGGCTTCTTTCCTACGGCATCGACTACGCCGATCAGTTCAAACGCGCGGCGGCCTATGCCGACCGTATCCTGAAAGGTGCCAAGCCCGCCGACCTGCCAGTCGAGCAGCCGGTGAAATTCGAGCTCACGATCAATCGCAACACCGCCGCCGCGCTCGAGCTTAGCGTTCCGCTCGCGCTGCAGGTGGCGGCCGATCGATTGATAGAATAGAAGGCCCGTCTAGCTGCGCGCATGGGTCCGGTTGGTCGTCATGTGCTACATTGGATGGGCATGAGCTCTGTCGCCGCCCTCATCACCCTCGTCATTCTTGCCGTCCTGACGCCAGCCGCGGCAGCGCCGCTCATCCCTGCGGTGAAGAGTGCGCAATGTCCGTTCGGCTACATGCAGAGCGGCGGCTATTGCATGCCCATGTCTCGTCCTGCCCCTGCAGCCGTCCCAAAGGTCGGGAAATGCCCGCGCGGATATGGACGCAGCGGCAATCCCTGCTTCGACCTCCGCGCGCGTTGACGCAGGTTGCGACGTTCTCACGGTTTCGGCGCTGCGATGCGTCTCGAAGCATGAGGGCGCAACAACTTCCTCGTTCTCATCCTTGGAGACGCGTGCACGCACGTTCGCCTTGCCGGCGCGCATCGCGCATGCGCGCTCCTCAGGATGAGGACGAAGCGCGCGCGGCCGCGCGCTAGCTCTGCCCGCCCAGGCGGCGATAGACCTCGTGCGCGGTCACGAAATCGCGGTGATCGAGCCCGAGCCCGCGGCAGGCATTCATCATCTCGTTGGCAGCCGCCGCGAGCGGCACCGGGCTGCCGAGCTTGCGGCCGAGCTCCAGCGCCAGCAGCATGTCTTTCTGCTGCAGCGTGACGTCGGCGAGCGGCACCGCCGGCATCTTTCCCTCCAGGATAAAAGGGCCGCGATAGGCCAGCACCGGCGCAGCGGCAACGCTCTTTAGGATCGCATCGACCGCGATGTCGCGCGCGACGCCGCCCTTTTCGGCCAGTGCCACCGCCTCGCCGAAGGCAATCACTTCCACCATGAGCAGCAGGTTGACGGCGATCTTCATCTGCACCGCGAGCCCGCTCGCCCCGACGTATGTCACCTTCGGCCCGATCGCGCGCAGCACCGGCTCGACGCGCTCGAAGGCCGCCTTGTCGCCGCCCACCATGAGCGCGGCGTTTCCTTGCGCCAAGGTGATCGGACTGCCGGAAATCGGCGCGTCGAGCATTGTCAGGCCGCGCTTGGCGAATTCGGCGGAGACCGCGCGGCTCGCGTCCGGCGCGATCGTGCTCATGTCCACATAGATGGCGCCGCTTTTCAGGCCGGCGATGATGCCGTCGCCGCCGAGAGCGACCGCGCTCACCGCCGCCGCGTCGGTGACGATCGAGAACACGACGTCCGCGCCCGCCGCGGCCGCACGCGGCGTCGGCGCATAGCGCATCCCGGCGGCGATGAGCGGCTCGGCCTTCGCCTTGCTGCGGTTCCAACCGGTGACCGCGTGACCTGCGGCCATGAGCCGGGGGACGATGCCGGCACCCATCGCGCCGAGCCCAACGAAACCGATGTCCATGCCTTTGACCTCGCAACATCGCGTGAAGCGCGATGATGCCGCCGAACGGCAGCAAAGGCTAGGCTGGGACGCGTGTCACGCGCGGGGAGCCCTTTGCTATGTGTGCTAATCTCGAGGTGCCCGCTTGTGACACCTTGAGCACAGAAAGAACCATCGTCGATGAAACTCTATGTGACATACACATCGCCATACGCGCGGCTGGCGCGCATTGTCGTCGTAGAGAAGAAGCTGGAGGGCCGCGTCGAGATCCTGCAAGCGAAAACGCGCACGGCTGGCAGCCCCTACTATCAAATCAACCCGTCAGGGCGTGTGCCATATCTCATCGACCACGCCGGCATTGGCATGGAGGATAGCCAGCTCATCTGTGCCTATCTCGACAGCCTTGATGACAAGCCGCGGTTCCACCATCCTCTGCGTGACTTCCATTGGGACTACCGCCGGCTGGAGGCTAGCGCGCGCAGCATGTGCGAAGGGATCTGCGTATGGGTGCGTGAGATGTCTCGGCCCGAGAACGAGCGTTCGCCGACCGTCCTCGCGCACGAGGTGGCGCGCAGCCAACGCATGGCCGATCTTTTTGAGGCACGGGCGGCGGATCCGCTGATGCAGGCGGAGCCCGGCATGGCACACCTGACCGTCGCTGTGTCTCTAGACATGGCGCGAAAGAGGGGTCCCGGCGATCTCACCACCGGGCGCCCACGCCTCACTGCTTGGATGCGCCGCCTGTCCGACCTGCCTGCAATACGGGCAACCGCCTTGCCGTAATGCAGGACCGCGGTTTTCGACGGGTATCTCGATTTCGCGCTCGCTAAACGAGGAAGAGGTTTCGGCACCGCGCCGCCGGCAAGAGGGATGTCGCGCCGGTCCGGCGGATGGGCTAACATCCCCGCTGCTTTTTCACAGAGGAAGCACCATGAGCAATATGAACAACATGAGCGACGACGAAGCAAAAGCGGTTGGGATGTGGGACCGGACCAAAGCTTGGGCCGATAAAAACCGCACGATTTCTGGCGCGCTCGTCGGCGGCGCGGCCGGGACCATCGTGCCGGGGCTCGGGACCGTGATCGGCGCGATCGTGGGCGCGGGGGTCGGATATGCCTCCTCGAAGGAGAAGGACAAGAAAGAAGAGCGGTAGCCGCCGCTAGGCTGATCCCCAAAAACGCAGCGTGGCAACTGCGCTGCCGTTGCCCCGCGCCTGTCCCTCGCACGGACAGGCCGGCGGCTCGCGCACAGATATAGACCTTCCCGGCGCAGATTGAGGCGCCTCGCGCGCAAGCGGACCCGGCTGGACGACTTATCAGTACCGTGCGCAGCGAGCGCGAGGCTTTGCCTGCTCAGTCGACCACGATTTTGACCTGGTCGCCGGCGCTCAAGTGATCGTTGGGCCCAAGCCCGTTGAGCACGCGCAAGCGCTCGACGGCGCGGTCGGCGATCGCCATGCGGCCCGCTAGGCGTTCGACCGTGTCGCCCTGCGCCACCGTCACGACCTTGATGTGCAGCGGCTTTGCCGCCTGGCTTTCCGCCGGCGTCATGCGACGGAAGGTGCCGACCGACTCGCGAAAGACGCGATCGGCCTCCGCCGTCATGCGTTTGGTGGCGAAGATAAAGCGATAGACGTCGGTGCCGAGACGCACCGCGTAGAGCCGAAACCCCCACTGATCGCCCTTGGCGGTTGCGGTCGCTGCCGGCAAGCCGTTGATCACAACCTCCTCGACTGATTTGGGATCGATGTTCTCGATCCATCCGGAGCTGAGGTACTCCACCAGCGTCTGCTCCGCCGGCACGCGCACGACGTCGAAGCGCAGGGCCTGGCCGCCGCTTTCCTTGACGCCGAGGACCGCCTGCGCCGTGTTGTCGAGCGTGAATCCCTCCGGCGCGAGAAAGGTGAAGCCGAGCCGGGGGTGCAGGAAGCGGCGCCCGCGCACGAAGCCTTCGCTCGGGTCTTCGCCGTACACCAGTCCGTCGATGCCGGCGAGGTAGGTCGCCTTGTCGCGTTCGCCGGCGCCGCCCGCGTTGGCCTGCTGGGCGCTCGCTTGCGCATTCTTGATGCGCTCGGGCGTGGCCGGATGTGAGGAGAGGAAATCGGGCGCACGCGGATCGATGTGCGTCTGCCCGGGCCCCGATTTGAGCTCGGCATTGCGCCCCATCGAGGTGAGGAAGCGTGCCGCGCCATAGGGATCGTAACCGGCGCGGGCGGCAATGCCGACGCCGATGCCGTCAGCCTCGAACTCCTGCGTGCGCGAGAAGCTCGCCAGCGCGATCTTCGATTTGGCCAGCGCCAGCGCGCCGGTTTCCGGATCGCTCAGGACGTCCTGCACCACCCGGCTCACCAGCGCGACTTGACGCGCCTGGTCCTCGCGAATCGCGGCATGGCGCGCGATCACATGCGACATCTCGTGCGACAGAACCGAGGCAAGCTCGGAGGTGTCGTTGGCCAAGGCGATCAAGCCGCGTGTCACATAGAGCTGCCCGCTCGGCAGCGCGAAGGCATTGACGGACGCCGAATTGAGGATCGTCACCCGATAATGCACCTCCGGCCGCTCCGATGCGGCCACCAGCTTCGCGACGGTCCCATTGAGCAGTGCTTCGAGCTTGGGATCCTCGTAGGCGCCGTTATAGGCGGCGAGAATGCGTTGGTGCTCGCGCGAGGTGGGCGCGGCAGCTTGCGGCTGTTGCTGCAAGGGCCGCGCGATCCCCGGCAACGATCCGGGCGGCGCTCCGGCCGTGAGCAGCGACGAGCTGCAGCCCGCAAGCAGGAGAGCAAGCGCGGCGACAGCCGCCGGCAGGCCTGCTCCGGCCCGGGCAAATTTGCGGTGTCTCACTGCGGCAGGCACGATGGCCATCGGTCGATCAGTTGCGCTCGGCGATCTCGATCTGCTCCGGGTGGGTCGCCTCGATGCGCGGGCCGTTGCGCTCCTCGATCCAGCCGCGCACCCGGAGGCGGCGAGCCTCGAGGCTTTTCGGCGCTGGCCCGGCGGCCGCGAAGGCGCTCTCGTCCCGCTTGGAGATCGTGACCGTGAGCGCTTCTCCCCATCGCGGCCCGAAATTGATGTAAATCGTTCCTGCGCTCTCGCGCACCGACCACGCTTTGCCTTCCACCAGCGTGAAACGCCCGCGTGCGGCCGCAAGCTCGGCGGCACCGTCCGCCGCCACGATGACATAATATGGTTCGCTCCAGAGGCCAAGCTTGGCGCGACGCGCGGCCCGCTCCTGCATCAGAAGCTCTTCGGCGCACGCGCGATCGCCAACATGGGCGGCAACACGCGCGAATCCCCGCGCCAACATCTCGTGCGCAACCGAGCGCCGCGCGTCGGCGCCGGCGACATAGGCGAGCGCGAGCGTGCGGCCGTAACGATCGGCTGGCGCGCCGTTCTGACGAAGCTCCACGGTTTGATCCATTACAATCGCTGCCAGTGCCGCGCGAACCGCAAGCGCGGCCTCGGCGTTGTGCCCGGATTCGCCCGCCGCCGGCGAGAGCGGGACCTCGATTCCCGCCAGGCGAATCTCGCGCCCGTCCTCCAGGATGAAACGGCGCCCGTCGCTGACCGCACGAACTTTTGCCGCGCCGGCAGGCTCGAATCGGCAAGGGCTCAGCAGCCCGCTCTCCGAGCGCGCGCCCGCCGCCGGTAACATGATGGCCATGCAGGACACGCAGCAAAATCGTGCAAGCGCGAGGTCCCAGCGCCCGCCCATGCGGCAACGAAACCGTTCGAATGGGGCGGCACTACGGCGGTATTCGTGAACTTTGCCGCGCTTTCTCCGGCGCATGGCCCGCCCGATGGTTTTACCCGGTGCAAACTTGTATATTTCGCCTGCAACGAGGCGAGGCAGGGGGGAACGCATGAAAATCATCGAGATCGTTCCGCGGGCCAGGAAGCACCTCTATGGTACGCTCGTCGCCAAGGAGGCCGCCATTCGCAAAAGCGGCCGCGGAACCTATGTGCGGGTCGGGCGCAAGAGCCAGCGCGCCGCTCGTTGGAAGCACAAGAAGTTCAAGGGCACGCTCGACCTCAATCGTGGCGCGTCGGAGGCCGTGACTGCCAAGGTCCGCGCCTCGACCCCCGAGGACGAACGCAAGCTGCTGTCATCGTTTCTGGGATTTGTCGATCGCCATGCCGGCGATCAAGTGACGACGATCACGATTCATTATCGTTGAGCACCCGCGATGCCATGGGCCGGTCGCAAGGCGCGTCCGCACGGGCCGAAGCCCTTAACATCGGCGATGCCGCGTCCCATGTGAGGTGACACGACCACTCGCAGGAGGTGCCGATGGCCATTGTGCTCGACCATACGATCGTGCCGGCGCACGACAAGGAGGCATCGGCGCGGTTCCTCGCCCGCATTCTTGGTTTGCGCTACGAGGGTCCTCTCTCGCACTTCGCTCCGTTGCGAATCAACGACACGCTGACCTTGGATTTCGACAATGATACGGAGTTCGAGAGCCACCATTACGCGTTCAAGGTCGGCGAGGCCGAGTTCGACGCGATCTTCGAGCGCGTGCGCGCCGAGGGTCTCGCCTATGGCAGCGGACCGGGCGCGCTCGACGACATGAAGATCAATCACCGGCGTGGCGGGCGCGGTTTCTATTTCCGCGATCCAAACGGCCACGTGCTCGAGGTGCTGACGGCATAGATTAACGGCCCGCCGCGCGAGTGGGAGCGATCGTCCGATGCTGTACACCCCAGGCCACATCACCCAGCTTCCTTGGGGCCCTCGCACGGAGCGCTATGGAGAGGGCAAGCGGCTGCGCAAAAAGGTTCCGCGCGAGCGCCACGCCGACCTGCTCGGGACCGCGGCGCGGGATGCGGTCGCCATCCTCGCCGCGGGCGACCGCACCCGCGTGCCGGAGCTCGTCCCGGTTCGTTACGAACGCATGCTTGCAAGCCCGTTCGCCTTCCTGCGCGGGGCGGCCGCGGTCATGGCCGAGGACCTGAGGCATCAGCCCATGGCCGGCATCGCCGTCCAGGCTTGCGGCGACTGCCATCTCATGAACTTCGGGGCATTCGCGACGCCGGAGGACAACGTCGTCTTCGACATCAACGATTTCGACGAGACGCTCGCGGGGGTCGATTTCACCGTGGACCTCAAGCGCCTGGCGGCGAGCGTCGCCGTCGCTGCACTCGCGGCCAAGCTCCCAGAGGCCCGGGCGCGCGCGCTCGCGGCGGCGTGCGTCGAAGCCTACCGCAGCCGAATGGTGGTTCTCGCCAAACTGTCGCCGCTCGAAATCTGGCACAACAGGATCGACTTGGCGCGGGAGATCGAGCGCATCAAAGACCGCGCGCTCAAACAAAAACTTTCCGCTATCGTTTCCAAGACCACCGGACATCTCGAACAGGACGACAATTTCCCGCACCTGGTGAAGGGCAAACCGGTGCACATCCAAGATCGCCCGCCGCTGATCTATCATTTCACGGGAAAGCGGAACCCGCGCGACCGCGTCGACGAGAAGCGCGTGTTTGCCTCCTATCAGGACGGTCTCGGTCCAGAGCGGCGCTGCCTGATCGAGCGCTACGCGCTCAAGGATGTCGCTTTCAAGGTCGTCGGGGTCGGCAGCGTCGGTACCTTCTGTGCCATCGGCCTGTTCATGAGCGGCGACGGCGCTCCCTTGTTCCTGCAGATCAAAGAAGCGGGAAAGTCCGTGCTCGAGTGCCTGGGCCCGAAATTCAATGCGCATCCCGGCCAGCGGGTGGTCGAAGGTCAACGCGTGATGCAGACGGCAAGCGATGTCTTCCTGGGTTGGACGCAAGATCAAGCATCGGGCCGATATTTCTACGTGCGGCACCTGAAAAACCGGCACCTCGGAACGATCGGCGAGCTGGTGGAGCAACGGGCGCTGGCGAGCTACGCGCGGCTATGCGGACGTACGCTGGCGCGCGCCCACGCGCGCTCGGCGGATCCGGCGGTGCTCGCGGGATACATGGGCAAAAGCGCCGTCATGGACGACGCGCTCGCGTCGTTCGCGATGGCCTACGCGCAGCGCACCCAGCGCGACTACGACCGGCTGGTGGCGGCGCGGGGTCCGGCGAGCAAGGGGCGCTAAGGCTTTTGTCATTGCCGGGCTTGACCCGGCAATCCATCCTTCGAACGAAGCCTTTTTTCGATGGATGCGCGGGTCATAAGCGCCTCCACGCGCGTCTAGACGCGCTTCTGCCCGCGCATGACGAAACCAGAACAATTGACGTCGAAACTACCTCGCCCGCGACGCGTCGCCCGTACCTGCCTGCGTTGCGATACCGAGATAGATTTCCTGCACCTGCTCGTTCTTTTCCAGGTCGGCGCCGTTGCCCTCGAGCACGGTGCGACCGGTCTGCAGCACGTAGGCGTAATCGGCGATGTCGAGCGCAAGCGGGATCGACTGCTCGGCGAGTAGCAACGTCAACCCCTCTTTGTGCAGACGGTCGAGCGTTTCATAAAGCGCCTCCACCACGCCTGGAGCGAGCCCGAGGCTCGGCTCATCGAGCATGAGCAGCTGCGGCTCGCTCATCAGCGCGCGGCCCAGCGCCAGCATCTGCCGCTCGCCGCCAGAGAGCGTGCCGGCGAGTTGATGGCGCCGCTCGGCGAGGCGAGGAAACATCGCGTAGACGCGCTCGAACAGCGCCGCCATGCGCGACTTGTCGGCAAGCACGGCGGCGCCGAGGCGCAGATTCTGCTCCACCGTCTGCGACACGAACAGCCGCCAGCCTTCCGGCGAGAGCGCAAGCCCCTTGGCGACGATGGCGTAGGCCGGCTGTCGCGTGATCGTCTCGCCGCGCCATTCGATCGATCCGCCGCTCGGCTGCACGAGCCCGGCGATGGCGTTGAGCGTCGTGGTCTTGCCGGAGCCGTTGGAGCCCAGCAGCGCGACGATACTTCCCGCTTCGACCCGCAGCGAGACGTCGGACACGCCGATGAGGTCGCCGTAATGCACCTTCAGATGCGAGACGCGCAGCTCCGTCACGGCGTTTCTCTTCGGCGGCGGCGGTGGCCGCGGCCCAGATACGCCTCGATCACCGCCTCGTTGGCGACGACGTCGCGCGGCTTGCCCTGGGCGATCACGTGACCCTGGTTGAAGACCAGCACGCGCTGGGCGAGCGTCATGATGACCTCCATGATGTGCTCGACGATGACCAGCGTTATTCCCAGTTCGTGAATGCGGCGCACGAGCGCGATTGCCTGCTGCAACTCGGTCGGGGTGAGGCCCGCGAGCGCTTCGTCGAGCAGCATCAGCCGCGGACCGGTGGCGAGCACGCGGGCGATCTCGAGCCGCTTGCGTCCGGGCGTACCCAGCGAACGCGCGCGTTGTGCGCTCTGGCGCGTCAGCCCGGTCATCTCGACGATCCGCAGCGCGGTTTCCCGCGCGGCGCCGCGATGGTGATGGCGCAGAAAAGCGCCGACCATCACGTTCTCGAGCACGGTCATGTCCTCGAACGTCGCCGGCACTTGGAACGTGCGGCCGATGCCGGCGCGGGCATGCACCTCGGCCGAGGCGCGGGTCACGTCGATGTCGTCGAACACGACGCTCCCCGTGGTCGGGAGCGTATCGCCGGCAAGGCAATTGAAGAAGGTCGATTTGCCGGCGCCGTTGGGGCCGATGAGGCCGATGATCTCGCCTTCGGCGACGGCGAGATCGGCGCCGCGCACCGCCAGGAAGCTGCCGAACGCCTTGGAGATGTTCTGCGCGCTAAGCAGCATGCGAACGCCTCATCAGGCGTGGCGCCACGCGCTGCCACCATTCGTGCATGCCGCCGGGCTCGTACCGCGCGAGCAGGACGATGATGCCGCCATAGAGGATGTAGGTCAGTCCCGAGCCGCCGCCGCCGAACCAGGTATTGGTCGCCGTTTGCAGCGGCACCAGGAGGAGCGCGCCGATCAGCGGGCCGAACAACGTGCCCGCGCCGCCCAACGCGGCGACGATCACCATCTGCACCGAAACGAGGATCCCGAAGCCGCTCTCCGGATCGATGAAGCCGGTCTTGATCGAATAAAGCGAGCCCGCAACCGAGGTGAAGACGGCGCTGAGCATCAGCGCCTTGAGCTTCGTCGCCCGCACCGGCACGCCGAGACTGCGCGCGGCGCGCTCGCCGGCCTTGATCGCGCGCAGATAATAGCCGAAGCGGCTGCGTTCGACCTCGAAGGTCGTGTAGAGCACGACCGCCAGCACGGCGAGAAAGATGTAGTAGTAGGGCAGCTCGCTGCGGAAGGTGAGGTCCCACCAGGCGCGCCCCACCGCCGGCCCCTGCAAGCCGATCGCGGCGCCGACGAGGTCCCAGGTGCCGACGAAGATGCGGATCAGTTCGGCGACCGCGATCGTCGCCATGCTGAAGTAATGTCCCTGCAGGCGAAACGTCGGCATGCCGATCGCCACCGCGAGAACGAGACTGACGAGCATGCCGGCGGGAACGCCCGCGACCGGCGGCAAGCCCCACAAATGATAGAACAGGAGCGGCGTATAGGCGCCGACGCCGAAGAACATGCTGTGCCCGACCGACACCTGCCCGGCATAGCCGCCGACGATGTTCCAGGCCGACGCGGAGATCGCCGCGAGCAGAAACGCCACCCCGATGTCCCAGTAGAACGGGCCGGTAAGGATGAACGGATAGAACAGCAGCAGAGCCGCGAGCGCAGGCAGGCTCCATTTCACAACGCCGTCCTCCTCACGCCTTCCCCATCAATCCCTGCGGCCGCAACCACAACAGCGCGGCGAACAGCGCATACACGACGATGTCCTTGTAGATCGGCCCTAACCAGTAGGCGGACAGCGCCTGGATCAATCCAATGATGAGGCCGGCATACATGGCGCCCGGCACGCTGCCGAAGCCGCCGAGCGTCACCACGACGAAGGCGGTGAGGCCGAAGGTCTCGCCGACCGACGGCGACCACGGATAGGACACCGCCATCAGCGCTCCGGCAATGCCGGCGCTTCCTGCGGCGAGGCCCCAGGCCAGCGCCTGCATGCGATCCGGGCGAATGCCCATCAGCATCGCGGCGTTGCGATCCTCGGCGACGGCCAAAAGCTGGCTGCCGACCGTCGTGCGCGTGAGCAAGAGATGCAGCCCGAGCGTCAGCGCGATGGCGGCAACTCCCGCCACGAGTTGCGGCACCGGCATGAGGATGCCGCCGACATTGAGCGTGCCGGATAACGAGACTTGCGGCAATGAAACGAAATTCGCCGAGAAAATCCAAAAGGCGGTGTAGCGCAGCAGCAGCGCGAGCCCGAAGGTGGAAAGAATTTGCGCCAGCATCGGCCCGCGCATCACATGGCGGATGAGCGAGGCGTAAACGATCACGCCGAGCACGAACAGCGCAAACGCGGCGGCAAAGCCGAACGTCGCCGGGCCGCCGCCGAGCCATACCACGACGAGCAGCGCCACGTACATGCCGAGCATGACGAACTCGCCATGGGCGAAATTGATGAAATTCATCATGCCCCAGATCAGGGTGAGGCCGGAGGAGAACAACGCGTAGATGGCCCCTAAGAGGAGCCCGCCGACGATGACCTGCGCCAGCAGCATCGATTACTGCTTCCAGCCCTTCATCGGCCAATCGAGCTTGGTGGCGGCCGCCTTCTCCGGCCATACCAGCTGGTATTGCTTGTCCTTGAGCTGGATGAGGTAGGTGGAGGCAAGCGTATTCTGACCGGTGGCGTCGAACTTCACGCCGTTGTAGCCCATCATCAGTTGCTCGGGCTTGAGATCGGTCTTGGCCAGCGCATCGCGGATCTTCTCCGGCTCGGTCGAACCCGCCCGGTTGAGCGCATCGGCGAGAACGAGGAAGCCCTGCATGTTGCGCCCGCTGGTGTCGTCGAGATCGCGGCCGGTCTTGGCCTTGTACATCTCGTTGATCTTGTAGGTCGTGCTGCCGGGCTTGCCGATATCCCAGGCGCTGCGGTTCATCGCGCCCTGGGCGATGTCGGCGACGGCGGGGATGAAGGACGGATCGGAAAATCCGGTGTCGTCGCCGATCACCATCGGCGGCATGTAGTCGAGATTCTTCATCGTCTTCATGTAGAGGATCGAGTCCGACGTGTAGCTGATGAAGATGATGACGTCCGGTTGCTTTTCCTTGAGTTGCAGCACCTGTGCGGAGACGTCGGTCGAGCTCGCGCTGTAGGGGATGCGAATGGCCACCGGTATATTGTTGTTCTTCGCCGCGGCTTCGATCGAATCGGCAACCGACGTGCCGTAGTCGGTGTTTTCGTTGACCACCGCGATCGAAGCGATCTTCTTGCCCTCTTTCTTCAGGTCGTCGAAGAAGCGCATGTAGGTCGCGGCGTAATCGCTGGCGATCGGCGTGCTGCGGAACACCCATTTGAAGCCGCGGCCGGTGATGTTGAGGGCGGCCGATTCGCCGACCATGAACGGGATGCCGTGGCGCTCCGCCACCGCGGTGGCGGTGAAGCTGCAGGAGGATTGATACGCGCCCAACAACACGTGGACGGCATCCTGCGTGATGAGACGCGTCGCCAATTGCTGGGCCTGCGACGGATTGCCTTGATGATCGACGAAGATCAGCTCGAGCTTGGCGCCGCCCTGGTTGGGCAGGCCTTCGGTGGCGGCGAGCGGCAGGTCAGCAAGTTCCGGATGCTTGTTGTTGACGATATCGGCGGCGACTTCCGCCGCCGCCTTCGAGGCTTGCCCGGCGGCGGCGGCATTGCCCGTGAGCGGCCACAGAATGCCGATCTTGACCGTCCCAGCGGCGTCCACCGGCGGGCACGACATCAGGATTGCGGCCGCGGCCAGCGCGGCCGCAATCGTCGCGGATGCTGTTCTCAAGGTTCTCCTCCCGGGTGGCTGAAGTCTGCGCCGCCGTTGCCGCCGCCGACATTGTGGGCGGCGGCGGTGCGCATTAGCCTTTCGCCACAGATGCATCCACAGTAGGAACGATCTCGGCAGAGTGTCAATGCGCGTCGCGCGTCAGGTGTTCGCCACGAGGAATGGTTGCTAGTCGCGGGCGCAACGTACGCATCATCAGGCGGGAACGCGCCGCTGATTGATCATCGAGGCAGAGGACCAAATCACGATGACCTACGACGTTACGATCATTTCCGTGCGCCCGGGCACGCATCCGAATGCGCTCGCCCGGTTGCGGCCGCAGCTTTTGGGGGAGGCCGCTGCCGGTGAATTTTTGGCCTGCTGGTATTCCGACCTGGGAGCGATCAACCAAATCCTGCTTCTCCACGGCGGCGGCGATGAGGCAGCCGCGGTTGCGCGGCGCGCCGCGATCGTGACCTCCAAGGATCCGTTCGGGGTCGGCGAGTTCATGACCGGGGTGACGATGGACACTTACGTCTCCTTCCCGTTCATGCCGCGGATCACGCCCGGCCGCTGCGGCCCCATCTACGAGGTACGCAGCTACGTGCTGCGCCCGGACGGGCTCGCGACGACGATCGAGTTATGGCGCAAGGCGGTGCCCGGCCGGCTCACGGTGTCTCCGTTGCTGGCGGCGATGTACAGCGTGACCGGTCCGCTCCTGCGATTCATGCACATCTGGCCGTATGCGAGCCTCGACGAGCGCCAGCGGCTGCGGACCAAAGCCGTGGCGGACGGCGTATGGCCGCCGCCCGGCGGCCCCGATCATCTCATTGCGCAGCAGGCGGATATCTTCCTGCCGGCGGACTTCTCTCCGTTGCAGTAATTATGCGTCATGCCCGGCCTTGTGCCGGGCATCCACGTCTTACTTACCCTCAGGCGAAGACGTGGATGGCACCGCAACTCCGGTGTGCCCGAGTTGCGCACTATTGAGTAGCGCAAGTCGGGTAAACCCGACTTGCGGTGACAAGCCCGGCCATGACGCCCATCTGCGATGCCTGCGCCGCGCCTATTTCCGCCAGCCCGCCATCGGCCATTCGAGCTTCGCGGTCGCGCGGTCCTCCGGCCACACCGATTTGTAGCTCTTGCCCTGGAGCTGGATCAGGTACGTTGCCGAGAGCGTATTCTGCCCGGTCTCGTCGAACTTGACGCCGCGATAGCCGATCATCAGCTGTCCGGGCTTGAGATCGGTCTCCCGCAGCGCCGCCTGGATCTTCGCCGGTTCGGTCGAGCCCGCGCGATTGATGGCGTCGGCCAGGACGAGGAAGCCCTGCATCCAGCGCGCGCTCGTGTCGTCGAGGTCGCGGCCGTACTTGGCCTTGAACATCTCGTTGACCTTATAGGTGTTGCTGCCGGGCTTGCCGATGTCCCAGGCGCTGCGGTTGATAGCGCCCTGCGCGATATCGCCGACATTGGGGATGAAGGCGGGATCGGAGAACCCCGCGTCGTCGCCGATGATGATCGGCGGCAGGTAGTCGAGATTCTTGAGCGTCTTGAAATAGAGGATCGTATCCGCGGTGTAGCTGATGAAGATCACGGCGTCGGGCTGCAATTGCTTGAGCTGCAGCACCTGGCCGGAGACATCCGTGCTGTTGGCGCTATAGGGAATTTGCGCCGCGACATTGATGCCGGCGCGTTTGGCGGCCTCATTGATGGAGGCGGCGACCGAGGTTCCGTACTCCGTGTTCTCGTTGACGATGGCGATCGTGTCGATCTTGCGTCCTGCCTTCTTCAGGTCATTGAGGAATTGCGTGTAGGCGGTGGCGAAGTCGGACGCGATCGGCCCGCTGCGGAAAATCCATTTGAAGCCGCGGCCGGTGATGTTGAGCGCGACCGAATCGCCGACGAGGAAGGGGATGCCTTGGCGCTCGGCGACCGCCGTTGCAACGAGGGCAACGGATGAATGATAGGCGCCGAGCATGGCCACGACCTTGTCCTGCGTGATCAGCCGCAGCGTCTGGTTCTGCCCGACCTGGGGATTGCCCTGATGGTCGACGTTGATGAGCTCGATCTTGGCGCCGCCGAGATTGGGCAGCCCCGCGGTCGCGGCGAGCGGAAGGCCCTCCAGCTCCGGATGCGCGGTGTTGACGATTTCCGCTCCGAGCTCGACCGCATCCTTCGCCGACGCGCCGGCGCTCGCGGCATTGCCGGTGAGCGGATAGATCACCCCGATCTTGACCGCATCAGCGGCGCCGGCCATCCCTGGCATCATCGTCGCGACCAGGGCGACCGCCAGAACGCACAAACCTTTCATGCCATCCTCCCGTCGTCGTCGGCATTATGCGCCGCTTTTCTGCATACTAGCGGCTCGGGGATGGCGCGTCAGCCGGGGCAACGCCCGGTGTGAGTGCGCGCTGCTGCGGCTCCATTCGACTCGGTTCGCAATCGATTATCGCGCGGGAGCGATGGTACGCGACGTGGCGGTGGGCGATCGCGGCCCGCCGAGCGGCGCTGCCGAGCTGCCCGTCGTCACATCGGCCTGCAAGCGCGGAACGCATTGATCCGTCGAATTGGGCTTCCTCGCCTGCTCGCACAAAATCATGCTGTGATAAGCGCAGCTGAGCGTACCCGAAGCGCTCTTGAGGCAGAACGGGGCGCCCTGCGCGAGGGCAAGTTGGGGCGCGGCGGCCAACGCCGCTGCGATAACGCTCGGTACGGCCATACGAGCTGGCATCGCTTCGTCGCTCGGCCTGACTGCGAAAGCCTGCGGAGGCGCAACGGACGAGCCCGCTTATTGGTTCCGGCGGGAGCTGCCGTTTGGAAGGGGTAAGCCTTTTCCGAGCCTACTAGAACAGGATCGTCCCGGCGGATA
This sequence comes from Xanthobacteraceae bacterium, assembly GCA_035693615.1. Classification (GTDB taxonomy): domain Bacteria; phylum Pseudomonadota; class Alphaproteobacteria; order Rhizobiales; family Xanthobacteraceae; genus VAZQ01. Next base: position 17,787 of record DASSGH010000091.1, read on the forward strand.
TATACGGCTCACCCACGAGTTCAGCGAACGGAAACGAGCAGTCTTAAGAGTGCTGTGTAGCGTGGAAATTCTCTCGTTTGGTCCCGTAGCTCAGTCGGATAGAGCAGCGGTTTCCTAATTCGCTCACTACCGTCTCGGCCCATCCCAGCGCATCGCTGAACGTCCCGATCTATCGGCAGTTTTTGAGTGTCCTAGCGTTCTTCATCCGTTTCGATCCCGGCTGGTCCCACCGCGTTCGGTAGCAAATTCGGTAGCAGCGGACACTGTATGTTCTGCAGTTTTGGTCAAGGCGTCGGGAC
>DASSGH010000092.1:0-3185 GCA_035693615.1 Xanthobacteraceae bacterium
ACAGCCTTCGCTGACTGCGCACGAAATCGTGCCGCTGCTGATCGGGTCCACCGTCGGCGAGATCGAGCGCGAGCTGGTGTTGCAAACGCTGGCGAGTTGCCACGGCAATCGCACCCACGCCGCGCGCGTGCTCGGCGTATCGGTGCGCACCCTGCGCAACAAGATCCGGCAGTATTCGGCCGAGGGAATCGACGTGCCCGCGCATACCGACTAGTGACCGCGACGATCGAGATTTGACACGCTGGCTCCGCTTGGCCACCCTGCGCGCCACCGCCGCAACGGATCGTCGGAGCCGCATGTCCAACGCCCCGCATTTCGATATCGACGTATCGGCATTCTGGGCCGATCCCTATCCCGATTTCGCGAGGATGCGCAAGCAGGCGCCGATCGCGTTCGTGCCGCAGCTCGGCTCGACCGTCTTCACCCGGCGCGACGACATTTTCACGCAGGAGAAACGCATCGACGTGTTCTCGTCGCATCAGCCGGCCGGACTCATGAACACGCTGATGGGCCACAACATGATGCGCAAGGACGGCGATGCGCACATGAAGGAGCGCGCGGCGATGTTTCCCTCGGTGTCGCCGCGCACGGTGCGCGAGACCTGGATCGGGCGGTTTCAGGCCCATGCCGACCGGATCCTCGAGGAGCTCGCGCCCTCCGGCCGCACCGACCTCTGCAAGGCGTTCGCGCTGCCGCTGTCGGCGGAGTGCCTGAAGGACATCACCGGCCTCACCAACATGCGCTATCAGGACATGGACGCGTGGTCGCAGGCGATGATCGACGGCATCGCCAACTATACCGGCGACAAGGCGGTCGAGGCGCGCTGCCACGCCGCTACCGCCGGCATCGATGCCGCGATCGACGACATGGTCCCGGTGCTCACAAAGCATCCCAATCGTTCGATCCTCAGCGTGCTGCTCGCCGCAGGGCAACCGATGCAAAGCGTGCGCGCCAACGTCAAGCTCGCGATCTCCGGCGGCCAGAACGAGCCGCGCGACGCCATCTCCGGCACCATCTGGGCGCTGTTGACGCATCCCGAGCAGCTGGCGCAGGTAGCGGGCGGCAAGGCGAAATGGCTCGACGTGTTCGAGGAATATGCGCGCTGGATCGCTCCGATCGGGATGTCGCCGCGACGGGTGGCGAAGCACTGGTCCTATGGCGGCGTCGATTTCGAGCCGGAGGATCGGGTGTTCTTCATGTTCGGCTCGGCCAATCGCGACGAGGCCTGCTTCAAAAACCCCGATGGTTTCGACATCACGCGCGATACCCAGAAAAGCATCGCCTTCGGCGCCGGCCCGCATTACTGCGCCGGCGCCTTTGCCTCGCGCGCGATGGTCGCCGACGTGGCGCTGCCCGGCATTTTTGCGCGGTTGAAGGGATTGCGGCTCGACGAATCAGAGCCGGTGCGGATCGGCGGCTGGGCCTTTCGCGGCCTGCTCAATCTGCCGGTGAGTTGGGATGTGGGCTAGAGGCGACATGATCATGGATTGCTTCGCCGAGCCTGTTTCATCCGAACCGCAGCTTCGACCGCTCCCTTGCCTTCTCGGCCTCGATCTCGCGATCGCGCGCCGGGGCATGGGTGTGCAGCGAGGTCAAGAGGCGGCGGGCGGAGGCGGTTACCTCCGCGACCGCGCGGTCGAACGCCTCGGCGTTGGCCTGCGACGGCTTGTTGAAGCCGGACAATTTTCGCACGAACTGCAGCGCGGAGGCCTGGATTTCGTCCTCGGTCGCGGGTGGCTCGAAATTGAACAGCGTCTTGATGTTGCGGCACATTTATTTTCTCCTCGTCCACCCGGCCCCGGGTTCCGCTGCGCGGTCCGACCCAAGGACGATCCATCGAAGGCAAGACCTACATCGCGGACTTATTTTGGCATAGAATGGGCGCTCCGTTCACCCCATTGCTGCCGAGTTTCGGCAAAGCAAGCGAGTTCGCCATGACCCTTGTCACCTACAAGATCGTTCAACATGACGGCGGCTGGGCCTATACCGTCGACGGCGTGTTTTCGGAAGCCTTCGCGACCCATGCCGCAGCGCTTGCCGCCGCCAAGCGCGCCGCCGCCGAGCAGCGCGTGCCCGGCCGCACCGAGGCGATCGAATACGAGACGCCGGACGGCAAATGGCACACCGAGACCGCCCCCGGCGGCGACCGTCCCGAGACCGATGTCGAGGACACGGCGTAACTGACGATGTGCGATGGGCTGGACGAGGAACCTGATACGCTCGCCGAAATTTTTGGACGGAGAAAACCCGTGACCGAGCTTGCTGCCAGCGACCTGCCGAAGATCTATCCGAAACCGACGCCGCGCGTGATCGCCAAGGCGCGCCCGGAGATCGACGCGCATGCGAAAAAATTCATCGCGATGTCGCCGTTCTGCGTGCTGGCGACCTCGGGCCCGGACGGCAGCGTCGACGCCTCGCCGCGCGGCGGCAATCCCGGTTTCGTCCACGTCGCCGGGCCGAACCTGCTGCTGATGCCCGATCGCTCCGGCAACAACCGGATCGACAGTTTCCGCAACATTGTCGATGGATCAGGCTTCGTGCAGCTGATCTTCTTCGTGCCTGGCATCGACGAGACGCTGCGCGTCGGCGGCAAGGGCAAATTGTCGGCGGAGCCGGATCTGATGGCTTCGATGGTCGAATTCGGCAAGCCGCCGCGCGCGGTCTTGAGCATCGATGTGCACGAAGCCTATTTCCATTGCGGCAAGGCGCTGATGCGCGCAAAACTTTGGTCGCAGGAGACGCGGGTTGAACGCGCGGTTCTTCCCAGCATCAGCGAAGTGATCCACGATCAGACCAAATTGGGCGAGCCGGAAAGCCAGGCCGAAGTCGTGGCCCGCTACAAGACGCAGCTGTAGAAAGTATCTTTGCCCTGCCTCGTGCCAAGCTTGGATGTCATACCCCGCGCAAGCGGGGTATCCAGTACGCCGCGGCTTCTCGGTTCTATCACTGACGCCTGTGGAATACTGGATCGCCCGGTCAAGCCGGGCGATGACGGCTGTGGGCGTCGTAAGAGCCTCTGATGCTAGCTATCGCTCTCGAGCCCGCCGACATGCTTCTGGGTGTAAAGCTCAAGCCCGATCCGGTTGATCAGATCAAGCTGGGTTTCGAGGAAGTCGATGTGATGCTCCTCGTCCTTCATCAGGCTTTCGAACAGATCGCGTGAGACGTAATCCTTGACGCCGTGG
>DASSGH010000093.1:0-27813 GCA_035693615.1 Xanthobacteraceae bacterium
TCGTCTTCGAATCCCATGAAGGAAGGGCCTTGGTGCCGAGTCCGAAGAGAAGCGCGAGCCCGTGAGCGACATCGACACTCGAGTGGCGGATAGCCTGAAAGCGCTTGACCCTGCCGGCCGATTAGAGAAGCGGACAAACAAGCAGAGGTCTCGCTAAGTCCGCTTTGTGCCAAAAGCGGCCTCGTGCAGTGCCAAAACGCGACCGGGGCTTTCATTCACGTGACAATCGGGAATGGGGTTATGCCGTTGTCAGCGGGATAGCCCAGGTCGGAAATTCGTCGGCTTTTTTCCGATCCAGCAATTTCTATTGGTTGCCGCGGACCAACACGGCTCACGATGGTACCGTGGTTGGTTCTGGTGGGTTAGTCCAGTGCGCCGTGCCATTCCCCATGATTGGGCCTCGGCACACACCGTGGCGACCATCAGGAATGAGAAAACAAGTGCGAGCTTCGTCATCATCGTTTGACCCGATGCACATTTGCTCGTGAAACAAATCAGAACTACGGTCAACGTAGCGTCAAGGTGAAGACCTCGATAAATGAGGCACTTAGACATTGCGGCGAGGATCCCAAAGCGTCGTTTTGCTGCCGTGTCCAACACGCCCGTTGAAATGTCAGATTTTCCTCTTTGCACCGCGTATGGGGCACGAGGTCATACCACCTCGCATGTCTTGGTATAGCCGTGCGTCGGCGTGCGATCCTATTCAATGGAGTCTAAGCCGCGCGCCGTCCGCCGGACCGTTCCAATCACGAGGCTTCCGACAAGCCACAGCAGCGCGATTGGCCCCAGGAGGAAACCCCACAACGCGGCGCTATGGTAGCTTCCTTCCAGGAAAACGTGAGCCAGGCCAACCGGCGACATGTATCCAGCACCTCTCAAACACCAATCATTTGAATGGCGTTCCCAAGCGTCGGCCTCGTCTTGTTTTCCTACCTCCCGCATCCGAGAGCCGGTTATCAGACTCTCCTCGATGCATGCTGCGTAGGATTTATTGGCAGGTTCGTTCTTAGTGATTAGTAAATAGATTGGGAGCGCGATTAGCCACAGGACCGAGATCGCGACGCCAATCCTCTGCCACCCGCCCGTCAATTCGCCCTCGTGCGGGGGATGTCGATCCGGTGGCCGAAATGCATTCGGGTTTTCATCTGGAATCTTCGTGTGGTCTTAATCCAGACAGCCTATCGTCAGCCTTTTGCCAAGATGATGTGGTGTTCCGTTAAGGATGCGGCCATGGGGAGCCGCGGGGGAAATTACCATGTCGGAAGACCTGAACGAAGGCGGTTACGTCGAAACTGATGCATTCGCGCCATCATCAGACATCGCTTTGGCGGTTGCTATCTCGCAAAAGACTATGCCGAGTCCTTCAGCTCTGGAGGAACGTGAACGCCAATACGAGTTGCGAGCGCAGCAAAGCCTGACAGCGGCTTTTTTTGGTGATCCTGTGCCGGGTAGATCGGCGCTCGATCGGTGGCGGGCTGAACAAGCGCGAGTCGCCCGTCAGAATGAGGATGAGGAAGATTAATCCACTTAGGTAAAACAACCCTGTTTCCTCTTTGGCGACTTTGCCCCGCGTTGGCGGGGCTTTTTTCTTTGGTAACTAAACTAAATGCGCTTTCCGCCATTGGGTGGCGGTTTTGCGAGGTGGCTCTTGCGACATTCAAAAGAGTGCGAGGCGCACGCGATCCGCTGCAGCTGACGCAGGAGAACGCACTACTCCCGCGGACACCATCGAGCCTCAAAGGCGGTGCACCGCCAGATATTCTCGGAATTTGCGCGGTTTTCAGCCTCCGAGGGGCGGCGTATATGACTATTCACCCGCAGGCACGCGCTCACATACGCGAGCCGGACCTGGGGGTTACTCGAGTGAGTCGGCGTTAAGTCGCAATTGAAGCCCATCAGAGGGAGGAAAACCGACGCGATGCGTTTCGATCTGGCCGACAAACGTGTCTGGGTCGCCGGTCAACATGGGATGGTTGGCAGCGCGATGATGCACCGGCTCGAGCGCGAAGCGTGCACTCTGCTGCGCGATCCGGGCCGGACCGGAGTTGATTTGAGACGCCAATCCGAAGTGGAGGACTGGGTCGCCTCGCAGCTTCCGCAGGTTGTCGTTCTAACCGCCGGCCGCGTCGGCGGCTTGTGCGCGAATGACACCTTCCCCGCGGATTTCCTCTACGACAACCTGCTCATTGAAGCGAACATCATCCGCGCAGCGTATGAGACGGGTGTCGAAAAACTTCTGTTCTTCGGCTCGTCCTGCATTTATCCGCGCGAGGCCCCCCAGCCGATTTCCGAGGAAGCCTTGCTGACCGGGCCGTTGGAGCGGACCAACGAAGCTTATGCGGTAGCCAAGATCGCCGGCGTCAAGCTGTGTCAGGCCTACCGCCGCCAACATGGATGCGATTTCATCTCGGCGATGCCGACCAATCTTTACGGCCCTGGCGACAATTTTCATCCCGAGACCAGCCACGTTCCGGCAGCCCTTCTGCGCCGTTTTCATGAAGCAAAGCTCGCCGGCGCCCGCGAGGTCGTCGTCTGGGGCAGCGGCACTCCCCGGCGGGAGTTTCTTTATGTCGATGATCTCGCCGACGCCGGCGTGCATCTTTTGCAGCACTATTCCGGCGACACGCATATCAATGTCGGCGCGGGTTACGACATCACGATCGCAGAGTTCGCCGAGCACATCAAGCGCTGCGTGGGCTTCGAAGGTCGCGTCGTGTTTGATCGCTCGCGACCGGACGGAACGCCACGCAAGTTGCTCGACAGCGGCCGCATCCAAGCACTTGGCTGGAAAGCCACGACCACGCTCGAGGAGGGGTTGAGGCTCTACTACGACTGGTTTCTCGCGAACCAGGGCAAGCTGCGGGAAACAGTCATCGAGCCCGCAGTATCCGATTGAAGCACTCGAACGACAGGCGCGCAGCAGGACGTTTTGCGTCTGTGTCACCCGGTCGTACTCGATAGGAGGAAAGCTTATTCTTGGGCGAACTGGGCACGCAGCTTCTGATCCAAGAGGCATGCGCCGCGATTACCTCAGTTACGCAAGGTCCATACGACAGCCGAGCGCGCATTGCACCCTGCCGCTCGACCACTATATTTGCGCCAAGAGTCCATGGGCGCTAGCTAAGGGAACTTGTCGCGGAATTTGCTTCAGCGTCCACGGCAAGCGCGGGCCTTCGCGGCCCGCGATCGGTTTTTGGAGAGGACATGCAGCTCCGCAACGTGGCGATCATCGCCCATGTCGACCATGGCAAGACCACCTTGGTCGACCGGCTGCTGCAACAGTCGGGCGCCGTGCGCGAGAACCAGCGCCTGGCGGAACGCGCGCTCGACTCTAACGACCTCGAGCGCGAACGCGGCATCACCATCCTGGCCAAGGTGACCTCGATCCTCTGGCACAACACCCGCATCAACATCGTCGATACCCCGGGCCATGCCGATTTCGGCGGCGAGGTCGAGCGCATCCTCAACATGGTGGACGGCGCGTTGGTGTTGGTGGATGCCGCCGAAGGCCCGCTGCCGCAAACCAAATTCGTGGTGTCGAAGGCGCTCAAGGTCGGGCTCAAGCCCATCGTCGTGATCAACAAGGTCGACCGGCCGGACGCGCGGCCCTCGACGGTGGTCAACGAGGTGTTCGATCTGTTCGCGGCGCTCGACGCCAGCGAGCAGCAGCTCGATTTTCCGATTCTCTACGGCTCGTCGAGGGAAGGCTGGATGGCCGCTGCGCCCGAGGGTCCGAAGGATCAGGGCATGGCGCCGCTGTTCGACCTCGTGGTCCGTCACGTTGCCGAGCCGCGCATCGAGGAGGGACCGTTCCGCATGCTCGGCACCATTCTCGAGGCCAATCCCTATCTCGGCCGCATCGTCACCGGCCGCATCACCTCGGGCATCGTCAGGCCGAATCAAAACGTCAAGGTGCTCGATCGCAACGGCAAGCTGGTCGAGCACGGTCGGATCACCAAGGTGCTCGCCTTCCGCGGCCTCGAACGCACCGGGGTGGACGAGGCATCGGCCGGCGACATCGTTGCCATCGCCGGCCTGCCCGAGGCGACGGTGTCGCACACGATCTGCGCGCCGGAGGTGAGCACGGCGCTGGCCGCGCAGCCGATCGATCCGCCGACCCTGGCGATGACCTTCCGCATCAATGATTCCCCGCTCGCCGGCACCGAGGGCGACAAGGTCCAGAGCCGGGTGATCCGCGAACGGCTCCTGCGCGAAGCCGAGGGTAACGTGGCGCTGCGGATCAAGGACTCGACCGAGAAAGACGCCATGGAGGTTGCCGGGCGCGGCGAATTGCAGCTCGGCATTCTGATCGAGACCATGCGGCGCGAAGGCTTCGAGCTGTCCGTCTCGCGGCCGCAAGTGCTGCTCGAACGCTCCGCCCACGGCGAGATGCGCGAGCCCATCGAGGAGGTGGTCATCGATGTCGATCAGGAGCATTCCGGCATCGTCGTGCAGAAGCTCTCCGAGCGCAAAGCCGAAATGATCGAGATGCGCCCCTCGGGCGGCGGGCGCGTGCGTCTCATCTTCCACGCGCCGACACGCGGTCTCATCGGCTACCACGGAGAGCTTCTCGCCGACACCCGCGGCACCGCCGTCATGAACCGGCTCTTCCACGGCTACGGACCCTATCGCGGCGAGATCGCCGGCCGCCGCAATGGCATGCTGATTTCCAACGATCAGGGTGAAGCCGTGGCCTACGCGCTGTGGAACCTGGAGGACCGCGGGCCGATGATGATCGAGCCGGGATGCAAGGTTTACCGCGGCATGATCGTGGGGGAGCACACGCGCGGCAATGACCTCGAGGTCAACGTGCTCAAGGGCAAGAAGCTCACCAACATCCGCACCCATGCCAAGGACGAGGCGGTGCGACTCATCCCGCCCATGCAAATGACGCTGGAGAAGGCGCTTGCCTATATCGCCGAAGACGAACTCGTGGAGGTGACCCCGAAAGCGATCCGGCTGCGGAAAAAGCTGCTCGATCCGAACGAGCGCAGAAAAGACGAGCGGCGCAAGGAGGCCGAGCAGGTCTAACCGGTGCGCTCGCATATCCCAGAGCCATTCGCACGGGCTATCCGCCGTTTGCCCGCACTTACGGCCTCAAGCCGGGCTGATTCGCCGGCCGCCCGCCGTTGCCACGCAAACCGCACCCGTCGCGGCCGCGCTTTCAGCCATTCCCGCTGCCGGATCGGCCCATTTTGCCGCGTTTGCGTGTCCGCTCTGCAACATTTGCGCTAGCCGGCGAACATGTCTCGACTTTTCGCCGCTTCGGACATGCTGCACGGTGCCGCGGTGTGGCAAATCCACATCAATGTCCGACGTAGTTAATGCACCATTAAACATAACTCTTGATGCGCGGCGGAGTGCTTGCTTCAATTGCGCCATGAGCACGACCCTGATCGAAGTCCGCCGCGCCAAGCCGTCCGATGCACGGGCGATTGCGGCGACGCACGACGACGCCTGGCGGAATGCTTATCAGGGCATCATTCCCGGACCGGAACTTGACAAGCTCATCAACCGACGCGGACCGGTGTGGTGGGACGCGGCGGTGCGCAAAGGCAGCCGAATCACGGTGCTCGCCTTCGGCGAATGCGTGGCGGGCTACGCCAACTACGGACGCAATCGCGCGCGCAGCCTCTACTACGACGGCGAAATCTACGAGCTCTACCTGCGGCCGGAATTCCAGGGGCTCGGCTTCGGCCGCAAGCTATTCTCCGCGGCGCGACGCGACTTGGTGCAGAGCGGGCTGCAGAGCTTGGTGGTGTGGGCGCTCTCGGATAACGAGCAGGCGGTCGGTTTCTACCGGGCGCTCGGCGGCAAGGCGGTGGCGCGCTCCTCGGAACGGTTCGGCGCCCGTACCCTCGACAAGGTCGCCTTCGCCTGGACGAACTGATCTATCGCCGATGTCGTCGTCATTGCCGGGCTTGACCCGGCAATCCATCGCTTGGAGTAAATCTTTTTGGATGGATGCGCGGGTCATAAGCGCGTTCACGCGCGTCTTCGACGCGCTTCTGCCCGCGCATGACGCGTCCTAATAACGGCTGCGGTGGCGGTCCCACCCTTACTCCCGGTCGTCGCTCGGGCGCTGACCGAACCCCGGTTCCCGCAGGCCGGCGATAGCGCACGCCGCGCGGACCGTGTTGGCGAGCAGGCATGCGATGGTCATCGGCCCGACGCCACCCGGCACCGGCGTGATCGCGCCGGCGATCGGCGCGACTTCGGCGAAGGCCACGTCGCCGACGATGCGCGGCCGTCCGGCCGCGCCGGTCACGCGATTGACGCCGACGTCGATGACGGTGGCCCCTGGCTTGATCCAGTCGTGGCGCACCAATTCGGGCCGCCCCACCGCCGCGAACAGAACGTCGGCGCGGCGGCAGACCGCGGGAAGTTCGCGCGTCTTCGAATGCGCCACCGTCACTGTCGCGTTTTCCGCGAGCAGGAGTTGCGCCAGCGGCTTGCCGACGATGTTGGAGCGGCCGATCACCACCGTTTCGAGGCCCTGGAGCGAAGGCTGCACCGTCTTGGCGAGGAGGATGCAGCCGAGCGGGGTGCAGGGCGCCAGGCCCGCCAGCCCGGCGGATAGCCGGCCCGCGTTCACGGGGTTGAAGCCGTCCACGTCCTTTGCCGGATCGACCGCGGCGATGATCTTGTGCGCATCGATCTGCGATGGCAGCGGAAGCTGCACCAAAATGCCGTGGACGGTGGGATCGGCGTTGAGCCGTGCGATCAATCCCAAGAGCTCCGCCTCGCTCGTTTCTTTCGGCAGCCGGTGGTCGAACGAGCGCATGCCGCTGCCGGCGGTCATCTTGATCTTGCTCGCCACATAGCTCTCGCTCGCCGGGTTGTTGCCGACGAGCACGACCGCGAGTCCCGGCGTGATACCGCGATCGCGGGAGAGGCGATGCACGGCATCGGCAACCTTGCCGCGCAAATCGGCCGCAATCGCCTTGCCGTCGATGATCTTTGCAGTCATGGCTTGCCGCCCCCGGGATCCACCTGTGCTTATATAGCAGGATCCGAACGATGACTCATGGCGTCGTCATGGGGGGCTATGGCGCGTCGGATGAAGGGCGTGAACGCGCTGTTGTCACGGACATGACGGCAAGCGGCCTACCCTATCGCGCAGATTTTCTCCAGCGCGGTGGCGAGGCTTGCGGCCTCGCCGGCTACCCTCACCCGTTTGAGCCGCGCGCTCGCGCCGGCGAGAAGGCTGACCTCGCGCGGCGCAACGCGAAGCGTCGCCGCAATAAACCTGACGAGCGCCGCATTGGCCTCGCCCTCGCTCGCCGCCGCGCGCACGCGCACTTTCAGCACGCTGCGTCCGTCGGCCAATTGCGCGATCCCGTCGATGGCATCGCGGCCACCGCGGGGCGGGAGCCGGATCAGGATGAGGAGGCCGTCCGCCTCGACGCGCCAAGGAGGCTCGCGCACTCAGGCGAATATCTGAACGTACAGCCAGACGATAAGCTGATCGAGAAACATGAGGCCGATGATGAGAATGACTGGTGAGATGTCGATGCCCCCGAGATTGGGAAGAATGGCGCGGATCGGCCGCAGCCCCGGCTCCGTCACCCGATAGAGGAAATCCCAGATGGCGCGGACCGTGGAATTGTAGGCGTTGACGACGTTAAACGCGAGCAGCCACGACATCACGGCCGCGGCGATCAGAACATAGATGTAGAGCCAGATCAGCGTATGAATGAGCCAGAGAAAGGGATTCATTTGAGTACACCCCGAATGGGCGGAGCACGACTGCCGCTGGCGAGTCGCGGCACGCTTGATAAGCGCGTTGCCGCTCTGGCGTCAACGCAAAGCCTTCGCCGCGGCGCGGCCGCGATCCTTGACTCCTTGAATTGCCAGCCCTAAATGGCCCGCACTCGCAGTCAACCGCCGCGCGGTTGCATCTGGCGGGGCCGTAGCTCAGTTGGGAGAGCGCCTCGTTCGCAATGAGGAGGTCAGGGGTTCGACCCCCCTCGGCTCCACCACCCCCTACCGTTTTTCACCCGCTCGAGACCTGTTGCCGCGGCATGAGCCGCGCCCCCATCCAGTGATTGAGGAAGGCCGCAAGCCAGGCGCGGCCGGCAGGATCATAGACGGCGCGATCGGCGAAGTGCGCGCCGCGCGGCTTGGCATTCGGCAACAACATGCGTTCATGGCCGCGCGTGGTCCACCGGCACATCATGGCGTGGGTCACGTCGGGATGAAATTGCAGCGCGAAGGCGGCGCCGCCGTAACGAAACGCCTGCACCGGGAAGGAATCGCCCTCCGCCAGCAAGTCGGCGCCGAGCGGCAGGTCGAAGCCCTCGCGATGCCACTGGTAAACCTGCTCCGGCCAGGGATCGCACACCGTGCGGCCGATCTCGGTCGGCCGGATCGGGTAGTAGCCGACCTCGGCGTGGCCGTGGGGATGACGATAGACCCGGCTGCCGAGATGGTGCGCGAGCATCTGCGCACCGAGGCAGATGCCGAGGAATGGTTTCTGCTCTTTAAGCGGGACGCGCAGCCAATCGATCTCGCGACGGATGAAATCGTCGGTGTCGTTCGCGCTCATGGGGCCGCCGAAGATGATGGCGCCGGCGTGGCCGGCCATGGTCTCGGGCAGCGGATCGCCAAAGCGTGGCCGGCGCACGTCGAGCGCATAGCCGCGCTGCCGCAATGCATAACCGATGCGTCCGGGCGTCGAGGTTTCCTGGTGCAATACGATCAGGAACGGCTTGGGCATGGCGCGATCATGGCGAGCACAGGCCGCATCTCAATACCCGCTCGAGTCGGATTTTCAAGATGCCGGCGAAGCGCTGAACATCGCCTATCGCGGGCCGCGTTGCTGGCGCGCGATAAGATCGATCAATAGACCACGCGGCGCCAAGCGCAGCGCCATCGTCACCGCGCGGTTGGCGACGCCGGGAATGACGACGCGGCGGCCGTGCATCAGCCCGAGGTAGCCGTCGCTCGCAACTTGCTCGGCGGAGCGCGTGAGAAACCCCGGCAGGGCGTCGTCGCGCATGCCGGCGCGCGCCTGAAACTCGGTCGGCACCGGGCCCGGGCACAGCGCGGTCACCCGCACGCCTTTTGGCTTGAGCTCGCGATGCAGCGCCTCGCTGAACGAGAGCACATAGGCTTTGCTGGCGTAATAGACCGCCATGCCGGGACCCGGCATGAACGCCGCGATGGAGGCGACGTTGAGGATACCGCCGCGGCGGCGTTCGAGACTGTCGATGAAGGCGAGCGAGAGCTCGGTGAGCACGCGCACATTGACGTCGATCATGGCGAGCTGCTCGGCGCGGTCGAGGGTATCCGCCATACCGACCAGGCCGAAGCCCGCATTGTTGACGACCACGTCCGGCTCGACGCCGCGGCGCTCGAGGGCGGCGGCGATCGCCTGCGCGGCATCGTCGCGCCGCAGATCCGCGGGCAGAACCGTCGGCCGCGCCATGCCCTTCCCCGCAATCGCCTCCGCCAGCGCATCGAGCGCCTGCTCGCGTCTTGCGACTAGAACGAGTTCGTGGCCGTGGGCGGCAAATTCGTGCGCCAGCGCCGCGCCGATCCCGGCCGATGCGCCAGTGATCAGCGTGACCGGCCGCTTCTCCTGCGTCACGTCAATGTTCATGATGGTTGACCATCCACGCCGTCATGGCCGGGCTTGACCCGGCCATCCACGTCTTTCTCGCATCAAAAAATAAGACGTGGATGCCCGGCAGCGCCGACAAGTTTACGCAGTCTGCGCACGCTTGACTGCGTGCCGGGCATGACGAGTCACATATCCGACGACTGTATCATGTCACGTGATGCCCCGCCGCTGGGCCACCTGGTGGCCGAGCTCGATCCGCTCGCGCGAGGAGATGCCGAGCAGGTCGGCCGCTCGCCAGATCAAGTTGCTCTCGAACTCGTCCACCTTTCCGTCCGCGTAGGCGATCTCCCACATCATTTCGACGACGCGCCGGCGGCCGTCCTCGTCGAGCGAGCGATTGATCAGGCTGGTGAAATGATAGAGATCGATGGACTCGTTCTCGGCCTGCGTCGCCTCGACGAGCAATTCGTCGGTCGTCGCCTCGTCGAGACCGAATTGCTGTTTGATGAGGATGTGCAGCTTGTCGCGCTCGACGTCCGAGACGTCGCCGTCGATGGCGGCAGCATGCACGAGCAGCGCCGCTGCCGCCAGGCGATAGTCGTTGTGCCCGAAATGGGCCGGATGCTTCTCGCCTTCCGACACTTCGGAGAGAAATTTGCGGAATCCCTGAAACATGGCGCTGTGATCCAACTGGAGCGCGCCACGTTGCATGTTGCCTCTGCAAAGTCCAGGGGATGCGTCCATCCGAACGGCCTGTGCGAAATCACACATACGCACGGGCATCGATCGGCGATGGTGAGTGCCAGCGTTCTCTTCGTCAGAGGTGCGAACATGACGACAAAACAGAACCTGGCGAAAATAGCCGACGTGGTCCTAATGCTTTTGTTTTGTCTGGCGGCAGTGTTTGTCACGTTTAGCGCGGTCTTGGGCCCGCCCTCCCTGTGGATACTCGCTCGATGAACGGCTTCGCGCCGCGGTGGACTCCAAACGGATAGCTCGTGGTCCTACCTTGTAACATCGCCGGTGCTTCGTCGCGCAGTTAGCCCATCAGGACCCAACATCCAGATAAGGCCTGGCGCGACACTGGGTAGCAGTCGAGCGGCGGAAGCGACCATTAAGGCGTTTTGGTCGGCGATAAAATTCGCCCAAGCTCGCCCTTGTGTTTGAAAACGGCAGCCATGACCGGATCGGTTTTCCCCTCGATCGCAACGACATTCGTCTGAATACGGGCTTTGCCTCGCGTAACCAAATCGAGTGACGCGATGGACGCGACCAGCGTACAATCAAGCTCTTTCGACTTTGCCTCCAGCTTGGCGGCGACATTGCCCGTATCGCCCAGGAACTGCAGAGATTGAGATTCACCGGTTCGCACCAATCCGACGACGGCCGTCCCGACATGGATACCGATGCCGATGCGCAGCGGAGACCGCAGCTCGTTTGCCAATTCCGCGCTGAGAATCTCCAACCCATTCCAGACTTCGAGTGCCGCCCGGAACGCGTTGCGCGCCGCCGACGCGGTCGTCCCCTCCACCCCGAAGACGCTCATGACGCCATCGCCGGCGATGCTGGTGGCGTGGCCTCCATTGCGCCTAATCGCTTGTGTGACCACCTGGATGTATCGGTCGAAGATGAACAGCGCGTCGAAAGGCAACCGGCCGGTAGCCAGCCGCGTAGAATCGCGTAAGTCGACAAACATAGCTGCGATTTGGAGCTCCCGTCCGCCCGCGACGGCAGCTTCGAAGCGAAGCGCGCCGGAAACGGAGCCCCTTCCCGTCGCAACCAGCGGCTCAATGGAAATATCGGCCGTTGGCCTGAGCTGGCATGCAAGGCGCACCGATGGCGGAGCCCCAATTCGCTTCAGCGTGAGGCGCTCCACTGGATTGGGCGCCTTGAGCCGTTGCGCACTCTCGATAATGTGCACCTTGCAGGTTGAGCAACGGCCGCGGCCACCGCACACGGAGGCGTGCGGAATGCCGGTCCAGCGGCTTGCTTCCAACACGGAAAACCCGCACGGGACGGAAACGACACGATGCCCAGGATAGGTGATGCGGACCGCACGAAAGCGCTTGGCGTGCCAATTGCGCGCCGCACGCAGGCCGAACGCCGCAAGCAGCAAGCCGAGATAGGACAAGGCCATGCCATCGGCAATCCGGACTGCTGACGCGGCAAATTGCGCTTCTCGGCTGCCCGGCGCCGGACCAAGGGAAGCGGCATAGGCCGGCTCGCGCAGTGCCGCGTCGCGAAGGTTAAGTCCGGCATTGACAACACCCAGAATGGCCAGCACCGGAACAAGCGTCGCCAGCGATGCCAGTACCCCTGTAAGCTGGTAGTACGCGCGTTTGGTTCGCAGCCAGGCCCTCAATCCGAGGCAGCCGTGAACCCAAAGAACCAGCAGGAGGAGCAACTGCCGGGGGAGCGCGAAGTCCGGCGACACCACCCAAAACTTGTTGAGCACCGGCAGGTAGCCAACCTCACGACCATACTGGAACTCGCCGAGTCGGATACCGACAGCGTGCGACATGAGCAAGAATGGAATTGTCAGCCCGAGGGCCAACTGCCACGCTTCATTTGCTGGCATACGCAAATGCCGGCGTCGGTAAAGCGCATAAAAGCCGAGGAGCCCGTGCGCGACAAAAGCGGTATAAAGCACCATCACGCCGGTATTAGTTTGCCACGGCGCCAGCAACACGGCGCTCGCGGCCTGCATGGCACTTACCGACCGAATGCCGAAAGCGTGATTGATCAGGTGCGATGTCGCAAACGCGAATAGGATTAGGCCTGTCGTCAGGCGGACGGGACGCTCGAGGCGCTGAGCAACTTCGATCGCCTTGCGTCTTTGCGCAGGACGGTAAATGCGCATGAGACGAAAAACCGAAACGCTTGCAACGGTCGGTCTGTTCCGCTCGCTGGACGCCCCGAATATCGACCTTCTCGACACCCAATGTTCCTGGCGGCGGCTATCCCGTAACCAATGGCTCCTGGATTATCAAGAGACCAGCAACGACGTGTTTTTCATCGTGCGCGGAGCGGTCCGCGTTAAGCTCCAATCGGCTTCCGGCCGCGAAGTCCTGCTGCGTGAGATCAATGCCGGGGAGTTCTTCGGCGAACTGGCCGCGATCGACAACGAGCCCCGTTCGGCAGGGATCATTGCCGTCACGGACGTCACGGTGGCGCGCATGCCGTCATCGGTCTTTCGCGCCGCAGTTCACTCGCATCCTGACGTATGCGACCAACTGCTTGCGCTACTCGCGAGTCAAATTCGCATGTTGGCCAATCGTGTGAATGAGTTTACCACGCTTGATGCTCGACACAGGATCTACGCGGAATTATTGCGATTATCGCGACCCGAAACCGGAACACCAAGGCAAGCCGTGATATCGCCTCCACCCCCGCACGCCGAGATCGCGGCGCGCGTCAGCATCCGTCGCGAAGCGGTAGCGCGAGAGCTCAAGTCGCTCGAGCGAGCGGGTCTCATCGAGCGCCGCCGAGGTGCACTCGTGCTGACCGATACTCGCCGGCTTCGCGAACTGATCGAGCAAGCATCCGAGTTTTAAGGCAGTTGCCATCAACCGGTCTCCGCTGCGCGGGGACCGGATACCCCGCTCGTGTCGACAGTGTGCGATTTCGCACATGGCGTCTGAACCGACGGCATTAGGCCAAAGGCCAGGCCGGTCAGCATCCCGACCCCAAACCAGGGAGATACACATGTCAATGAACGCGCCAATGACCATCTCGATGGTGTTGTTGAACGGAGCCATTGCCGCGATGATTGGCTTGTCGTCCCCGGCTTTGGCTCGAGGCGGTGGACATCACCGTGGTGAATGCGGGGAACACGGCGGGGCGCGCGGCTGCGGCTACGCTGAGCACGAAGCGTATCATCATGGCTACCATGGGCGCCGCTTCGAGGATCATCATCATTTGGGATATCCGGGAGGGATCGGCTATCCCAGTGATCAGAAAAGAAGTGATGATCGCGGCCCGTCCGGAAGCACGCCGGGATCGAACCAGCCTTAGCGCTGCTGCCGCTCGCTTCAACGGTCGGCGAAGAAAAAATCCTACTGCGCGGGCTTGCCTTTGCGCAGGTTCGCCTCGAGCAATTCAAGATTGTTCTTGATATAGGCGTTGCCGGGATCGCGCGCCTGCGCCTCCAAGAGCGTCTCGCGGGCGCGGCGCTGGTCGCCGCGCAGCATGTAGGAGTAGCCGCGGTTGTTGAGGATCTCCGCCGTCGGCCCGGCGATCTTCGTCGCCTGATCGTAGGCGCGGTCGGCAAGCTCGAACCGGCGCTGCCGGTCGTAGGAGGCCGCCAGCCCGATCCAGGAGTCGACGTCGCGCGGATGCAACTCCACCGCGCGGCGGAAGTGACGCTCGGCCAGGCCGAAATTGCCGGCGCGGAAATATTTCTTGCCCAGGCTGACATCGTCATTGGGGTCGGACGATGGCGGCGCCGCGGCGGCGGATTTTCCCTCGCGCTGCTTTGGCGGCAGGCTGCCAGTGATTGCCGGATCGTCTTGGGACGCGCCCGGCGTGGCGGCGGTGTTCGACTGGAACATGTCGCCCAGCCTGGTCGAGCTCTCGCAGCCGTTGAGCCACAACAGGCATGCGACCGTCGCGACGATGACTCGAAGAGCTCGCGCTCTCATGCTCGCGCTCTCATGGACATGGTTCCCCGGCGGCCGGAGGGGTCCCTTGCGCCCCGCGGCGAAAGCACGCGACGCGGCGGCGGTCACACCAACCGGCCCGGCGAGGCTAGGGGATGATGCTTAACAATCCCTCGCCGGCCAGCCGGTGCGGCCCCGCTGACGCTGCGGCGTTCATGGCGGATGCGTTCGAATTTCTCCGATGGACCGCAGGTAAACATCGCGCGATCGCGGTTGATCGCACTGTGGCCTTGCGGCACCATGCGAGGGAGCTCGCGCACCATGGTGAATAGAGGGTAAACGCCCTATCTATTGGCGGCGGGAGGAAACGGAGGCCTTATCAATGTCGAAGCCTTGGATCAGCTACGTCAATCCCGCGGCCGTCAAAGACGAGGCCATGCGCGCCGAGTTCGACCGCTGCGCCCGCGAAGGCACGCCGCGCCCAGAAAGCCAGGCGATCCGCGCCCACGTGCCCGCCGTGTTCTGGTCGTTCGCCAACTCCTGGCGCGACGTGTTCAAGAACGGCGTCGCCGACCATGGCATCAAGGAGCTCTGCCGCATCTACGTGTCGCGGTCGGTGCTGTGCGAGTTCTGCGGCAATCAGCGCTCGATCAAGGCGGCGCGGCAGGGCATCGTCGAGGACGACTACCGCGATCTCATCAACTTCGAAAGCTCGAGCCGCTACGACGAGCGGCAGAAGGCGGCGCTCGCCTATGCCGAGGCGATCACCTGGGATCTGCCCGTCGACGACAAATTCTGGGCGCGCCTGCACAAGCACTTCAGCGAGCCCGAGCTCGTCGAGATCGGCTATTTCGTCGCCTTGACCATGGGTCAGCAGCGCTGGCTGCGCACGCTGGGCATCGAGCACCATCAGATTCTCGCCGGCACCGATGCCTCCATGGCGCCGGGCTTCGAAACCGCGGACGCGCTGACGCGCTCGAAACAAGCGGCCGACTATTGGGCCAAGCGCAGTTCCAAATCGCAAGCGGCGGAGTGAGACCCGGCTCTTCGAGCGCCTCATGCTGAGGGGCCGCACAAAAGTGCGGCGTCTCGCAGCATGAGGCCCGCCCTTCGAAAGCCACCCCTTACACCCGCGCGAAACCGCGCGGGAACGAATGCAGGCGTTCCACGCCGGCATTGGTGATCAGCAAGAGTTCCCCGGTCTGCACGCCCGCCTTGCCGTCGCGCGTGACCACGTTGGGCTGCACCACGACGGTCATGCCGGCCTCGAACCGCTCGGCCGGTATTGGCCCGGCGGGGCGGCTCTTGCTGCCGAGGATGGGCGGGAAATAACCCCCGCCGTAGCCGTGCAAGAGATCGTCGATGATGGTGAAGCCGGCGTCCTCAATGACGGCAGAGGCCTCGACCACTTGCGCTGGCGTCGCCCCGTGCTTGAGCACTGCCACGACCGCATCGAAGGCCGCGTCGGCGGCGGCGTGCAGCGCGCGATAGAGCGGCGGCGGCTCCTCGTCGATGGCGAAGCTGCGCAGCACCTGGCCGGAATGATCCCAAAACGCCGCGCTGATCTCCGCGAAAACGATGTCGCCCTTGGCTACGCGCCGCGTTGAGGGAAACTGCGCCGGCACGGGAAGCTGCGGATCGCGCATGGAGGTCGCGCCGATGAAATGGATGACGTTGCTGCCGCCCTCCCGGGTGTAGGCGCGCTCGATGAAATCGCCGAGTTCGCGCTCGGTCACGCCGGCGGCGAGCCCATCGCGCAGCCCGGCCATGCCGCGATCACTCAGCCAGGCGCCGATGCGCAGCCAGTCGATTTCCTCCTGCGACTTCACGCGGCGCAACCGCACATAGGCGCGGTTGAGGTCGGCGATTTTGCCGAAGCGCGCGGCGAGCGCCGCATGCTGGGCGAAGCCCATCGGACCGATCACACCGACGCGATTTTCGCGCGCACCCCGTTTTTCCAACACCGCGATAGCGGCGGCAATGGACGATTCGCCGCCCCAGGCGACATCGGCCTCGGTGGCGAGCCGCTTCGCCAGCGGCGCGTGGTTGATCCATTGCACGAACAGGGCATCGCGCGCGCCCGGCGTGAGCACCCCGATTGCCTCCGTGGTCACCGGCCATTGGGTGAACCACTGCACCGCGGAGCCGGCGCGGTTTGCCCCATAGAATACGAGATGATCGCAGTCCGCTTCGGCGAGCACAGTTTCGATGGCGCCGCGCCGCCGTGCCATTTCGGCCGCGCTGAAGCGCGGATATTCAGCTTCGACAATCCGCTTGAGCTGCGGCGGCAGCGCCGGCCACTCCGTCATGGCTGGGCTTGACAATGAACAATTGAAACGGCGCCGGTCATGCGCTCGCGCGCGCCATGGTTTCCGGTTTGGCGGCAAGGCGCTCTTCGACCAGCTTGCCCACCGCCATGGTGTCGACCTTCCCGGTGCCGAGCAGGGGCAGATTGTCGAGCACCGAGACCTCGGAGGGGATCATCAGATCTGAAGCATGCTTTGCCCTGGCGAAGCTCTGAAACTCCGCCCGCGTCGCGCCCTTTTGCTGGGTGAGCAGAATGAGCCGCTCCCCCCGGCGCGGATCGGGCACGGCGACGACCGCGGAAAGCGCGTTCGGCCACAGCTCCGACGCAAGCGCCTCGACCGCGGCAAGCGAGATCATCTCACCGCCGACCTTGGCGAAACGCCTGGCGCGGCCCTGGATGGTAACGAAGCCCTGCTCGTCGATGGTGACGATGTCGCCGGTATCGTGCCAGCCTTCGGCCGGCGGCTCGAGCACGCCGGGATTGTCGACCTTGAGGTAGCCAAGCATCACGTTGGGTCCGCGCACGTAGAGGCGGCCGCCCTCCTCAACCCCCTCGACTTTCTCCAGCCGCGCCTCCATGCCGGGCAGGATGCGGCCGACGGTGCCGAACTTGTTGAACATTGGCGTGTTCAAGGCGAGCGCCGGCGCGGTCTCGGTGACGCCGTAACCTTCGAGAATGCGCAGCCCAAACTTCTCCATGTAGACGCGCCGCGTCGTCTCCTTGACCGGCTCCGCGCCTGCAAGGATGTAGCGCAGCGAGCGGAAATCGTAGGGGTGCGCCGCCCGCGCATAGCCGGCCAAGAAGGTATCGGTGCCGAACATGATCGTGGCGTTCACCGCATAGATCAGCTCGGCGACGGTGCGGTAGTGCAGCGGCGAGGGATAGAGATAAACGCGCACGCCGAACACCAGCGGCAGCATCACGCCGACGGTGAGCCCGAATGAATGGAATACCGGCAGAACATTGAACACCTTGTCCTCCCGGCCGAAATCGATGCGGGCCGCGGCCTGCGCGGCGTTGGCCAGCATGTTGCGGTGGGAGAGCACGACGCCCTTCGGCACGCCCTCCGAGCCCGACGTGAACAGGATCGCTGCCCAGTCGTCGGGCTTGCGCGGAAGGAGGGGCGTGTTGGCGTTGATCAGGCCGCGGAGCTTGTCGCCGAGAGTGACGCCGGCGCGGATGTCCTCGAGATAGACGATCTTGACCGCCTTCTCGATCGCGGCAACCAAGTTGCGCAGCCGAGCCTTCTCGATGAAGGTCCGCGATGACACGATGGTGTCGATCTGCGCCGCCGTGCAGGCGGAAAGGATGTTTGCCGCGCCGGCCGTGAAATTGATCATCGCCGGCACGCGGCCCGCCGTCATCAAGCCCAGAATGGCGACGACGGCCCCGTTCGCGTTCGGCAGCATGACACCGATCGCGCGGCCCTCGGGGGCCAGCGGCATGAGCTTGGCGCCAAGGATCGCGGCGCCGACGAGCAGGCGCTTGTAGGAGAGCGTCCCGGTGACGGGGTCTTCGACCGCGATCCGCCCGCGCCCGTGGGTGTCCGCGGCTTGCAGCACCGCCTGCACCATGGTGCGATCGGTCGAAGTGGTGCGGAACACAAGATCGGACATGATCCCGTAGAGCGCAGCGCCGGCGGCGAGCCGCCGCTTGCGCCCTTTGAGCTCGGGGTCGACGGTGAGCCGCACCGGCTCGAGAATCGTCACCGTGACCTTGGGAAACCAGCGCCTGCGTACCTGAGCGCGTTTGAGCCGGCTGAACGGCGTCTGCTCCAGGCCCTCGATGCGCACCGGCACGATCTCGGCATTGCTCTTATCGGCGATCAAGGCGGCGCCGTCGTAGACCTTCATCAGGCTGCCGGTCACGGTGATGCGCCCTTCGGGAAAGATGATGAGGGGATTGCCCGCCTTCACCGCCTCGATGAGCGAGCGCACCGCCATCGGCTTCAACGGGTCGAGCTGCATCGCATTCGTCAGCCTGACGAACGGGCGAACCCACCACAGCTGCGCGATGCCGACGTCGATGGCGAATACCGGCTTGTTGTTGAGCAGCGACAGCGCAAGACCCGCGTCGAGGAAGCTCACGTGGTTGAGCGCGATGATCCGGTTGGCTTCGGCCGTGTTGAGATTGTCGATGCCCTTGACCTCCATTCGGAACAGCGCACGGTAGAGAATCGAGAGCGCATCGCTTAGCGCGCTCGCGGGCATGGTGCGGCCGACCGCGACCGCCACCACGAGGCTCGCCGCGCCGAGCAAGATAAACAGCTGCGACGTCGTCATGCCGGCCGTCTGCAGCATGGCCACCATCACCGTGCTGCCGGCCATGAAGGCGGCATTGAGCACGTTGACGCCGGCCACCACGCGCGCGCGGCGATCGGCGCCGGCCCAGGCCTGCACCGCCGCGAAGGTCGGCACGATGAAGAGCCCGCCGGCGGCTGCGAGGCTGGCGAGATCGAGCGCCAGGTGCAGCCCGCGGATGTTGGTAAAGATCGCGAAATACCCGTCCAGGCCGCGCGCCGGCGCGGCGCCGAGCGTCGAGAAGCCGAGGTCGATTGCGGCCAAGCCCAGGAGGACGGCGCCGATCACGGTGGGCAGTAGAATGATCCGGCCCGCCGCCAACCAGGCTGCCAGCCCGGAGCCGATGGCGATCGAGATCGAGAAGATGGCCAAACACGTGGTCACCACCTCCTCGTTGCCGCCGAGCACGTTCTTGACGAGTGGCGGCATCAGCGACAGCGACACCGCGCCGGCAAGCCAGAACCAGCTTGTCACCATCGCGCCCCACCACAGGCGACGGTCCTCGCGCAGAAATTTCAAGAGCCCGACCGTCGAGCGCAGGACGTTCGCCTGCACCTTGAGATCGGGCGCGCCTTGTCCTGTGCGCGGGATGAACAGGCTCGCGCCCCAGCACAGCAACGAGAAGATGATCATGAGGAAGGCGAAATGCGCGGGATCGCCGCCGTCCTTCGCGGCAATGCCGCCGACGATCGTGCCAAGCAGGATGGCGATGAAAGTGGCGCCCTCCACCAGTGCGTTGCCGGCGGGAAGCTCCGAGCGCGCGAGATGATCGGGAAGGATCCCGTATTTGATCGGTCCGAACAGCGCGGCGATCACGCCGAACAGAAACAGCGCAAAGAACAGGAGCGGCACCGAATGCAGGCTGAACCCGACGACGGCGATGAAGGCGATGCCGATCTCGGCAAACTTGAGCCGCCGCGCCACCACGGCCTTGTCGAAGCGGTCGGCAAGCTCGCCGCCGAGCGCGGAGAGAAAGAAGTAAGGCGCGATGAAGACGGCGGCGGCGAGCGTAATGAGCGCCTCGGCGTCGGCGCCGCCGATATGGAACAGGATCAGGAAGACCAGCGCGTTCTTGAGGAAATTGTCGCTGAACGCCGAGAAAAACTGGGTCCAGAACAGGGGCGCGAAGCGCCGCGTCATCAACAGAGACGAGGACATGGCTCTCCCGCCGGTTCCAAATGGGGCGCGCGACCCCGAACGCGCGACAAATGCTAGCTCAGGGTCCGCTGCCTTCGCCCGCGAGCGGGCAAGCGGCACCTGCCCCGCTGAGCGCTTGCGGGTGCTGAGGGCCTAAGAAACGATAATTGGGGCAAAAGGACAATCGCCCAACGCCGCGGCGGCACCCCGATCGGAGCAACGAACCGACGTCAGGTGCAATAAACGAAGCGCTTTGTTGCCCTAGACAAAAAATTGCGGGCGGCCCGGGGCCGCCCGCCGCTCAGGTCCCGCCATGTGTAAAAATCGCTAGCGGCGCAGGGGTTGCTGCCCTCCGCGCTCCATCATCACGGCCGCCACACCAAGACAGACCGCGGCTCCACACGCGAGCGTAAACAGCGAGATCCACATGGCGTCCTCTCCGATGTCGTCTCGGTCCTATGTTGAGTAGGCGACCAACTCCGCAGCCGGCAATCCGTTCCGGGAACTTTGCCTCGCGAGAGGTACTATACAACCATTTTTCGCAAAAATTTGCTGCTCCTCCCGCCGATCTCAACCTTTGCTGGAGCGGCGTCGCTGCCTACGCGCGCCGGTTAACTGCGCGGTCGGCCAGTTTTGACCTTGTCCAATCGATGCGCGACTATTCGGCACCGGCCCCAATCCGTCGCTCCTCCCTCGGGCCGGCCCGCCGGGACTCGTTGCGTGCAATGCCGTTCGCCAGACCTGAGGGCGCGGAGACCGCGCCGGTGATGTAAGTCATGAAGTTCACCGGCGATATCTGGCTGAACGCGCCGCGCACGGCGGTGTTCGCGAAGCTGCGCGACGCGCGCTTCTTCGCCTCCTGCCTCGAGGGCGTGCAGGATTTAAACGAAATCGACGCCGACCATTACACCGCGGTGCTGGACACCAAGGTCGCGTATCTCAAGTTCAAGTTCAACGTGACGGTCGAAGTCGCGCGCGCGGACCCGCCGGCCGAGATCGAGGCAAAAATCGAGGGGACGCCGCTCGGCATCGTCGGACGGCTCACCGCGCGCTCGCTGACGCGGCTCGCCGAAGACGACGGCGGCACGAAGGTGAGCTACGAAGTCGATGCGGCGCTCACCGGCAAGCTCGGCAGCCTCGGCCAGCCGGTGTTGCGCGCCAAGGCCAAAGACATGGAGCGGCGCTTCGCCGAGCGCATGCGCGCGGCATTCGCCGAGTCCCAACCTCGATCCGAGACCGCGACATGACGCCGTTCGAACTCGTCGAACCCGCCTCGCTGGGCGAAGCCATCGCACTGCTCGATCCTGACGACGCTGGGGTGCGGCCGATCGCCGGCGGCACAGCGCTGATGCTGATGATGAAGGCTGGCGTGTTCCGCCCCACGCGGCTCGTCAGCTTGCGCAAGCTCCCGCGGCTCAACGCCCGCATCGCGGCCGCGCCCGACGGCGCGCTCACCATCGGCGCCATGACGCCGCTTGCCCTCGTCGAGCGCTCGCCCGAGGTGGCGCGCATCGCCCCGGTCATTCCGCGCGCGATGCGGCGGCTGTCCAACATCCGCGTGCGCAACGTCGCCACCATCGGCGGCAATCTGGCGCACGGCGATCCGCACATGGACTTGCCGCCGATTCTTATCGCGCTCAACGCCAAAGTGGCGGTGGTCGGGGCGAACGGCGCGCAGGCCGCCGAGCGCACGATTGCGGTCGAAGACCTGCTCGCCGGCTATTTCGAAACCGTGCTGGCGAAGAACGAGCTGATCGCCGAGCTGTGCATCCCGCCGCAAGGGCGATCGCGTGCGGCGTATCTCAAGGTCACCACCGGCTCGGCCGAGGATTGGCCCGCGCTCGGCGTGGCGGTCGCGCTCGAGAGCGAAGGGAGCGCCGTCAAATCCGCGCGCGTCGTCGTCAGCGCCGCAACCGAGAAGGCAACGCGTCTCAAGGGGGTAGAACGATTGCTGGCCGGCGCCACCGTGGACGAGAAGATGTTCGCGCGCGCGGGCGATGCCGCGGCCGAGGAAGCCGAATGCATGACGGACGTGCGCGGCTCGGCTGCTTACAAACGCGAGCTCACGCGCGTCTATATCGGCCGGGCGCTGCGCCAGGCGCTCAACGGCAACGGAGCGACGCGCTGATGGCAACAAGCAGCACGCAAGGCGGACAGGTCGGCGCGCCCATGAGCGCGAAAGTCGGTGGCGCGAAAGTCGGTGGCGCGAAAGTCGGTTCCCAAATCGGACGCTCGCTGCCGCGGCTCGAGGGGCGCGACAAGGTCACCGGCCGCGCCGAATATACGCACACCATGCGGCTTGCCGGCATGCTCTACGCCAAGATCTTTCGCAGCACCGTCGCCCACGGTCGTATCAAATCGATCGACACCAGCGCGGCAAAGCGCGTTCCCGGCGTCTATCGCATTATCACCGCCGACGACATCGCCCAGGTCATTCCCGCGCCCTATTACGGCCCGGCCTTCCACGACCAGCCGATCCTCGCCGTCGACAAGGTGCACTTCGTCGGCGAGCCGGTCGCGGTCGCGCTCGCCGCCGATCCGCATGTTGCCGAGGAGGCGGCGCAGCTCATCGTCGCCGAGTACGAGGAGCTGCCGGCGGTGTTCGACGAGGTCGAGGCCGCGGCCAACAACACGCTGGTGCACGAGGAGCTCAAGCCCGCCGGCACCTTCGCCGACCTCAAGCATCTCAAGGGCCGCAAGGGCACGAACATCGCGCTCGATTTCAAGCTGCGGCGCGGCGACGTCGACAAGGCCTTCGCCGCGGCCGCGCACGTGTTCGAGCACACCTTCCACACGCAGAAGGTTCTGCATCTCGCGCTCGAGCCGTTCGCCTCGATCGCGGATTGGAACGAGCGCGGCGTCACCATCTACAGCGGCAGCCAGGGACCGTCGTTCGTACGCACCGAGATCGCGCGCCTGCTCGGCTGGCCGGAGAACCGCGTGCGCATCAAGGTGCCGTATCTGGGCGGCGGCTTCGGCGCCAAGCTCTACATCAAGATGGAAGCGCTCGCGACCGCGCTCTCCATGATCGTGCGCCGGCCGGTCAAGGTCGCGCTCACCATGGAGGAGCAGTTCTACACCATCACCCGGCATCCCAGCACGTTCGTCATCAAGA
Organism: Xanthobacteraceae bacterium; assembly: GCA_035693615.1. Classification (GTDB taxonomy): domain Bacteria; phylum Pseudomonadota; class Alphaproteobacteria; order Rhizobiales; family Xanthobacteraceae; genus VAZQ01. Next base: position 23,024 of record DASSGH010000093.1, read on the forward strand.
CCGGCGTCGATGCGAGCGGCCGCATCACCGCGCGCAAATGCGAAGTGTATTGGAACGGCGGCGCCTATGCCGACGTCGGTCCGCGCGTAACGCAAAAGTCGGGCTTCACCGCCTCCGGCCCCTACGACATCGACAATGTGTGGGTCGATTCCTACGCGCTCTACACCAACCTGCCGCCGTCGGGAGCGTTGCGCGGCTTCGGCATTCCGCAACTGGTGTGGGCCTACGAGAGCCACACCGACATGATCGCGCGCGCGCTCAAGCTCGATCCGCTCGAGTTCCGCCGCAAGAACCTGCTGCGTGAAGGGCGCCCGCAGGCGACCGGCCAGATCGTGCGCGACGCCAAGCTCGATGCCGTGCTCGAGCGCGTGGCCGAGCGCCTCAACTGGGGCAAGCCGCTTGCGCGCGGCAACGGCGCACTGCGCCGCGGCCGCGGCATCGCCGTGGCGATCAAGGCGGTGATCTCCCCGACCACCTCGGTCGCCAACCTCACCATCGCCGCCGACGGCAGCACCACGCTTTATTGTGGCACGGTCGACATGGGCCAGGGTTCCGACACCGCGATGGCGCAGATCGCCGGCGAGGTGCTCGACATCCCGGCAGAAAGCGTGCGCATCGTGCCGCGCGACACGGACGTCACGCCTTACGACATGGGCACGCTAGGCTCGCGCTCGCTCTTTCACATGGGTCACGCGGTGCGGCTGGCGGCGGAGGAGGCGCGCGAGAAGATCAAGGCAATGGCGCGCGAGCTCGGCGAGCCCGAAGGGAGCAACATTCCGCTCCCCGACCTGTTCAAGAAGAAATTCGGCATGCAGGCCGGCAACATCGTCGGCACCGGAACCTACAAGCCGGATTACATCCCGCCCGATCCGGCGACTGGGCTGACCGACAAGGTCACGCCGTTCTGGATGTGCGCCGCCTCCGGCGCCGAGGTTGAGGTCGATACCGAGACCGGCCACGTGCGCATCACGCGGCTTATTACCGCGGTCGACTGTGGCCGCCCGGTCAATCCGAAGATCGTCGAGACGCAGATTTCCGGCGCCGTGCTCATGCAGCTCGGCTTCACCATGTTCGAAAAGATGCACATCGATGCGGGGCAGGTGACCAACGCCTCGCTCGCCGATTACAAAATTCCGGCGATCTTGGACGTGCCGCAGGCGATGGAGAACGAGACGGTCGACTCGCATCTGTCGAGCGGCCCGTTCGGAGCGAAGGGCGTGGGCGAAACCGCGACGTTCTGCGTATCGCCGGCGATCGCCAACGCCATCGAAGACGCCTGTGGCGTTCGCCTCACCGCGCTTCCGCTCACCCCCGAGGCCGTGTTCCGCGCGCTGCGCGCGCAAGCCAACAATCCGCTGGCGGACGACGCATGACCCGCACCATCAGCTTCAACCTCAACGGCGAGCAAGTCGCGGCCGAGATCAAGCCGCATCACAACCTCGTCGAGGTGCTGCAGCGCGAATTCAATCTGATGGGCGCGCGCGAGAGCTGCGGGCAAGGCATGTGCGGCTGCTGCACCGTGTTAGTGAACGGCGCGGCCGTCTCCGGCTGCCTCTATCTCGCGGCCTTCGTCGACGGCGCCGAGGTGCGCACCGTCGAATCGCTCGCCGATGCGCGCACGCAGGCGTTGAGCCCCGTGCAGGAGGCGTTCATCGAGGCCGGCGCCTTCCAGTGCGGCTATTGCACGCCGGGATTCCTGCTGATGGCCACGCAGCTCCTCGACGCGCATCCCGATCCCGATGAGGAGCAGATCCGGCACTATCTCTCCGGCAACCTCTGCCGCTGCGCCGCCTATCCCGAGATCATCGCCGCGGTGAAGCTCGCGGCGCGCAAGCGGCAAAATGCTCGCCCCTCGTGATCAGTACCAGCGCCTTATCCGCGATCCCTCGATTCGTCATACCCGGGCTTGAGCAGGCCGAGGCGGGCAATGACGGGGAAGCGTCACCCGCGGGCTTGACCCGCGGGTCCATCGTTCTTCGCAAGAGTCTTTTGCGAAGCAGGATGGATTGCCGGGTCAAGCCCGGCAATGACGACGCATAGGCCAGGCCTAACGAGCTAATCATTGCCGCGCGTGGTATAGAGTGTCGCATGTTGCAGACCCGCCCCGAGGACCTAACCGTCGCGCGCAAGCCTGTCGCCTTCGGCGATCTGCGCGGCTGGATCGCCGCGCTCAAGGCGCAGGGCGAACTCACCGAGATCGATGCCGAGGTCGATTGGAATATCGAGCTCGGCACCATCATGCGCCTGGCGCAAGGTCCGGGCATCGGCAAGGCGCTCATCTTCAACAACATCAAGGACTACAACACGCCGGCGAGCCGCTGCCGGCGCATCTTCGGCTCCGCGCTCAACAATTACCGCCGCATCGCCATGATGCTGGGGCTGCCGCCCGACAGCCACCCGCGCGAGCTGGTCAAGATCGCCCGCACCATCTTGAGCGGCACCGTCGCGCCCAAGATCGTCGCCACGGGGCCGGCGAAGGAGAACATCCTCACCGGCGCCGACATCGATCTCTACGAGTTTCCCGCGCCGCATTGGAACCGGCTCGACGGCGGGCGCTATCTCCTCACCTACGGCGGCTGCGTCACCAAGGATCCGGAGACCGGCGTCATGAACGTCGGCGTCTATCGCGGCATGGTCGGTGGCCACGATCGCATCCCGATCCTGATGTGGCGCGCGCAGCACATCGGGCATCACGTCACCGCCTGGCAGCAGGGCGGCAGCGCCGAGATGCCGATCGCGGTGGCGGTCGGTTGGGAGCCCTCGCTCGACTTCTGCGCCGGCGCGCCGGTGCCCAAGGGCGTGTGCGAGTACGACGTCATGGGCGCGATCCGCGGCGCGCCGGTCGAGCTGGTCAAGTGCGAGACCGTCGACCTCTACGTCCCCGCCAGCGCCGAGATCGTGATCGAAGGCTTTCTCGGGCTCGATCCCGCGACCTATATGCTGGAAGGCCCCTACGCCGAATTCACCGGCTACCTCGCTGGCGACCGCTCGCCCAAGCCGACGATTCGCGTCACAGCCATCACACACCGCAACGATCCGATCCTGCGCGGCACGATCGAAGGCTCGCTCCCCGGCAGCTATTCCGAGAACGCGGTGTGCTCCTCGATCATGCGCGCGGCCACCGCCTGGAACGTGCTCGACCGCGCCGGCGTGCCGGGCATCACCGACGTGTGGTGCCCGCCGGTGCAAGCCGGCATCAATCTCCTCATCCGCATGAAGCTGAGCTATCGCAACCAGGCGAAGCAGGCGGCGAACGCGATCTGGGGCTCCTCGGCCGCGCACGTGCGCTACAAGCACATCACCGTGGTCGACGACGACATCGACATCCACGATTACGCGGCCGTGGACTGGGCGATCGCGCACCGGGTGAACGCGGGGGAGAACGACATCGTCATCATGCCGTCGACCTTCGGGCTCGGCCTCGACCCGTCCGTGCGCAAGCGCGACCGCAATCCCGCGCTGTTCGGCACCGGCAAGTGGAACCGGGTGCTGATCGACGCCACCATGAACCTCGACTACGATCCCGACCCGGACTATGGCGGGGCGCGCTTCCCGCCGACGGTCTGGCCGGACGATGCCGACGTCGAGAAGGCCTATGCGCGTTGGAGCGAGCTCGGCCTCGGCAAACCGAAAGGCGCCAGCGGAGAGTCGTAGTTTTGGGTCGAGTGACCCAACACTCGCGCGACAATCTATGTCGGCCGACGTGCGGCACGACTGTGCTTACAATTCAAAAGGAACGAGGCGCGCATAACGGAGCCGAATGCCCATGACCGAGCAACCCGTCACCTTTCCCTCCGCCGGGCTCAAGCTCTCCGGCGTGGTGCACCTTCCGCCCGGGCTGCGGCCGAGCGAGCGGCGCGGCGCGTTTTTGGTGCTGCACGGCTTCGGCAGCAACAAGACCTCCTCCAACACCATGCAGCCCACCAAGGTGCTCGGCGAGCTCGGCTACGTGGTGCTGCGCTTCGACATGCGCGGCTGCGGCGAGAGCGAAGGCGAGTTCGGTCGCGTGATCTGCCTCGAGCAGGTCGAGGACACGCGCAGTGCGCTCAGCTTTCTCGCCCAGCATCCCTCGGTCGATCCCGCGCGCATCGGCGTGATCGGCTCGAGCTTCGGCGGCGCGGTCGCGATCTATACCGGTGGCGTCGACCCTCGCGTCGCCGCGGTCATCTCCAACGGTGGCTGGGGCGACGGCGAGCGCAAGTTCCGCGGCCAGCACACGAGCCCGGAGGCGTGGGCGCGTTTCACCACTATGCTCAAAGAGGGCCGCGAGCACCGCGCCCGCACGGGCAAGTCGTTGATGGTGCCGCGCTACGACATCGTGCCGATCCCGCCGCATCTGCGCGGCAATCTCGCGAGCAACTCGGTCGAATCGTTTCCGGCGGAGACGGCGCAGAGCATGTTCGACTTCCGCGCCGACGACGTGGTCGCTCGCATCGCGCCGCGGCCGCTGCTCCTCCTGCATGCAGCCAACGATTCGGTCACGCCTACCGAGCAATCGATCGAACTGTTCAAGCGCGCCGGGCAGCCGGCCGAACTGCACCTTATCAGCGACGCCGACCATTTCATGTTCGGCGAAAACAATCGCCGCGTGTGGGGCCTGTTGCGCGGCTGGCTCGCCCAGTATTTTCCTGCCGCCGTGGCGGCGGAAAAGCGCGCCGCCGCAACGCACGCCTGAACGCGACGTTATGACGCCTGGCATACGCGGTCTGGGCGCGTTCGTGTAAAATGAAATCAAGGCAAGCCGCAAACTCGGTTTGCTCCCCTCCCCCATGTGGGGAGGGGTTGGGGGT
>DASSGH010000094.1:0-11241 GCA_035693615.1 Xanthobacteraceae bacterium
GGTCGCCGGCGCCAAGATCGATTGAGATCCTCGCTGGCAGATCCCAGTTCATCAAGCGACGCGGAGCGAAGTATTGTTTCGGTCCCGTGCATCTCCACCCATGGATCGAACGGCTCTTTCAAGTCTTGTGCCCAGTCCTCCAAGTCTGGAGGCTCACCCAGAACTACCGCGCCCCATCCGACCTTCGGCATTTTCCATCGCGCCTTGCACCACTGGAACTGTTCTTCCAAACTAAACCACGGGCGGGGCCGCTGGGCGCGTTATTTCGGACCGGGGCTACTTGTTTTCCAAAACGCGTGCAGCCCTGTGCGACAGCCATGCCGGCCGTCGGTTACATGCTGCGGCTTCTTTTTGCGGAGGGAAGCTCGCCGAAGCGATTCCTACCCCCCGAGCTACTTCCCGCCAGGGTCGGGCGTCAAAATCGCACCAGCGAAGCTCGCTAGGGCGGTCTAAACAGGGGTAGGAGCGCGGGGTCGTTGCGGAATTTGGTCTAACCATCTGATTCTGCTTGAATCATCGCGGAAATCTTTTCCGCCACCATGATGGTCGGAATGTTGGTATTGCCGCGCGGCAGGGTCGGCATGATTGAGGCGTCGACCACCCGCAGCCCGCCCACGCCGCGCACGCGCCCGGTTGGGTCCACCACCGCGTCGCGATCGCCCGCCGCGCCCATGCGGCAGGTACCCACTGGATGGAACATGCCGGCGACGTTCTGGCGGATGTGCTCGGCAAGCGCCGCGTCATCCTGGACCAGGGCGGCGAGTTCGACGCGCCGGTCGGCCAATGCCGAGAAGATCGGACCCGCGAGCGGCGGCACGAAGTCGAGGATCGCGGCGAGCGCCGCGCTCGCAATCCGGTTCGCCGGAGTGATGCGATTGAGGCGCCGCAGGCGATCGTCGAACTTCACTGGAAACGTGATGCCGCTCATCGCCCGCACGCGCTCGTGCGTCAGAATCTCGACCGCCAGGCGGAAGCCCTGCATGAAGCGCTTGAGGTCGAGCTCGTGGCCGGTGAAGTTGAATTCGACGCACGGGGACGCTGCATCGCGCGCCGTGAGCGAGACCCGGCCGCGCGCCATCGGCTTGAGCAGGGTGGGCGCCAGATTGGCAACCTGAAAGCCGAGCGCGCTCCATGACGTCTTGCACTGGACATTGATGTACATATCGGCCGGCGGCGCCCCCGGCAGCCCCGAGGAATAGCGCAGCGCCGTCATCGGGTGCGGCCGCACCGATGCGGCCTGCCGTTGATGGCGATGCTGAAACAGGCCGAGGAAGATAATGGCGTGGTTGGAGAGATTCTCCCCGACGCCGGGCAGATCCGCGCGCACCTCGATGCCGAGGTCGCGCAACGCGCCCGCCGCCCCGATGCCCGCGCGCATCAGAAACGCAGGCGAATGCACACCGCCGGCGGAGAGAATGATCTCGCGCCCGCGCAGCTCCCTGACCGCGCCGTCGATGCGCGCGGTCACGCCGGTGACGCGGCGGCCGTCGAACAACAAGCCCGTCGCCGTGGCACGATTGATGATGCGCAAATTGCTGCGCGCACGCACCGCCGTATCGAGATAGCAGATCGCGGCCGATGCGCGTTTGTGCGGCCAGTTGCTCATCGGAACCGCGCCGTAGCCGTCGCGAAAATCTGCGTTCATGTCGGCGATGAACGGGATCTGCCGCTCCTGCGCGAAGGCATGGACAGCTTTCGACAACGGCGCCCAGTCCTCCGATTTGGTGCGCCGGATCGGTACCGGGCCGTCGCGCCCGTGCAGCTCGCCGATGAAATCGAGCTCGTTCTCGAGCTTGCGGTAATAGGGCAGCACGTCGGTCCAACCCCAGCCCGCCGCGCCCTGCGCTTCCCATTCGGCGTAATCGTCGGGCGTTCCGCGGAAGGCGACCATCCCCATCACCGAGGAGCCGCCGCCCATGATGCGGCCTTGCAAGTAGCTCACCGGTGGGGAATTGTCCTTGCGGCGCCAATGCACTTTGAGGCCCGGCCAGAAATAGGCGTCGTTGTAGTACGACGTGGCATAAGTATCGAGGACGTCGGCCGGCTCTTTGCCCGGCGGCGTGTCCGCCCCGGCTTCGAGCAACAGGATTTTCGCGCTCGATCGCGCCGACAACCGGTTTGCCAGCACGCATCCGGCCGCGCCGCCGCCAATGATGATGGTATCGAAAGTGTCGGTCATGGGAGGGATGGAACTGACGCTGGTCCGGAGGGGGCTGGGGGCGTGCATGCCGGGGGGACGCTGCATCAGCATTGCACAACAAAATGCGCGCGCAAGCAAAGCACGATTTTGGTCGACATCGCGTTGAGAGGGATACCTCCCGATGTTAGGTTCATTGCCATTCTCGGCCAAGGCGAGCAACCTGATAATGGCTGCTGCCACTGGCGTCGCATTGCGCGAAGCGCGAACCATGCTCCCATGATCCGTGCCGCGATCGTCGGATTGGGACGCTGGGGACGCTCGCTCGTCGCGTCGGTGCAAGGCAAGAGCGCGGACCTCGTGTTCGTGCGCGGCCATACCCGCACGCGTGCGAGCGCGGAAGACTTCTGCCGCGCCCACGGCGTACCCCTGGTCGACAGCTACGAGGAGCTCCTCGCCGATCCCGACGTGGACGCGCTCGTGCTGGCCACGCCCCACAGCCGACACGAGGCGCAGATCATCGCCGCCGCCGCCGCGGGCAAGCACATCCACGTCGAGAAGCCGATCACGCTCGACCGCGCGGGCGCCGATCGGACGGTCGATGCCGCCCGCGATGCGGGCGTGGTGCTGGCGGTGGGTTATTGCCGGCGTTTTCATCCCTCGGTGGTCGAACTCCGGCGACGTCTGGCGGATGGAGGGCTCGGCGCCGTGATCTCCATGGTGGCGCAGCACACCACCAGCACAGCTCAGTTCATTGCCCCGGATAATTGGCGCGTCGCCCCCGCGGAGGCGCCGGGCGGAGCGCTGACCGCCGTCGGCGTGCATTCGCTCGATCACATGATCGAGTTCGCCGGCCGCGTGCGCGACGTGCGCTGCGTGACCTCGCGCGCCATCCCCGGCCCTTGCGACGACACGACGACGGTCATGCTCCGCTTCGCCAGCGGCGCCACCGGGCTGATTTTCTGCTCGGTGGCAACCGCGACGAATTTTTCCTTTACGCTTTACGGCAGCAAGGGCCTGGCCGAGATTTCCAAGCCCAACCTGCAGAGGCTGCGCTTCGTGCCGATCTCGGATCGGGCGCCGAGCGGACCCATCATTGCTCCGCCCGACGAGATCAGCGAGCATCCCGGCTTCGACATGCTCAACGCGGAACTCACCGCTTTCGCGCGCGCGATCCGCGAAGCCAAGCCTTACCCGATCCCGCTCGATGAGGTGTTGCACGGCATGTCGGTGTTCGACGCCATCGTCGAAGCGGCTCGCTCGAACACCATCGTTGCGGTGGCAGGATAATTCTGAATTGAGCGCGATCGGTAAACGCAAGCTCGGCAGCTCGGCGCTCGAGGTCTCCGTGGTGGGACTCGGGGGCAACAATTTCGGCGGCCGCATCGATTTCGCGGCGACCAGTCGCGTCGTGCACCAGGCGATCGACCTCGGCATAAATCTGATCGATACCGCCGACAGCTACGGCAACAACGGCGGCTCGGAAGAATGGCTCGGACGAATCCTCGGCGGCAAGCGCAAGGAGGTCGTGCTCGCAACCAAGTTCGGCCTGCCGATGGACGACGCCGGCGAGCTCAAGGGTGCGTCGCGGCGCTACATCATGCGCGCGGTCGAAGCGAGCCTGAGGCGGCTCAACACCGATTGGATCGATCTTTATCAGCTGCATCGCCCCGACCCGCAGACGCCGATCGAGGAAACGCTGCGCGCTCTCGACGATTTGGTACGGGCGGGCAAGGTCCGCTGGATCGGCTGCTCCAACCTATCGGCGCGCGAGGTGGCCGAGGCGCAGGCGACGGCACGGCGCCATCGCCTTGCCGGCTTCGTGTCCTGTCAGGACGAGTACAGCCTGCTCGTGCGCGACGTCGAGCGCGAACTCGTGCCGGCGGCGAAAGCGCTGGGAATGGGGCTGTTGCCCTATTTCCCGCTCGCCAGCGGGCTTTTGAGCGGCAAGTACGAACCCGCCGCGCCGCTGCCGCCGGGATCGCGGCTCGCGAAGAACCCGCGTCACGCGCAGCGGTTCGCCAGCGAACGCAATTGGCGCATCGTCGGCGAGCTTGCGGCATTCGCGGCGCGCCGCGGTCACACCTTGCTCGAGCTCGCGTTCAGCTGGCTCTTACGCGACAGCGTTGTTGCCAGCGTCATCGCCGGCGCCACCACGGAAAGCCAGGTGGAGCAGAACGCGCGCGCGTCCGACTGGATCTTATCAGCGGACGATTTGGCCGAGATCGACCGCATCACGGCCTAGAATATCCGGGAAACCATGAGAGGACCGAATCGACTCACAATGCGCCTCGCGCGGCGAGCAGCACGGCGTGCAGGCTTTCGCTGCGCGTCTGGTGCGAGAGCAGCACGTCCTCGACATCCCACTTGAGCTCGGCCGCGGTGCGCTGGTCGCGAGGCTTGAGCTGAGCGCTGAGATAAGCGCCTTCTTTGCGGCCAAGCGCGACCAACCCGCTGCCGAAGGGCTGCTGCTCGCGCTGATATCGCAGGAGGCCGGCGGCGAGATCGTCTCCCGCTACGGCGTCGGCCAGACTCGCTGCATCGAGCGCCGCCTTGGTGACGCCCGCCCCCACATGCGGACGCGCCACGAAAGCAGCGTCTCCCAACAGCGCCACGCGCCCAAAGACGATCTGCGGCGACTCGAGATCGAAGATTGGCTGAAAGAACGGCTGCGCGCGGGCAAAAATCTCGGCGACCTGCGGCGCAACGAGCGCGCGGGCCGTCGCCTTGATCGCCCCCATGACCTCCGGCCGGATCAACGGCGGCGGGATGGCGCTGCCGTGATGCCGGCCGCTCGCGTCGGTGCAAAGATCGACCAAGGTGTCCTGGTCGGTCGGCCGGTACCAGACGATGTTATAGGCGCGGCGGCCGACCTGCGTCTCGTTGTTGCGGCCGGGAACAGGGTAGGCCAAAAACAGCTCGCCCTCCGGCAAACAGAAGGTGTAGCGGTCGAAAATTTCCGCGTGGATGTCGGGCGGGACCTCGCGCTCGTCCAGCATCGCCCGCCAGGCGACGTAACCGGCATAGTTGAGCGCAAGCTGCGGGAGGAATTGCTCGCGCACGGTGGAGCGCACGCCGTCTGCGCCGACGAGCAGGTCTCCGCCGACGCGCGCGCCGTCAGCGAACACCGCGGTGACGCTCTCGGCCTCCTGTTCCACATGCCGAAGCGACATGCCGAGGCGATAGCTTTGCGCCGGCAGCGGATCGCGCAACGAGCGGTGGAGCCGCCCCCAGGAGCTCATCGTGCGCACCGTCTTCGCCTCGAGATAGGTCTTGCCGCTGCGATCGAGGAAAACGAAGGTGTCCAGCTTGACGCCCATGGTCTCGTCGAAATCGATGCCGACGCGGCGCAGGATGTCGATGAGCTGCGGATGCGTGCTCAGCCCGGCGCCGCGCCCGGTGAGCTCGTCGGGGTTGCGCTCGAACACGACGACGTCCCAGCCCGCGTTGCGCAAGAGATGTGCCGCGAACAGCCCGCCGAGCGAGCCGCCGATCACCAGCGCACGGCGGGTCGTCATGGCTCGGTTGTGCTCGGCGGGCGCATGCTCATGCCATGGCCCAAGAGATACTGTCGTGGCCCGGCCTGTAGTTGCGATTGGTCTGCGCCGGGTTGCGGTTGACGAGCGGCCTGCCGTAGAGCGGATGGGTCTGGCTGCGTACCTCATGCTCCACGGTGAACAATACCTCCCGCGTATCGAGATCGATGACGTCCTTGAAGCGGTATTCGTGGTCGTTGACCTCCACGGTGAGAAGACCGAGCTCTTTCAGCCGCCGATGCGGGCCGGAGAAATCGGTGATGTAAATCTGTACGTGATGGCGGTCGTACGGTTTCTCCGGCGCGTCGGTCTCGCGGAAATACCAATACTGTTTCTCGCCCACTTGCACGCAGGCCTTGCGGACGTCCGCGGTCGCCATCACGGTCGCGAGCGCGTCCATCACCTCGCGATAGAAACGGGCGATGCGCTCCGCCGTGCCCGGACGGACGTCGAACTCGATATAGGGCATGCCCAGCACGATGCGGCCGAAGCGGCTCTCGTCCGGCGGATGCACGTTGATGCGGTTGCCCCACGGGCAGGTGGTTTCGACGCAGTCGTTGCTTTCGCGGAAGTCGAATTTCGTTCCTTGCAGCGGCTTGCGTAGCTGCATCAGGCGCTCGAGCAGCGCGGCGCGGTCCGGCACCACCAGTCCGGTGACGCCGCGCAATACGTCGGGCTGCCCGGCGGGCAAATGGAATTGGCTCACCCCGACATTGACCCACATGTTGCCGGGGCCGGTATTGAGAAACGGATCGCGCGTGAGGCCGAGACCGCTGATGTAGTAATGCGTCGCGAGGTGTTGGTCGTTAATGCAAACGTTGACGTGCCCGAGATTGACGATGTTGCCGAGATCCTGACTTGAGCGGTCGTATTGCTTGTCCGTCATGGCGCCTTTCCTCCCCAGCGCGAATACTAAGCCGATCCGGTTCGAGCTCACAACGCCTGCTGTGCCGGCCGATTGCGGTTGAGAGCGGCGCCGGTTCGGCGGTAACTTTGCCCGACGAGCGCAGGGGAGGAGCATCATGACGACCGCGAGTCACAAGACCCTGGTGGTGCGCAACGGCACCTTGATCGACGGCTCCGGCAAGCCGGCGGCGCGCAATGACGCCGTCGTCATCGAAGGCAACCGCATCCGCAGCGTGGGTGTGCTGCCTGCCGACTTAGAGCTCGAGGATCGCAGGGCGGTGGAGGTGATCGACGCCGCTGGGCAATGGATCATGCCCGGTCTGATTGATGCGCACTGCCATGTTTCCTACGGCTATCCGGTCATCAAGGGCGAGGGAAAGGGCCGAGGCACGAACCCGGCCGGAATTCTCCACGCTGAAGTCCGCGCGCAGCGTGCAAAAGGTGCTGCGTTCCGGCGTCACCAGCATCTCGGTCCCGGGCGGCACTTGGTTCACCGACGTGGGCGTGCGGGACGCGATCAAGCTCGGATTAATGCAAGGTCCGCGGATGTACGTCGCCGGCCGCATGGTCGTCACCTACGGCTGTATCGAGGACGACGAGCCGTCCTGGGAGGGAACGCCGGATCATTCCATCGGCAAGCTTTGCAATACCTTGGACGAGATGGTTACAGAGGTGAGACGGCAAAGCAAACACGGCGTCAACTTCATCAAAATGGCGGACAGCCGCTCCGGCGAATCGCAGATGCTGGCGAAAGAGGAGATCGCAGCCGTGGTCGCGGAGGCGCACCGGCGCAACTTGCGCGTCGGCATCCATTCGCGCGGCGCTGGCTCAACCCGCGCCGCCGCCGAGGCTGGGGTCGATTGGATCATTCATGCCGATCTCGCTACCGACCGTGATCTCGAAGCGGTCGCCAAGGCGGGCATGCCCATCATTCCGACCGCGACCTTCTTGGCTGTCGTGGCGGAACTCGGACAAAGGATCACCGCCGAGCAGGTGCAGATCGACATCAATCGCATGAAGCGACACTTCGACTTGCTTTGTGAATTGATGCACAAGGCGCGCAAACTGGGGATCAAGTTGCTGGTCGGCACCGATACAGGCAATAATTCGTTCACGCCGCACGGCGAGCTACACGCGAAAGAACTCGAGATCTTCGTCAAGTACGGCGGCTACACGCCGATGGAGGCGATCGTCGCAGCAACCCGCGACAACGCGTATGCCGTCGGCCTCGAGGGCCAAGTGGGCGAGCTCGCGCCCGGAAAGCTCGCGGACCTCATCGTGCTCAACAAGGATCCACTTGCCGACATCACCGTGCTGCAGGGCTGGAAGCATCTTTCGTGGGTGATCAAGGACGGCAAGATCATCGATCTCGACCGGCGCGACGAGATGCTCACGTTCCAGCAGGCGGCGGAATAGCCTTGGGATCTTGGGATTATGAGGCACGCGGCGGACGGCGCAGGTCGAGGGTCATCGGATATTCGAGCGCGCGTTCCTCCTGCGGCAGATCGAAAGATCCCGGCGTATGCCCGAGATCCTGGAATCGCGCCAAGCGCCGCGCCTGCGCTTCGTAGGAGTTGATCGGCAAGCTCTCGTAATTCCGCCCGCCGGGGTGAATCACGTGATAGACGCAGCCGCCGAGCGAGCGCTCGCTCCAACAATCGAAAATGTCAAAGGTGAGCGGGGCATGGACGTCGATCGTCGGATGCAGCGCGGCCGATAATTTCCGCGCTTTGAAACGCACGCCGGCGACATATTCGCCGGAGCGCCCAGTCGAGCTTAACGGAACGCGTCGCCCGTTGCAGGCGACGGCGTGACGGCTGGGAGTTAAGCCTTCTACCCGCACTTGCAGCCGTGCCACCGAGGAATCGACGAAGCGCGTGGCGGCGCCGGCGGTGGCGTCCTCGCCCAGCACGTGCCAAGGCTCGAGCGCGCCTTGCAGCTCGAGCGTGACGCCGCCATGGGCGACTGCACCATAAAGGGGAAAGCGAAATTCGCGTTGTGCATGAAACCACTGCGGATCGAAATCATATCCGGCGGCGCGCAGGTCATCCAACACGCCGAGAAAATCCTGCCAAACGAAGTGCCCGAGCATGAATCGGTCGTGCAAGGCGGTGCCCCAGCGCACCGGCGAGCCGCGCTGCGGCTCGCGCCAGAACAAGGCGACCAGCGCGCGCAAGAGCAACTGTTGCGCCAAGCCCATACGCGGGTGGGGCGGCATTTCGAATGAGCGCAACTCGACCAGGCCGAGCCGGCCGGTCGGACCGTCGGGCGAGAACAGTTTGTCGATGCAGATCTCGGCACGATGGGTGTTGCCGGTGACGTCGACGAGGAGATTGCGGAACAGCCGATCGACCAGCCACGGGCGCGGCGGCTCGCTCTCGCCGGGCGCCGGCACCATGGCGAGCGCGATCTCAAGCTCGTAGAGCTGGTCGTCGCGCGCCTCGTCGAGGCGGGGGGCCTGACTGGTCGGGCCGATGAATAGCCCGGAGAACAGGTAGGACAGCGAGGGATGCCGCTGCCAGTAGAGGATCAGGCTTTTGAGCAGGTCCGGCCGGCGCAGGAACGGGCTGTCGGCGGCGGTCGGGCCTCCCAGCACGACGTGATTGCCGCCGCCGGTGCCGATGTGGCGGCCATCGATCGCGAATTTTTCGCTGCCCAGGCGGCAGCGACGCGCCTCCTCGTAGACCGCCTCGGTAATTTCGACCGCCTCGCGCCAAGTCGCGGCGGGGTGGACGTTGACCTCGATGACGCCGGGGTCGGGCGTGACCTTGATGACATTCATGCGCGGATCGGTGGGCGGCTCGTAACCTTCCAACCGGACCGCGGTGTCGAGCTCCGCCGCGGTCGCTTCGGCGGCGGCGGCGAGTTCGAGGTAATCTTCCAGCCGTTCGAGCGGCGGCATGAACACGCAAAGGCGGCCCTCGCGCGGCTCGATCGTCAACGCGGTGCGCACGGGCACGCCGGGGGCGGCGGCGGCGACCGGGACCGAAGCGCCGTGGCTGCAGCGAGAGTCGCGCGCGTCGGCGCGGTCGCGGCGGTCGGCAACGGCCTCGACGAAGAGTTGCGGATCGGGCAATGGCTCACGCTCGCGCATCGGATCGGCCGGCACGACGTACGGATAATCGAGGGCACGGAGAGTGGGCAAGGCGCTGAGCGGCAGCCGCGAGCCGATCGGCAACTCCCCGGGCACGAGAAACAGGCCTCCCCGCGGTGTCTGCCAGATCTCGCTGACCCAACGCGCTTTGCCTTGCGCGGCCCAACGCTGCACCGGCAGCACGTAGCCTACCGGCTCGCCCTGCTCGCGCATGCGCTCGCCCGGATCTTCGAATGCGGGCTGCGCGTACGCGCCATCAAGTCCGAGGCGGGATGCCAGCGCCTTGGCGAACCGCCGCGGATCCTCCGGTCGCGCCGCAGCGCCCTCGGATGCGATGCGCGCCGCGTCATGCCAAATCGGCTTGCCGTCGCGCCGCCAATACAGGCAGAAGGCCCACCGCGGCACGGCCTCGCCGGGATACCATTTGCCCGTGCCGTAGTGCAGTAGTCCTCCCGGCGCAAACCGCCGCCGCAACCGGCGGATCAGGTCGTCGGCGCGCATGCGCTTGGTCGGGCCGAGGGCGGTGGTGTTCCACTCCGCCGACTCATAGTCGTCGATCGCAACGAACGTCGGCTCACCGCCCATGGTGAGGCGCACGTCGTCGCGCGCAAGCTCGCCGTCGACTTTTTCACCCAGCGCGTCGAGTGCCGCCCATGCCGCGTCGGACAACGGATAGCTCACCCGCGGCTTTTCCGCGATGCGCGCCACCTTCATCTCGAACGAGAAGGTCACTTGCGAGGGCTCGACCGAGCCGCTGACGGGGGCCGCCGCGCGGAAATGCGGCGTGGCCGCGAGCGGCAGATGACCTTCCGCGCAGAGAAGTCCGGAGGTCGCGTCGAGACCGATCCACCCTGCGCCGGGAACGTAGGCCTCGGCCCAGGCGTGCAGATCGGCAACATCCTGCGCAGCACCCGCCGGGCCGTCGAGCGGGCGCGCATCCGGCCGCAGTTGGATCAGATAGCCGGACACGAAGCGGGCTGCGAGACCCAAATGTCGTAGAATCTGCACTTGCAGCCATGCGCTGTCGCGGCACGAGCCGGCGCTCCCCGCCAGTGTTTGCTCGGGCGTTTGCACGCCCGACTCCATGCGCGTGAGATAGCGGATCTCCCGATGCAGACGCTGATTGAGGCCGACCAGAACGTCGACCGTATTCTTTTGCTCGCGCGGGATGGAGGCGAGGAACTCCGCGACCCGCGGCCCGGCAGGCTCGGCATCGAGATAGGGCGCAAGCTCCTCGGCGAAATCGGCGGGATAGGCAAATGGGAAGGTCTGCGCGAACGGCTCGAGGAAGAAGTCGAACGGATTGATCACCGTCATATCAGCGATGAGATCAACGGTGATGGTGAATTCGCGCGTCTTCTCGGGAAATATTAAGCGTGCGAGCCAGTTTCCGTTAGGATCCTGCTGCCAATTCACGAGATGCTGCGCCGGCGTCACATTGAGCGAGTAGCTTTCGATCCGCGTGCGGCAATGCGGGGCCGGGCGCAGCCGGATGATTTGCGGGGCGAGGGCAACCAACCGGTCGTAGCGATAGCGGGTGAGATGATGGAGGCTGGCGAGGATCGACA
>DASSGH010000095.1:0-6924 GCA_035693615.1 Xanthobacteraceae bacterium
CGTGTGGCGGCAGGCGAGGTGGTGGCGGCGGCGTTCGGCGGCGGGCGCCGCGAGCGCGACGTCTATGGGCGCTGCGTCGAGCTCATCGAACAATGCGGCCTCGCAGCCAAGGCCAATCGCCCCGCCGGCAGCCTCACGCTCCTCGACCGCAAGCGGCTCGAGCTGGCGCGCGCGCTCGCCACGCAGCCGCGCGTGCTGCTCCTCGACGAGGTCGCCGGCGGTCTCACCGAACACGAATGCGTGGCGCTGGTCCATTTGATTCGCGATATTCGCCGCAGCGGCGTCTCCATCATCTGGATCGAGCACGTGGTGCATGCGCTCACCGCGGTGGTCGACCGGCTGCTCGTGCTCTACGGCGGCGGCTTCATCGGTGAGGGCGCGCCGCACGACGTGATCGCCTCTCCCGCCGTGCGCGAGATCTATATGGGAATCCCCGCCGATGCCTGAGCCGCTGCTCGAGGTGCGCGCGCTCGACGCCTACTACGGCGACTTCCAGGCGCTGTTCGGCGTCTCCTTGCGTGTGGCGGCAGGCGAGGTGGTGGCGGTGATCGGCGCCAACGGCGCCGGGAAATCGACCCTGCTCAAATGCATCGCCGGCGTCATCGCATCGCGGCTCGACGCCATTCTGTTCGACGGCGAGCCGATCGGCGACGCGCCCGCGCACGCGGTGGTCGCGCGCGGCATCGCGCTCGTGCCGGAAGGGCGGCGCCTATTCCCCTCGCTCTCGGTCGAGGAGAACCTCCTGATCGGCGGACAGCTCGGCCGGCCAGGGCCATGGCGCCTCTCCCGCATCTACGAGCTGTTCCCGGCACTGGCCGCGCGGCGTCATCTGCCCAGCACATCGCTCTCCGGCGGAGAGCAGCAGATGGTCGCCATCGGGCGGGCGCTGATGTCCAACCCGAAGCTTCTACTCTGCGACGAGATCAGCCTCGGTCTTGCGCCCGTTGTCGTGCGCGAGGTTTATGCGCGCCTGCCGGCGATCGTGAGTGAAGGAAGTTCACTTGTCATCGTCGAGCAAGACATCGTGCAGGCACTCACAGTGGCAAACCACGTCTATTGCTTGCAGGAGGGCCGCGTCGCGCTCGCCGGTGCCGCCGCGACGCTGACGCGCGCGGCGATCTCGGCGACTTACTTCGGGGTGTGAACAAAGTGACCGCGAGAGCCGCGCGAAAGTAACCGCGATGGAATGGGTCAACATCGTCATTCAAGGCGTGCTCATCGGCGGCCTCTACGCCATGTTCGCCGCCGGCCTTGCGTTGATCTTCGGGGTGATGCGCCTCGTCAACATCGCGCACGGCGATCTCATCGTGCTCGCCGCCTATATCGCGCTGATGACGACCGACACGCTGGGGGTGAATCCGTTGCTTGCGATCCTGATCGTGGCGCCGATCATGGCGGTGATCGGCTATTGCCTCCAGCGCGCGCTGCTCAACCGCACGCTCGGCGAGGACCTCCTGCCGCCGCTACTGGTGACATTCGGGCTCTCCATCATCATTCAGAACGCATTGCTTGAGCTGTTCACCGCCGACAGCCGACGGCTCAATGCCGGCGCGATCGAAGTCGCGAGCTTGTCCCTGGCGCCGGGCGTCTGGATCGGCGTGCTTCCTCTGCTGCAATTCGTCGTCGCCGTGGCCGTGATCGCCGCGCTGCAGCTTCTGTTCTACCGCACCGCGTTCGGCCGCGCGTTTCGGGCGACTGCGGATGACCAGTCCGTTTCCCAATTGATGGGCCTCGACAACCGCCACGTCTTCGCGCTCGCCATGGCGCTGTCGCTGGCGGTCATTGCGGTCGCCGGCGTGTTCATCGCCGTGCGCACCAACTTCGATCCGGCGATCGGACCGGCGCGGCTGATCTTCGGCTTCGAGGCCGTCATCATCGGCGGGCTCGGCAGCATGTGGGGCACGCTTGCCGGCGGCATCATCCTCGGCGTGTCGCAGGCGATCGGCGCGCAGATCAATCCGGGCTGGCAGCTGTTGGCCGGACATCTCGCCTTTCTGCTCATTCTGGCGCTGCGCCCGGAAGGGCTGTTTCCAAAGGTGAAGGGATGACCGCCGCGTTCAAGGTCGAGCACGCCACGCGCTCGAGCCGCATCGGCATGGCGGCATTCGCCTTGGCCTTGGTGCTGCTTGCGGCGGCGCCGGCCTGGGGCGGACGCGACGACCTGCGGCTGCTCGCGGAAATCTACGCCTATGTTGCGCTGGCGAGCCTGTGGAATCTTCTCGCCGGCTATGCCGGGCTCGTTTCCGTCGGGCAGCAGGCTTATGTCGGCCTCGGCGGGTACGTGCTGTTCGCCTCGACCATTCTGGCCGGACTTCACCCGCTGCTCGCCGTGCCGATTGCGGGCGCGGTTGCGGCGATCGTCGCGCTGCCGGTTGCCGCCCTGATGTTCCGGCTGCGCGGCCACTACTTCGCCATCGGCACCTGGGTCGTCGCCGAAGTATTCCGCCTGAGCGCCTCGCAGATTTCCGCGCTGGGCGGCGGGTCCGGCATCAGCCTTCCGGCCGCGATCGTGACGGCGATGGCGCCGAGTCGGCAGCTGCGGGAATTCCTGATGTACTGGGTCGCGCTCGCGCTCATGGTCGCGGTGCTTGCCGCGATCGTGCTGTTGCTGCTCTCGCGCTATGGGCTGGCGCTCACCGCCATCCGCGACAACGAGCTGGCGGCGCGGTCGAGCGGGGTCGACGTCACGCGCACCAAGCTGGTGGTGTACATTTTAACCGCGCTGGGGACGGCGATGATCGGCGCTTTGATCTTCCTGCAGAAGTTGCGCATTTCCCCCGACACCGCGTTCAGCGTCAACGACTGGACCGCCTTCGTCATCTTCATCACCGTGATCGGCGGGATTGGGCGGGTGGAGGGGCCCATCATCGGCACCATTGTGTTTTTCGCTTTGCGGCAGACGCTTGCCGACCTCGGCAGTCTTTATCTCCTCATGCTTGGTGCCGTCGCCATCGCGGTGATGCTGTTGGCGCCGAAGGGCATTTGGGGGTTTCTCGCCGGCCGCTTCGGCTGGCAGCTGCTGCCGCTGGAGCGGCGCTTGCGCTTTGCGGCGGATGCCCGCACAACTTGAGCCTGACAGAGCCTCCGCCGACAGATCGGGAGAGACCAATGGCTGCGAAATCCGACAAGGTCATCATCACCTGCGCCATCACCGGCGCGATCCACACTCCGACCATGTCGGACGCCTTGCCGGTCACGCCCGACCAGATCGCCGAGCAGGCCATCGGCGCGGCAGAGGCCGGCGCCGCAATCCTGCATCTGCATGCGCGCGATCCCAAGGACGGCCGCCCGACCGGCGACCCCGCGATGTTCATGCAGTTCCTCCCGCGTATCAAGCAATCGACCGACGCCGTGATCAACATCACCACCGGCGGGTCGCCGACCATGGCGGTCGAGGAGCGGCTCGCGGGAGTCATGAAGCTGTCGCCGGAAATGTGTTCGCTCAACATGGGCTCCATGAATTTCGGGCTCTACCCGATGGTCGCCCGCTACAAGACTTGGAAGCACGAGTGGGAGGAGCCGTATCTCACTGGGACTAGGGAGACCATCTTCCGCAACACCTTCGCCGACATCGAGAAGATCTCGAAGCTGATGGGCGAGGGGCACGGCACCAAGTTCGAGCACGAATGTTACGACGTCGGGCATCTTTACAATCTTGCCCACGGCGTCGACCGCGGCTGGTTCAAGCCGCCGATCTTCCTGCAGTTGATCTTCGGCATTCTCGGCGGCATCGGCGCCGACGTGGACAATCTGATGTTCATGAAGCGCACCGCCGACAAGTTGTTCGGCGACGACTATTCCTGGTCGGTGCTCGGGGCAGGGCGCTTTCAGATGCCGTTTGCGACGCAAGCGGTGATGATGGGCGGCAATGTGCGCGTCGGTCTCGAGGACAGTTTGTATATCGGCCGCGGCAAGCTCGCCAAGAGCAACGCCGAGCAGGTGGCGAAGGCGCGCCGCTTGATCGAAGAGCTCGGGTATCAAGTGGCGACTCCGAAGGAGGCGCGCGAAATACTCGCGCTCAAGGGCGCGGATCGGACGAAGTTTTGATTGCGGAGGACCAACGGCGCTAGCTCGGCCTCATGCTGAGGAGCATCGCAGCGTGAGCCTCACAATTGGCAGCCAGACGTTCGAGTTTGCCGAGGCCACACGCGCGCGCTTTTCAGGATGAGGGCGGCTAGAAGGTGACATCAATGGCCAACGACACGATCGTCGACATCTACTGTCACATCTTTCCTGACGCGTTCTTCCAGGAGATGAACCGCATTGCGCCGCGGCTGGGCAATATCGCGGCGCGGCTGCGCAGCGTGAAAAAGCTGTTCGATCTCGACGCGCGTTTCCGCGAGATGGATCAGTTCGGCAACTACCGCGAAATCATCTCGTTGCCGAACCCGCCGATCGAAGATTTCGCCGGCGGCGAGGTCGGGTTGAAACTCGCGCGCATCGGCAACGATGCGATGGCGGAATTATGCGCGCGCCATCCCGCGCGGTTTCCGACCTTCGTCGCCGCGCTGTCGATGACGGACGTCGAGGGCTCGGTCAAGGAGGCGCGCCGCGCCGTCAAAGAGCTCGGCGCCGGCGGGGTCCAGATCTTCACCAATGTGGCCGGCCGTCCGCTCGATGACAAAGACTTCGAGCCTATTTTCGCCACCATGGCAGAGTTCGATCTGCCGGTCTGGTTGCATCCGGCGCGCACCGCGAGCATGCCGGATTACCCCAAAGAGCAGAAGTCGCGGTTCGAGATGTGGTGGTGCTTCGGCTGGCCCTACGACTCCTCGGTGGCGATGGTGCGGCTGGCTTTGTGGGGCCTGTTCGACCGCTATCCGCGGCTCAAGATCATCACCCATCACCTCGGCGGCATGATCCCCTATTACGACGGCCGCATCGGGCCCGGCCTCGAGGTGCTCGGCAGCCGCACCAGCGACGAGGACTATTCGAAAATCCTGCCGTCGCTCAAGCGGCCGCATCTCGACTACATGCGCGATTTCTACGGCGACACCGCGCTGTTCGGCGGCGGCATTCACGCGGTGCGCTGCGGGCTCGAATTCTTCGGCGCGGAGCACGTGGTGTTCGCAACCGATACGCCGCTCGGTCCGATCGCGCCGACGATCGAGGTGATCAAGCGCCTTGAGATCGCCGAGCCCGATCGCCGCAAGATCTTCGCCGGCAATGCCGAGCGGCTGCTCAAGCGCAAGTTGTCGTAACGCGCGGTTGCCGCGACGCGCATCGGCGGCCGGTCGCCCCTGCCGGTCAACACATGTTCGTGACGCGCGGAATGCAGTCGCATCCGCCCGAGTCTCCTCGCCAGAACAAGCAGGCTGAGCTCGTCGCAATCGCGCGGATGGGTTCGAGGGCATGCTTGCGGCTTGCCTGCCCCAATTCTGTCCGCGCCGGAGAACGAGCCCGTCCATGGAGGCATCGATGTCCCGGTGCGCGGCACATGGTCCAGGCGCTTTCGAACACGCTGTATTTGGTATGGGCGAACCGGCGCTTGCCGCGCAGCGACGAGTGTACCCGTCATCGTTCGAATTCGTGATCGACGCCGATCCCGCCGCCCCGCTCGGTGCGCCGGCTGGTGCGATCACTCACCGGCCCCCGCATCCAGCGCATTATCTCTTCAACTCGATGCCGTGTGCCTACGCCTGGTTCCATCACTGACGGGCGAAAGCACGCGCGCCGCCTTATGCCAACGGCACGCCTGCTACGAATCCGGGCGGACGCTCGCGCTGCGGAATGAGCCTCGATGGCCCGTTTGTGCGTCTGTCAGCCGCTGATCATGCGGAAGAGGACGCGATCCCTGCGCACAAAATGATGGTAGAGCGCGGCGCCAATATGCACGGCCGCAAGGCAGGCAATCGCGATGCCGGTCAGCGCGTGAAAGGAGAAAAGACGCTCGGAGAATGCGCGGTCCTGCGGCCAGATCGGCGGCAGCTCGAACCAGCCGAAGACGACCACAGGCGCCCGATATGCCGATGTGGCGATCCAGCCGGTAAACGGCTGCACGATGAGAAGCGCGTAGAGCGCCCAATGCGTCGCCTCAGCCGCGATTCTTTGCATCGGGACGATGTCATCGGGCAACGGCAACGGCGGATGGCGCCAACGATGGATGATGCGCAGAATGACCAGCGGAATGATCGTCACGCCGAGCGAACGGTGAAGATCGTAGAGAAAATCCTGCGCGGCTCCTCCCCAGTCATTTGCGATGACGATGCCCAATGGGATCATGAGCAGGATCAGAAACGCCGTCGTCCAGTGCAGCACGCGGGCGGTGACGGTGTAAGCCGGAATCATCACCGCGTGGCTTTCGGCTCTCTCCAACACCACCGTCGTGATCTCGCCCGACATGGCGATCTCCCTCTCGTGGGGCAAAGTTGCCACTGCGGACTTGACCGGAGCCGGCGCGATTTATTCCCGACCTGATGCGGAGAACGGCTCTTAGCTCGTGCGAGCGGTTTCACTTTCATTTGATCGCGCCGCGCGGGTAACTCGATCAGGGCGTGATTCTTATAGGGCGGAGGTGCCGTTCCCGCCCGCATTCGCGACGGATTCGCTCGCGCGGGAGGCAGATCACCGCGTCGTGAAGAATTGCAGCGCGTGAGAAACTCGTACGCACACTCGGGAATAAATCCGCGCAACGGCGATCTGCTCCGTCGGACCCTCGCAGGCTTGAAGGGAGATTGGCGATGACTTCTGATCGAAGCGAAGAGCGCGGCGTCAGCCGGCGCAAAGTTCTCGATCATGACCTGGGCCGGGACCGGCGTGCTGTGGACCGTCGCCGGTGGCGTGCCGAGCTCAATGGGCATTATCGGCGAGGCAAGGGCCGCCGAACCAAGTGGGTTGACCTTTCTGCAAATCAGCGACAGCCACGTCGGATTCGACAAGCCGGCGAACCCGAACGCTATCGGTACGCTCGAGGAAGCGCTGAAC
>DASSGH010000096.1:0-3417 GCA_035693615.1 Xanthobacteraceae bacterium
CGGCTCGCAAGCCGACCGATTGCTGGACTTCCTCCGCAGCCATGATGCCGATACCATCTATCTCGTCGGCGATATCGTCGACGGCTGGGCGCTGCAGGCGAACTGGTACTGGCCGCAATCGCATAACGACTTCGTGCAGAAGATGCTGCGCAAGGCCCGCAAGGGCGCCAAGGTCATTTACGTCCCCGGCAATCACGACGAGTTCCTGCGAAACTATTACGGCACGCATTTCGGCGGCATCGACGTCGTCGAGAACACCGTTCACACCGGCATCGACGGCAAGCGCTACCTCGTGATCCACGGCGATATTTTTGACCTTGTGGTGCAGAATGCGCGCTGGCTCGCCCATCTCGGCGACAAGGCCTACGATTTCGCGATCCAGATGAACCGGCTCGTCAACTTCTTTCGGCGCGCCTTCGGCGTGCCCTACTGGTCGCTTTCGCAATGGGCGAAGCTGAAGGTCAAGAACGCCGTCAATTACATCGGCGCCTTCGAGCAAACGCTGGCCGCCGAGGCGCGGCGTCACGGCGCCGACGGCGTGATCTGCGGCCACATCCACTACGCCACCATCCGCGACCAGCATGGTATCCGCTACATGAATTGCGGCGACTGGGTGGAAAGCTGCACCGCGCTCGCCGAGCACGAAGACGGCCGGTTTGAGATCATCACCTGGACCGATCCGCTGCGGCGGGTGTCGCCGGTGGTCTCCGTCGCGGCGCGCGCCGCCTGATGCGAATTCTGGTCGCGACCGATGCGTGGCATCCCCAGGTCAACGGGGTGGTGCGGACGCTGATCATGATGGCGGAAGCGGCCAAGGCGTTCGGCGTCGACGTCAGCTTTCTCACCCCGCAGTCGTTCAGAACCTTCGCGATGCCGAGCTACCGGGATCTGCGCGTGGCGCTGCCGTCTCCGGCGAAAATAGCGCGACTGATTGCCGAGGCGCGGCCCGACAGCATTCACATCGCAACCGAAGGGCCGATCGGACTGTTGGTGCGGCGTCACTGCCGCCAGCAGGGACTAGCGTTCACCACGAGCTTTCATACCCGCTTTCCGGAATACATCTCGGCGCGCTTGCCGATTCCGGAGTCCTGGATCTGGGCGGCGCTGCGCGCCTTCCACGGATCGAGCCAGGCGGTGATGGCGGCGACGCCGGCGCTGGCCGGCGAATTGCGGGCGCGCGGCTTTCGCAACGTGGTGTTGTGGCCGCGCGGCGTTGACGCCGGCCATTTTCATCCGCGCCCGGTCGACCTCGGGCTGCCGCGTCCGGTATTTCTCTGTGTCGGCCGCGTCGCGGTCGAAAAGAATCTCGAGGCATTCCTCGAGCTCGATTTGCCCGGCACCAAAGTGATCGTCGGCGACGGGCCGGCGCTGACAGCGTTGACCCAAAAATATCCGAAAACCGTG
This sequence comes from Xanthobacteraceae bacterium, assembly GCA_035693615.1. GTDB lineage: Bacteria > Pseudomonadota > Alphaproteobacteria > Rhizobiales > Xanthobacteraceae > VAZQ01. Next base: position 1,405 of record DASSGH010000096.1, read on the forward strand.
TTTCTGGGCGCGCGGCAGGGCGAAGCCCTGGCGGAGGCCTATGCTGCGGCCGACGTCTTCGTGTTTCCGAGCAGGACCGACACCTTTGGCCTGGTGCTTCTGGAGGCGCTTGCAAGCGGCCTGCCGGTTGCAGCATTTCCCGTGACCGGGCCTCGCGATGTGATCGGCGCAGCGCCGGTCGGCACGTTGAACGACGATTTGCGGGCAGCCTGCCTGTCCGCCTTGGCAATTTCGCCGCAGGCCTGCCTCGCGTTTGCCGCAACACATACCTGGGAGGCTTCGGCGCGCGCGTTCGTCGAAAACATCACCGATATCCGCAGCGTCGGCCCGGAAAGCGGCGGGATCGAATTCGCGGCGGAGGAACCGGACTTCGTCGCCTGATCCCGGTTTAGTGTCTTGCCCGCGCGTCGGGGTCCGCGATACAAACCGCTGATAATGGAACCATCCTCAGCCCTGCCGGTCAGTTCGGTGGATATCGACGCCGCGGCGCGCGTTTTGGCGCCGTTCGCGGTGCGCACCCCGCTGCTGTCCTCGCCCGCGCTCGACGAGCGCGCCGGCACAAAAGTGTTTCTGAAACCGGAAATGCTGCAGCGGACCGGATCGTTCAAGTTTCGCGGCGCCTTCAACAAGCTGTCCTCGATCCCGCAAGCCGCGCGCGGTGGCGGCGTGGTCGCGTTCTCCTCCGGCAATCACGCCCAGGGCGTGGCGGCGGCGGCGCGACTGCTGAACATGCAGGCGACCATCGTGATGCCGGCCGATGCGCCGCGCTCCAAGCGCGAGCGCACAAAAGCCTATGGCGCGGAAGTGGTGCTGTACGATCGCGACCGCGAGGATCGCGAAGCGATCTCCCGCGACATCGCCGCCAGGCGCGGCGCGACGCTGGTGCGCCCCTATGACGATCCGTTCGTGATCGCCGGCCAGGGCACGGTGGGACGCGAGATCGCCGAGGATATGGCTGCGCTTGGAATGACCCCGGATATCGTGGTGGCGCCGGCCTCCGGCGGCGGCCTGATCGCGGGCGTCGCAACCGCGGTCAAGGCGCGCTTTCCGCAGGCCGTGCTGATATCAGGCGAACCGGACGCCTTCGACGATCACGCGCGCTCGCTGCGCGCCGGAACCCGCCAGCCGCATCGCGCCGAAGGCCGCACCATCTGCGATGCGCTGATGGCCTCGATCCCCGGCGAACTCACCTTCGCCATCAACAGCCGGCTGCTCGCGCAAGGAATCACCGCCTCCGACGCCGAAGTCGGCATCGCGGTCGGATTTGCATTCCGCGAGTTGAAGCTCGTGGTCGAGCCCGGCGGCGCAGTCGGCCTCGCCGCCCTTCTGGCCGGCCGCATCGACGCCCGCGGCAAGAACGTCGTCATCGTCCTCTCCGGAGGCAATGTCGACGCGGATTTATTCGCTAAACTGATCAGCTGACCGCCCTTCAAGACCAGCAACGAATCGTAACCGCGAGCACGGACTTGCTCCCCTCCCCACGCGCGCGAAGCGCGTGGCGGGGAGGGGTCGGGGGCGGGGGGTGCCACAAAGAACGCAGCGCGCAGGATGGGGTTGAGCCCTTGCGAAACCCATTACCTTGCTGAACGTCCCACAGCCGCTCGAGAAGAAGCTGCCCGCGGCAATGAAGTTGCGACGATAGCCGGTCATGCAGGATGCCAGCACGATGCCGCGACGACTGGCTCCCTCCCCACGCGCGCGAAGCGCGTGGCGGGGAGGGGTCGGGGGTGGGGGGTGCCACAAAGAACGCAGCGCGCAGGATGGATTGAGCCGTTGCGAAACCCATTACCTTGCTGCGGCCGTTCGAAGAAGAAGCCCCGGATAATGAAGCTGCGACGATAGCCGGTCATCCGGGCACGGTGACGCGGCGAGGTGATGGGTATCGCTGCGCTCCACCCATCCTACGGGCTGCTGCGCTGCCATATCATCCACGCGGCGATGGCAGCCGCGCGCTATAGCGGCCAGCACCCCGAGAGCGAAGGGTACGCGCGGGTATCTCGATCGACGTCGAAA
>DASSGH010000097.1:0-19662 GCA_035693615.1 Xanthobacteraceae bacterium
GGCGCTTGGCCAGATTGCGCCATTTCTGGCCGCTGCCCAGCTCGTCGCAGACGGCAACATCGGCGCGCCCGGCCTCGTTGAGCCCGGCTACGACATTCGATCCGATGAAGCCGGCTCCGCCGGTGACCAACAGCATTCCTACCCGCCGCGGCTGCTGCCTCCCTTTGCCCGAGGCCGTCCAGGGGTGCAACTTCCCTGGTAGACAGCGTAAAGGGGACCCCCTGTCATCATCAGGCGCTCTGGGCGCACTGGACAGGCCCCAAGGGCCACGCTAACGGCGCTGTGGCTAGCCAGAGCCGCGACCTCGTAGAAATGAGGAAACGTTCAATTCATTAGAAATGAATAGAGCTTCATCAGCAATCGTATCCCTGGACATGTCAGAATCGCCAATCCTCATCATTCCCTACATGTGGATTGGCGACTTCGTGCGCTGCCATACGGTGGTGAGGTTGCTGCGTGAGCGCTCGCCCACCGCCGCGATTGACGTCTTGACCACCTCGATGGTGGCCCCGCTCCTCGACTACATGCCGGGCGTGCGCAAGGGAATCGTCGTCGATCTGCCGCGCAAACGTCTCGCGCTGAACCAGCATCGTGCCCTTGCCCGCAGGCTGCGCGCGGAAAATTACGGCCGCGCCCTAATCATGCCGCGGACTTGGAAAGCCGCAGTGGCGCCTTTCCTCGCCGGAATTCCTCACCGCACAGGTTTTGTCGGCGAAGGCCGCTTTGGTCTCGTCAACGACCTGCGATTCGGCGAGCGCCGGCTACCCCGCATGGCCGATCGATGCGCCGTCCTCGCCTTGCCCAAGGGTGAAGGCGGGCCGCGGGCGTGGCCATTGCCCGAACTCAAGGTGCCGGCGGCTGAATGCGCCAACTGGCGTCAGCGGCTGGGGCTCGCGGCCGACGGCCGCCCCGTCGTCGCCCTCGCGCCGGGGGCGGTTGGGCCGTCCAAGCGCTGGCCGAGCGCATCTTATGCCGAACTTGCACACCGCCTTTGTGCCGAAGGCCATTGGGTATGGGTGATCGGCGGGCCGAACGAAAAGGACCTCGGCGCCGAAATCGCCGACCGCGCGCACATTCGCGACCTCACTGGACCCGACTTGCGTAACGCCATTCTCGCGCTCGCCGTGGCAGACGTCGCGGTATCGAACGATTCTGGTCTGCTGCACGTAGCGGCCGCGCTTGGCACGCCCGCCATCGGAATCTTCGGCCCGACCAGCGCCTGGCATTGGGCTCCGCTCAATCCGATCGCCGCCGTCGTCGAGACCCCCGACGTCTTGGCGTGCCGGCCCTGCCACAAGCCGGTATGCCGGCTCGGGCACCATCGCTGCATGCGCGACATTTCCGTGGACCGGGTCGCCACGGCGATCCAACAGACGATTGCCGGTCCGCTCCAGCGCACGTCGATCTAATCCTCTGTCGGCGACTTGCCCCTGGTGCAGGCGACAGAGCGCTAGGTCAGCTGTTCGAACGCCCCTACCACATCCACCACGGACGGCTGCTTATGCTTTCCGCCAACCACCGCGATCGGCCCGGAGCCTATCGGGCCGGTGAGGCCGGGCTCGCTCGCGCAGAAGATCGCGACAAGCGGCACGCCGAGTGCTGCAGCAAGATGAATGAGGCCGGTATCGACGCCGATGACAAAGGACGCGCCCGCAATTAGCGCCACCATCCGGTCGAGGGGCTGCCGCTCGGGGACGCGGGCATTCGCGAGCTGCGCGGCGATGCGCTTGCTGCGTAGGTGTTCTGCCTCGGTACCCCACGGCAGCAACAAGGAACCTCCGCGTGCAGCCAGGACGCGACTGAGCGCGATCCACGCGACCTCGGGCCACTCCTTTTCCGCTCGTGCGGTGGCATGGAACAAGATGCCGTAAGGTGCTGCGCTCGTTTGCCGAATCGCGTCGCGCGACAGGCCGAAGTCGGCACCGCCATCCGGCACATAGCCGAGCGCAAGGCCGGTGAGCATGCGGTTGCGCGTGATCGCGTGCAAACCGCGCGGAACGCGGTAGTTGATGTCGTAAAACCACGCTGCCGCCGGCTCCCGGATGCTGTTTGCATCATAGCCATGCCGGCGGCCATAGGCGAGCCGCGCAACCACGGCGGAGCGCACGAGACCCTGAGTATCGATGACCTCGTCGTAAGGGCGCGCCCGCAGCGCGCGGGCGAAGCTGGCGATGTCGCCCCAGGTTGCCGGCGCAAGCAGCGTTCCCCGCCAACGGCGTGATGAAATCGGGATGACGGCGGAGACCGCCGGATGAATCCGAACCAGCGGCGCGAAGGCTTCCTCAACGACCCAAGAGAATCGCGCCTGTGGGCATTGCCGCCGCGCCTCGGTCAGCGCCGGCATGTGATGGATGACGTCGCCCAGCGAGGAGGTCTTGATGAACAGGATGTCGGACATCTGGGAAGAGCCTAGCGCTTCTGCACGACGGCTGGCGGCTTGTCAGCGGGCGCAAACGCGTGCATTCACGCGTGCAAGCGGATGTTCACGACGACGCACACAGCAACGCCAAAAGACCTGAGCGAGCCTCCCGCATGACTGTCCTGGTCACCGGCGGCGCCGGCTACATCGGAAGCCACATGGTTCACACGCTCCTCGATACCGGCGAGCGCGTCGTGGTGCTCGATGATCTCAGCACGGGTTTCGATTGGGCGCTGCCGCAGGACGCCCGCTTTGTCATTGGTGACGCCGGGAACCACGCGCTCGTGGCAGACTTGATCGCCGAGCATCGCATCGAGGCCGTCGTCCACTTCGCCGCCTCCGTCGTGGTGCCTGACTCGGTTCGTGATCCCCTCGGCTACTATCGCAACAATACCGTGAACTCGCGCGCTTTGATCGAGGCTGCGGTCACCGGAGGCGTGCGCCATTTCATCTTCTCTTCGACTGCGGCGGTCTATGGCAATCCCGAACGGGTGCCGATCTGCGAAGACGACGCTACGGTGCCGACTTCGCCCTATGGCTCATCCAAGCTCATGACCGAGATCATGCTGCGTGACGCCACCGTCGCCCATGGCCTGCGCCACGTGATCTTACGGTACTTCAACGTTGCCGGTGCCGACCCCCTCGGTCGTGTCGGGCAGTCGACCAAAGGCGCCACCCATCTCATCAAGGTCGCGGTAGAGGCTGCGCTCGGCCTGCGGCCGAAAGTGGAGGTCTTCGGTACCGACTACCCGACGCCGGACGGCACCTGCATCCGGGACTATATTCATGTCTGCGATCTCGTGCGCGCGCATTGCGATGCGCTGGCATATCTGCGCGCGGGCGGCGATCCCGTCACCCTCAACTGCGGTTACGGCCGCGGCTTCTCGGTGCTCGAAGTGATCGACATGGTCAAGCGCCTCTCCAGTGCAGACTTCAAGGTCGAGTTCGCCGGCCGGCGCTTGGGAGATCCCGCATGGGTGGTCGCGGCTTCCGACCGCGTCCGCACTGTGCTCAAATGGCAGCCGCATTTCGACGACCTGGAAAGCATCGTGTGCCATGCCCTGGCATGGGAGCGCAAGCTTTTGACCCGCGCCAGCTGATCGCCGATTTGCGCTTGAAAACCGCGCTCAGCTGGGCAAAAAGGCTCGCCTGCAGCGCCGCCGCGTCGGTTGCGCCGCCAGAGATGGGGCATGTTCAAATCGTATTTGCAAAGATTGTTTGCTGACCCCACCGGCGCGCCCGCTTTGGTGCGCCGGTTGCTCATGGAACAGGCCGCCGGCCAATGGCGGCGCTATGCTCTCGCCTTCGCTCTGATGGGAATAGCCGCGGCAAGCACGGCGCTCGGCGCCTATTTGGTCGGCGACGTGATCAATCAGGCGTACGTTCATAAGAACCTTCCGGGAATCGTCGTCCTCGCCCTCGTGACCGCCGTGATCTTCATGATCAAGGGAATAGCCACCTATGGGCAGGCAGTCATGCTCGCGCGCATCGGCAATAGGGTCATCGCCGAGAATCAGCAACGCATGTTCGCCAAGCTGCTCCACCATAACGTCGGTTTTTTTTCCGACCGTCACAGCTCTGAGTTCATGGCGCGGCTCAACACCGGCGCGGCGGCGGCGAGCCAGGTGCTTAACCTGCTCATCACTGCCTTCGGTCGCGATCTGCTCTCGCTCGTTGGCTTGCTGGCGGTAATGGCGGTGCAAGATCCGGTGCTCTCGATGCTGAGCATTATCGTGGTGCCGCCGGCGATGCTGATCCTGCGCAAGATGATCCGCCGCATCAAGACGATTGCGCATCATCAGTTCACCGGCAGCGCGCGCATTCTCGAAACGCTGCAGGAGACCCTGCAGGGGATACGCATCCTCAAGGCGTTCAATCTTGAAGATGCAATGAGCGCCCGCTTCAATTCTCGCGTCGCCGAGCTGGAGAATGAGTCCAACAAGTGGGCGCGCGTCGCCTACCGCTCGGGCCCGCTGATGGAGGCACTCGGTGGATTTGCCATCGCAGGCGCGCTGATTTACGGCGGCTTCCGCGTGATCGAAACCGGGGCAACACCGGGTCAATTCTTTTCCTTCCTGGCCGCCTTCATGCTCGCCTACGAGCCGGCCAAACGCCTTGCGCGCCTCAACCTCGACCTCAACAGCGGATTGGTCGGCGTGCGTATCCTATTCGACGTGATCGACCATCCGCCGACGGAACCGGATGATGCCGACAAGCCGCCTCTTCGCCTGTCGAGTGCGCGGGTCGAATTCGCGAACGTGCAGTTCGCGTACCGCCCGGGAGAGAGGGTGATCAGAAACCTGTCCTTCGTCGCCGAGCCTGGAAAGGTCAGTGCATTGGTCGGCCCCTCCGGCGGGGGCAAATCGACGATCCTCAATTTGATGCTGCGCTTATATGAAGTGGACGGTGGCACGATCGTCATCGATGGGCAGAATATCGCGGCCGTCTCACGCCGCTCGCTACGCGGCCAAATCGCGTATGTTGGGCAGGACGTTTTCCTGTTCCGCGGCTCGGTGCGCGAGAACATCGCGCTTGGCCGGTTGGGTGCGACCGAGGCTGAGATCGTCGCCGCCGCGCGGGCCGCTTACGCGCACGATTTCATCATGGCGTTCCCGCGCGGATACGACACGCCGGTCGGAGAACACGGGCTCCAGCTCGCCGGCGGCGAGCGCCAGCGCATCGCCATTGCCCGGGCGCTGCTCAAGGACGCACCGCTGATCTTGCTTGACGAAGCCACCGCCTCGCTGGATTCGGAATCCGAGCGGCAGGTTCAGGGCGCGATCGAGCACCTTTGCCAGGGACGAACGACTATCGTGATTGCCCACCGGCTGCATACCGTCGTCGATGCCCATCGCATTTTCGTCATTGAGGATGGCGCGGTCGTCGAATCCGGGCGCCACGACGAACTGCTGCGTAGGGGCGGACGGTATACGTCGTTCTACCGCCTGCAACTGCGCGAGCAGGAAACGAGCGTGCCGCCGGTCGCCATCGCCTCATCCGCTTGAGTGCAACCAGTGTAAGAGAGATCATGCCTGCCCTCGCCGACAGCTACGTCATCCCGCCGCCGCCCCGCCCCGCCATCGCGGTCTCCGGCAGCGACAAAACGTTTCCGGTGCGCCGAATCTGGTGTGTCGGCCGCAACTACGAAGAACACATCCGCGAAATGGGTCACGACGTGCGCGACCCGCCGTTTTTCTTCGCCAAGCCCGCAGATGCGGTCGTGCCGGATGGAACGCGCGTGCCGTATCCGTCGCTCACCAAGGATATGCACCACGAGGTCGAACTGGTGGTCGCGCTCAAGTCCGGCGGGCGCAATATCGCGCTCGATCGAGCGCTCGACTGCATCTACGGCTACGGCGTAGGCATCGACTTGACGCGGCGCGATCTGCAGATTGCTTCACGCGACATGAAGCGGCCATGGGAGATCGGCAAGGCCTTCGATGCGTCCGCGCCGTGTGGCCCGCTCCAGCCCGCCAGCAAGATCGGCCATCCCAGCAAAGGGCGCATTGCGCTGACTGCAAACGGCAAAGTGCGGCAGGACGGCGACCTGGCGCAGATGATCTGGAACGTGCCGGAGATCATCGTCAAGCTCTCGGAAATGGTCGAGCTCGCCGCCGGGGACATCATCATGACCGGAACGCCCTCTGGCGTGGCCGCCACCGTGCCGGGCGACAAGCTCGAATGCGAAATCGAGGGTATTGGCAGATTGACGGTAACGATCGCCCCACCGGCGGCGTAGAGCGCTGCTGCCTCACAGTCCGAGATAGGCGCGCCGCACGCGGTCGTCGGCCAAGAGCGCCTCGCCGGGGCCGTAGAGCGTGATGCGCCCGTTCTCGAGCACATAGGCGTGAGCAGCGAGCTTGAGCGAGACTGCAACGTTCTGCTCGACGAGGACGCAGGTGAGGCCTTCACCATTGAGGTCGCGGATGGTGCGCAACAGCTGCTGCACGACCGCCGGCGCGAGCCCAAGCGATGGCTCATCGAACATGACGAGCTCCGGCGCCCCCATGAGGCAGCGGCCGATCGCAAGCATCTGCTGCTCGCCGCCCGAGAGCGTGCCCGCCGGCTGCGCCAAACGCTCGGCGAGCACGGGAAACAAGCCGAATACCCGTTGCAGGTTTGCCGTCTGTGCGCCCCGCGCGCGCGGGAGCATGGCGCCCACGTCGAGGTTTTCGGCGACCGACAAGGTCGGAAACACCTGGCGGCCCTCCGCCACCTGGCCGATACCGAGATTGCAAACCCGGTAGCTTTCCCATCCAGTGATGTCGGTATCTCGGAACGCGATGCGTCCGCGCGCCGGCCGAAGCATGCCGGCGATGGTGCGAATGAGCGAGGTCTTGCCCGCGCCGTTCGCACCGACGATGGCAACGATCGCTCCTTCGTCGATCTCGAGCGAAACGTCGTCGAGCGCCTGGGCGTCGCCGTGAAAGACGTCGAGATTTTCGATCCGCAGCATCAATCGACCGCCTCGGCCCCGAGATAGGATTGCACCACCGCGGGGTCGCGCACCACGGCGTCCGGCGCGCCTTCGGAGATCGCAGCGCCATGGTGCAGCACCAGGACGCGCGCAGCGAGCGCCATGACCGCCCGCATGACGTGCTCGATGAGAAGGATGGTCAGCCCGAAGTCGCGGTTGAGCTCCCTTAGGATAGAGACCATGCGGTCGGTCTCGGCCGGGCGCAAGCCTGCCATCACCTCGTCGAGCAACAGAAGTTTCGGATCGGTCGCCAGCGCGCGCGCAACTTCGAGGCGCTTGCGGTCCGGCAGTGTCAGCGTGGATGCGGGCTGATGACGTTTGCCGAACAGCTCGAGCCGAGCCAGCACTTCGTTCGCGTGGCGGCGCGCCGATCCCGGATCGCGCCGGCGCAACATCGCCCCGATCAGCACATTGTCCTCGACGGAGAGCGCGGGGAACGGCCGCACCACTTGAAAGGTGCGGCCAATCCCGCGGCGACAGATCTCGTCAGGCGTCAATCCGTCGATGCGTTCCCCGCCAAAAGCGATCGAACCCCCGTTCGGTGCGAAGGCGCCGGCAATGATGTTGAACAGGGTGGTCTTACCCGCCCCATTCGGGCCGATAACCGCGAAGATCGAGCCGCGCGCAACCTGAAAGCTCACGCCGTCGACAGCGAGCAACCCGCGAAAGCGCTTGCTGATCCCCTCGACTGCAAGGAGCACCGTCACGATCGTGGCCCTGTCAGGCCGAGCTTGCGGGCAACCCACGGCCACACGCCACCCGGAAGCACCATCACCACCACGAGCAGGCAGAGCCCATAAAAGACCTGTTTGGCGCCGGGCACGTCGAGGCGCAGTGCCGTCAAAAGCTCCTGCATCGCCTCGGACAGGCCGGTCAGCAGCAGCGCGCCGACGAGCGGCCCGAATAGGGTGCCGATTCCGCCGATGATCGGCCCCAGGATCATCTCGATCGAGCGCGAAATGTGAAAGACCTGCTCCGGGAACAGATTGTTGTAGTAGAACGCGAAGAACACGCCGGCAACCGCCGTCATCCCAGCGGAGAGGACGATCGCGTACATCTTGTAGCGGAACGTATCGATGCCCAGCGAGCGCGCGGCGATTTCGTCCTCGCGGATCGCCTGCCAGTAATAGCCGATGCGGCTCTTGAGCAGAACGTGGCAAATCGCGAATGCGACGATCGTCAGCGTGAGCATCACGTAGTAGAACATGGTTGGATCGCCGCGCAGGTTCCACAAGTCATTGCGCGTGTAGTTGGCAACCGGCAGAAAGAAACCGCTCGACGCGCCAACCCAGCGGAAATGATCGAAGCCGATGCGCGCGAACTCGGCGAACGCAATGGTGAGAATCGCGAAATAGACTCCGCCGACGCCGAAGCGGAACGCGAGGAAGCCGATGACGGCGCCGCAGGCCGCGGCGATCGCGACGGCGGCGGCCAACCCGAGCCACGGCGCTACGCCGAAATGCACGTAGAGCGCCGCGGCCGCATAGCCGCCGAGCCCGACATAGATGGCGTGACCGAGCGAGAGCTGGCCGGCAAAGCCCATCATCACGTTCCAGGCCTGTCCGGTATAGGCGGAATAGAGCACGATGATGAGAACCGTGAGTACATAATCGTTGGCTACCCACGGTGCCGCCAGCAGCACGGCGAGCAAACCAGCCAACACTGCAAGACCTCGGCCGGGTACTCCGTCGAGCAGCCGCGCGATCATGATGGCCTCTTGCCCAAGAGGCCCTGCGGTCGGAACAGCAGCACCACCACAAGGAGGGCGAACGAGAACATGCTCTTGGCAGATGGTGTGAAGAACAATCCAGCCATCGCCTCGGTGACCCCGATCAGCACCCCGCCGAGCACCGCGCCGGGCATCGAGCCGAGCCCCCCGGTGATGACGATGATGAAGGCTACCAGCGTCAAGGCAGGTCCCAGGGCCGGCGTGACGTCGACCAGCAGCACGAGCATGGAACCGGCCGCCCCCACGCAGGCGGCCCCGAGGCCAAACGTCAGCGCGTAGAGACGCTTGACGTTCAGTCCCACCACCAGTGCGCCGGTATAGTTGTCGGCGCACGCCCGGATCGCCTTGCCCAACGGAGCGAAGCGAAAGAAGCCGAACAGCGCCGCGGTGATGGCAACTGTTGCCGCGCCGGCATAGGCCTTGGTGGCATCGATGATCAGTGGCCCAACGAGGAAACTGTCGAAGGAGTACGGCGTCTGCACGCCGCGCGCATCGGGGCCGAAGACGATCAGCAGGACGTTGGCGATGATGAGCGCCATCGCGACCAGCAAGATGAATTGGCTGTGCTCGGGGCGGGTGATGAACGGGTTGATGATACCGGCCTGCATCGCGTAGCCGAGCGCGAACAGCACCGCCGCCAGGGGCACCACCGTGATCAAAGGATCGAGGCCGAGGCCATTGAACAACACAATGGCGAGGTACATCGCTATGGTCATCATCTCGCCATGGGCGAAATTGACCACGCGTACGACACCGAAGATGACCGAGAGCCCGACCGCCATCAGTCCGTAGACAAGGCCGGTCAAGAGACCGCTGACCGCGACGTTCAGATAAATCTCTGCGGCCACCGATCAGTCCTGCCCCAAGGCGCCTATGCCCGTCCATGTGGCTGAGCCATCAGCCGCGTCCGAGCGAGATCAGGGCGCGCCCGCCTTAGCCGCGCCGGTCATAGGCGCTCATCGGCAATTCGGGCTTCGCATTCGACGCCTCTTTCGGCGCGATGGTGAGAAGCTTGCCGCCGCGATTCTGGATCGCAGCGTTCTTGAGCTTGTCGTTCTGGCCCTTGTCGTTGAACTGGATCCCGGGGCCGATGCTGACGTTGTCGGTGATGTTGGTCGTCCGGATGGCATCGACGAGGGCCTTCGGGTCGCTAGAGCGCGCCCGCTTGTAGGCATCGGCGGCTACCAACAGCGCCTCGAACGTGAAGACATGGTTGGTGTTCATGTTGATGCCCGGGTAGGCCTTGGCGAGGGCGGCTTCGAGCTGTTTGCTCAATCGCTTGTGCGGGTCGTACCAGGGCACGAAGCTTATCGGGCCATCGGACAACTTGCCCAACGTCTTGAGGTACTGATCCTCGTACCAGCCCGGCCCCATGCTCAGCACGGCCATCGGCGACCAGCGCTGTTTTACCAGTTCGCGCGTGATCAGGATCGCGTCATTGAGGCGGCTGACCAGCAGCAACGCCTGCGCTCCGGTCGCTTTCGCTTTGGCCACTTCGACGGAGAGGTCGCGCGCTGTCGGGTCGTAGGCGATCTGCTCGACGATCTGGTAGGGCATGCTGAAGCGGGGCAGCACGGCGTTGATCCCCTGCTGCATCGCGGTGCCGAAGGTGTCGTTCACGTGCATGAACACGACCGATTTCGGCGCCACGCCCGTCGCCTCGAACAGCTCCTTTTGATTGGCGAATGCGTCGCTCAAGATCATGGCCGCGGTTGGGAAATTCCGGAAGACGAACTTGTAGCCTTGCTCGGTGATCTGTGGCGCTGCCGCGATGTTGATGACGAATGGAATGCCCTTCTGCTCGGCGACCTGCGCGATCGCGGCGCTTTGGCCGGAATCGAAAGCGCCTACCAAAAGCTGCGCACCATCGCTGATCAGTTTTTCGGCGCGCGCCCGCGCCACCTCGACGTTGGTTTCGGTATCGGCGTTCATGATCGCGAGCTCGGGAAGTCCGAGCTCCTTGAAAATCGCCGGAGCCAACTCGACGCCGCGCTGACAATCCTGCCCGATGCCCGCCTGGGCTCCCGAGCGCGGCAGCAGAACGCCCACCTTGAGCGGTCCACCCTGTGCACGCGCGAAGTCGCCCACCGCGCTGGCGAGCAATCCGGCGGCCCCGGCGGCTACGGCGAAGCCGCGGCGGGTGAGGCCGGAAGAATTGGTTGTTGTAGGGCTCATTCTTTCCTCCCAAGGCGGCTCAAGGCTCGCTTGCCCGGTTTTTTCTTATAGTTCCCTTCCGGACGCAATGGGCCATGACAGCGCGCTCGGGGATTGAATGATTGGAGATGGCAGGAGCCGCGTCGGCCGGGCGCCATTTCCCCCTCTAGGCGCGCTAGCATAGCGATCGGCATCGCAGGAGGAGGCACCCATGGACGACGCACCTGTCCTTACCGAGCGGCGGGCGGGCTATCGCGTGATTACGCTCAACCGGCCGCGGTATCTCAACACATTCAATGAAGCGATGCATCGAGCGCTCAGGGGCGCCCTCGCCGAGGCGGAGGGGGATGGCGACTGCCGCGCGCTGTTGCTCACAGGCGCCGGCGGTGCCTTCTGCGCGGGGCAGGACTTACGGGAGCGTGTCACCGCTGAGGGCAAGACGACCGTGCTCGGCGAGGCGCTCGAAACCTATTACAATCCGCTGGTGCGCAAGTTGCGCGCTTTGCCGTTTCCGGTCGTTGCCGCGGTGAACGGGATCGCGGCCGGAGCCGGCGCCAACATCGCGCTCGCCTGCGACATCGTATTGGCGGCGCGTTCGGCAACCTTTCTGCAGGCCTTCGCTAAAATTGGCCTCGTTCCCGACTGCGGCGGCACCTGGATGCTGCCGCGACTGCTCGGCCCCGCCCGCGCCCGCGCGCTCGCGCTCACGGCCGAACCGATCTCCGCCGATCAGGCCGAAACCTGGGGACTCATTTGGAAGGCGCACGACGACAGCGAGCTGATGGCGCAAGCACACGGGCTATGCGCCCGGTTCGCCGTCGCCCCGGCGGTTGCCCTTGCTCTGATCAAGCGTCTCCTCGACGAATCCTGGAGCAATGATCTCGACACACAACTCGATCTCGAGCGCGAGGCACAGCGCGAGGCGAGCCTTTCGCCCGACTACGCCGAAGGCGTTTACGCATTCCTGCAAAAGCGCCCGCCGGTCTTCGCCGGCCGCAGGCAGCTCTAGAATGGGCCCGTCAGGTCCCGCACGACCGGGCGAGGCAATCACTTGTTACGCGGCGGGATCTGGATGAGCTCGGTGAGTTGCTCCTTGCTCAAGGGCGCGTCGATGAATTTGAGCTTGACCGCATCTCTCTGGATCCCCGCTATGTCCTTCATTTCGTCCGTTTGCAGGGCCTCCTTGGGATGAAACTCCTTGATCGAATCTGCGATCAGGTCCCGATCGAGGTGCATTTTCTCGGCATACATGTCGATCGCCCTGGGATCCGCGTACATCCAGTCGACCGCTTCGCGATAGCCCTGGACGAAGCGTATGATGGCGTCCCGCTTTGACTTTAAGGCGTCCGCATTGACGATGATCGTCCGCACGGTCTGGCCGCGCAGTGACGGCGCTTCGCTGCCCCGAATCAAGATGCGGATTTTTCCCTCCTTGAGTTCCTTCGCTCCGAACGGCGGAGCGGCCCATCCGATGTCGATCTGGCCGGACATGACCTGGGTCAGCGTGCCGGCGGGGCCGCCGGTCGCGGTCGGTTTGGCCTTGACGCCGAGCTCGTCAGCGAACGCAAGGACCAGGTTGTTGGAGCTCGACCCGCTCGTGGAATAGGCAATCGTGTTGTTGGCGCTGATGTCCTTGATGGTCTTGAGCGGCGAATCTGCTTTCACGTACCAATACAAATCCCCCGTCCCCGTAAACGCCGGCAGCAGGATGCGCACCGGCGCGCCCCTGGCGAAAGCGCGCAAGACCCCGGCGACGCCTACGCCGGCGCCGAGATCGGCGCTGCCAGCGATGACGGGCTGCATCGTCTCCCCCGCCCCCTGGGTACCGACGTTCTCGAGTACGAGGTTGTGGCGCTTAAAAATTCCCGCATCCTGGCCGAGCGTGGGTGCCTGGTTTTCCCAATTATTGATCTGTCCGATTGCGACCTTGAGCTGATCTTCGGCGCGCGCTGCTGCGCTGAGTCCGCTCATCGCGAGCACGACGAGTGCGAGACCAAGGCAACCATTCAGCGCGTTGCTCGCGAAGTTGAACTTCATCTCCTCCTCCTGTTCTTTCGCACCCCCTGACCCCGCGCGGGCGTTCTAGGCGAACTCGTGCGCGCCTTCGATGCGGCCTGCGGCCGCGCCTTGGAACCGGTCGCGCGCGGCGGAAGGCCGCCCGTACGCGCTAGGCGCAGCGTCCAGTATTCCCAAGTACGGTTGGTCACATTGGGCATGGCATTGAGCACGCCGGCGAGCTTCGTTTCGCCGGCGGTGAGCGTCGCGACCTTGCCGAGGAGGTGCGCACGCAGTTGATAGTCGGCGTTCTGACACATGAAGATAGAGCGCGACACCAACTCGCGCACATCGCGCCCGACCACGGTCGCGCCGTGATGATTCATGAGCACCGCGCCGTGCGATCCGAGCGAGCGAGCGAGCGAGCGGCCCTCCTCCGGCTTGACCACGAGCAGATTCGTGTCGCCGAAATCGTCACGCTGATTCCAGAACGGCAGCGTTTCGCCCCCGGCAGCCCCTAAATGAAAAACCGGAACAATGGGAACGCCGGCAATGCAGAACGGCATGACCGATGGGGCGTGGTGATGACACACGGCCGTCACATCAGGCCGGGCCTCATAGATGCAGCCGTGGATGACGCGCTCCGCGTAAAGCTGGACGGACGGCGTCGCTACCGGTCGGGAATCAAGGGTAAATTCGAGAACATCATCCGGCTCGATCAGTCCTGGCGAGCGGGAGCGCGAGAGGAGATAGCGGCTCGGATCGGACGGGTGGCGCAGGCTTACATGCCCGAACGCATCGAGCACGCCTTCGTTGGCCAATATACGATTTGCCAAGGCGACTTCATAACGGGCGGCGGACAGGCTGTCGGGCACGGCTTTCCTGCTCTGGAACAGAAGCGATCGATGGGTCGGAGCAAAGCGGAAATGGCGGCCCGTGCCAAGCCGCGCACACAAACCTCGCCGCGTTGTACTGCTCATGCGTGCACCCAAGGCGGGGGAAAGACGGCTTGCCAAGGTGGTCCGATCTCAGCAGATTGGGCCCTGCCACGGGAGTAATAGGAGAACGATCTATGCATCCGCTCGTCGCCGTGATCGCCCCGGGCATGATGGGTGCGGCTGTTGGAAAGCGGCTGGTCGATCACGGTCTCAAGGTCCTGACCTCGCTCAAGGGCCGCAGCGCCGAGACGAGCGAGCGCGCCAAGGCCGCGGGGATGGTCGCGGCGAGCGAGGAGGAAATCGCCGCGTCTGATTTCATCCTATCGATCTTGCCGCCGGGCGACGCGGTCGCGCTCGCGCAGCGCTTTGCGCCGGCGCTCAGCGCCAGCAACAGCAAGCCTGTCTACGTCGACTGCAACGCGGTGAGCCCGCGTAGCGCCGAGCACATCGCCGCCGCGATCGCGCCGACGGGTTCGCCTTTCGTCGACGCCGGCATTATCGGCCAACCCCCGAAAGGAAACGACGCCGGTCCGCGCTTCTACGCCTCGGGCCCCGAAGCACCGCGCTTTGCCGCGTTGAAAGATTTCGGGCTCGACGTCCGCGTACTGGGCGGTCCGCTGAGCGCGGCTTCGGCGCTGAAAATGTCCTATGCCGGCATCACCAAGGGCACGCAGGCCTTGGGCGCGGTCATGATGCTGGCAGCGACGCGCGGTGGGACGGCGGACGCGCTCTTCGCCGAGTTGCAAGCAAGCCAGCCGCAGATGCTGGCCTGGCTCAAGCGCAGTTTGGCATTGATGCCGCAGAAGGCTTACCGCTGGGTGGCGGAAATGCACGAGATCGCCGATTTCGTCGGAGAGGATCCTGCGGGGCACGAGCTTTATCTCGGCGCGGCCCACTTCTACGAGCAGATTGCGCGCGATTTCGAGGACGAGCGGAACGAGGTTTCAGCTCTCGAAGCATTCCTCGGGAAGGGCGCGGTCAGTTAGCGCCTGCCACCCCCTGATCAGCGCCTGGACTGATGCAAAGCTCGTCGAAACGACGTGTTTACGTCGCTCGGCCTCACAGCCGCTCCTGCAAGAAGCGCAGCAGGCGCGGCGCCATGAAACCCGAATAGCTGCTCGGCTCCTCGATCGGATCGTTGAGCCAGTAATGCGGCGCGCCCTGCACGATGCAGGTGCGCACGAAGAAGTTGGCCTGTTTGAGCTTGAGCAGGAAAGCGTCCGTCTGCGCCCGCCGGTTGACGAGATCGTCTTCGGTCCCCACGCTCAGGAACACGCCGATCTGATTGTTGGCGAAGGTCGCGTAGTTCACGGGCGACGCCTCGAAATAGCTCCGCGGATCGTCCATCGGCGCGCAGCCCATGAAATTCTCGATGTTGTTCTCGCGGGGGCTCTGCAACTGGTAGCGTTGCCACATCTCGACGATATCGTAAACGCCGTAGACGCCGATGAACGCCTTCACCTTGCTGCTGAGCGCGGCGTGGGCGTCATCGGGATAAGCATTCTTGAACGACGCGCTGTCCACACCGAGCGCCGCGAGCGCGGCAAGATGCGCGCCCGCGGAAGCGCCGAACAGGGCGATGCGCTCGGGATCGACTTTGATCTGCGCCGCGCTGCCGCGCACGAATTGCACCGCCGCCATTAGGTCGGTGACCGCCTGCGGAAACCCTTTATGTCCCTTCTTCGCCAGGCGATAGCTGACCGCGAATAGGACATAGCCGCGCGCGGCGAGATAGGGACCCCAGTACTGAAAGGCGCTGCGCGCGCCCGCCTGCCAGCCGCCGCCGTGGGCGGCAACGAGCGCGGGAAACGGCCCGCCGGCGGCCGGCAGATAAAGGTCGCCGAGCAGCGTCACGCCGTCGTGTTTGGCGTAGGCAATGTGGGCGCGGGTGTCGACCGCTGGCGATGCGGGCATTCGTCATCCTTCCGAGCCACTGGCAATCGACGTCCCGCAGGGGCGCCGTTTCAACACCCCGCCCGCGGACCTCACGCGCGGGCGTAGCGACCGCGATTAAAGAAGCGATCCTTCTGGTCGTCGGAGGCGGTTTCGCGGTTCGACTTGATGACGCTGATCTTGGCGAGCGCGGCCTTCACCGCCGGGCGCTCGCTGATGGCGTTGAACCACCGCGCGAGGTTGGGGTTGTCCTCCCACTTCACGCCCTGAGCATCGTGGTTGCGCGTCCACGGATAGGTGGCGATGTCGGCGACGGAATACTCCTCGCCGCCGAGATAGGGCACCTTACCGAGCCGCGTCTCCAGCACTTCGTAAAGGCGCTTGATCTCTGACGTGTAGCGCCCCATCGGATAGTCGTTGCCGCCTTTGGGGGCGAACAGTTTGAAATGCGTCCACTGCCCGAACATGGGCCCGACCCCGGTCAGCTGGATCATCAGCCACTGCAGCACTTCGTATTTCTTGGCCATGTCCTTGGGCAGGAACTTTCCGGTCTTTTCGGCGAGATAGAGGAGGATCGCACCGGATTCGATCACGGTGTAAGGTTTGCCGCCCGGCCCATCATGATCGACGATCGCGGGAATTTTGTTGTTGGGGTTGATCTTCGTGAATTCCGGCTTGTACTGCTCGCCTTTCCAGACGTCGACGAAGTGCTCCTTGTAGGGCAGGCCGCACTCTTCGAGCATAATGTAGATTTTCTGTACGTTCGGGCTGGTGAGCGCGTAAAGATCGATCATGTGATTGGCCTTTGGCTATGCGAGAGCGGCAACGGTAGCGAGCGACGGTCGCCGGGGCAAGCGTAGGCGATTTGCCGATGCTGCGCCTGCTTTTTCATCCCCTGCGATGGATATAGAGTGCGCGTTGCCGCCCAGTAGTCGCAGCGGGAGCGCCGACGGAAGTGACAGGACCGAAGCGGTTGACCGGCCGCATCGCGGCCGAAAAGATCAAGCTAATGGGCGTGCCGCGCCCGCCGCAGGGCGCGGTCGAGCGCCTCATCGCGCTTGGCGACGCGACCGGCATCATCTCGGACACCATGGACGAACTCGGCATTGCCTCCGGCGTGATCGGCGCATCGAAGCTCAAGCCGACCATTCCCGGCCACACCCTCGTCGGGCCGGCGCTGACCGTGCGCAACGTTCCCCAGCACACTGACCCGATTGAAGCCGCGCGCCAGCACGTCAACCGGATGGCGGAGTTCGAAGCGCACAATCTCGCCCAGCAGGGCGACGTGCTGGTGATCCAGGGGGTCGCGAACGTATCGAACATGGGCGGCATCTCCGCGCAGACCGGCAAGCGCCAGGGAGAGATCGGAGCGGTCGTCGAAGGCGGCGTGCGCGACGTCGGCCATTCGCGCGCGATCGGCTATCCCATATGGGCGAGCGACATCACCCCGGCCACAGGCAAGTGGCGGCTTGAAACCGTGGAGATCAACGGCCCGATTGAGATCGGCGGCGTGCGCGTTGCAGCCGGTGACCTCGTGATCGCCGACGACACCGGCGTGTGCTTCATTCCGCGCGGCCTCGTCCTCGAAGTGCTCGAAGCGGCCGAGCAGAAGGCGAAGGCGGAAGCGATCCGCTGCAAGGCAATCGACGATGGCGTGCCGGTTCCCGACATTTCGCGTGCGACGTATGGACAGAAGTAAGTCGTCGATCTTGGGGAGGGCCAATGCCGAATTCCGCGCATTGGAGTGGCGACGCGCGATCTTGATCATCCTGACCGCCGGCATCGTCGGCTCGGGTGCGGCTGCCTCAGCGCAAACGCCGGAGCAGTTCTACGCCGGCAAGACCATCGATTTCGTCATCGGCTATCCGCCCGGCGGCAGCAACGACACATTGGGGCGGCTCCTTGCGCGTCATCTTGCCAAGCATATTCCGGGAAATCCGACGCTCGTGCCGAAGAACCAGCCCGGCGCCGGCAGCTTCCTCGCGGTGAACACGATCTTCAACGTCTCTCCCAAGGACGGCACCGTGATCGGCATCGGCGCGCCGACCATTCCGCTTGACGAGAAACTTGGCACGCAGGGCGTGCGCTTCAAGACCGCCGAGCTCAATTGGATCGGTCGACTCGATTCGCTGGTCAACGTGGTATTCATGTGGAAGACCTCGCCGGTCAAAACTTTTGCCGACGCCCAGAAATTCCAGGCCACGCTGTCGGGGACTGGAGTCGGCTCGACGGTCTCCATTTATCCCACCGTCATGAACAACGTGTTCGGAACGAAGTTCAAGCTCGTTATGGGTTACAAGGGATCGAGCGAAGCCATGCTCGCGGTGGAGCGTGGCGAGGTCGAAGGCCATTCGACCTCTTGGACCGCGCTTAAGGTCGCGCATCCCGACTGGTTGCGCGATCGCAGCGTGACGGTCCTCGTGCAGTTCGCACTCAAGCGGCACAGCGAGCTCCCCGACATTCCAACCGCCGTCGATCTCGCGCGCAACAACGAGGAGCGCGCGATTCTCAGTGCGATCATGAACGCGACCGAGGTTGGCACCGCATTTTTTACAACTCCAGGCATCCCCCCGGATCGGCTGACGGCGCTGCGGCGCGCGTTCGACGCCACGATGGCCGATCCCGAATTGCTCGCCGATGCGCAGAGGATCAATGTCGGCGTTTCGCCGATGCCGGGGGAAGAGCTGCAGGCACTCGTTGCCGAGGTCAGCAACCTCTCGCCGGCCCTGCTGAGCAAGGTCCGCGCCGCCTACACCGCAGCGAACTGAGCAGAGCGCCGGCAGGCGGCGATCAGTCCCCCTCCCGCGATGGCGGCGAATGGTCCGGTGCCGACGAAGATGAAGCTTCCTCGTCCTGCGGCGCTGAAGCGGTGGGCACAGGCGCATCCGAGCCGCTGAGCCTCGCACACTCGACCAACCGCCACGCGTGTTGATCTGCTCGCAGTAGAGCGTTGCGATACTCGGGGCTTTTCTTCAGCCCCCGTTCCTCAAGCTCCAGCGAGGTCCGATAGAGCTCGTCCACCAACTCGGGGTGCCACTGTCCCAACCGCTTTTCCGCCAACAGCTCGGTCGTCAAGCGTTGGAAGCGTGCGATGATCCGGCTATCCTCGGGATCCATGACGACAATCCTCCTCTCGCAGCAAGCAGGCTTGCTCCGATTCCCCCGCAGTCGTTCGTCCCAGGATTCTCTTTTTTTCCGCTGCCTAGCGGCTGCGGAGCACGGCAACGACAGTCTCCTTCTCGCCGCTCCCGCCACTCCGAATGCTCCCGCGCTGCATCGATTGCAGCCATTCGGTGTGTTCCGCTAGGCCGAGCCAGTGGCACGCAACCTCTGCGAACGCCGCCCTCACGGATGGATCCATCGCCGCCGCAGCAGACTGCCTCGCCACAATCGCTCGTCGGCGGTAGTACGTCGCCTGTACATTCATGAAGCCCCCCGTTGTTGTGATCGAGCGACATTGCAATAGAAATCAGTGCGGGATTGCGGTGCGATTCAAAAAAACCCAAAGCGTTGCAAAAACCGCACAGAGTTCCGACACCGCGCCTTCTCTCAAACGAGGCGGCCAATGGCTTGGGCGGACGCACGCGTTGCGGCTTACCGTCAGCGAACGATCTCAAGTCACAGAGCGTCAGCGACATGTTTCACCGTCGCCAAAGATGTTGAGTCGGGCTCAGAATCGTTTGTGGCGTAGCGTCGGGCGAAACCGCGTCGATACAGCCCGACCAGCACCGGGCTGAGCACGCGTGCGCGGGGCTGATACAGGAGGAGCACGGACCCCGGTCATCATGCAGGCCTGGAATGGCCCAAGCGACCCGCCCGCACGAGGGGCGACCCGCTACAACGGGCCGTGCGCCCGCGCCTGCTCGAGCGGGGCAGAAGCCCCTGCCCGACAATCTGCGGGTTCATAGACCCCCGTAGGCATGCAATTTTGACCGGGCTCTGCCACCTTTTAGCCATGGTGCGAGGGTCGCCTAGGGCTAGCGGAAGGGGGACTTCCGTAGGGGGAGGCTGTCATGGCCAAAGTCCTGAATGACATCTTGCTGTTTTCCTGTATCGC
>DASSGH010000098.1:0-4719 GCA_035693615.1 Xanthobacteraceae bacterium
GATCCCGACCAAGCAGCTCAACGAGGTCAAGAAGGGGCTCACCGATGGTTCCGTCGACATCGTCGTCGGCACTCATGCGCTGCTCGGCAAGGCCATCAAGTTCCGCGACCTTGGCCTTCTGATCGTCGACGAGGAGCAGCATTTTGGCGTCACTCACAAGGAGCGGCTGAAGGCGCTTCGCTCCGAGGTGCACGTGCTGACGCTGTCGGCGACGCCGATCCCGCGCACGCTGCAGCTGGCGCTCACCGGCGTGCGCGAGCTCTCGATCATCGCCTCGCCCCCGGTCGACCGTCTCGCGGTCCGCACCTTCGTCGCCCCGCATGATCCCTTGATGATCCGCGAGGCGCTGCTGCGCGAGCGTTATCGCGGCGGCCAGGCGTTCTACGTGGTGCCGCGCATCGACGACCTCGCCGAGGTCAAGGATTTCCTCGATAAGAACGTGCCGGAGATGAAGGTCGCGGTCGCGCACGGGCAGATGCCGCCCGCCGTGATCGAGGACATCATGACCGCGTTCTACGACGGCAAGTTCGACATCCTGCTGTCGACCACGATCGTCGAATCCGGCCTCGACATTCCCAATGCCAACACGCTGATCGTGCACCGCGCCGACATGTTCGGCCTGGCGCAGCTTTATCAGCTGCGCGGCCGGGTGGGGCGCTCGAAACTGCGCGCCTACTCGCTGTTCACGCTGCCGGCGCAGCAGAAAATCACGGCGCAAGCCGAGCGCCGGCTCAAAGTGCTGCAGTCGCTGGAAACCCTCGGCGCCGGATTCCAGTTGGCGTCGCATGATCTCGACATTCGCGGTGCCGGCAACCTGCTGGGCGAGGAGCAATCGGGCCACATCAAGGAAGTCGGATTCGAGCTTTATCAATCGATGCTGGAGGAGGCGGTCCTCAACCTCAAGGCCGGCGTCGCCGGGCCCGTGGCGGATCGCTGGTCGCCGCAGATCTCCATCGGCATGCCCGTGCTGATTCCGGAGGATTACGTCGGCGATCTTTCGGTGCGGCTATCGCTGTACCGGCGGCTGGCCGATCTCGACACCGACGAGGCGATCGACAATTTCGCCGCCGAACTGCGCGACCGCTTCGGCGTGCTGCCGGACGAGGTGCGCTACCTGTTCAAGGTCGCCGCCATCAAGGGCTACTGCCGCCGCGCCAATGTCGAGAAGGTCGATGCCGGGCCGAAGGGGGCCGTGATCACGCTCCGCGACAACAAGTTCGCGCAGCCGGAACGCCTGGTCTATTTCATCCGCCAGCACGGCCAGGCGGCCAGGGTGCGGCCGGACATGAAGGTGGTGTTCTTCCAGGAATGGGAGACGCCGGAGGAACGCTTGACCGGCACCACCGAAATCCTGCGCCAGCTCGCCAACCTCGCCGAAGACCGCAAGGCGGCGTAGCCGAAATGTATCCACGTCATTGCCAGCCAACGGGTCGCGCGAATCCGCGCCCGATGACAGGCTCCGCGAAGCAATCCATCAGTCGCAGCGCAGATGGATTGCTTCGTCGCTGCCGCTCCTCGCAATGACGCTGGCGCAACAAAACAGCCGCCGGCATTGCTGCCGACGGCCGTTTCTCATCGAAAAACCGCGCCGCTTATTTCGGATATTTGAATTCCGGCGCAGCCTTCAGTGCCTCCTTGGTGGTGTTCATCGATGCCAGCCATTTGTCGTTCTTGTCGTCGTGGCGAATGTTGACCGATGCCGGCGATACCGCGACATAGCGCTCGCCCATCCCCAGGAAACCACCGACCGACAGGATCAGCGCGTCAATCTGATGATTCTTGATGGCGATGTCGGTGATCTCGCCGACCGACTCATCCTTCTGGTTATAGACGTTCAGGCCCTTCAATTTGGAACTGAACATCTCGTCCTTCGAGACCGTCGAAAACTTGGCCTCGGCGGGCGCCTTGCCGGTGGTCTTGGCGTCCTCGGCCAGTACCGGGCCCGCGAGAACGGCGAGCGACGCAGCGATCAGTGCAATTTTCTGCATAATGTTTCCTCCTCCAGTGCGGAATTGATATCCGTCAATGCGAAGGTGGAACATTGGTTCCGCGGTTCCGTTTGGAACAATCAGGATGCGGCGCGGTGAGCGTCGTCGTAGAGCCGTGTCAGCAGCGACTTGGCCGAATCGCTCGGCAGCAGGTTCGCGAGCGTGACAACCGGATCCGGCCGCGCCTCGCGTTTGCCATGCGAGGTATGCCGCATCACGCCGCTAAGCCGCCGCGCGATCATATGGGCGGTGCGCAAATCGGTCTCCGCGAACACCACGATGACGGATCCGTCTTCCTGGATGGCGCCGAAATCCATTTGCCGCATCAAACGGCTGAGAATCCGCGCGCCATCAAGCTGGGCGCGCGCATTGTTCGGATCGAAGGCAAAGCGAGCCAGCGACAATCCGCCGCCCCGCGACAGCGTCTGATAGACCGCCGTTGCCAAGTCGCGATGGAAGGCCGTGGGCGTGAGCAGACCGGTCCTGGGATCGAGCAGGCCTCCGGCCTCGATCGAGCGCAGCGTGCGGCTCAAATGGGTCTCGAACGCGTGCTGGCGGATCAACGGCAACGTGTTGGCGGCAATACGCGCGGGGTCACCCGATATCACTTCAAGATTGGCCAGATCGTACGCCGGCGTTACTTCTTCCAAGGTCACGATGACAGGCAGGTTGCGAAAGCGCGCGTCTTCCGTCAGCACCGTGAGAAAGGCATCCACCACGCGCGGGCTAAAACCTTCGCCGAGCACGATGCCGTCGATGTCGCGCGTGTTGAGGTGTTTCGCCGCGGCTTCGACCGACAGCGCGCCGACCACCCCCATCCGCTCGCCGAGCGCCACGGAAAGCGCTGGGTAGGCGGCGCCGCGGCCGATCAACAATACCGTGGCGTCGCGGGCGGGATCGAAATCCGCCAGTGTTTTTCGCGCCGCCGGGTCGTCAAGCCGGCGCATCACCGTTGCATGCAAGCTCCTGGTGCGCAGCGCGGCGCGGAGTCGTGCAACCAGGCGGTCGAAATTGCCGTCGCCTTGCGAGAAAGGTATGGCGTTTTCGGGCAAGCCCATGCCGGGATCGATGGCCAGCAGCGGCAAATAAGGCTGCCGCGAGGCGATCCGTTTCGCCAACGTCTCGACATCGGCCTTAACGGCATCGGACGTCGTCACGAGAACCGCGGCCGGCTGCAGCTCATCGATCGCGCGCGACGCATCGGCCCAGTCGGTGTCGATGACCGGGAATATCTTGGCATCGTCAAGCGCGCCCGCAAAGGACGGCCGTTGGGCGGTCGATACGATGATGATCGGACCTTGCTGGGACATCCAGGAACTCGGATCGCGGCGGTCGATTGGGCGGCCAAGCCTAGTTTGCCGGCCTTAATGCCGCGTCAACGAAGCCTGCCGATTTGCCATCAGGGCACGTTCGTTCGATCGCGAAAAGCCTCGACCATCAGAGGGTTAAGCCCGAGCCCGGCAAGCGCCTCGCGGGCACGGGCATTGTCCGGGGCGCGCCCGGCAAGACGGTGGCCGCTCAGCCGGTCGGGCAATGCCGTCAGCAGCGCGCCCTGGCCCAGCCGCCTGGCCCATTGCTGCAGATCTTGCGACAGGAACCTGTAGCCCCCGACCGCCATCACCCCGGACGGGGGCGCGGTAATGCAGATCGCGCCGTTCGAACGATCGAGCCGGGCGGCATAGTCGGTGTCGACGTAGTCGCGCGGCGGCTGCGCCACAAGAGTATCGCGCGCCGGCGCTGGCGGTGCGTAAGCCGCCGGCGTCACCATCGGTCCCCGCAGTGCCAGCGTACCCCTCGAGGTCAGGAAGATTTCGCCTGCGATCGACGATCCCGGCACCTCGCGGGGTGCGCCATGCGGTCCCGGCTGGATCGGCGCCGGCGCGCCCTCGGCGGCACGGCGCGCACTGAACAGTCCGGCTTCACCGAATAGATAGACGTCGGTCAGGACGGCCTGTTCTGCGGTCCAGAGGAGGCTCGATGCGACCTGTTCCGGCGCGCGCCAGAGACCGATCACGTTGCGCAGGCCCGGCAGACGCGACGGCAGGTCGATCTCGGCCAATCGCAGCGTCAGCTGCGCCGGCGCGATCAGCGTATCGCAAGAGTGCTCGTTGATCTGCTGCTCGAATACGTCGCCATCGAAGGGATGATGCAGCGACAGCGTTCCGCCCGACAGCAGCCAGACCACGAGCGATGAAGTCAACCCGGCGAACGACGACGGCGCGAATGCCGACATCAGGGTTGAGCCTTGGGGCACGTCGCTCTCGAGCGACAAGGCGAGGCCACCGGCGATCAAGTTCAGATGCGTGCGGGGTACCGCGCGAAAGCCATCGGCGGTCACGTCGAATGAGATGATCGCGGCCCTGCGGCCGTCCTGGGTGACGACGCGCGTTGCGGCGGATTCACCTGAAAGGGCCAGGTCGAGCGAGGCCATGCCTTCGGGGAGCTCCTTGCCGAAGCCACAGACATGGCGGATCGAAAAGGCTTCGGCCGCGGCGTTCATGGCGAGGCTGGCATGGACAACGCCGTCGATCCTGCCCGAGGTGACGATCGCCCGCGCCCCGGTGCGATTGAGCGCGACCGTCAATTCCGCCTGTCGCCACAGCAGCGGAAGCAGCGCGACAATCAGCCCGGCGCGGTGCGCTGCGAGTACCGTCAGCATGAACTCGACGGTGTTTGGCAGTTGAACCGCGACGACCGAGTTGGCCGGCAGCCCCGCTTCGATGAAATGAGC
>DASSGH010000099.1:0-6898 GCA_035693615.1 Xanthobacteraceae bacterium
ACGCTTATCCGGCTGAATGCCCATCCCGTAGGGGTAATTGGGCGATGGTGTCTGATAGCCGGCAGGCGGGGCGGTCATGCTGTCGCGCTGCGGCTCGCCGGTGAACGGCTCCGATTCCGGCGCCGCCGGACTAAAGGAGGAGGCGATCGAGCCGAACAGTTTCTTGGTATCGGTGCCGAGTTGCGACGGCGTGAGCGGCTTGGCGGTATCCTCCGCCGTCTGGCCGGTACCCTTCGCGTCCGTGCCTTTGCCCTTGCGGCCAGGCTTGTCGAGTTCGTCAGGCCGCAACGCCCGCTGCTGCTCTTCCGCCGAGACGTTGCCCTTGAGGCGCGCTTTCTCCGCCGCTGCCGCCTGCTTGCGTTGGGCGACGTCGGGGTCCTTCGGCCAGGCTGGGGTATTCGCCGTCACCTCCTCCTCGCTGCGCGGCGGCGGCAGAGCGCGGGTGGGCGGCACCACGAGGGGCGCGCGCTCGTGGTAGTCGATCGCTGCCTGGCCATCCCTTTGCAGGCCCAGGTCCTTCATGAATTGGCGCCAGAGCTTCGTATCGAGCGGAACATTCTCGTCGTCGGCGTCTTCGGCGCGCGCGCCAGCAGCGCCCAGCGCCATCGCCATGGCCAACGCGACGGCCGCGATCGCCGCGGCACGCCGCGGGCGCTTCGCAGTTTGCTTCCGCATAGCTATCCCCTTCAAATGACGGCGAAATGCGCCGTCTCCCCGGGCGCCATTGTGGTGACGATCAGGGCGCTTTTGCGGCGCGCGGGCCGAGGAGGGTCTCGAACAGGAGTCCCACCACGCCGGCAACAATGGCCACGTCGGCGAGGTTGAAAACGTACCAATTGAAGCTGAAATTGGCCGTGGTGACGTGAAACAGCACGAAATCGGCGACCGCCCCATACGCGAAGCGGTCGATGGCGTTACCGACGGCGCCCCCGATGATGAGCCCGAGGCTGACCGCCGCCAGTCGCGAGGACGTCCGGGCGAGCCAAATCCACAACAAAGCCACCGCGATCGCCTTGAGCGCCAGTAACGCTGCTTGGCCCAACGGGCCCTCCTGCCGGAACAGCCCATAGCTGATGCCGGTATTCCAGGTGAGCACGAGGTCGAGAAACGGGGTGAGTTGCACGATCCCGCGCGCCGGAAGGTCGAGCGAGAACAAGAGCCAAAGCTTGGCCGCCTGGTCGATCGCCGCGGTCGCCACGGCGACGGCCAACGCGAACGCCGTCAGCGGCCCCCAAAGAAGGGCGCTGCGCGAAGAGGACGAAACGTCGAGGGGCCGGTCTTCCGCCATCGCGCTCACTCCGCCGCCTTGCGCATCGCCTCCCACTCGCGCAGCGCCTGGGCGTCGCGCGGGGAGACGTCGGGATAGGCCGGATCGGAGCCGACGCTGGGCAGGATCTTCCACGAGCGCGCGCATTTTTTTCCCTGCGCGAGCTGGACCACGATTGCGACGCCTTTGACGTCGTCCAGCCGGAACGCCTCCGCCGGGCCATCGCCCTCGACCAGCGTCGCCGCCGAGGTGATCGCGACTTCCGCCAGATCGACGTCGACGAGCGCGGCGAACACCTCGGGATCGGACACGAAGATCACGGGCGCGGCCTCGAGCGAAGAGCCGATGCGCTTATGCGCCCGCTCGATCTCGAGCGCCCCGGTGACGACGCGGCGCACGTTGCGCACCTTGCGCCATTTCTCCGCCAGCGCGTCGTCGCGCCAGGCGGACGGCAGTTCGGGGAACAGTTCGAGGTGCACGGAGCCTTCGCTCGAGCGATAGCGCGCAAGCCACGCCTCCTCGGCGGTGAACGGCAGCATCGGTGCAAGCCAAGTGACGGTGGCACGGAACAGATGATCGAGCACGGTCAGGCAAGCCTTGCGCGTGCTCGAGGAGATCGGGTCGCAATAGAGCGCGTCCTTGCGGATGTCGAAGTAGAAGGCGGAAAGCTCGGTGGTCATGAAGGCATTGAGCGCGGCGAAGATGCGCTTGTAGTCGAAATCGGCATAGGCTTGGCGCACGAGGCCGTCGAGCTCGACGAGCCGGTGCAGCATGAGCCGCTCGAGCTCCGGCATTGCGGCGTGCGCGATGCGGTCCTCTTCGCGGAAATGCGCGAGCGAGCCCAACATCCAGCGAAGGGTGTTGCGCAGCTTGCGGTAGGTTTCGACCGTGGTCTTGAGGATTTCCGGCCCGATGCGCAGGTCGTCGGCATAGTCGGACGCGCACACCCACATGCGCAAAATATCGGCGCCGGACTGGCGGATCACGTCCTGCGGCGCGGTGACGTTGCCGAGCGACTTCGACATCTTGCGCCCGTCCTCGTCGAGCACGAAGCCATGCGTGAGCACCACGTCGAAAGGCGCAACCCCGCGTGTGCCGCAGGATTCGAGCAGCGAGGACTGAAACCAGCCGCGGTGCTGATCCGAGCCTTCGAGATACATCACGGTGTCCGGCCCGCCCTCCTTCTTGCGCTTAATTCCAGCGAGCGACGGAAAGTGTACGGGGTCTTCAAGAACGAAGGCGTGTGTCGAGCCCGAATCGAACCAGACGTCGAGAATGTCGTCGACCTTTTGCCAATCCTCGTTGGCGAGTTCGCCGAGGAAGCGCTCGCGCGCGCCGGGCTGATACCAGGCGTCGGCGCCTTCGCGCGCGAAGGCATCGGCGATGCGCGCGTTGACGCGCGTATCCTCGAGAATGTCAATTACACCGTCGGCCTTTTCGCGCACGAAGAGCGTGATCGGAACGCCCCAGGCGCGCTGGCGCGAAATCACCCAGTCGGGCCGGCTCTCGATCATGCCGGTGATGCGGTTCTCGCCCTGCGCCGGCACCCAGCGGGTGGCCGCGATGGCGGTGAGCGCGCGGTTGCGCAGCGTGTCACCCGGTTTCGCCGTTTGGCCGGCCGCCGCGATCGGCTTGTCCATGGCGATGAACCATTGCGGCGTGTTGCGGAAGATCACCGGCTTCTTCGAGCGCCAGGAGTGCGGGTACTGGTGCTTGAGCCGGCCGCGCGCGATCAGTATGCCGGCGTCGATCAACGCTTTGATAACCGCGTCGTTGGCGTCGCCCTTCTCGCCCTTGTCGGTGAGAACGCGGTTGCCGGTGAAGCCGGGCGCTTG
This sequence comes from Xanthobacteraceae bacterium, assembly GCA_035693615.1. Classification (GTDB taxonomy): domain Bacteria; phylum Pseudomonadota; class Alphaproteobacteria; order Rhizobiales; family Xanthobacteraceae; genus VAZQ01. Next base: position 3,103 of record DASSGH010000099.1, read on the forward strand.
GTCGGTGAAACGGCCGTCGGCATCGACGGTATAGGGAACCGTCGTGTTGATGCCGAGTTTGGTGAGCCGTGCCGAATCGGCGCTCCAAATTTCAAAATCATCGCGCCCATGACCAGGTGCCGTATGCACAAAACCGGTGCCGGCGTCGTCGGTCACGTGATCTCCAGGAAGCAAGGGGACACGAAACCCATATGCCTCGTTAAACCTCTTGAGCGGGTGACGGCATTCCATGCGCAATAGTTCGCGAGTGGTAACCGTGCGGAGTGGCTTGTAAGCTAATACGCCCGCTTGCTGCATGACCTCAGGCGCGAGCTTCTCCGCGATGACCAATCGCTCGCCTTTTCGTAGCCGATTGCCCTCTGGAACGTCAGTCACCTCATAGAGGCAATATTTGATACGGCGAGAGAAGCTGACGGCGCGATTCCCCGGGATTGTCCATGGAGTGGTTGTCCAGACTACGATCGAGGCCTCTTTCAGATCGGGATCGGGCTTGACCGTAGTTGATTTTCCAGCCTCCCCATCAGCTCGGTCGCTTTCTTCCGTCCTGAGGGCGTGATCGATAGGAAACTTCACCCACACCTGATCGGAGACGTAGTCCTCGTATTCGATTTCGGCCTCGGCCAATGCGGTCTTCTCCACCACCGACCACATCACCGGCTTCGAGCCGCGGTAGAGCGTGCCGTTCTGGGCGAACGTCATCAGCTCGCGCGCGATCTGCGCCTCGGCGGGAAAGTCCATCGTGGTGTAGGGATGCTGCCAATCGCCCTCGACCCCGAGCCGCTTGAACTCCTCGCGCTGCACCTCGAGCCAGTGCTGAGCGTACGCGCGGCACTCCTTGCGGAAGGCGATCATTGCCTCCGGGTCGGAGAGGTTCGGCTTCTGCTTGTTCTTGGAGCGGTAGAATTCCTCCTCGATCTTCCACTCGATCGGCAAGCCGTGGCAGTCCCAGCCCGGCACGTAGTTGGAATCGTAGCCGAGCATCTGCTGGCTTCGCGTCACGACGTCCTTGAGGATCTTGTTCAGCGCGTGGCCGATGTGGATGTTGCCGTTGGCGTAGGGCGGGCCGTCATGGAGGATGAATTTGGCGCGGCCGCGCGCGGCGGCGCGGAGCCGCCGATAGAGGTTGAGCTTTTGCCAGCGCGCGAGGATCTCGGGCTCCTTCTGCGGCAGCCCGGCGCGCATGGGAAAGTCGGTCTTGGGTAGAAATAGCGTCTCGCTGTAATCGCGGGCGGCGTCGGTCATGATCGCATTATCGGCGGTCGAAGTTGAATGGGATGGCAACAAGGGCTCGGCAACGCAAGTCCCGCCGCGGGAATGGTCAAGCGCAGGCCGAGCCCGTAATTCGCCGAGCGGCCCCGCCGAACAAAGCAGCAAATGAAACGCATGCCATCATCGCGCCGTCCTAGCAGATCGCCGGAGACCGGAAAAGCCCGCGCCGGCGCCGAGACTGCCCGGCGTGCGCGCGGAGCCGCACCGCCGTATGGAACTCCGCCGGATAATGTGGCGTTGAGCTTGGCGCAGCCGTGTGGCCGGCCCGTTGGAGGCGAACGTGGATTTTCTTCGTGCCCGTCGCGACCAGGGCGATGCTCCAGAGCCGCTCGAGTCGACCGAGGACATCTGGACGGTGGCGGCGCACATGGCGACCGTCGGCATCTTCGTCCTGTTGCTGGGCGTTTGCCTCTATTTCTTGCGCCCGGTTCTGCTGCCGGTGACGGCGGCGTTGGTGATCGGCACGACGCTCGCGCCGATCGTCAAAGCCGCGGCGCGCCATCGCATCTCGCCCTGGGCCACCGCCATCGCGCTCGGCGCGCTGCTCCTCGCGCTTGCCGGAACCGCCGTGACGTTGCTGGCGCGCCCGGTCAGCGAGTGGGTTACCAGGGCGCCGGAGATCGGCGCCGCGATCAAGCAGAAGCTCTACGTGCTCGATCGTCCATTGACGGCGTTGCGCGAGCTCCAAGAGGTCGTCATGCCGTCGGGCAACTCGGTTGCGGTCGAGCCGTCGCAATGGGGAATGGTGACCCCGTTGGTGAGTTTCGTCACGCCGGCGGTGGTAGAGATCACCCTGTTCTTCGTGACCTTGATCTTCTTTCTCGCCACGCAGATCAATTTCCGCAGATACGTGGCGTCGTTCTTCACCACGCGCGAAGGCAAGCTGCGCTACATCCGCATCGCCAACGACATCGAGGAGTATCTGGGGGCCTACATCACCACGGTAACGATCATCAATTTCGGCCTCGGCGTGGTGGTCGCGATCGGGACATGGCTTTTCGGCCTGCCCTACCCGATCATCCTCGGCCTGGTAGCCATGGCGCTCAATTACGTCCCGTATATCGGTGCCGCCTGCACGACGGTGATCCTGCTCGGTGTCAGTCTCGTGACGTTCCCCTCGTTTGGATACGCGCTCGTGCCGCCGGCGGCATTCGTCGGCGTGGCGACGGTCGAAGGCCAATTCGTCACGCCCACCGTCTTGGGCCACCGCCTCACGCTCAATCCGCTCGCGGTCCTGCTGGCGCTCGCCTTCTGGGCCTGGCTGTGGGGTCCGATGGGGGCATTTCTCGCCGTGCCGCTGACGATCATCGTCTTAGTTACGATGACGCACCTATTTCCGCCGGATGAGAGTAAGCTGCCGGACTGACAAGCCGGCGCCACGCGGCAAGTGGGAACTTTTCCCCTTGCGTCCCGTTGGCGCGATGGCGAATATTTCTCGGGTTCGAGCGGAGCAAAGCCAATGTCCAGCACATCCGGCACGATCAGAGACACGGTTCGGGATACGGTTCGGGAGACGGCGCGGGACGCCAAAGATGCGGTGCGCGAGAGCGGCAACGCCGCCTCGGCGGCGAGCGGCGATATCCAAGCGGATCTGCAGGCGCTGCGGGACGACGTGACGCGGCTCGCATCGCAACTCACCGAAATCTTCACCTCAAAGGGCAACGCCGCGTGGACTCGCGCGCGATCCAACGTCGAGGGCGTGGTGTCCGATGTGAGTGCCAAGGGCCAGGACGCCGTCGACGCCGTGCAAGAGGTCAGTGACCGGGTGGTCGACGCCATCGACGAGTCGCTCCGAACGCGGCCCTACACGACGCTGGCGATGGCGCTCGGCATCGGGTTTCTGTTCGGCGCGATGTGGCGCAGGTGACGCCGGCGCTGACGGTGCCGCGCGCGTCCGGCGCCGATGAGTGGAACGCATGAGGGGCTGGCTCCGGTACTTCGCGCTGAACGCCCAAGTCCGCACTGGCCTCAGCGCAGCGGTCCTGACCTGGGCGATCATCGCCGCAGCGGCCGCCGCCGGCGCGGTGATCTTTCTCTTTCTCGCCCTGTTCGTCTGGCTCGCGCGGCTTTACGGCGCATTGATCGCGGCGGTCGGGATGGGATGCGCCTTCGTGCTCATCGCGCTGATCGCGCTCGCGGTGGGTCTCATCGTCCGCCGCCGCAATATGGAGCGCGCTCGGGTCGAGCTCGCCGCCCGCAGCAGCAACTGGTTTGATCCCAGGCTCCTGACGGTGGGCGTGCAGATCGCGCAGCAGATCGGCTGGCGCCGGCTCGTTTCGCTCGTCGGGGTCGCCTTGCTCGCGGGCGGCCTGGCCAGGGAGTGGTCCGCCCGCAGCGCCCGTGACGAGGACGAGGGCGAGGACGAGCCATCGTCCGAAGGCTAGTGTCCCGATTCCGAAGTTCGCATCATTGTGTTGCAGCCTCGTTTGCGAACTTCGGAATCGAAGGACACTAGGGTCCAGACTCATTAAATCCACCATATGAGAGCAGCGGCGAGGCAGACAGAGGCCAGGTAATTTCGCGCCAG
>DASSGH010000100.1:0-35159 GCA_035693615.1 Xanthobacteraceae bacterium
CAGCGTATCTCGGCCTTGGTGACGGCGTAGCCGGAGCCTTCGTGCAGCAACTTGGCGGAGAGCGAAAGTTCCTGGCCGGGAGGCACGAACGCGCGCAGCTTCGCCTCCTTGAGCGCGGCGAAGAACGGCATGCGCGAGAACTTGGTCACCGCGATGACGAGCCAGCCCGAGGTCTGCGCCATCGCCTCGATGAGCAGCACGCCCGGCATCAGTGGATAGCCGGGAAAGTGCCCTTCGAAAATGGTCGATGCGACCGGAACGCGCGCTTCGGTACGGATCGTTTGCTGGGCCAGATCGAGATCGACGATGCGGTCGATAAGCTGAAAGTACTCGAGGCGCATGCGAGCGCGTCAGGCGCCCTTGGCAGCGACAAGTTCGTCGATGCGGGTGCACAGATTGTTCAACTGGAAATATTGTTCTGTCGTTGCCTTGCCGTCGTTGACCTCCTGCGTCCACTGCTCGAGGGGCATTTTGATTCCGAACGCCTTGTCGATGGCAAACGCAATATCGAGAAAGTCGAGGCTGTCGATGCCGAGGTCGTTGATCGCGTGGCTTTCCGGCTTGATTGTGTCACGCGGAATGTCGCACGTCTCGGAGATGATATTGGCCACGGTATCGAAAGTCGAAGGCATCAGTAAATCCCTGATCGGTCACGCGTTTCGAGCGACCGCCGCCGACGTGTTTGCGATTGCGGGTCGGACGCCCCGGACGGCCCGTCTCCCCCGCCTGAGGTCGGTTTGCCCGTATAGCGAAGAGGCAGCGCAAGTTCAATGGCGCGAAAATTTTCGGCGGTTGAAGGCATTAGCGGCTTCCGACGGCGCAGGACGACGCCCTGGGGCGGGCGCGGCGCTGGGCTGCCCTAAATGATCCTCGAGCGGATCAAGGCGGTTACGATCTCCGCGACCATCACCACGACGAAGATCACGAACAGCACCAGCCCCACTTGATCCCAGTAGAGGTTGGAGAGGGCGGTATCGAGCGCCATGCCGAGACCGCCGCCGCCGACAAGGCCGAGCACGGCCGACTCGCGCACGTTGATGTCCCAGCGGAACACCGAAATCGACAGGAACGCGGGCTTGACCTGCGGCCAGTACCCTTTGAGTAGGACCGCGAGCGGCGGCGCGCCGGCAGCGACGAGTGCCTCGATGGGACCGGGCTTGGCCTCTTCGATCGCTTCCGCAAGAAATTTGCCGGTGAATCCGATCGAATGCATGGCGATCGCCATGGTCCCGGCGAGCGCGCCCGGACCGAAGACGGCGACGAAGAACAGCGCCCAGATCATTGCATGCACCGAGCGCGTCGCCACCAGAATGAAGCGGCCGATGCTGTTGAGAACGACCGAGCGGGTGATATTCCGCGCCACCATGACCGCCACGAGGCTCGCCATTATCACGGCCAGAATTGTACCCAGCGTCGCGGTATGCAGCGTCTCGATCAACGCGTCGTGTACCACCTTCGGATACCACGCCCAGTCGATCGGCCACATGCGCGCGAATAGATCGACCGTCTGTTGCGGCGCGTCGTAGAGAAACTCAGGAACGATCTCGATGCTGCGGAGCGACCATACGATGGTGACCAGCGCCAACAGATAGAAAACGGAGCGCGTGACGCGCTGCGCCAACGTGAAGCGCTGCCAACGGCGCAGATGGGCCGCGGCGGGTGGGGCGGCGGTGATCATTGGAACAGTCTGCGCATCCAGCCCGATACGACTTCACCGGCCATGACCAAGACGATGATGGCGAGCACGATCGTCAGCACGAAATCGTAGTCGAAGCGCTGAAACGCGGTGAACAGCGTTGCGCCGATGCCGCCGCCGCCCACGAGCCCGACCAACGCCGAATTGCGTAGGTTCGAGTCGAGCTGATACGCGGAAAATCCGATGAAGCGCGCCACGACCTGGGGCAAGACGCCCATGATCACGAGTGACAGAAACGGCGCGCCGGTTGCGCGTACCGCCTCGACTTGCTGCATCGACATCTCCTCGACTGCCTCGGCCACGAGCTTCGAAAGAAAGCCGAGCGAAGCGACGATCAGCGCCAGCACCCCGGCCAGTGCGCCGAAGCCGACCGCCTTGACGAACAAGATGGCTATGATCACCGGGTGAAACGTGCGGAACAGGACGATGAGCGCGCGTGCCGCCCATGCGAGCGGCAAGGGTGAAAGGTTACGTGCGGCGATGAGTCCGAGTGGCAGCGAGAGCAGCACGCCAACCGCCGTTGCGATGACGGCAATCTGCAGGCTTTCGACCATTCCCGTGTAGAGGAGTTCGAGCTTGTCGGGCGCGAAGTTCGGGGGAAACATTCGCGACACGAACCGCGCCGCATGGGCGAAACCGGCCATGAGGCGCTCTCGGCTGATGTCGAGAATCGAGCAGGCATAGACGACGTAAAGTGCGAGCGCGAGGCACGCGATCCGCGTCTGCCAGTTCGGCGGAAACGCGACGCGACGGGCGGCGGAAGAAGGAGCGGGCGAGCGGGGTGAGAGGTCGGTCATGTTGGTGCGCGGCTGGTCGCGTCTAGTCACTCGAGCCAGCCTTCGCCGCCGTAGATCTGCAACAGGTGTTCGTCTTGCAGTGCCCGCGGCGGACCGTCGAACACGATTTCTCCTTTCGCCATGCCGACGATGCGATCGGCGAAGCGCCGGGCCAGATCGACGTTGTGGATGTTGACGATGATTGGAATGTCGCGCTCTCCGGCGCGGCGGGCGATCAGCTCCATGATCTCGACCGAGGTCTTGGGGTCGAGCGACGACGTCGGCTCGTCCGCCAGGACGAGATCCGGCTCCTGCATCAGCGCGCGTGCAATGCCGACGCGCTGGCGTTGTCCGCCGGAAAGCTGGTCGGCGCGTTGAGTGGCAAAATCACCGAGGCCGACCGCATCGAGCAACTGGAAGGCGCGCTCCACGTCATGCGCCGGAAACTTGCGCAGCCACGCACGCCACACCGGCACATAGCCGAGCCGTCCGCAAAGCACGTTCTCGACGACAGAGAGGCGTTCCACCAGGTTGTATTCCTGGAACACCATGCCCATGCGCCGCCGCGCAAGCCGCAGTTGCCGCCCGTTGAGACGCGCCAAATCCTGGCCGCGAAAAAGGATCTCGCCGGCGGTCGGATCGACCAGCCTGTTGATGCAGCGAATCAATGTCGATTTGCCGGTGCCGGACGGCCCGATGATTGCCGTCATGCCGCGGCCCTCGACAGTAAGGGAAACGTCTTTGAGGACCGGCTGGCCTGCGCGGTACTCCTTGCGCAGCTTGCGGATGATGAGCGAGCGCTCGGCGCCGACCGCCGTCGACCTGAATGGTGTCGAGGCGTCCATGGCTCCGCCCGGGAAGATTACTGCTTCGCCGCCGGCTGCTGTTGCTGCTTTTTCGCCAGCGCCTCGGCTTCGCGTTTCGATTCGGCGTCATAGGCCGCCTTGTTGTAGGGCGTACCGGAGGCCTCGGCGATCTCGCGCACCACCTTCCATGTATTCTTATAGGTGATGGGAACGAAGCGGTCGTCACCGTTGAATTCCTTGCGCATCGACGGCGGAAAGTCGAAAGCGAAGAAACAGCCGCGGATCTTCTTGGCAAGATCCGGATTAAGGTCGTGCGCGTAGGCGAAGGAGGAGGTCGGGAACAGCGGACTCGTGAAGATGATGCGGAAATCATCCGCCTTGAGCGTTCCACGGCTGACCATTCGCTCGAACACGTCGGAGGCCACGCCGGCCATGTCATAGTCGCCGGAAGCGACGCCGAGCGCCGACTTGTCGTGGCCGCCGGACATCAGGGGCTTGTAGTCCTCGTTCGGCTTGAGCCCTTCGGGCGGATAGAGCACGAGCGGCGCGAGATGGCCTGAATTCGACGACGGCGACGTGTGGGCGACTCGCTTGCCCTTCAGATCGGCAAGCTTCTGATATGGGCTGTCTTTTCTCACGATCGAGATGAGATGGTACCCGTGTGGTCCTTTCTCGCTGCCCTTGGCGGCGAACGGCACTGCCCCGGCTAGATTCACGGCGAACCCGGTCGGCCCGGTCGAAAAGCCGGCGACGTGCAGGCGGCCAGAGCGCATCGCTTCGATTTCTGCCGCGTTCGACTGCACGGGGTAGTACACAACGCGTTTCCCGGTGCACTGGCTGAGAAAGTCGGTGAAGGGCTTGAACACGTTCTGATAGACGGCGGGATCCTCGACGGGCGTATAGGCGAAAACCAGCATCGAGGGATCTTTGAGCTTCTTCGGATCGGTCGGCACGTCGGCGACGAGGTCGTTGTCGGCGTCACAATAGAGCGTGTCGAGCTGACCCCGGCTCGTGCATTCCTCGGCGGCAGCGGTCGCACCGCCCGCCACGATGGACGCAACAAGCGCGTTCATTCCCGTCCGCGCAAGACGGCGCCACAGATCGGCCATTTTGTCCTCCCCGCGCGGTGTCGCGTCGCGCTGCAAGTTTGCGGTTGAACGATACGCGCCGGCCCGCGGCGGAGCAACGGCAGGTCAGGGAACTTTCGGGTGGATCAAATACTGGACCCGGAACCAAACCGGAAGACCGGCGTTTGTCGCGCAACATCGGCGAACGGCGTACTCGCCGCCCATTGACTGCCGCAGTCACAACGACAGGTCGGTTGCGCGCAAAGCGGTCGACAAAATGCTGTCGCTCGCACTGAAAGGAGGCCGGGGTGAAAGGTAGAATTGTGCTATTTGCTGCTTCGATCCTGAGTTACGAGTTTTCTCCCCCCAACATCACACCGGCCGCTGCAGGCGAAACCGGAATCGCCTCTGTCTATTCCCACGAAAGCGGCAGCGGAACCGCGAGCGGTCAGAAGTTGCAACGCGAGGCGCTTACCGCGGCTCACCGCACACTGCCGTTTGGCAGCAAGGTCAAGGTCACGAACAAGACGAATGGACGCACGGTGGTCGTGACCATCAACGACCGCGGCCCGTTCCGGCGCGGTCGGGTTATCGACATCACGCCGGCGGCGGCGCGCGTCCTGGGATTCTCCGGGCTCGCGCAGGTCAGTTTGGAAACCGGTCGATAGCGCGTTCACTTAGCGCTCTGGAGCGTTGAGGTCGATCGGCGCGCAGTTGCGCCGGCCGGAGAGAATGCAGTCCTGATTCTTGCGCATCTGGATGATCTCGATTGCCAGCCACACGCCGGCGAGCGCCAGCACGATGATGAAGGCGAAGGCGGCAAGATTGACCATCATGCGATGCCGGTAGGTGTCCTCGCGCTCTTCGCCGCCTTCGTATTTTGCAAGCGTCTCGTCTGGAGCAGGGGGCAACTGCGGCCGCTGCGGTGTCGCGCCACTCGTGCGAGCGCCGCGGGATCGGAAGGGGACCACCCGGCCGCCATCGTCGCTTGGTGTGGGCTGCTGACGCGTCACGCTCACCCGGTACCTCGCAAATGCGCCGCCTCTATCGGCGCACCGGCTGAGGATTTCAAGCAAAACCCGAAACGCACATTTGCAACAATGATTTGCGGCTTTGGTGGGGGTAATGCGACCGGCTTTTGGCCCAGAAGCCTGCAAAAAAATTTCCCCCGGCTAGCGCAGATTCCTTGGCGACGCGGCTCTCTTCGGGCTAAATTTATAGAAAATTTACGGAAGCAGGCTCAGCGCGTTTGTCTCCTGCCTTCCGGAGGGACGAAAGTTCGATCGAATAAAAAGGCCGCCAACGAGCGGCGGGGTGGCAGGTCCGCGACCCCGACGATGCCGGCGCCGAAACCGGCAGGGAGAATGCGTCTGAGCATGAGATGAGCGACCTCCTCGAAGCTATATTGCACCTTTCCGCACACGACTTTTCGTGGCTGGCGCAGTTTTTTTCGCTTCTCGTCCTGCCGTTCGCGCACGAGGACCTCGCCATCGTTGTCGGCGCCTACGTCGTCGTGAACGACATCATGCCCGCCGGACTGGTGGCGCTGTGCATCTATTGCGGCATGGCGGCGAGCGACTTCGCCTTGTACGCCATCGGCGCGGGCGCAAGGCGTTCCCCGTGGCTGCGCCGTCTCGCCGTCGATGACCGGGTGCGCGATTTCGCCCGCCCGCTCGAACGCAATCTATTCGGCGTCCTCGCACTCTGTCGCGTGGTGCCCGGCCTCGTCTCCATTGCCTTCCTCGCCTGCGGCTGGGCGCGCGTGCCGCTGAGGCGCTTCACGGCGGCGAGCCTGATCGGCGCTGCGCTCTATCTGCCGCTGATGCTCTGCTTCGCGGTGTTCTTCGGGGATGCACTCGTCAGCCGCGCCGGTTGGTGGACGTGGCCGCTGCTGCTCGGCGTGCTGGCGGCCATCGGCTTCCTGCGCCGCCAGGTGTTCAATTTCCATGGCGACCCGAACGCGGGCGCCGGCAAACGGCCCGCGCGCGTTATACGCCGCGAGGTCCGCAGGAGCGGAACGATCGATCGCATCCCTCGCGTTGTGTTCTACCTGCCGTTGATCGCGAGCTGGATAGCGTATGCGTCGAGATACAGGTCTTTGACCTTGCCCACGATCGCCAATCCCTGCCACCCGACGGGAGGAATGTGGGGCGAATCGAAGAGCGGCTACTTGGTCGACGTGACAGGACGCGAGCGCCAATATGTCGCCGATTTCGTCACCGTGACGCGAAGCCCTGGCCAGCGTACGCTGTTCGCCGACCTGGAGCGCATTCGGCGATTGTTATCCGGCGCCGGTCTGGAATTTCCTCTGATCGCCAAACCCGACGTCGGTCGCCACGGCGGAACTCGGATTGACGATGTTCCGGCGCTGCGCGAGTACCTGCGACATTTCCCTGCCGGCGAGAAACTCGTATTGCAACGGTGCGTGCCGTATGGCGGCGAAGCCGCAGCCCTCTATGCGCGCTTACCCGGTGCGCAGAGCGGGCGCCTTCTTTCGCTGAGCTTCCGAGCGGACGGGCACTGGCGCGATGCATGGCGCCACGTGACTCCCGAACTCGAGGCGCGTATCGACGCCATCGCGCGCAGCATGCCGGAATTCCATTATGGCCGATTCCGTCTGCGCTTTGCCTCGCCCGACGCGCTCATGCAGGGAGAGAACTTCTCGGTGATCGAGATCACCGGGGTCACCGGCCGAACGAATCCGGACTGGGATGCATCGGCGCCGCTGACAGAACGCTACCGCCGCCTCGTCGACCAGCAGCGGATCATCTTCCTGATCGGCGAGAAAAACCGCGCGCGCGGATTTGCACCGCAGGGCTGGACCGAGATTGTCAAATCGGTGGTGCGGCAAAGCCAGTTTATCCGCAGATATCCGGCTTCCGCCTGAGCGTGCCGCTCCGTTAGCTGGCCTGAATGTGGTGGCCGCGCCGAGATGGCGTGAACTCACAGCCCCCGGCGCGCCCTGCGGGCGATGGTGGCGGCGCCGAGAAAGCCGAATGCCGCGAGGGGCAGGCCGACGTACCAGCGTTCCCGCTCGCGCCCGCGGGTGCGCAAGTAATCCACCACGAAACGCTCGCCGCGGCCCATTTCGGTCAACGTTTGTTGCATCGACCCCAGACGGCGAATGTCGTCGGCGGTCAGCGCTTCGCCTTGCCAGCGCGACTGCCGTTCGCGGTCGTACAGCCGATCGATCTCGGCTTTGTGGCGGCGCGCGACCACGGTGGCTTCCAGATAATCTGCGCGCTCCGTCGTCGTCATGAAGCGATCGGGCCCGATCCCCGTCGCCATTTCGATGGCGGCGAGCAGTGGATGATCGCCTGCCGGCGCGATGACGACCCAAGCGCCGGAGAGGCCGAGCAGCAGGCAGATGATGAGCCCACCCACATGCAATCCGACTCGGCGGTTGCGGCGGCGCTGCGTCGCGGGAGCGGTGATGAACGCGCGGATAGCTCCGGCAATCAGGAGAGTTGCGGCAAACGCCAGAACGGTGACCGCGCCGGTCGGCGCGTCGAGCAGAAAGGATCCGAATATGCCGGCGGCGCTCGCAAGGGCGCCGGCGGCCCAGCCGATCAGCAACGCCACCCCAACGTGCGAGGAGAACAGGTTGCCGACAAGAGCCGGAACGATGAGAAAACAGAACACCAGCAACACGCCGGCGGTGGCGACGGAAGAGGTCACCACCACGCCGAACGACAAGTAGAAGACAAGATCCCAGCCCAGGAACTTGCCCGCGTCGTTGCGGGCATCCTCGCTGCCTGCCGCGGCCAGCAACGGCCGGCGCATGAGCCAATGCAGCGCGCCGATGATCCCGTAAAGCACGACGAACCTCAGCAGGTCGTCTCCCGTCACCGATAGGATGCTGCCCACCAGCATCTTCTTGACGTGCTCGGCCCCCTGGGGGGAGCGATCGACCACCAGCACCGTGGCGGCCGTCGCGAAGACGTAGAGGACGCCGATGAACGCCTCCTGTCGCACGCTGCGGGCCAAGCCCCGGCTCGCGGTCAGCAGCAAGGCGCCGACCGCGGTGAAAGCGAGCGTATAGGCGTAGCCGGCGGGACTCTGAACCGCGTGCCCGGCGACCACGGCGACGGTGGCGCCCAGCGCCGACACCTGTGCCAGCGCCAGATCGGCAAACACGACGTTGCGCCGCAAGACTTGGAGACCGAACCAGGTGTGGATCCCGGTGAAGACGACGGCCGCCGCGAGCGGCAGCGCCGCGAATGCGAGAACGTCCTCCAGCATGATCGCTCAGTTCGATACGGCCGATAGCGCCTGCGCCAACGTCGCGACATTATAATTGAACAGCGCCAGATAGCTGTTCGCGGCGGGCAGACTGCCGACCGAGGGCGCAAGCTTAACGACCGCCGCACCGGTACGCCGCGCCAATAACTGCGAGGCCTCCTCCGGCTCGAACGGCTCGTGCACGATGAGGCGTATTTTCTGTTCCCGCATGATGGCGGCCAGCTTGGCAAGCCGCGCCGGGCTTGGGGCGACGCCTTCTTTGATTTCGATCACGTCGACGACGTCGAGCCGAAAGCGACGCGCAAAGTAGGGCCAGGTGTTGTGATAGGCGATGAGGCGGGCGGCGCGATGGGGGGCGAGAAGCTGCTCCCATCGGGCGAGACTTGCGTTGAGCCGCGAGAGGAAGTCGTCGCGGTTGGCGATGAGTTTTTCCGCCATTTCCGGCGCCACGCGAATGCCGGCTTCGGCGATGGCGCCGGTGATCGTCTTGGCATTGGCCGGGTCGAGCCAATAGTGCGGATTGGCTAGGCCGTGCGCATGCCCATCGCGAGCAGCCGGGTCCAACTGCGACCCTTTGACCTCGAGGAGGGGGATGCCGACGGAAGCATCGACATAACCGGCGCCGCCGCGGTTCACGGCGGCGTCGCCATGCATCATCAGAAGCTTATTGAGCCAGTCATCGTAGCCGAGCCCCACGCGAATCACGATCGAGGCTCCCTTGAGCCGCGCGAGGTCGGAAGGGCGCGGCTCAAAAGCTTCCGGGTCCGCGGCCGGCGGAACGATCGTTTCGACCTGCGCGAGGTCGCCCGCTACCGCCTGCGCCAGGCTCGCGAGGTCGCTGGTGCTGGCGACAATGCGCATGTTCCGCGCCGCCGCGCCTTGGCCAACGAATACCAATCCGAGAGTGCATGCGAGGACGAGCGCCATGCGCGGGCGGCATCGCCCGCGCATTCTCTCTGTCGGATCGGACGTGCCTCGGCGATCACCGTTTCGCAACGAAGATGCTCTTCGGGAGCAGACAGTGCACGTTCTTCTCGGTGTCGGAGATGGCGCCGATGCGGCAATCCATCGCCACGCTGGCGAGCCCGTAAGCATCGAGCCGGGCGATCTTCTTTTCACTTTCGAGCCACTTGATCATCCCCATGGAGGCCGTGTCCATGGCCTTGTTCAGGTCGGCATCCTTCGCGTGCGAGACGTAGTACTTCGCCGTCTCCTTGGTCGGGCGCTCCATATCCTCGCGCGCGGACGGATTCTTTGGATTGAGGCAGTGAATGCCCTTCTTGATGTTGACCACCTGCGAGACGCGGCAATCCGATGCGGTTTGCATCAGTCTTGCCGCTTGCTCGGCTGAAACATTGCGCTGTTCGGAAAGAAGTTTGATGGTTTGCGCCTTGGCCTGATCCCATGCCTTGTTGAGATCTTGATCAAAGCCCATCGTGATCCACGAGGTCTTCGTTTCGATGCGCGGGAAATCGAGTGGCTTGCCCTTGATCACCTCGACCGTGATGTTGAGTTCCTTGTAGGCGGTCTCGACCGCCGTAAGGTTGACTTCACCGTTCCCCTGGCCGGCGTGCGAATCGCCCGACCACAACAACGCGCCCGGAACGTGCACCGGCACGTAGAGCGAGGTGCCCTCGGTGAAGTCGCGGATGTCCATGTTGCCGCCATAGTCTCCCGGCGGGACGCTGCTATACCGGCCGGGTTCCTTGCGTGCCACGCCGAGCGTGCCGGGGAACGCCTTAAGCGGAATCTCGACGCCGGGCAGAAACTCGGTGATCTTCCTGTCCCAATCGAGATAGAGATACTTCACTTGGCCGTCCTGGTAGATGTTCGGAAATTCCCCGAACATGCCCGGCACGTTGAAATTCGCGGCATAGGCGCGCGGCACGATCTTGTTGATTGTGACCTTGAGCACGTCGCCCGGCTCGGCCCCTTCGATATAGATCGGGCCGGTGAGCGTGTGCGGTCCGCGCCCGGGATAATCGGTCCGCAGCTTCTTGATCTGATCGATCGTGGTGCCGGGAATGACTTGATTGTGGCTGTGCATCATCGTTTCCATGACGACGGTGTCGCCGGAATTGACCCGCAACACCGGCGGCTGGGCGTTGTCGAACCAGCCCCATTGGGTGGTCTCCAGCGTCGCCGGTAAGAGATGCACCTTCTTCCCGTTCGGCAGCGCGACGGTGCGCAGATTCGGGTCGGGCGGCCCGATCGGCGGCACGGCCTGAGTTGGTGGCGCTGCCGGGGCTGGCGCCGGCTGCTGTGCGCGGATGGCGCTCCCGGTGATGAGCCAAGCGCCGCCGACGATCACGCCGGCAGCCGCGAACACAATGAACCCTCGTGTTTTCATGGTAACCCCTCTGGAGTGCCTGTAACCCAGCCGCAGCAAACAACGTGCCATTGCGGTTCGTTCTCGCGTTTTCCGACAGCACGCGTGCGCAAATTATCAAACGGTTCCATTCGACGGCAATCCTCGCGACAAGCGGCCATAAGACGCTGTCCCGGCGGGCGGCCCTGCATCGTCCGGATCGCTACGCCTCCGCAAAGGGCAGCGCCTCGCCTTCTGGCGGCGACATGCGGAATACGTTGAGGATCATCGATATCAGCACGTAGTAGCCGAGGATGCCGACAAACTCGACCATGGCCGCCTCACCGAGCACGTCGCGCACGCGCGCGAAGGTCTTATCCCCGACGCGGCGCGTCTTATAGAGCTCCTGGATGAAGTCGTAGATCGCGCGCTCGTCCTTGGGGGCGGCTTTGGGCAGGCGTCCCTTGTGCAGGTCGCGGATGGTCTCGCTCTTGACCCCCGCTCGCTCGGCTTGCGGCACGTGGGCAAACCATTCGTATTGCGCCCGCCACAGCCTTGCCGTCACCAGAATGGCGAATTCGGAGAGCCGCGGCGGCACGGCGGTCTTGAAGCGGCAATGGCCGCCGAGCCGCTGGGCGAGCTCGCCAAACGCTGGGGCATGCAGGAATACCGCGAACGGCCCGCGGATGCCCGTGCCGCTGCCGCGCGGACCGGAACGGATCGACTCGAGCAGCGCGCGCTGGGCAGCCGTTAGGCTCTCCTCGGCGAGAATGGAAACGCGGGGCGGCGGCATCTTCTTGGCAGATTTTTTGACGGGCATTGGGTTTCCTTTTGCGCTGGTGCTGTTTCGGCGCTCAGGTGTCGGCATCACTTGAACAGCAGCGACTTGATGATGACCGGCACCACGTTGGTGAGCTCGACGACGTTGCCGATGTCGACGTAATCGAATTCTTTGAGCTGCACGGCGTCGAGCGCGATCACGTCGGCGGCAGGCGCGATCTCGTGCCGAATGATGCGGCCGAGACTTTTACCGACGTCGCCGTCGATCAGCAGCACCAGCGGCGCCTTTTCCCGCAGCGTCCGCGGCAAGGCGGCGCAAATTCCGCTCGCGACGGCGTGCAGGCGTTGGTGCGAGGGGTCGCCCCGCCAGGGGAACGCGAGCGCGATCGGGCTTTCGCCTTCCTCGAAGTCGGCGCGGGAAAGCGCCGCGCGTACTGCCAGGCTGATGGCCTCGGGAGCGATCTCGCCCTGCAGGCGGAAGTCGCAAGCCAGCACGGGCAGGTTTTGCAGCGGCAACTTGCCGGGGTCGGCGATCAGGATGGTATTGCCGCTGATCTGCACCGAGAACTGCGCCGCCCCGATCACGGTCGCGCGGATACCCTGGCCCGGGTCCCAGACCGGAGGCAGGTCGCGCCGATGCGCCAGCACATGGCGCAGTTCCTCCGCCAGATCAGAACCGAGATCCCCGAAGGCCCGCTTTTCCCGCTTGTAGAGATATTCGGACACACCGCCGGAAAAGGTGATGGCGTCGATGCTCCGATTGGCAAGCTCCACCGGCCAGGGTTGGGTCACGAGCAGCGAGCGGGCGAGATCACCGCCTTGGCGCAGATCCATGAGCCCCATGATCATGCGCGCCATGCGAGCGGCAATGCGCCGGCGATCCGCCGGCGCGAGCGGCGTGCCGGGCGCGAGTTCGAGCCCGAGTGCGGCGGCGATTTTGCACGCCGGCTCCTCGATGCGGGTGAGCGAGTCATCTTCTTCCACGATAAGCCGGCCGCCCACCGCGATGGCGCAGCTGGCAAGAATGCGCCCGCTTTCGATCAGCGCGAATTTGGTCGTGCCGCCGCCGATGTCGACGTTGAGCAGCGTCGCATTGTGCCCGCGCGAGAGTGCGACGGCGCCCGAGCCATGGGCGGCCATCTGGCATTCCATGTGATGTCCGGCCGAGGCGCAGACGAACTTGCCGGCTTCCTCCGAAAACAGCTCGGCGATTGCGCGCGCATTGCGCCGCTTGAGCGCCTCACCGGTCAAGATCACGGCGCCGCTGTCGACCGCCTCGCGCTCGATGCCGGCATAGGCGTAGCAGCCGGCGATGAAGCCGCCGAGTTCGTCGACATCAATGGTGTAGTCGGCGCGATAGGGCGTCAGCAAGATCGGCGACTGCCACAGGATGTTGCGCTCGACGACGACGAAACGGCTCGATAGGGCGGTCGAAAGCCGCTGCAGATGCACGCGCGCGAACATCAGATGCGAAGTCGACGAGCCGATGTCGATTCCGACCGTCGTCAGCTCGACGTTGTCGGCGGCCCAGGCGACCTCGTTGACCGCGGCATCGTCGGGACTGACGTGAAGATGCTCAAACTCGAGATCGTGCATCGAGCGCTGCGTTACCCCTAGACCGCAGTCTTGGCGTAGGGCCGTTCGTCGATGAACTTACCCATGCCGGACGCCGCACCGTGTTTCGCGAGCTCCTCGAGATAAATGCCGTGGATGCGCGGATCCTGGTGCTCGTATTCGATCTGACAGCCGCCGTCCTTCACGCTCACGTCCATTCCCTGAAACACCCGGCGTTTGTCGGTGGTGAACGGATAGCGCAGGCTGCCGAAGGCGACGGCGAGATAGCGCGCGGGGTCGCGCGCGGTGTTGAAGTGCTGGTGGAACATCTGATCCGGCGGCGCGAACACCCAGCCGTGCTTCCAATCGATGCGCACGAAGTCCTTTGCGCCCTCGTACCACAGCAGCGAGAAACCATGCCCGGTGACGGCGAAGACGTGGAAATCGGGGCCGTGGCGGTGGGCCTTTTTGTAAGTGCCGACCGGCATCTGCGAGGTATGGGCATGCATGGTTCCGTCCGCGAGGATGAACATCATGTTCGATCCTCCGGCGCCGCGCTGCTCCCAGGCCTTGAGCTCGAAGCCGGCGAGGTCGGGGACGAAATTGGTTTCCCACATGTTGCGTCCTGGCCGCACCGGAATGAACTCGCCTTCTCCGCTGAAGTACTTGGCGGCGCCCTGGCGCTCCGGAAAGCCGTACGCGTTTTCGAATACAAACGATTCGTTGTGGAACAGATTGAGCATCAGCGCGAGATTGTTGGTGGAGGCGAGCCGTGCGCGTTCGCGGCCGCTGGAATTGAAGTGTTGATAGCGGGCGTTCAGTGGCAGCGCGAACAGGCTCTTGGGACCCCATTCGAAACTGTGCTTGCGCCCATCGCTCGCCTCGACCGTGGTGTTGCCATGCCCGGAGAGCACGTAAACGACCTCCTCGAAGAGATGCTTCTGCGGCGCCGACTTGGCGCCGGGAGCGAGATCGAGGACGAAGATTGAGACGAAGTCGCCGCGACCCTTGAGATGAACGAGGCCGCCGTCGATCCCGAAGCGCGGCCACGGCGCGGTCGGCACCTCGAGCAAATCGACGCCGAAATCTTCGGTGACCGGCACGCCTTCGTTGGCCGCCCAGGCCGCGTAGGGGTCAAGCAACATTTTGGGGTGCGGGATGTCGGTGATCGGCTTGTTCATGCGCTGACCTCAACCGGCTTCTGCCCCTCACCAGGTTTCGGAGGGTGTCGAGCGCGACACTAGCACGCGCCGATGGTGGCGATGAACTGCTTAATAACCGGCCCATTCGCCGCGCCCGGCGAGCCGGCGATCGGGGTTTTCGGCCGCCGCGCGCGCATGCTAAGGCTGACATCGCGCTCGAGGGCACCGGGGGACGCCGGCAAATGGCCAAGCTGCAGCTTTCGTTCGCGTGCGGGCTCTACGACCGCATGCAGCCGCTTTACACCGGCGAGGTGAAGCCCGAGGGCATCGATCTCAATTTCATTGTCATCGACCAGCCGCGAGCGATCTTCGACCGAATGGCGGGTGCCGAAGAATTCGACGTCGCCGAATTCTCGAGCTCGGAGTTCGTCCAGCGCTTTGCCAACAATCAGTGCCCGTTCGTCGCTATTCCGGTGTTTCCCTCGCGCGCGTTCCGCCACGGCTTCATCGCCGTTCACCGCAAGGCGGGCATCAAGACCCCCAAGGATCTCGAAGGCAAGCGCGTCGGCGTGCCGCTGCTGACCATGACCGCGGCGATCTACATCAATGGGCTCTTGCAGCACGAATACGGCGTCGATCTGCGGAGGATCCGTTGGGTTCAGGGTGCGATGAATACCGGCGGCGCGCATGGCAGTCCGACCGTGCTGCCGCTGCTCAAGCCCATCGCGGTCGAGCAGAATACGTCGAACAAATCGATGAGCGATCTCATCGAGGAGCGCGCCGTCGATGCGACGCTCGGCACCAGCCTACCGGAGGCGATCCGCAGCAATCCCGACATCGTGCGCCTGTTTCCCGATTACGTGGAGCTGGAAAAAGCGTTCTACAAGCGTACGAAGATTTATCCGATCATGCACCTCGTCGCCATCCGCAAACAGCTCTATGAGAGATATCCCTTCGTTGCCACCAGCCTGTACAACGCGTTTTGCGAAGCCAAGAAGATCGCCCTCGAAAAGATGTTCAATTTGCGCGCGCTGCGCTACATGACGCCGTTCCTGATGCGCGACATCGACGAGATTTACGAAGTATTCGACGGCGATCCGTGGCCGTACGGGATCGAGCCCAACCGGCCGACGCTCGAAGCTTTCGTCACCTATCTCACGGATCAGTCGTTGATCGCCGCGCCCGTTCCGGTGGATGGTCTCTTCGTCCCGACTTAACTAGGCAAAACGCCGCTCATCCTTGCCGGAGGATGCGTGGCGTCAGGGTCAGCAAGCCATGCGCAATCTCGATACCGTCATTCAGGATCTCGTCATTGCCAACCGCATTCTCGCGCGGGAGGAGGTCGTAGATGCGTACGGTCATGTCAGTGTGCGCAACCCGGAGAACCCGAAGCATTTTTTCCTTGCTCGCTCCGTGGCACCCGAACTGGTTGAAGCCGGCGACATCGTCGAGTTGGGGCTCGACGGGCAGCCGGTCCGGGAAGAGACGCGCCCGCTCTATCTCGAGCGCTTCATTCACGCGGCGATCTACGAGGCGCGGCCCGACATCCAGTCGGTCGTTCACGCCCATGCCGAGGAGATCCTGCCGTTCGGCATCGCGCAGGCGACGCCGCTTCGCCCGGTGATTCATTCCGGCAGCTTCATCGGCGCCAACGTGCCGGTGTGGGACATCGCCGACAAGTTCGGCGACACGAACCTGCTCGTCACCAATATGGACCAGGGGCGCGATTTGGCGAAATGTCTCGCCGGCAACAACGTCGCGTTGATGCGGGGGCACGGCTTTGCTTCGGCCGCTCGTTCGCTCATCGAGGTGGTGCGAATGTCCGTCTACTTGCCGCGCAATGCGCGCGCGCTGCTCAGCGCCAAGCAGCTGGGCGGCGAGATCATGTATCTGCGCCAAGGCGAGATCGATGCCCGCAACCGCGGCTACAGTCCTTATTCGCCAGAGACCTGGCGGGCTTGGGAATATTGGGCGAACAAGGCGGGTTGCGGTCACATGCTCAGCAAGGGCGAGCATGCTCATGCTCACAAGAAGGGATAAACGCCGATAGTCGCGTCCGAGGGAGCGAGCCATGACCACGACGCCAGAGTCTCTCGAGAGCTTTCTGTCCGGCCGATGGCAGCGCGGGGAGGGGATCGAAACCACGCTCGTCGATCCGGTCACGGGCGATGAGCTGGCGACCGTGTCGGCGAAGGGCCTCGACCTTCACGGCGCGCTCGAATTCGCGCGCCGCGAAGGCCAGCGTGCCCTGCGGGGGTTGAGCTATGCCGAGCGAGGAAAGCTCGTCGGCGCAGTCGCCGACGTCCTGGTCGCGAACCGCGCGCGCTATGAAGCGATCGCCATCGCCAATTCCGGCAACACCAAGACGGACGCGGCGATCGACATCGACGGCGGCATCGGCACGCTGAAATATTATGCCCGGCTCGGCGCCGGGCTGGGCGACTTCCATGCGCTCGTCGATGACAAACCGGCGCGATTGGCCAAGGCGGAGAATTATCAGGCGATACACCTGATGGTGCCGCGCCGCGGCGTCGCCGTGCACATCAATGCGTTCAATTTCCCGAGCTGGGGGCTGTGGGAAAAGGCCGCGGTGTCGCTCATCGCCGGCGTGCCCGTCCTCGCCAAGCCCGCGTCGGCGACGGCGCTCTTGGCGCACGCGATGGTCAAGGACGTGATCGCCGCCAAGGTGCTGCCCGAGGGCGCGCTTAGCCTCCTATGCGGCAACGCCGGCGCGCTCCTCGGAGCGCTCACTGCCGACGACCTCGTCGCCTTTACCGGCTCCGCCGATACCGCAGCGCGCGTGCGGGGGCATGCAAACGTGATCGCCAAGAACGTGCCGGTGAACATCGAAGCGGACAGCATCAACGCGGCGCTGCTGGCGCCGGACGCCGCGCCGGCCGGTGCGGCTTTTGACGCCTTCGTGCGCGAAATCGTGCGCGAGATGACGGTCAAGGCCGGGCAGAAATGCACCGCAATCCGCCGTATCTTTGTACCCGCGCAAACGAGCGATGCCGTCGCCGACGCGCTGGCGGGAAAACTCAAGGCTACGAAGCTCGGCGACCCGCGGCAGGCGGATACCCGCATGGGCCCGTTGGTGACGCGCGCCCAGCAGACGGCCGCGTTCGATGGCATCCGACGATTGGCGTCGGAGGCGACCCTCGTCTGCGGCGGCGCCGAGGCTCCTACGCTCGAGGGCATCGACCGGAACAGATCGGCCTTCGTCGCGCCGACGCTGCTCAAGCTTGACGACGCAGGCGAGGCGAAAGCGGTGCACGAGGTCGAGGTGTTCGGCCCGGCCGCGACCATCGTGCGCTACCGCGACGAACAGGATGCGGCTCTCTTGATCGCGCGCGGGGGCGGCTCGCTAGTGGCGTCCGTCTACGGCGAGGACAAGGATTTTCTCGTCCGCATGGTGCGCGAGATTGCGCCGAGCCACGGTCGCATCCTTGCCGTCGATCCCGCGATCGCCACGGTTCACACCGGCCACGGCATCGTCATGCCGCAATGCAATCACGGCGGCCCGGGTCGCGCCGGAGCCGGGGAGGAGCTGGGCGGGCTCCACGGGCTTCGCTTCTATCACCAGCGCCTGGCGGTGCAGGGATCGAGCGATCTCATCGCCGGCCTGCAGGCAAGCGCCGCGAGCCTGCATTGAGGACCTCGTCGCACCTCGAAGCGCGGGCGCAAATGCACTAACCTTCGCCGGTTCATCGGTGGGATTGTTCGGTGTCGTCCTCGGAAGAAAGAAAGGCGCGCAGCTTCGTCGAGCGCCACGGCCTGTGGAACGACGAGCAGTTCGAAGCGGCGGCGCTCGCCGATAAACGCATCGAGGATGACGGGCTCGATACGGTACGCCTGTCGTTCCCCGACCAGCACGGCATCCTGCGCGGGAAGACCGTGGTGGCGACGGAAGCCGCGGCGGCGATGCGCAACGGCTGTGCCATCACCACCACGCTCCTTGCCAAGGACACCGCGCACAAGACGGCGTTTCCGGTTTTCACCGCCGGCGGCGGTTTCGGCATGGCGGAGATGGAAGGCGGCGGCGACTTCCTCATGATCGCCGATCCCACCACGTTCCGCGTCCTGCCCTGGGCGCCGCGCACCGGCTGGGTGCTATGCGACATCTACTTCGCCGACGGCAAGCCGGTGCCGTTCTCGACCCGGCACCTTTATCGCCGCGCGCTGCAGCGGCTTGCCGAGGCCGGGTTCGACTACGTCGCCGGCCTCGAGGTCGAGTTTCATATCTTCAAACTCGACGATGCGCGGCTTGCCCCGGCCGATGCCACTTGGCCGGGCGCCGCGCCGCAAGTCATTTTGCTCGCCCAGGGCTATCAGTATCTGACCGAAACGCGCTTCGATCAGCTTGAGCCGATTCTCGACATCGTGCGCCGCGAGATCGTCGCGCTCGGCCTGCCGCTGCGCTCGATCGAAGTCGAGCTCGGCCCGAGCCAATGCGAGTTCACCTTCCAGCCGCAGGTCGGGCTTTCGCCCGCCGATACCATGATGCTGTTTCGCAGCGCGGTGAAACAGATCTGCCGGCGGCAAGGCTGTCACGCGACGTTCATGACGCGTCCGAAGCTGGACAACGTGCTGTCGAGCGGTTGGCACCTGCACCAATCCCTGCGCGAACGGCGCACGGGCGCCAATGCGTTCGCGGCAACGGACAACGACCTGCTCTCGCCCGTGGGCCGCGGCTTTTTGGCTGGTCTCCTTGCCCATGCGCGCGCTGCGGCCGCATTCACCACGCCGACCATCAACGGCTACAAGCGCTACCGCAGCTATTCGCTCGCGCCCGATCGCGTGATCTGGGGTCGCGACAATCGCGGCGCCATGATCCGCGTGCTCGGCGGCCGCGGCGATGCTGCCGCGCGGCTCGAAAACCGGGCCGGCGAACCGGCCGCCAATCCCTATCTTTACATGGCCTCGCAAATCGTCAGCGGCGTCGACGGGATGGAGAAAAAGCTCGATCCCGGTCCGTCGGCGGACACACCCTACGAAGTCGCGGCGGAGCCTTTGCCGAAAAGCCTCGAGGAGGCGCTCGCCGCGCTGCGCGCCGATACCTGCCTCGCCGCCGGCTTCGGGGAGGATTTCATCGGGTATTACCTGCGCCTCAAGGAGGCCGAGCTCGCTCGCTACCGCGCCGAGGTGACCGAGTGGGAGCAACGGGAATATTTCGAGCTGTTTTAGCCGGCCAGTCGAGCCGCCGCGCAAGCCAGCGCAGCTGCAAAGGATCTTCAGTCGAAGATGTTGCGGGGCCGATCGGCGCCCGCTATGTTCAAACGCTCGTTTGAATTTGGATATGGCGCATGCAGCGGCCGGCGAAGCTAACCCGGGTGTCCAAGGCCACCCGGGAGAAGATCATCAAAGCGGCATCTCGCGCCTTTGCGCTCGGCGGCTACGATGGCGCGAGCATCCGCGCCATCGTCGCCGAGGCCGACGTCAATCAGGCCGCGATCAATTATCACTTCGGCAGCAAGGAAGGTCTTTATCGCGCGGTGCTGCAGGCGGCCGTCCGCGCGCTGATGAGCGACGGCGATGCGACGGAAAGCCCCGGTACGCTCTCGCGCCAAACGGCGCTGCGGCGGTTCGTGCGCGGCCAGCTGCGGCCGATGACAGCGCGCGACGAGCTCAGCGAGTATGTGCGCATCTTCAACTGGGAGACGCTCAAACCCAGTCCGGTCTTTCGCCAGTTCATGGCCAAGGAAGCGGCGCCGTTCCTTGCCGGCGCGAGCGCGCTTGTGCGCCGCTTCCTGCCTGAGGATGCGACGGACGAGCAGGCCATCATCGGAGCGCTGTGGCTGTTCGGCCAGTGCAGCATTTTCGTGCGCAACGCCGAGCAGCTTGCCAAGGCGCCATTTCGCCTCGAGGTCGACGAGGACTTCGTCGACCGGCTCGCGGACATGATCGCTGGTTGGGCGGCAAACGGGCTCGGCCGGTTGCCAAGCAAGGCCCGGCCGTAGCATCGGCATCCATGCTGGCGACGGATGCCGGTTTGCTCGGTCGGGCAGCCGCAGCCCAAGTCCTTACCCCATACGCGTTTTCCGTCACGGCGGGCGAACCGCATGGGATCGCCGGACCTCTGCGGGAGAGGTCCGGCCCGGCGACGGCGCTAATTTTCCCTCGATTTGTCACGCCCGGCTTCTTTTTTGCCCTGAAGTTGTCTCAAACGGATGTTTGAAATTCAGTCACCCGTTTGAAATCGGAGGGAATCGTGCAATCATTTATCCGGAAATTCACGGTCAAGTTCCTCGAGGTGGCGGGCGCCGGGCTGGCGAGCGCGCTGTGCGCTTACATTTTGGGACAGATCGAGCGGGCGCCCGCGCCGACCCCAATGCCCGCGGTGGTCTATATCTCGCCCGCCAACGTAGACACCGCGCTGCGCGAGGATCACGCCCGCCCCGCCGAAATCGCGCGCATCGACGCCGAAACGCCGCCGGAAGCGGCGGCAAGCGCGCCGGCGGCCGGGGAGCCGAAGGCCGTTAAGCCGGCAACCGTCGCTCAGGCGCGCCGCAATCAGAAACCGGAACCGGGCGCCGAGACCAAGGCGCGCGGCGGCGAACCGCTGGCCAGCCAGCCGGCCGCCGTTGCGGCCAATTCCGCGCCGAAAGCGACCGCGCCCGCGGCCCGGGCAGCGGCCGGCCGCGATGAAGCTGAAGATTGGAGCAGCGGCGAGGAGGATCGTCCGCTGCTCGCCAGACTCAGGCAGATCCCGTCCTGGTTCTTGCCGGAAAACGACAGGATTTTCGGCGATCTGCCGCGGCCGCCGATGCCGGTGGGCGATTCGTTGCGAAGCGCGATGTAGATGCCGCTATCGAATCAAACCGAGCGCAATCGGCGCGGCTGCGGCGGCGCGACTTGTCCCTATCCTGCGGCGCCGGCTCGAACGCCGGCCGCGATGCCTAAAATCTAAGCGAGAATCGCCGGATCCTCGGGCATTTTTTGGCCCCGTCTTCATCGCGATTCGCCAGCCGCTGGCCCGAGTTCCGCCGCAGTTCCGTTCATCAATTGTCCCGGGGGAGTATCACGCCAGCGCGCATACGGGGAGAGCATTTAGACCAAAGGAGCGCGGTGAGGGGGGACCCGTGACTCGTTTCTCAGGTTCAAATTTTCGCGCCGCGCTGCAACCCCGCCGCGTGGCGAAATACGCATTCCAACTCGCGATCATCGGCATCGGCTATTTTGCTCTGGCGAACGCGACGTCGGCGTGGGCCTCGTTCTATTCGAGCGCCATCCCGGTGTGGCCAGCGAGCGGCGTTGCCTTGGCCGGCGTTCTCGTGTGCGGCCTGCGCGTGTGGCCCGCGATTCTCGTCGCCGCACTTGCCGCGGCCTTGCCGGCGGGCTTTCCGGATGCAGACGTGGCGGATTCGGTTGTGCCCGCCTTTGGCGCCGCAGCGGGGAGCACGCTCGAGGCGCTCGTTGGCGGCTACCTGATCAACATTTGGGCCCAGGGCTGCAGAGCCTTCGATACGCCGGCGGGCGTCCTCAAATTTGCATTGGTCGTGCTCGGACCAAGCGCGCTGATCGGCGCGCTGGTCAACGCCGGGAGCCTCTACCTTGCCGCAGATGCCCAGATGGAGAGCCTGCTCGCCTCGGGCGCCGTGCGCTGGCTGCGCGATGCGGCGGGCGCGCTCGTCGTCGCGCCGGCCCTCGTGCTTTGGGCGGTCGGCAACTTTCGCCCATTCGACCCGGACAAGGTGCTGTCCGCCAGCGTCGGCATTGTCGCGGCGACGCTCGTCGGGCTGATCGCCTTCAGTCCGCTGTTCGAGCCTAGCGCGCTCCGGAGCGCGCTCGCATTCTTGGCGCCGCTGCCGTTGCTATGGTCCGCGCTTGCCGGCGGAGAGCGCGACACCGCGACCGGCGTGCTCATTTTGTCGGGGTTTGCGGCCTGGGGAGCGTTGGCGGGCGTCGGCCCGTTCGCGCCGGCGACGCCCGATGATCCGTTCTTGCTGCTGGCCGCGTTCATGATCGCCGTCGCGGTGGTCAGTCTCGCGCTCAGCGCGCACATCGCCGTGCGCCAGCGCGCGGAAATAAAATTGCGCCACCAGGAACACATCCTTCGCGCGATGTTTGGTCAATCGAGCGTCGGCATCGCGCAAATCGATACCGCGGGACGTTTCACTTTGGCCAACAATCGATTTTGCGGGATGGTTCGCCGTTCGGCGCCGGAACTGCTGCAGCTGCGCATCCAGGATGTGATCGACCCCGACGACCTGCCGCAGCTTGCCAATCCGATGCGGCATGCGCTTCATGCCGCGGAGGGGTTTGTGCTCGAGGCGCGGCACGTGCTGCCCGATGGCTCGCGCCGCTGGGTGCGCAACAACTTCTCGGCCATCGCCGATTCCAGCGGGGCCGTGCGCCATCTCGTGCTCGTCGCGGAGGATGTGACCGAGCGTCGCCGCGCCGCGGAAGAGCTCCAGCGCGCGCACGACGACCTGCAGAACGCGCTCGGTGAACGCAGCATGAGGCTTGCGCACACGAGCGAGGCCCTGCGCACCGAGATCGATCAGCGCAAGCGGGTCGAAGCCGCGCTCAAGCACGACATCGCCGAGCGCCGCAAGGCGCAAGAGGCTCTGATGGAGAGCGAATGGCGGTTT
Organism: Xanthobacteraceae bacterium; assembly: GCA_035693615.1. Taxonomy (GTDB): domain Bacteria; phylum Pseudomonadota; class Alphaproteobacteria; order Rhizobiales; family Xanthobacteraceae; genus VAZQ01. The sequence goes on from DASSGH010000100.1 coordinate 22,963, forward strand.
CGCACCGTCATTCAAGGCGTCACGGACTACGCGATCTTCATGCTCGACCGCAGCGGCACCATCACCAATTGGAACATGGGCGCGCAGCGAATCCACCAGTACGCCGCGGCCGAAATCGTTGGACAGCACTTCAGCCGCTTCTATACCGAGGAGGAGCAGCAGCGCGGCGAGCCGGCGCGCGCGCTCCATCTCGCCGGCTACGAGGGCAAATGCGTCGTCGAGGGTTGGCGCGTGCGCCGCGACAAGAGCCTGTTCTGGGCGAGCGCCGTGATCGAGGCGGTGCGCGACGAGGTCGGCACGCTCGCCGGGTTCGTGAACATCACCCGCGACATGACCGAGCGGCGGGAGGCCCAAGCCTCGCTCGAGCGGGCACAGGAACAGCTCGCCCAATCGCAGAAGATGGAGGCCCTCGGCCAACTCACCGGCAGCATCGCCCACGACTTCAATAACTTGTTGATGATCGTCAGTGGTCACGCGCAGCTGCTGCGCCGCCGGCTTAGCGATCCCAAGCATCTGCAGGCCATCGACGCCGTGCACTCCGCCGCTAATCGCGGCGAGAGCTTGACGCGCCAGCTGCTGGCGTTCTCGCGCCGCCAGCCACTCAATCCCGTCATTACCGACCTCAAGGAGCGCGTCGAGGCCGTGCATGAAATGCTGGTCGGCTCGTTGCGCGGAAACGTGCAGCTCAAATGCGACATCCCGGACGACGTCTGGGCGGTCGAGGTCGACATTGCGGAACTCGAACTGGCGCTGGTCAATATCGCGGTCAATGCGCGCGACGCCATGCCCGGCGGCGGCTCGATCACCCTGTCGGCGCGCAACGTCACGCTCAAGAAAAGCGACGGGGTCGATCAGCTCGAGGGCGACTTCGTTGCACTGGCGATGACCGACACCGGCGTCGGCATCGCGCCGGACGTTCTGCCACGCATTTTCGAGCCGTTCTTCACGACTAAGGCGCTGGGCAAAGGCACCGGACTGGGATTGGCGCAGGTGTACGGGTTTTCGCATCAATCGGGGGGCACAGTGGTGGCGACCAGCACGGTCGGGAGCGGGACCAGCATCACCATCTATTTACCGCGCAAGCAGGCGGTTCCGGTCGAGACCGTGCAAGCCCCGCCGACCCAGCCCATGGTGTCAGGGCAAGGCACCGTTCTCGTGGTCGAGGACAACGCGGAGGTCGCCGAAATCACCGCTTCTCTCGTCGAGCAGCTGGGCTATCAGACCACGCGGGCGGAAAACGCCACCGAGGCGCTCAACCGACTGCAGCGCGGCGACAAAATCGACCTTGTGCTGAGCGACGTCGTAATGCCCGGTGGCATGAACGGGATCGTATTGGCACAGGAAATCGGCAACCACTACCCGCACATTCCGGTCGTGCTCACCAGCGGCTACAGCGACGTCGTGCAGACGGCGCAATCGCGCTTTTCGATTCTGCGAAAGCCGTTCCAGCTCTCTGCGTTGGAAAAATCCATTCGCGAAGCTCTGGAACGTGGCGCAGCACGGGAGGAGGGCGAGCGCGTGCTGCAATTCGCGCGCTGGCGCGGCACGGCCGGGCGGAATGAATGAAGCAGCGCGCGTCGCGCTTATGCCGCAGGCATCCGCGTCATGCGAAGAGCAGAATGACGCCGCACGTGGCGAGCACGGCGACCCAGATCAGGTCGAGATTGATCCAGCCGCGCCGCAGGAAATCCACGCCCGCCCAACTGTAGACGATGAGCGAGACCGCGGCGATGGCTGCGAGCATGGCAGCGGAATGAACGGCGAGCGCGGCAAGCGCGACGGGAACGCCCAACGTTGCATCGGCCGGCGGCGCGGAGCTGCAGATCGGCGCCAGCGCAGGGATCAGCATCAACCCCGCGCCATGCGCGCTCGCCATCAGGAACGACCAAAGGACGAGTCCTAAGAGGCCGGTCTGCATTCCGACCCGCACACGCCGCCGATGGCCATAGAGCGCATGCCAGCCCGCCCAACCGATGAGCACGAGCGCGGCAACTCGCAGAAGCGCCGTTTGGTCGATGACGAGGCCGAGTGCGAGCACGGCGATGAGCGCCGCCGCAACCGCCGCCGCGTGTCCGAGTGTAATGGGAACGAGCGATAAGAGCACGATGCGCCGATTGCCGCGGTGTAAGCCGAGGGCGACCGCGAAGAGCCAGCCCATCGCCGGGTTGAGACCGTGAAAAAGTCCCAGCCCTGCGAGGGCCAACCACGGCCACACGTCGGTAGACGCTCCGCTCATGCCAGTGCTCGCCGCCGCCGTTTCGGCCGCTCACGGATAGCAATACGAATCCGACGAGCAGTCACCTCCTTGCAGCCGGACCTGGTGCGGCCGATGGCCCTTCGGCCAATCGATGAAGAATTTTGGATCGAACGCGATTCCGCCAGCGGGGTTGGCGTCGAGCTTGACCATCCAGCCGTTGATACCCTCCGGGTAGAACTGCGGGTCGATGGCGCCGTAAAGCGAGTTGGTGAAATAAACGCGACGGCCATCCCGGCTGACCTCGACCATTTGCGGTCCGCCATTGAGCTTGCCGTTCTTCGCCCCCGGGTGACTCGCGCGCGAGACGATCCCGCCGATGCGCACTTTGCCGGTCAGCTTCGGATTGAGCGGGTCCGATACGTCGTATTGCTGCAGGTCGCCGGTGCCCCAGCACGCGACGTAGAGGAAGCGATCGTCCATCGACAGATCGATGTCGGTGACGAGCGGCGGAACCGCTTTGAAGCCCTTGAGCACCGGTGGCAGGTCATCCGCATCCGCCGGCTCGGCCGGGATCGAGATGACTTTCTTCACCGCCCACTTGTTGCCCTCGCGAAACCAGGTCCAGATCGAAGAGGACAAATCCTTGAGGCTCACAACGCAATTGACGAAGCCATGCGCCTTGGTCGGGTCGTGCGCCGGCCTGAGCTCGAACACGAGCTGGTATTCCTCGCCGAAGTCGATCTCTTGCAGGTGCTTGCGTTTGGTGAAGTCCCAGAAGTGCAGGCGCCTGCCGTATTTGCTGCCGAGCAGAATTTCTGGAACGAGGCCATTCTCGAACGTGTCGGGCGTGCCCCACTCGCTGGTAACCATGGTGTCGTAGCCAAGATGCCACCATGCGTCATAGCCGAGCCGCTGTGGTCCGCGGTCGACCTCCCACCGGCCGAGCGGCTCGAATGTCTCCTGATCCATGACGAAGACGCCGCCGGGTGCCTTGCCGTCCTTGTTTCCGAGCGCGGCGACGTAAATGCCTCCGGGTCCGCAATGGACGGTGTGCGGGCGGGTATAGCCGGTTTTCTCCGCAAGCTCTTCCGGCTCGATGGTCTTGACGATCTTGGGCGCGCGCGGATCGGGCTTGGTATCGAGAATGTAGATGCGCGAGGAGCGCAGACCAGGGACGACGAGATAGCGCCGCTCCACGTGCGGATGCGGCGCATTCGGGCACAGACACGACGAGCAGGCGTTCCAACCGAAATGGTGGAATTCGTCGCCGACCTCGGTCGCCGCCACATTGCCGATGATCTTGGAATACGACGGCGATTTCGAATCGACGTCGACGATCGCAATACTGTCGGGCGATTTACGATCCGGATCGAAGGCCGCGACGTAGGCGAGCGTCTCCGGTGGGGCCTTCGCGGCTTGGCGGGGCGAGGGATAAAAGCTCGGATCAGGGGTCCACGTGGGCATGTCAATTCTCCTCTCGGAAACCGCCACGATTGGGGCGATCATTGTGCAAGCAGGCTGCGGTTGATCGACTCTGCGAGTGGGCAACGACTCGCGTGCGCGCATCGCGCGCTCCTCGCGCGCGCCGATAAATTGCGCCGGTCGCCTGTGTTTCAGGCATTGTAGGCTGATTGCGCCGCCAGAGTCATAAAGACCGCCTCTTGTACCCGGTCCGTTCCTGTGCTCGTGCCTTGGCGGCGGCACAATCCAGGGGCCAGTAGAGAAGTAGGTCGATCGATACTGTTGCCGAAAGATACGGGAACTGGAGGGAGAATGCGCGGTGACCCCGCGCCGCAGGCATATGAAATGCATGCGGGACGGGTCGGCGGATGGCCGGGTAAACCCGTTGACCAATTTCACATTCTAGGGAAGATTACCGGCCGATTCCGGCCGCGCTACGCGAACAGAACGGGCGTTGGATGTCGACTAGGGGGCACGTAGTCGCAGTCACCTGTCTTGCTTTGGAGGCGCGCATCGCCCTAGGTCCGGGCGTCGCGGTGATCTGCAATCATGCCTCCAAGCTCGTCGCCTCACTCGAGGCGGCGGCCAATCGCGGCGCCGCGGGAATCATCAGCTTCGGCATTGCTGGCGGATTGGCGCCCCACCTCGCGGCGGGCGACTGGGTGGTGGCATCGGGCGTGAGAACGGCGCAGGGGAATTTTCCGAGCGACCGCGGATGGGCGCAGGCACTGCTCGAGGCGCTTCCCGGCGCCGTGCATGCCGAGATCATCGGAGCGGATGCCCCGGTCGCGGAGCCCGCAGATAAGCGCTGGCTGCATCAGCGAACCGGCGCCGTCGCCGTCGATACCGAATCGCATGTTGCCGCGCGCATCGCCGCCGCGCATCGCATTCCGTTTGCCGCCTGCCGCGCGGTCATCGACCCGGCTCACAGCGTGCTCCCGCCGGCGGCGGTGTTCGGATTGCGTCACGATGGCACCGCGGACGTGATCGCGGTCTTGCGCTCGCTTGCGCGGCAGCCGAGCCAACTTCCCGCCCTCGCACGCACCGCGCTCGATGCGCGCGTCGCCGCGGCGGCGTTGCGCCGCGGCCGGCGCCTGCTGGGCGCGGGATTGGCCTTCCCGTATTTCGAAGAGCTCGCGCTCGACGCCAAGCTTGCCGTCGAGATGAGCTAAGCCCGTCTCACGCCGCTCGCTCGAGCATGGAATAGGGACACGCCGATGAAACGAATCGCGCTCGTCGTCGCGCTCTGCCTCGGCTTGGCGAATTGCGGGCAGGGCCCACAAGGACCAAAGGGAGAGCAAGGCGTCGCCGGTCCGGCCGGCGAGAAGGGCGAGGCCGGGCCGCCCGGACCGCCCGGCCCCCCCGGGCCGAAAGGCGATGCGGGTCCTGCCGGGCCGGCTGCTTCGCCTGCCGCGGCGGGGGCGGCCAGCGGAGTGCGGGTCATGCGCGTGAGTTGCGAGAGCGCGGCCTGCTCGGCAGCTTGTAACCAGGATGAGGTGCTGGTGAGCGCGTATTGCGGCCCGGGAAGGAGCGCGGTGACGCTCGTCAATGAACGATCAGTGTCTTGTCCGTCCCGGCGTGCCGCCACGAGCCCGCTGGTCGCGATCTGCGCCAAGATGGAAACGCAATAGCGCGCGCGTCAGCCCGTCGCTCGTTTGCCACCGCGAGACGCCTATCGTTTCACGCGATCCATGGTGTAACAGGTCGCGACGATCGATCGGCTCGGGCTCGTGCCGTTATGCGCGTAGCATTTCTCCATGCGGTCGGGACCGAGGAGCGTGATGCGGAAATAGCCGTCCATGTCCGCTCCGATGATGGTCTTGTTGTCGCTGGCGATGGCCCATGCGAAAGGCTCCTTGTTATCGGCGACGGCCGAAGAGGAGCGTCCCCAAGCAAGCCGGCCCTCTTGCCCTTCCACTGTGTGAGTCGCCTCGATGTCGCGCACGCGCGGCGGATCGGCGGTGGTTTGCGATCCGGGGTGGTGCTCATGGGTGCCGAAGACAATCGACTTGCCTTTTCCCGACCACGTGCCCTTGAGATCGGGGATTGCGTCTTGTGCGCGCGCGGAAGTTGCTGCCGCGCCAAGGAGCGCCAACGCAAAGACGAGATGTCTCATCGTTTCCTCACCTGCTGATGATCATCGAACACGTCCAGTGAAAGTGCCGGCTATTATCCTTCAGGTGTCGCTTTCGCAAGCGTCCCCACTCCTGACGACCGTGCTAATTTTGCCGCGACCGACCTCCTCACGGTAGTCGGGTGCGCGCTGCGAGGGAGCAAGCTATGCGTCTGCAGGGCAAAGTGGCGATCGTGACAGGCGCCGGCGGCGGCATCGGGGCTGCAATCTGCCGACGCTTCGCGGCCGAGGGCGCGGCGCTGATCGGGGTCGACGTCGATGCCGCCGCGCTCGCGTCGATGGCAGCCTCGGTGCGGGCCGCCGGCGGTCGGGTCGAGACGCTGGCCGCCGACGTCGCCGAAGAGGCGAGCGCCGAGGCGGCGGTCGCGTGCGCGCGGCGCGAGTTCGGCGGTCTCGACGTGCTGGTGTCGAACGCGGTGCGCGACCTGCCGCTCGCGCCAGTGACCCGCCTGACGCTCGCCGACTGGCGGCGCACCATGGCGGTCAATCTCGATGCCGCCTTCCTATTCTGCAAGCATGCCATTCCGGCAATGGAAACGCGCGGCGGCGGAAGCATCATCTTGATCGCCTCGCAGCTGGGACGCGTCGCGCGCGCCGGGCGGCCGTGGTACTGCGCCGCCAAGGGCGCATTGATCCAACTGGCGGGCGCTCGACCACGCCGGGCAGAATATTCGCGTCAACAGCCTGTCGCCGGGACCCGTGGAGACCGCGCGCTACCTGCGCAATTTCGAGACGCTCGACGCCGCGCGCGCCTCGCATCATACGCTTGTCGGCCGGCTCGGCTCGCCGGAGGAGATCGCCGCGGGCGCGGTCTATCTCGCCAGCGAGGACTCGACCTTCGTAACCGGGGCCGATCTCCTGATCGACGGCGGCTACACCGCGGTGTAAGGACTTATTTCCGCATCGCATCAGTTCGGCAGTCGGGAGGCCAAGGCATGGGAATACTTCATTTATTTTTTGGCTTTAGCGACCGCATCAATCGGAGCAAGTACTGGTTGACGCTGGTGATCTGGCTGCTGATCTGGATCGTCGCCATCGTGGCGTTTGTGCTGGGCGGCCTCGCGATTTTTGATGGAAATTTGAAGGATGGTTCGCTGCCGAGCCCGGAAGACTTCGACGCATTTTGGCGTTTGGTGCGCGATTACGGCGCTCTATCCCTCATTATTCTCGTATTGATGATTGTGAGCTGGGTTTCCGCGCTCGCGATCGGTATCAAGCGGCTGCACGACCGGGACCGGAGCGGGTGGTGGATCGTTTTGTTTTACTTCGGGCCGGCGGTTCTCCAAGGTGCGCAACACTCCGCGGAAAGCGGAACGCTCGCGTCGATACTCCTCGGGCTCGGCGCGTTTGCGGTTTCTATTTGGGGCCTGGTGGAGCTCGGATTCCTGCGCGGGACGCGCGGTCCCAATCGGTTTGGTCCCGATCCGTTGGCGCGCGAAGTTGCGCTAGCAGCGTGAAGCACGCTCGAGAGCGGCTACTACAAACCTTTCGGATTTCCTTTTAGAATCTGATAGCGCGTCCCCGCTCCGTCTTGGTCATACATGGTTGCCGTGTCGCCGGCGACTTCGAGCTTGTAGCACTCCGGCTTATCGTCGTCGGGGTACTTGAAGCAGATCACCTCGCCGACGAGCATCCAATTCCCTGTCGAAATCTCGCTGCCCAACATCGATTTTGCCGTGCCGTCGGGCGCGTAATATTCAATCAGCGCTTGCCCATCTTCGGTGCCGCTGATCGAGTTACCGACCAGCTTGTTCCAGGCGGCGATGCCGACGAGCTTCTGCTCGGCTGCGCCAGGCTGGGCCGGCGCGGGAGCTGCCGCCGGTGCGTTGGAATCAGCCTGGGCAATTCTTGTCGCCGTGTCGCTCTCCGCCCGGACGCACATGCCAGCCGAGGCGATCAGTACCAGCGCCGCGCACACAAGCGTTCGCATTATTTCCCTCCGCATTGAGATCTGAAATGAACCAATGACGACTACACTTTAGGCGTGACATCCGACATCGACTACGCAGCCGATCCTCGGCGGCTACACCATCGATATACACTAATCCGAGTTCTCGGAAGTCGCCGGCGTCACATCGACTTCTGAAATTTGAGCACGAACTCATCGACTGCGCGGCCGCTCGGAGGTTGGATCGAGAAGTCACGCGGGTCCTCAGGGTGGCGCCAGAAATCGCCTTCGGCGACAAGCTTGAATCCAGCCGCCTCGATTTCGCGCCGCAACGCGCTCTCCTCGATGCGATGGAAGGTCTTGCCGACTGAGACGCCGTCGCCGGCCCTTGCGGAATGGTCGGCGACGACAAGCAACCCGCCCGGCCTGAGCGCGGCGTAGAGCTTGCGATTCATCTCCGCGCGATCGACGCTCATGTAGGTCGTGTCGTGGTAGAAAAAGAGAAATGTAATGAGATCTAAGTCGCGCACGTCACCGGGCAGCGGATCGTCGAACGGCCGCATCAAGCTGACGATATTCTTGCCGGCCGGCGTTTGCAGTCGCGCTTCGAACCTGGTCTTCGCGCGCTCGCCCAGGTCTGCGGGATTTTGCGCGTATACGACCCCGGTTGGGGCTACCGCGCGGGCCATCAATTCGGTGCTGTACCCGCCGCCTGCGCCCATATCCAGCACCTTCATGCCCGGACGAACGCCAGTGAAGGCTAGCAGTTTGACAGGGTCTCGCCGCTTGTCGGTCTGCAGGTCGGCATCGGTCCGGTCGGGCGCAGCAATGATAGCGGAGTAATCGGGGATACGCTCTTGCGCCGGTGCTATGGTCACGGAAATGCACGCTGAAACTGCCGCGGCAAAGGTCACGGGATAAAGGAGTTTTCTAATTGCGGCTTGTCCGGTCATGTCGTTCTTCCTCGCCTCGGATCACGGCAGAGAGCGTCATGTGATAGAAACTTTCGATCATGTATCTTCAATTTTGCGAAGGGACAAGCGCCTCAGAGCGGGATGGCGGGGTCCAGGCATCTGCAATTCTGCGGCCATATCGGAGTGCTAATCTCGACCGGCTTGATCTGCGATCAGATCAGATGGAGGCATGTCATGACGCAGTCGTTTTACACGGCCATGACGAGACGCCGCTTCCTCAGCACGAGCGCGGCCGCACTTGCCGCAAATGCTATGTCGTCCGGCGCGCCAGCGCAGGGCGCGACGTTTCGCAGATGGGAGATCTCGGATCCAGGAATGCCGCCGCGCGTCCTCGACAGCTACAAGAAGGGGATACGCGAAATGCTGAACCGAGCGGCAACGGATCCCCGCAACTGGTACCGCAACGCTTTCATCCATATTTTCGACTGCCCGCACCAGAACTGGTGGTTTCTCGCCTGGCACCGCGCCTATATCGGATGGTTGGAGGCGACCATCCGTGAGTTCAGCGGCGACACGCAGTTCGCCCTGCCGTACTGGGACTGGACCAAGACGCCGCGTGTGCCGGCGGCGATGTTCGACGACGTGCTCGATCCCAACAACGCTGCCTTCATCCCGACCTTCCAGCAATTCAACGCGCAGTTCGATGCCCCCGTCACCGCGCTTTGGGCGACGTTCTCGCAGGCGCAGAAGGACGTGCTGGCGCAGCGGGGCCTGAGCAGCACAGCGGATTTTTGGAGTGCCGTGGCCGCCGCTCCGGCGGGGATGTTCTTCGAGCAGCCGGCTGCGCGCGGCCTAAGTCGCGTTAGCCCCGATCTCGATCGAACCACACAGGGGACGGTTTCGCTTCCCATCATCAGGAGCGCATTGCGAACGGCAAACTTTGCCGGAAGTGAAAGTGGAACGGACGCTGCCGGGTTCGCCAGTGCGAAGGCATCAAGCCACAACGACCAAAGCCGGGAAGGCATCTTGGAGAGCCAGCCGCATGACAACGTGCACGGCGCGATGGGAGGTCCGGCAGGAAATGCCTTCATGGTGTCCTTCCTGTCCCCGGTGGACCCGATCTTCTTTCTGCATCATGGCAATCTCGATCGGCTGTGGGACGTGTGGACCCGCAGGCAAGCCGCGCTGGGACGTCCGACCCTGCCGCAAGGAGCGGATCTCACGGCGTGGTCGAGCGAGCAGTTCTTGTTCTTCAGCGATCCAAACGGCCAACCGGTAGCGAAGACCAGCGCGAGCGACTACACCGCGATGAGGGTCTTCGATTACGACTATTCACCCGGCTCGGGCGAGGATCAGGTGCCGGCGCCCGGCCCCGCGGTGGCGGCGCTGCCGGTGACGCGGGCGTTCAGCGCGCAGATCACCTCTGCAACGATCGGCGCCAGCGCCCCCGCGGGCGGCGTGGTGCAGGTGCCCGCGGCTACGCTCGCGCCTTCGGCGCCCCAGGCGCCACCGCGCGTTGCCGAGGTCACATTAAACCTCGGACCCACCGATCAGGGCCGTCGCTTCCGGGTCCTGGTCTCGCCCGGGGGCGGCGCCCCGATCGAGGCGGGGGGGATCACGATATTCAGCCATCACGTGCATGGCCCCACCACGTTCACCGTGCCGCTGCCGGAAAATCTCGGCGTTGCCGCTGCTGCCCCCGCGGCGAACGTTCCCCTCGACATCCGCGTCGTCCCGCTCGAACAGGCGCCTGGCGCGGCCCCTACCACGCGTTTTCGCGCGACGGCGACGTCGCCCCAGGTCGCCAAAATTACCGTGAGGACGAACTGACGATAGATGCGGCAGTACTTATTGATCGCGGCACTGGCGGTGGGCGTTCTTCCATTCTGGATGGGCCCGCTCGTCGCCGCGGACTCCGCGATGATTGAACTTGCCGCCCCGCGTCAGGCCGGCCGCCGCGACTCCGTCGAGCTCCAGATCACGACCGGGCCGCTGCCGCGCGGCGCCCGGCTGACGCTGTCGACCGAAGACGGTGCAAGCCTCGGCGCAGTGACGCCTTACCCGCCGGGCCGCCAGTCCAATACGGCCACGGTGCCAGTCCCACGATCCGCCATTGTCGACGGACGCCTGCGGCTGCGCCTGCAGGTGTTGGAGCCGGGCGCGCCAGCGCGCGCACCTCGGCCCAGCGAGGTTCAACGTCTCGATCTGGTCGTGGCGCCTCGCAGCGAATGATTTCCCACACCGAGGCGAATACAGCGCGTCCGGCCTGAGGTCCCGGATGCCTCAGACGGCAAAGTGCTTGGCTGCAGCCCAGTCGGGCTCGACCATGCCGATCAAACCGATTGCGTATGATCGGGCGAAATCACCCGTCAATACGTCGGAACGCAATAGGTGATGATGCAAACTCCGCTGTACCGTTCGCACCGGAGAAGGGCCTGCCACTTGGCATCAGCAACAAAGAAGGCGCGACCGTAAGCAACCGAGCGTGGGCCGGCAGCTTGGCAAACGAAATTCATGGCCGAGGCCTCGGAAGAAGCAACCCCAAGCACCGCCACGCCGAATACGAGCGAAGCTAGAATTTTACCCATACCCAACCTCCCTTGAATACTGTCCAGCTCTTGAGCCCTGCCAGCGCGGTGCGGCTCTTTTGTGACGATTGGGAGCATCAGCGGGTGGCGAATTACTCAGCAGGCCCCGATATCGGGGCCGAACCCTAGTCGACCACGGATCGGTGTTTTCCGGGCAGAGTTGGAGAATCGACTATTTCCAACCTTGAGTCAGGCGCTTAAGGCCTATCGCCGCGAAACAATGCGGGAATTGCCGGCGTCCCAACCACGTTGAGCCTTCGCAATTTGTTTATGGCAGCTTTGGGTCAGAAGCGGATGGAGATGATCGCAACGGTGCAGGGGCATCCATGTCCGCTTAGTCCGGAAAGCGGCTGCTCGCGATCAATCACTTGATCTGCGTTTTCTGCCACGGAAACCTCTGCAGGGTGTGCTCGCGTAGCGAGTCGTAGATGGGCGTTTCGCGCAGCAGGGTCGGCACCAGCATGGCGGGAAAGCACGCGACGAGCATCGGCAGCAGCATCGTCGCGCTGGCGGTCATCTCGGTAACGAGCACGATGCCGGTCAGCGGGGCGCGCACTACGCCGGTGAAGAAGGCGGCCATCCCGACAACGGCAAACCCTTCTGGCTGAATATCCAACTCAGGAAATGCCAATCGGCAGAGAAGTCCGAAGAACAAGCCCAGCTGCGCGCCAAGCGCGAGCAAGGGGGCGAACAGCCCGCCCGGTGTTCCGGCGGCGTAGGATACCGTGCCGAGAACAAACCGGAGTAGAAAAAACAATGGAAGTACGGAAAGCGTCTCCGCCCCGATGAGCGAGCGCTGCGTGATTGCATCCCCGCCGCCGACCACGCTCGGGGCGCACCATGCGAGTGCTCCGACAGCCGCGCCGATCAGCCCCGCCCGCAGTTCCACGGATAGTCGAGCCAACCGCTCCGCCGCCGTGATCGCTTTAAGTAAGGCGCGGTTGTAGGCGATTGCAGCGAGAGCAGCCATAGCACCCAGCACGAACAAGAGCGGTTGCGCTTCGACGCTGGAATA
>DASSGH010000101.1:0-7750 GCA_035693615.1 Xanthobacteraceae bacterium
AGTTGCGCTTGCCACAGGTATTGGGCCCCGTCTCCAACGCGGCGCGACCATTCCAGAAAGTCCATGGATAAACCGAGAGCTGACCGATTGTGTGCCGGACAATGCTGCGGAGCGACAACCGCCACCGGGATTCATACTTGCAGCCAACAGAAAGATACCAGTGCAGACCAGCTAGGCGGTTCTCTTTAGTCTGCCTCAATCGGCTAGCCCACTTCCCAGCTTCAAGAGCCGCGTGCGGGCACTAGTGACCCGGCTCTTGATCGTCCCCACCGTGCTCTCGCAGATCGCAGCGCTTCCTCGTAGGAGAAGTCCGTCGGCATGGGCTGTGCCCGGTCCACGCCCTTGCGCAACAAACCGGCCGCGGGACTGATCGTTCGCTGGCTGAATTGTCTAGACGTTGACGTGGGCAAAACCCCAGCACAATGCTGCCGCGACGATCAGAATCATGGCGATCACGGCGAAGTATCCGGCCTTTTGTCGAGCCGGCGAATGCTGCCGCATTTCAGTGTCCATCTAGAACTCTCATTGAAATTGCTTCGGCATAGTCTCCAGCCCATGCTACTCGCACGACCGTCCGCCGACTGACCAAAATTGATCAATGCACCAATCTCATTTCGTCCATTAGATCGATCGGAAATCGGGAAGCGGCGGTTCCCCGCGCAGCACGCTCTGAGGTAAGCCAGCGAGCGGCGTTCGGGCTAAATTCGCGAGGACCAGCCAACAAGGGGACAATAGCAATCTTGCTAGACCTCCGGGATCAGGGGGTAGAGAGCGGTTATGGGCAAGCTCCTTCTTTACCATCGCGAAGGACGACGAACGGTAAAGAGCGATATGCGGTCAGAAAACGCCCTAGTGATCGGCCTATTATGACTGTGAGGGAATGAGGGCGAAGAACGACGAAGAAGCTAGCTGAAGGAAACCTCTTCCTCCACCCAGGCGCGGATGATGTGATAGGCGATCGCCATGGTCGGCGGCGTGGTGAGGCCGTCGGGATGCCGGCGCAAGAGCATGGCGGCGACCTCCTCGCGCTCGAACCAACGGGCGTCGTCGAGTTCGGCGCGGTCGATGACGATTTCGCGCGAGCATGCCTCGGCATGGCAGCCGATCATCAGAGAGGTGGGAAAGGGCCACGGCTGCGAAGCGAAGTAGCGCACACGCCCGCAAACGATGCCGGCCTCCTCTTGCGTTTCCCGCCGCACGGCGTCTTCGATCGCCTCCCCCGGCTCGACGAAGCCGGCGAGGCACGACCACATGCCTGGCTGAAAGCGATGCGAGCGGCCGAGCACGCACCGCTCGCCGGCGACCGCCAGCATGATCACGACCGGATCCGTGCGGGGAAAATGCTGCGCCCGGCATACCGGGCAATCGCGCCGCCAGCCGCCTTCGACGAGATCCGTCGCAGCCCCGCACGTCGAGCAAAAGCGATGCCGGCCGTGCCAATTGAGCAGCGCCTCGCCTTCGGCGAGCGGAGCGAGATGGTCCGCCTCGACCAAGCCGCGCACGGCGATCGAGCGTAGATCCGTCACGACCAATTCGTCGCGCGTTTTGAGCGTTTCGGCGGCTTGCGGCTCGAGCGCAATCGCGAATCGTGGCGCGTCGCGGTGTAGCCCGAGAAAGACGGTCTCCGCCGTGCGGCCGAACGTGCGCGCTTGCGCCAATGTGAATAGAGGATCGCAAACGGCGCCGGCCTGATTGAGGATGATCGAGTCGCCGGCGACCAGATAGGCGCGCGCGTGCTGGTCGTCCGCGAATGCCGCGAGCGCCGAGGCATCCGCGCGCCGCTCGGTCGCGCGCTCGAGCGAGCTTTCGGCGTAACCGAGACGCGGCTTGGGCCCGAGATCGGGGCGAGGCGACATGGAGTTGCTCCGGCGGCCATCGACGCTGGCCCGGCCGTGCTGTGCCATGTGGAAGGTTCACAAGGCAAGCGCATCCGCGACGCGCGAAGCATTGCGCTGCGCTCGACCCCGCGAAGTGGCATATATCCTGGTCCTGCGCGAGCCCAGCATACGGCACCAGCCCCAGGAGCGAGCTCATGCCCGCGAGTACGGATAATACATCGCAAAATCCGGCGCCGTTCGTCGACCAGCGTCCGAACGGGCCCGGCGTTTCCGAGATCGATCCGTCTGATCCCGCCGCGCCCATGTACCGGCTGCTGGCCAAGATGCGCTCACCGGTGACCTTGCGCGACCTGATGATTCACCCGGTCCGCACCGGTTATATCGGCCAGGAGCAGCCAATCGCCGCGGCGGACCTGCCGAAGAGCGCCGCCGAGCTCTACCCCAAGATCGGCGTCTCGGAAGTCGCCGTTCCTTCGCCAGCCGGCCGCATACGCTGCCAGGTTTTCAGCCCACCGGCCTCGGCCTCCGGCGGCGGGCGTCCGATGATGCTCTACCTTCACGGCGGCGGGTTTACCGTCGGCCAATCGGAGGACACCGCCTACATCACGAGCAGGATAGCGGCGGAAAACACGATGGTGGTCGTGAGCGCGAATTACCGTCTCGCGCCGGAATGGCCGTTTCCGGCCTGCATGGACGATTGCCTCGCGGTACTGCAGTGGATGCAGAAGAATGGCGCCACGCTCGGCGGGGACGGGGCGCGAATTGCAACGGGAGGCGATTCCGCGGGCGGTAATCTCGCCGCTGCGCTCGTGATCAAAGCGCGCGATAAAGGCGTGGCGCCGCCGCAAGCCACGGTGCTGCTCGCCCCGATCACGGACTTTTTCTTCGAACAACACGAGTCGTTCGAGCGCCTGGCGCCGCTTGGCATCGTCTATGATACCGCCTTCATCGGATACATCCGCGGCGCTTATCTCGTGCACGGCAAGTACTGGGCGCACCCGCACGCGAGCCCGGCGCGCGCCGACCTGCGAAACTATCCCCCCACGTTCATCGCCACTGGCACGGCCGATCCGCTTGTCGATGACAACCGCGCTTTCGCGCAGAAGCTGCGCGCGGCTGGGGCCAAAACGGTCGAGCACTTCATTCGCGAGGGCATGCCGCACGGTTTCTATTTCTTTCCCGGCATGTTCGAGCAAGGCGACGAAGCCTTCGCGGCTATTGCGACGTTTCTCAATCGGGCGGGCGCAGCTTGACCGCACAAGCCAGGAACCGGCGGTGGACCGCGCCTGGCCGCCGCTTGCATTCTCGTCGCGTTGCGCCGATATAGGGGCGGGAGGTTGGCGGTGGACGAGCCACTCGCCAACCGGGTCAGGTCCGGAAGGAAGCAGCCCTAACGAGCGCGGTTCGGGTCGCTCGTCAGCCTCCCACCTTTCCCTCATGCGACACGCGAAGACTTGGCGTCGGGCGGCGACCGGATGGCATTATGAGCAAGGGCACCAAGCAGTCGGAGCCCGATCTGGCCGCAGGCGATCGGCATGCACGTGATGCGTCCTACCGCGTGCTCGCACGCAAGTATCGGCCCGCGACCTTCGATGACTTGATCGGCCAGGATGCAATGGTGCGCACGGTTTCGAACGCATTCGAAACCGGCCGCATCCCGCAAGCCTGGATCCTCACCGGCGTGCGCGGGGTGGGCAAGACCACGACTGCGCGCATTCTCGCGCGCGCCCTCAACTACGAGCTTCCCGACGGCTCTATCACCGGACCGACCATCAACATGCCGGTGCTCGGGGTGCATTGCCAGGCGATCATGGAGAGCAGGCATCTCGACGTCATCGAGATGGATGCCGCCTCCCATAATAGCGTCGAGGACGTGCGCCAGATCAACGAGGCGGTTCGTTATGCTCCGGTCGGCGCGCGCTACAAAGTCTATATTCTCGACGAAGTCCACATGCTCTCCACACAAGCCTTTAACGCCTTGCTCAAGACACTGGAAGAGCCGCCGCCGCACGCCAAGTTCGTCTTTGCCACAACGGAAATTCGCAAGGTCCCGATCACCATCCTCTCGCGCTGTCAGCGCTTCGATCTACGCCGCGTTGACGCCGATCTACTCGTGAAGCATCTCGAGGCGATCGCGCGCCGCGAGGGCATCGACGTCGAGTCCGCCGCCTTTGCTCTGATCGCGCGCGCCGCCGAAGGCTCGGTACGCGACGCGCTCTCGCTATTGGATCAAGCGATCGCGCACGCGGCCGGAACGGTGCGTGGCGAGGACGTGCGGCAGATGCTGGGGCTTGCCGACCGCGGCAGGGTGATCGAGCTGTTCGAGGCGTTGATGCGCGGCGATATCGCCGCGGCGCTTGCCGAGCTGCGCGCGCAATATGATAACGGCGCTGATCCGGCGGTGGTGCTGACCGATCTCGCCGATTTCACCCATTTCGTCACCCGGGTGAAGATCGTGCCTGCAGTGGCGGAGGACCGCTCGCTAATCGAGATCGAGCGGGCGCGCGGTCGCGCTTGCGCGGAAAAGCTGTCCATGCGGGTGCTTTCGCGCACGTGGCAGATGTTGCTCAAAGGTATTGCCGAGGTCGACGCCGCGGGCCGCCCGCTCGCCGCCGCGGAAATGGTGCTGGTGCGCATCGCGCACGCAGCCGACCTGCCGACGCCCGAGGAGGTAATCCGCTCGCTCGACGAGAACGCAAGCGGGTCGCGCGGGCGCGCTCCGGCGGCCGCGCCCGCGCCGGCTGCCTCGGTGCCACGCTTGGAGGCGCAGCGGAGCGAGATCTCGCGCGGCGCGCCGCGCGCAGCGCTCGCGCCATCGAGCGAGGCGCGCGTGCCTCTGCCCGAGACACCGCCAAATCCCCCCGCGTTGGCCATCGGGAGGTTTGAGGATTTGGTGGCGCTCGCCGCGCAGAAGCGCGACCTCGGCGTCAAGCTCGCGCTCGAGCGCGACGTACGGCTGGTGCGTTGCGAGGAGGGTCGGCTGGAGATTGCATTGGAGCCGAGCGCGGCAAAGACGTTGGTCAACGATCTGGCGCGCAAGTTCTCGCAATGGACGAACCGGCGCTGGATGGTCGTCGTATCGGCGGAGGAGGGGGAGCCGACGGTCCGATCGCAGAACGACGCGCGGCAAGCCGCGCTCAAGACCGGCGTGGCGGCTGACCCGCTGGTCCAGGCCGTGCTCACGCGCTTTCCCGGGGCCGAGATCGTAGACGTGCGCGAGGGCGTCGCAGCTTCGTCTGAAGGCATGGCGCCGGCCGGTCCCGAGGACGCGGAACTTCCGCCCGACCACGAGCTTGAGGCTTAGCAGTCCGATGGCGCACGCGCGCGGCAGGAGATGAGCGATGGCGGATTTCCTCGGTCTGATGAAACAGGCGACTGAGCTCAAATCCAAGATGGAGGCGATGCAAGCCGAGCTCGACCAGATCGAGGTCGAGGGCACCTCGGGCGGCGGCCTCGTCACAGTCAAGCTCTCCGGCAAGGGAGAGATGAAAGGGGTCACGATCGACGACACGCTCATGCAGCCGTCGGAAAAGGAGATCGTGGCGGATCTCATCGTCGCTGCGCATGCCGACGCCCGTCGCAAGGCCGAGACCCTGTTGCAGGAAAAGATGAAGAGCGTCGCCGGTGGCTTGCCGCTGCCGCCCGGAATGAAGTTATTTTAAGCGTCGTCTGACCGCTGGAGACTTCGGCGGAACATGGGCGGATGGAGGTTGTTCGTGGAAAAAGACATCGACATGCAGGCTGTGTCGGCCGCAATCGCGGGATTTTTGGCCTGCCACGTACTGACCTGTCGTTTCTTGGTGCAGGAAGGATTGGTCGACAAGGACCGCTTCACTGCTTATCTCGAGACCGCGATGGAGGAGATGGCTCCCGGCATCGAGGATCAGCGCGCCTTGTTCGGTTTGCGTCAATTGATTACGGCGCTGCGCGCGCCGTTGACGTCGACGCCCGTGCAGTAAACCCTCGCGCACGTCGCTGTTCGTTGCCTGATGTCCACCGCCGCCGCCGGACCCGAGATCGAGCGCCTGATTTCCCTGCTCGCCCGCCTGCCCGGCCTCGGTCCGCGTTCGGCGCGCCGCGCGGCGCTCTTTCTCATCAAGAAGCGCGATCAAATCATGGCGCCTCTCGCTACCGCGATTCAGACGGCGCTGGAAAAAATCGAAGTTTGCCGGGTGTGCGGCAATATCGATACCCAGAACCCGTGCACGGTATGCACCGATGTCCGGCGCGATCCCGCCGTCATCGTCGCGGTCGCGGATGTGGCCGACCTTTGGGCGCTCGAGCGGGCGCGAGCGATCAACGCCCGCTATCACGTGCTGGGCGGTACACTCTCGCCGCTCGACGGCATCGGTCCGCAAGACCTTTCAATCGATGCGCTGGTGTCGCGCGCCCATGAGCCGGCGGTGACCGAGGTCATCCTCGCGCTCAATGCAACGGTCGACGGGCAGACCACGGCGCACTACGTCACTGACTTGCTGCACGACGCGAATGTCAAGGTGACGCGGCTTGCCCATGGCGTGCCGGTCGGCGGCGAGCTCGACTATCTCGATGAGGGCACGCTAGCAGCGGCGATCCGCCAGCGCACCACGTTCTAGTCGTCCATCACGATGCGGGTCGGCTTGACGAGGCCGGCAAAATGCCCGCGCTGCTGCAGCCAAACCAGCAGCACCAGGCTCGGCAGCGCCGTGAGCGCGCTGATAATGAAGAACAGCGGCCAACCGGTGCGCTCGGCGATGAAACCCGCCCCGGCGGAGAGATAAGTGCGCCCGACGGCGGCAAGCGCCGTGAGAAGCGCATACTGCGTCGCCGTGTGCAGTGGATTGTTGCAAAGCGCCGAGAGGTAGGCGACGAAGATAACGGTCCCGATAGCGCCGGTGAAGTTTTCCACGATGATGGTAAGTGTCAGCGCCCAAAGATTGACGCCGACGAAAGCCTGCCAAGTGAAGATCAGGTTCGAGGCCATCTGCAGAAAAGCACCGATCCAAAGGCTCGCGGCCAACGGATAGACGCGCGCGATTGCCCCGCCGGCGAACCCGCCGATCAGCGTTGCCGCGAGACCGACGCCCTTGACGATGGCGGCGTAATCGTTGCGGGAAAATCCGAGATCGATGACGAATGGGGCGGTCATCGCGCCGGCGAACGCGTCGCAGAGCTTGTAGAGCACGACGAAAACCAAAACGACGACGGCCATGTCGCGGGTGAGAAACTCGCCAAAGCTGGCATAGGCCGCGGTGACCACGCGCACGAGCGGGTTCTCCCGCGCATGGATGGCGTGCTCGGCCGCGGCCAGCGCGGACTTCTCGGGCTCGCGGGCGATCAGCGTGGTGGCGACGCCGATCACGACCAGCGCCGCCATAACCAAATAGCCTGCGGTCCAGGACGCATCCTTGGCGAAACCGAGGCCGGATTCAAACCCGCTCACCAGAAACAGCGCGCCAGCAGTCGAGGCCAGCATGCCCAGCCGATAAGCCGCGACATAGGCGGCCATGCCGGCGGCCTGCTCGCTTTCCGACAGGCTTTCGATGCGGAATGCGTCGATGACGATATCTTGCGTGGCGGAGGCTGTGGCGACGAAGAGGGCGGCGGTGAACACCACGTACCAGGGCGATACCGCGGGATCGCAGAAAGCGAGCAGCGCGATCGAAACGATCAGCAGAAGCTGCGAGAACAACAGCCAGCCGCGTCGCCTTCCGACGAGCCGCGAGAGCACCGGCACGTCGAGCGCGTCGACGACGGGCGCCCACAGGAACTTGATGGTATAGGGCGTGCCGACCAGCGCGAACAAACCGATCACGCCGAGATCGACGCCTGCTTCCCGCATCCACACCAGAAGGGTCGAGCTCGATAGCGCGAGCGGCAGGCCGGCCGAGAAGCCGAGGAAGAGCACGATCAGCACGCGCGGCTTGAGGTAA
>DASSGH010000102.1:0-19717 GCA_035693615.1 Xanthobacteraceae bacterium
GGGCTGCGAAGAACTCCAACAGCTTCGCTCGGGTGATACGCTTGCGGATCACCACCGCGCCACCAGCATCCACGCCGTGAATTTGAAAAACCGACTTCGCGATATCGAGACCGATCGTGCTAACCTGGCCCATGGACGGCACCCCTCAAAGTGGTTCGTTTCGACGCAACCACCCTATGGCACCTTGATGCCGCAGAGTGGGCGCCGTCCACAGCATCATTTTCGACCGATCCAGCCAGTCTTGCCTACCCATTCATGTCCGCTTCGTCCCGACAGCGGACCTGAGGCTGAGCGCGACAGGCTGAAGGCGCGTTGTGAAGCCCCGTTTTGGTGAAACGCTCCAATTGGCGTTTCATGGAGAGCGGCCAAAAACAGGCCTGTAAACGAGGAAGGCGGGACCCACATTTTCCGATAACGACAAATTTGACGTTCCGGGGATGAAGAAGAAGCCGTCGACCTCGGAGCTTCTCGACTGGCTCAAGCTCTTGTTGGCTGAGGATAGAGACGTTGCGCGAGCGCGATCCGAAAAAGCTCATTCCGCCGCTGCATGGCGCGCTCATCAAGAACGAGCAGGATGTGCACCTGTTCGAGCGGCTGGCGTTCTTGGCGCGACGCGAGGGGCGATGACGCTTTCAGGCTAACCTATTCCGGCGCGCGCGCCGGAAGACGCGCGTCGACGCTATCGCGCTCGATCGCAGGCGAACCAACTTCCTTGGGGGCAAGCGGATCGGCTGGCAATTCGGCGAGCGCCGGCTCGGCCGGCAAGTCCGCGGGCGGCACCACTGCGCCGAGCTGCGCCTCGAGGCCCGCCTCGCTATCGCCCTCGCGCAGTGCGGTGCGTTGCGCCGCGCGCGCGTCCTCTTCCTCGCGCGCACGTGCGGCTCGCGCCGCCATACGCTCGCGGGTATCAAACCACCAGTAGAAGACCTGCATTGCCGCGCGGCCGAGGCCTCCACCGGCCCACACCAGTTCGAACGGGGCGAACAATCGCCAGGTATCGTCGCCCTCGACGATGGCTTGGGCGAGAATGTTGCCGGCCATGGCGGTGGTGTTCAAGCCGTGGCCGCCGAACGCGCTGGCAATCCAGAGACCGCCCGAGACTTCGCCGATCTGCGGCATCCGATGCAGCGCATTGCCGAGCACCCCCGACCAAACGTGCTCGACCTCGACCTCGCCCAGCTGCGGGTAGAGCGCCAGCATGTCGGCTTTGAGCCGGTGCGCGTAGCGTTTGGGATCGGCCTCCCATGTGGTGGTGTGTCCCGACCACAGCAGCCGGTCGTTGCCCACGACGCGGTAATGGTTGTTGGCCAATTCGGTATCGGTCACGCCGCCGCGGTAAGTAATGGCCTGCGCCAGGCGCGGGCCGAGCGGCGCGGTGGTGATGGTATAGCTCCAGATCGGCACCAAGGTGCCGGCGATGCGCGGTGCGAGCGAGCCGAGATGAACGCTGCAGGCGAGCACGATGTGCGGGGCGCGCACGCGTCCGGCGGGCGTGACGACGCGCTTGCGCACGCCCTCGACGTCGATTTGCAGCGCCGGCGTGTCCTCGAAGATGCGCGCTCCCTCGGCTTCCGCCAGTTCCGCCAGACCCAGTGCATAGTTGAGCGGATGGATGTGAAAGGCGCGCGGCAGATGCAGCGCATGGAAATAGTGATTGGTTCTAAGAACCTCCCGGACCCGCTCGGCCGGCCATAGCTCGACCTCGGTGCCGAACTCCCCTGCGTAGAGCTGCGCGTCGTCGAGGATTTCCTCGCCGTTGTCGGTCTTGGACGCCCTGAGCCAGCCGGCGATCGGCGCAACGCCCGGCATACGCGCCTCGGCAATGGTGGTGCGGACGTATTTGACGCCCATCTCGGAGAGCGCCCACAGCGCCTTGGCGTGATCCAACCCGACGCGGCTCACCAGCCTGTCCATGGAACCGGCGAAGCCAGGGAGCACGAAGCCATCGTTGCGGCCCGACGCGCTTCCTGCGATGCGGCCGCTCTCCAGCACCGCGACCGACCAACCGCGCCGCGCGATTTCGCGGGCGGTGGTCAGGCCGGCAAGGCCGGCGCCGATGACGCAGACGTCGACATCGAGATCGTAAGTGAGCGGCGGGCGCGCCGACGCCGGCACCATCGTGGCCGTGTACCAGGTCGGCGTGTACGACGCGCGCTCGGAGGCGTTCACGTTTTCTTCCCCGCAGGTCAACAAGTGGGCGGCATGCTAGACTGCGGCGTCTGGGAAATCGATGGTGGTGGAAAGGTTTGCGAACTTCGGACCGGGGACGGTGCTGCCATGCGCCTGATGTTGCTGCGACACGCCAATACGGAAAAAGCCGAAGGCGGCATGAGCGATCATGCCCGCCGGCTCAATGCGCGCGGCAAGAGCGATGCCCCGGTGATCGGGGCTTATATGGCGCGGCACGCGCTCGTTCCCGACCTGGTAGTGGTGTCGACTGCCGACCGCGCGCGGCAAACGTGGGAGCGCGTCGCTGAGGCGCTTTCGGCTTCGCCGCGCGTCGTCTACGAGGATCGCCTTTACAACGCTGGCGCCGAGGGAATTATCGCGCTGCTCAAGAAGACCGCGTCGACCGTGCGCACGCTGCTCATGGTCGGACACAATCCCGGGATGCACGATGCCGCGCGGCAGCTGATCGCCTCCGGCGACGTCGAAACGCGTGAGCGGCTCAATGAGGGACTACCGACCACCGGTCTCGTCGTGATCGACTTTGCTGGGAAAGATTGGCGCAAGCTGCATCCGCAGGGCGGCCGGCTCGAACGCTTCGTCAGCCCGCGCTCGCTGGCGGAAGCTGACCGCGTGTGACCAGCGCGCGTGGGGCTTGATTCGGGCGGATAAGAGCGCGTGGGGCCTGCCCCATTCGCTCCGATAAGCGCGCGTGGGGCGTGCCCCATTCGCGTTGAACCGGGCGCGGCCGTGCGTATCTCGCCATGCCCTGCGCCATCACGTCCGGGCGCGTCGACCGCCTGCCCCTCACGGCTCGCCCGCGGGCGTGGCAATATGTTCGAAAACGCAAGCTCACAGAGGGACGGTGCCATGTACAAGAGAATTCTGGTTCCGATCGACCTTGCGGATCCGGATTTGGCCAAGCCGGCGGTGGCGACCGCGCTGATGATGGCCACCCCATCCGACGGCACGATCCGCTTCATCAATGTGCTGCCACTCACGCCGGTGATGCTCGCCGAATACGTGCCGCCCGACTTCGAGGTACAGCAGCGCAAGGCGGCTGAAGACGCGCTTTCCATCGTCGTCAAGGAGACTGGCTTGCCGGCTTCGCGGGTATCCTCGACCGTGCGCCAGGGCGGCATCTATCAGGAGATTCTGGAAGAAGCGAGCAATATGGAGCCCGATCTCATCGTCATGAGCTCGCATCGGCCGCAGCGGCACGCCGTGCGCACTTATTTCCTCGGCTCCAATGCCGGCCACGTGGTCCGCTACGCCAAGTGCTCGGTGCTGGTGGTGCGAAACTAACGGCTCGAGAGGCTCGGACGCGCGCAGCGGACCCACCGCGGTTTGCGAGCGCGAGGGTCGCGCTCACACGCACACGTGGCGTCGCTCGAGCTCGATGCGCAGCGCCGGCGTCAAGTCGTATTGGTGCCGCGCGAGATATTCGGTGATTTGGTCCGCGGCCGTTCGCGGACCACCTTGCATCACCGCGTCGATGACCTCACGCCAGAACGGCCGATTGCGTTCGACCATGGCGCGCGGGGGCGAAACGTGCGTCAGCGGCATGTTCATGGCACATCTCCGTGCTGCGCATCGGGCGGCGGCTGCGGGCCTGCTCGAAGAGGCACCGATGCCTACCGCCCTTCGACGCGCAACTATCCGCCGGCTGGCGCCTTAAGTCCTTGGCACAGATCTGAATCGTTCTGAATGCCGCTGAAACGCTTGAACTCTCCAGCGCATCTCATTGAAATCTATCAAAATATGCCGGCCTTGGCGGAAAGGCACATTCTGTGACGGCAATCACAGTGCAAGCACCGGGGCGACGCTATGTTGGCTTCGTCGATCGTTACCGCTCAGTGCGGTTCTCACGTTCGACGTTCCTCCGAAACGACTTGGAGCCCCGCCCGTGCGGGGCTTCTTTTTGCCCGGCCGGCCTAGCAGGCTCTGCCCCTTCGCGATGGGGCACGGGTCACGATGCCGATCGGACGTCCTTGGCCGCAGCCGGCTGGGCTTGCGCGATTTGCCGAATGCGTTCGACCAAGTCAGCAGGCCGGAAGGTTTCCTTCACCAGCACAGACTGGACGCCGCAGTTCAGCCGTTCGCGCGCCGGGGCATCGAGATCAAGCGCCGTGATCACGATCACCGGAATGTCCCGCCATCCCGGCGTGCCCTGCAAGGTCGCGACCACCTGAAAGCCGTCCATCTCCGGCATCATCAGATCGAGCAGGATCAAGTCCGGCTTGCCGTGGTTGAGACGATCCAGCGCTTCCCTTCCGTTTGCCGCCTCCTGCACCGTGCACCGCTGGCTCTCCAGCCAGCCGCGCATCCGCTGGCGCTGGAAAGGCTCGTCTTCCACCACCAGCACCTGCGTCGCCTTCACCGGCGCCCGAAATCGCTCGACCAGCCTGTGCAGCTGATCGCGATCAACCGGCTTGGTGAGATAGGCCGCCGCGCCGAGCGCGACAGCACGGCGCTGCTGGTCGAGGATGGTCACCATAATGACCGGAATTTCCGCGAGGTCGCTGTCTTGTCGCAGCGCAGCAAGCACCGACCATCCGTCGAGATCGGGCATGATCACGTCGAGTGTGATGACGCTCGGCCGCAGCTGCTTGGCGAGCTTCAGCCCCTCCAATCCGCCGGACGCGGTCGCGACGGAAAAGCCTTCCGCTTTGAGCTGCTCCGACAATAGTTCGCGGGCGGTCGGATCATCGTCGATGACCAGGATGCAATTGGTTTCTGCAGGATGGCGTCCGGCGGCAGCGGCGCTCGTAACGGCACCATCGGCACTCGCCGGCAGGCGCACGGTGAAGACCGATCCTTTGCCCGGCTCGCTCGCGACCGTCACGTCGCCGCCCATCATGCGCGCCAGTTTGCGGGTAATGGCCAGGCCCAGGCCGGTTCCGCCGAACTGCCGGGCTGTGAGAGCGTCGGCTTGGCTGAACTCCTCGAACAGCTTGGCCTGCTGCTGCGCTGTCATGCCGATGCCGGTATCGGATACGGCGAACTTGATCCAGCTGCGTCCATCGACGATCTTGCGCACCCGCAACGCGACCTCGCCGCCTTTGGTGACTTGCAGGCGTTGCTCAAGAGATTGAGCAGGATCTGCCGCAGCCGCATGGGGTCGACGGTGATCGCGCCGAGACTGCCGTCAGCTTCGACCACCAGGCGGTTCTCGTTCTGGTCGGCGAGCTGCCGCGCGGTGCCGACGACCTCGTCGATGAGAGGCACCACATTCACCGACTCCGGGCTGAGCTCGAGCTTGCCCGCTTCGATCTTGGAAAGATCGAGGACCTGATTGATGAGGCCGAGCAGGTGGGTGCCGGCGCGATGTACGCGATTGAGCGGTTCGACCGCCTTCTCGGTGCCGAAGCGCACTGGGTTGGCGACCATCATCTCGGTCAAGCCGATGATTGCATTGAGCGGCGTGCGCAGTTCGTGGCTCATGCTGGCGAGGAACCGCGATTTATGCTCGCTCGCCTGTTCAAGCTCGCGGCTTTTCTCTTCGATCTCGTGAAATAGCCGCGCATTTTGGATCGCCAATACGGACTGCGCGGCAAAGGTCTCCAGCAAGTTGATCGTGCTCTGCGGAAATTCGCCCGGCTCCCTACGACGCACCACCAGAGCGCCGACGATCCGATCAGCAGCGAGCAGCGGGATCGTCAGCAGGGCACGGAATCCCGCGCGCTGAACCACATCGAGCACGAGCGATGAGGTATCCTGTTTGGCGTCGGCCAGCTGCATGGGTTTGCGCTGGAGCGCCGCCTGGCTGACCATCGTCTCGCCCAGCCGGATGTGGCGATCTTTGATTGCCGCAATCAACTCCTGGTCCATGCCGTGGTTGGCCTGCACCTGAAATTCCTGGCTGGCCTGGTCGAACACAAAGATGGTGCCGGCCTCGGTCCCTGAAAGCTCCACCGCCTTGGCAATGATGGTGGATAGCACCGTCTGCAAGTCGATCGTCGAATTGACGGCTTGGCTGACCTCACCCAGCGCCCGCAACTCCTTCACCGATTGGGCCAGTTCCGCGGTTCGCTCGTGCACCTGCTTCTCGAGACGATCAGCCGCCTGCGCCCTTTCGAGCAGCAACTCGTCGCGTTCGAACGTATTCTTGCGCAAGATCTCGACGACCCGCCCCATTTCAGCGATCTCGTCGCTGCCCCCGGTGGGCAGGCTGACCGCAAGATTGCCCTCGGCAATCGCCAACATGCCGCGGCTGAGCGCCAGCAGCCGGGAGACGATGTTGCGCCCCACATAAAGCCACACGATCAGAATGGAGCTGACCAGACTGAGCCCCACCGCCACGACCAGAACGGTGGCGCTGAATTTTTCCACTGACTGTGCATCGTCGCTGGCTTGCGCAATGTCGCGCGTGGCCAGCGAGACGAGGTGATCCGCCGCCTGTGTCACATCGCGCGAGAGCGCCGCGTTTTCGGTCAAATGCCGCGTCGCTTGCGCCACGATCCCGAGCTCCTGCAGTCGCAGTTCGGGAATGCTGCTGATGCCTTCGAGTTGATTGCGGAATTCATCGAGTTTTGCGGTCAGCAGAGGCTGCAATCTCGAATCCAAGCTGGCCGCCGCCTCCCGCGCGTCGCGCAGGGACTGTTGGATTCGGAACACTTGCACGCGCACGCTGTCGGCATCATCGGTTGCGGCAATCTGCTGCAGCCGGTCGCTTATCGATGTGATGAGAAACTGCACACGCTGCAACGCTTGCAGCGAGGTCGTCGACGCCGCCAATCGGCTGCCGGCCGCGGCGCGTTGCTCGGCCGGCAGCCGGGCGTCGTCAACGACCCTGCGTGCCTGTGCGAGTTCGCCCTCGACGATCTGGACCCATGGCATCAAAAGGCGTTGGCCGTCGCTATGGGTAATGAGCGCGGTGCTTAGTTGGCCGCGCTTTAGTTGACTCACGACCATGCGGTCGGCGACCAGCTTGTCGAGCGCTGCGAGATTGATTTGCAAGCGGCTGACCGCCGACCGCATCGAACCGAGCGCAACGCTATCGGCTGCACCACGCTGCTCCAACCCTTGCAGCAGCGCCGTGAGCTCCCCCATTTCGCCGGTGATTTTCCGAGAGCTCTCGGCATGATCGGCCGCGCTGGTCGCGGCGAGCAGGGCGGGCGCGGCCGAAGCAATCCGCTCAGCTTGCCGCGACACCTCCTGCAGGGCCAGCGCTGCGGGGACACGTCGCGCGGTGATGCGATCCAGAACCTCGGCAATCTCCCGGAACGAAAAGATCGCCACGCCCGCACCCACCACCGCGAGCGCGCTGATCCCGAGGAAAGCCAACAGCAAGCGACTCGCGACACCGAGCCTTGACGCAGTCCCTGCCCGCGCTTCCGCGTTGTGGGAGGTCGCTCCGGGGCAAAACCTCACCAGGCTCGTCTCCGTGCGTTGTTACCGACCTGCCGATACTCGCCTGCGGGCCGTCATCCTCCGTACGGGTAAGGCAGCGCGCGCGCATTGAGAAAGGCGCGTTCTGAGACATCTCCCCAGCGCAGCGCCGAGGTGCGGAACTTGATGAAGCTTTCGTACACCCGTCGCGTCAGGTCATCCTTGCGGCTGGTCTCGTACAGCACTTCGCCTGACACTTTGCCGAGCGCCTCGAGGATGGAATCATCGAGTTTACGGACCTCGATTGCAGGATCGTTGGCGAGCTGCTGGAGCGCGACGGCGTCGTTGGCGGTGAAATCCGCGTAGGAAAGCGATGTCTCCGCGGCCGCGGCCGTCTCGATGAGGCTACGGTCCGTGCGGTCGAGGCTATCCCACAGCTTTTTGTTGACGACGAGCGAAAGGGCTGCTCCGGGCTCGTGAAAGCCCGGATAGTAATAGTATTTGGCCGCCTTGTTCAGTCCGAGCGCCATGTCCACCCAGGGACCGGCGAACTCGCTCGCATCGATCGCGCCGGAGCGCAGGGACGGGATGATTTCGCTCGCCGGTAGGTTGACAACCACGGCACCAAGCCGGCGCAGGACCTCGCCGCCGACGCCGGGCATGCGATAGCGCAAGCCCTTATACGACTCGACGCCCGTCAGCTCCTTGGTGAACCAACCGCCCATCTGTGGACCGGTGTTGCCGCACATCAAAGGCTTGAGGCCGAATCCGGCGCTCAACTCATCCCATAGCGCCTGACCACCGCCATGGTAGACCCACGCATTGATCTCGGAGGGTGTGAGCCCGAACGGCACGTTGCAAAAGTAAGAGAACGCGGGGGAACGGCCGGCCCAGGTGATTTCAGAGGCGTGGTACATGTCGGCAAGGCCTGACGAAACCGCGTCGAAGGATTCGAACGCACCGACCAGCTGACCGGCTGCGAATACCTTGACGTTGAGTCGGCCGCCGGAAAGCGCGCCAATCGCTGCCGCGACACGTTCGGCGCCAGACTGCAAGCCGGGCAAGGTCTTGGGCCAGATGGTGACCATCTTGAGTTCGCGCACGCCTTGCGCGATCGCCGGCCGGGGAAGCGCAGATGCCGCGGCCGCAACCCCGACGCTAGTACCGGCAACGAATTGGCGCCGATCCATGTTTCCCTCCGGCAGTTTCTCGGACCTCGCTCTGATCTGGAAGAGGCATTCACCGCAGTGCCGCAGCTGGGTGCCGCTCTCGTGGCGCAGTCGAACACCAAAACTGAATGCCCGAGCATATCCCTTCCGGACTGGCCCCGATAGCGGGATTCGACTGTGCTATTCTCGACTTAGCTCGCGTTGCGTTCACGGGCTCTCGTCCGGCGCCAGTTTGTCGACGCGGCGAAGCTGCGGGAAGGCCCACATCCAGATCACCATCACCGCAATGGTACCCAAGCCGCCAATCAGCGCCGAGGGCACCGCGCCCAACGCCGCCGCTACGGCGCCGGCGCGAAATTCGCCGAGCGAGCCCGATGATCCCGTGAACATGGAGTTGACCGCCAGCACCCGGCCGAGCATGTCGTGCGGCGTGCGCATCTGCACCAACGATTGCCGGATGACGACGCTGATCGCGTCGGAAGCGCCGTACACCATCAGTGCGAGAAACGAAAGCACGACCGAGGTCGATAGCCCGAAGGCGAGGCTCGCGAGCCCAAACACGCCGACCGCAGCAAACATGATGCGGCCGGCGTCCCCGCCGATCGCGCGCCGCGCCAGTATGAGCGAGGTGGCAAGCGCGCCGACCGCCGGCGCCGAGCGCAATACGCCGAGCGCCCACGGCCCGGCCGCAAGGATATCGCGGACATAGATCGGCAACAGCGCCGTCACGCCGCCGAGCAACACGGCGAACAGGTCGAGCGAGATCGCGCCCAACAGGATCGGATGATGTCGGATGTAGCGAAAACCGGCAAACAGCGTCGCCAGGCTGACCGGCTTGCGCGGATCATTGCGCGGCGTGACGCGCACGAGGCTGATCAGGACGCTCGCGGCGATGAAAACCAGCGTGCAGATCGCGTAGACGCCGGTCGGGCTGAGCATATAGAGGAGCCCGCCCAGCGAGGGTCCGCAGATGACGGCAGTCTGCTGCGCGCTCGCCGAGGCGGCGATCGCGCGCGGTAAAAGTTTCGCCGGCACGATACCGGGGAGCAGCGCGTGGATGGTCGGGATCTCGAAGGCCCGCGCCGTGCCCGACGCGAGCAAGATCGCCAGCATGGCGTCGCGGGTGAGCGCGTCGCGCGCCGTGCCGATGGCGAGCGCGAGGGCCGCGGCCGCCTTGCTCAGCTGGGAAATGGCGATGATGAGCCGACGATCGAACACATCGGCGACCTGGCCGATGACGATCGAGAACCCCACCAACGGCAGGAATTGCATGAGCCCGACCAGGCCGAGATCGAACGGGTCGTTGGTGAGTTCGTAGATCTGCCAACCCACCGCGACGCCTTGCATCATGTAGGCGCCGTTGGTGAAGGTGCGCGCGCACCAGAACAGCATGAACGAGCGGTGGCGCGTCAGCGACGAGGCGGCGGCAGGCTCGGGCATGCGGCGAAACTACAGCGGAATGGCGAGCAGGGTATCGATCAGCCGGCTGTCGAGAACGACGATCTTCTCGGCAAAGCGCGCCTCGTGCGCATCAAACACGATGTGATCGTGGTACCGGCCGGTGGCGAACAGCGTGGTCTCGCCGCCCTGCATGATGCGCGCGACCATGAAGCTCGTCTGCGCCTTGACCGCGCCCCCCTCGCCGGCGGTGAGCAGCGCCGGCCCGATCACATGACGATAGCGCTGCGCTTCGTAGACGTTGGCCTCGCGCAGCGATCGCACGCGGTCGCGCAGCATCGCGCGCGATGTGGCGTAGATCATGCCGAGCGGCAGCCCGCGCTCGAAATTCGCCGCCGTGGTGATGCGATAGCGGCCGTCCTCGATGAAAAAATCCGGCCACGCCTCGAGCTTGCCGTCGTCGATCGCCTGAGCATAGCGGCCGTTTAGATCCTCCACCTTGAGCTTGAGCTCGATGTTCATGGCTAGGCGGACGGCTACGAATTCGGCCTGTCGTTCGGCTCCTTTATGGTGTGTTTGAGGGCATCCGACATCGGCAGCTGGATGTTGATGTCCCTGGGCGGGATCGGACGCTCGAACCAGCGCGTGTAGAGTTTCTCGAATTCGCCGGAGCGCATCAGTTCGGCAAGCGTCGCATCGACCAACGTTTTGAATTGCCCATCGTCCTTTCGCAGCATCAGCACATAAGGATCGGACGGATAAGCTTTGTCGAGCAGCTTGAAATCCGCGGGATTTTTCGCGTTCGCCCGAAACCCGGCGATGAGGATGTCATCCTCCATCCACGCGCTGGCGCGCCCGGTCTCGACCAGCAGGAAGGATTCGGCGTGGTCCTTGCCCTGCATGATATTCATCCCAAGCTTCTCTTCATTGTTCATCTTGTTGACAAACAGCGCCGTATTGGTGCCGGCCGTCACGGCGACGGTTTTGCCGCGCAGATCCTGCGCGCTGTTGATGCCCCTGTCGGCACGGGCGATCCATTTGAATTGCGGAACGAAGAATGTGTAGGAAAACCCGACCTGCTTCTGTCGAGCGCTCATATTGGCGGTCGAGCCGCACTCAATGTCGACCGTGCCGTTGGCGACCAGCGGGATGCGGGTGGCCGACGTCACCGGGTTGTACTTGACGTTGAGATTGGCCAGACCGATCTTCGCCTTCACCGCCTCCACGACGTGCTTGCACAATTCAATCGAGAACCCGACCGGCTGCAGCTTGTCGTCAAGGTACGACAAGGGAATCGAACTATCGCGATGACCGATCGTGATCACCCCGCTCTCTTTCACCTTTTTCAGCGTGCCGTCCAAGTCTTGGCTCTGGGCCGGCGCCGATAGGCCGATCGAGACACCCGCCGCCAGTGCGAATACGACTGATCGCTTCATGAGCGCCCTCCTGCAGCATTTCTCGGCCATGCGGCTCATCCGATTGCCGCCGTTGCCGCGTCGATCGCCTCGCCGAGCCGTTCCACGATCGTGTCGATGGCGCCGGCATCGACGATGAAGGGAGGCGCAAGCAGGACGTGGTCGCCGCACGTGCCGTCGACCGTCCCGCCCATGGGATAGACCATCAGCCCGCGGGCCATGGCTTCGCGCTTGACGCGCGCGTGCAGCTTCAGTTTCGGGTCGAACGGCGCCTTGCTGCCGCGATCGGCGACGAGCTCGAGCCCTTGCAGAAGGCCGCGCCCGCGCACGTCGCCGACGAAGGGATGGTTGCCGAAGCGCTGCTTTAACCGGCGCGAAAGGTGCGCGCCCTGCGTGCGTACGTTGGCTAAGAGATCGTCGCGGCGTATCACCCGCTGCACCGCCAAAGCGGCGGCGCAGGCGAGCGGATGGCCCATATAGGTGTGCGTGTGCTGGAAGGCGCCGGAGCCATGCGCGAGGGCTTGGAAAATCTTCTCCTGCAGCAACAGCGCGCCGATTGGCGCGTACCCCCCGCCGAGCCCTTTCGCGATCGCCATCAGATCGGGGCTGACCCCCTCCTGCTCGCACGCGTGCAGCGTGCCGGTGCGGCCCATGCCGCACATTACCTCGTCGAGGATGAGCAGGATCCCATGGCGGCGGCAGATCTCGCGCACGCGCCGGAAATAGCCGGGCACCGCGGGAACCGCGCCCATGGTGGCGCCAACCACGGTCTCGGCCACAAAAGCGATGACATTCTCGCCCCCGAGCGCATCGATCTTTGCTTCGAGTTCCTGGCCAAGCCGTTCGCCGTAGGCCTGCGGCGTCTCGTCGGGGCGGCACTCGCGGTATTCATAAACCGGCGAGACATGATGCGTCTCGATCAGCAGCGGAGCGAATTGTTTGCGCTGCCACCCGCGACCCCCGATCGCCAGCGCGCCGAGGGTGACGCCATGATAGCTTTGCCGTCGGGCGATGATGTATTGCCGCTGCGACTCGCCGCGCTCGACGAAATACTGGCGTGCGAGCTTGAGCGCCGCTTCGATCGCCTCCGAGCCGCCGCTGACGAAAAGGGCGTGGCCCATGCCATCCGGCGCATGCGCCACGAGATCGTCCGCCAACTCCTCGGCAACTTGTGTCGTGAAAAAGCTCGTATGCGCGTAGGCGAGGCTGTCGAGCTGCTCGTGCATCGCCGCCAAAACATCGGGATGCGAATGGCCGAGACACGACACCGCCGCGCCGCCCGAGGCATCGATATAGTCCTTCCCCGCCGCGTCGCGGAGGGTGGCGCCGCGGCCGCTCGCGGCGACGGGATAGGAATGGCCGATCTGGCGGTGAAGAACATGGGTCATGAGCGCGACTGCCGTTATTGAAGTGCCTAGCGGGCCGGGCGATCCAGTCTACAATAAATCCTCCACCCCAAGGGCAAGCACGGCATGACTTGGCGCATCGGGATCGATATCGGCGGGACGTTCACGGACGTGGCTCTCGTCGACGATGCGGGCGCCCATGTCGGCGTGGCCAAGGTGCCCACGACCCCGGGCGACCTCGCACAGGGCGTGCTCTGCGCGCTGGACATGGCGATGCGCCGCTACGCGCTGGGCCCGCAGGACGTCTCATTGTTCTCGCACGCGACCACGGTGGTGACCAACGCCATCCTGGAAGAAAGCGGCGCACGCGCCGCGCTCATCACCACGCGCGGCTTCCGTGACGTGTTGGAGCTGCGGCGCTCGGCACGCGCGGCTCTCTACGATCTGTTCCAGGACGCGCCGGGAACCCTCATCCCACGCCGCCGCCGGTTCGAGATCACGGAGCGCATCGGTGCGGACGGCGCGGTGGTCGCCGCGCTCGCGGAGAACGAGATCGACGGGCTCATCGCGGAGCTCAAGGCGGCGCGGGTCGATGCCATCGCGGTCTCGCTCATGTTCAGCTTTCTCAACCCGGAGCACGAGCGGCGGCTGGGCGAGCGGCTGCGGGCGGCGCTGCCGCACGCGCCGGTGTATTTGTCCTCGGACGTGTTGCCGGAGATCAAAGAATTCGAGCGCACCAGCACGACTGCGGTTTGCGCCTATGCCGGGCCGATTCTCGCCTCCTATTTGCAACGGCTCGGTCAAGTGACGCGCGGCCGCGGGCTGCCGCCGCTGTTCCTGATGGGCTCGAACGGCGGCATCCTCGAGGCGGCCGAGGCGGTCGCGATGCCGGCGATGGCTGTCGAATCCGGGCCGGCCGCAGGGGTCGTTGCGGCGGCGCTGGTGGCGCGCCAAACGGGACGGCTCGATCTTCTCTCATTCGACATGGGCGGCACCACCGCCAAGGCCAGTCTCATCCGCGGCGGAGACTATGAAACGACGCCGCACTACGAAGTCGGCGGCGGCTCGAGCATGAGCCGTTGGATGAACGGGACCGGGCATCCGATCCGTGTGCCGGTGATCGACCTTGCCGAAGTCTCCGCCGGCGGCGGTTCGATTGCGTGGGTAGACCGGGCGGGAGGGCTGCGCGTCGGGCCGAAGAGCGCCGGCGCCGATCCCGGGCCCGTGTGCTACGGCCGCGGCGGCAGCGAACCAACAGTCACGGACTGCAACCTGCTGCTCGGCTATCTCGACAAGGCATCGCTGCTCGCGGGCGAGCTGCCGATCGACCATGCGGCGGCCGCCTCGGCGGTGCGCGAACGGCTTGCCGAGCCGCTCGGCGTCGACGTGCGCACCGCCGCGGCGGCGGTGATCGACGTGGTCAATCACGCCATGGCGGAGGTTCTCAAAATCGTGTCGGTTCAGCGGGGGCACGATCCGCGCAGCTTCGCGCTTGCCGCGTTCGGCGGCGCCGGACCGTTGCACGCCGCGGCGCTCGCCAGCGAACTCGGCATTGCCGAGATCATCTGCCCGCCCATCCCCGGGGCGTTTTCCGCGCTCGGGTTGATCGGGACCGATCTCAAGCGCGACTACGTGCAAAGCTTGGATCCGGCAGCCGCCACCGAACCCAAAGCGTTGGAGGCCGCGTTCGCCGCGCTCGAGACGAGGGGCGCGGCGATGCTCGAGCGGGCCGGCGTGGCGCGTGAGCGGCGGCGCGTCGAGCGCGCCGTGGATGTGCGCTATCCGCGGCAATCGCATGAACTCGCGGTCCCCGTTCCCGCGCAGCCGGTCGATGCGGCGGCGCTGCACGAGATCGCAAAGGGGTTTCACGATCGCCACCTGCATACCTATGGTCACGACAATCGCAGCGAGCCGGTGCAGATCGTCAGCGTCCGCGTCACCGCCATCGGCGCGACGGCGCCGCTTGCGATCCGCGACAGCGTGGCGCGCGCCGGGACAGATGCGGTCAAGACTAGGCGTCAGCTCTGGTTCCGTGACAGCGGCCTCACCGACGCGACGATTTACGATCGCAAGCGCATGCCGGCGGGCTTTGCGGTCGCGGGTCCGGCGGTGATCGAATCGCTCGAATCCACCATTCTCGTTCCGCCGGGATGGCAAGCCGAGATGAACGTCGACGGCTTCGTGCTGCTGACGCGTCGCCAACAAGGGGCAAGACGACGATGAACGATGCGTCGCAAAGCGATCCCGCCACCTTCGAGATCGTCAAGAACAGCCTTTACAAGATCGCCGAGGAAATGCGGGTCGTTCTCGCCAAGACCGCCTATTCCCCGCTGTTGAAGTCGGCAGGCGATTATTCCTGCGGAGTGTTCGACGCTCGCGGCGAGATGGTGGCGCAAGGGCCCGATCTACCGATCCACCTCGGCTCGATGCCCGACGCGGTGCGCGCGGTGGTCAGTGCCTTTGCAGGAGACGTGCATGAAGGCGACGTTTTCCTGCACAACGATCCCTATTTCGGCGGCAGCCATCTCCCGGACATGAACGTGGTGCGGCCCGCTTTTCACGATGGGCAACTGTTGGGCTATTCCTGCCTACGCGCCCACTGGCCCGATGTCGGCTCCGCCACGCCCGGCAGCTACGGCGCGGTCACGGAAATCTTCGGCGAGGGGCTTCGCTTGCCGCCGGTGCGGCTTATCAGCCGCGGCGCACTCGATGTGGATCTGGAGAAGGTGATCCTGGCGAATGTGCGCACGCCGGAGGAGCGCAAAGGCGATCTCGGCGCGCAACTCGCCGCGACGCGCCGCGCCGGCGAGCGGTTGAACGCGCTTGCCCGGCGTTATGGCGGCGCCGAGCTCATCCGCTATATGGCGCAGGTCATGGACTATTCGGAGCGGCTGATGCGCGCGGCGCTCAAGGACCTGCCGGACGGAGAAGGGGTTTTCGAGGATTTCTGCGACGGCGACGGCATTGCCGACGATGCCCTTGGCAAGGATGCGCCGTTCCGGGTCCGCCTGCGCGTCAAGAAGGTCGCGGACCGCCTGATTGTCGATTTTGCCGGCACCGCGCCGCAGGTCAAAGGACCGATGAATGCGCCCCTCTCGGTCTCCGCCTCGGGGGTCTATTGCGGTCTCAAGACCGCAATCGATCCGAACAATCTCATTCCGCCCAACTCCGGCTGCTGGCGCGCGATCGAGATCAAGGCGCCCGAGGGCTCGGTTGTGAACGCTACGTTTCCCGCGCCCGTCGTCTATGCCAACCACGAGATATCCCATCGCGTCGCCGACATGGTGATGGGCGCGCTTGCGAGCTTCCTGCCGGGACAAGTGATGGCCTGCAGCCAGGGCACTTCGGCGATCCTGACACTGGGCGGCATCGATCCCCGCAACGGACGGCAGTACGTTTCTTATGAGACAATCAAGGGCGGATACGGGGCACGGCCGAACAAGGACGGCATCAATTGTATCGCGAGCGGCATCTCCAATACGATGAACACGCCGGTGGAGATCATGGAGACGTCGTTTCCTGTGCGCATCGAGCGCTATGCGATCAACCCGGACTCCGGCGGCGCCGGACGCTATCGCGGCGGCTGCGGCGCGATCAGGGTCTGGCGGATGCTCGACGGCGCGGACGCGACCGGCGCCTTGTGCATGGAGCGCATGACGTCGCCGCCCTTCGGCCTGCTTGGCGGCACAGCCGGAGCGGCGGCTGCGGTCAAGCTCACGACGGCGGACGGCGCCGAGCGGCTGTTGCCCGGCAAGGGCGCATTCAGCGCGCCCGCCGGCTGCATCATCGAGATGACCACGCCGGGCTCGGGCGGCTTCGGGCCGCCGGCGGCACGCGATCGCGCCGCAATCGGCCGCGACCTGCTCGATGGCTATGTGAGCACCGCCGCGGCGCAACGCGATTACGGCATTGCGGATCCACAGGTCCTGCGCAAGGCCGCCGAAACGGAGGATGGAGCGTGACCTATATTCCCAACTCGATCGAAGCGCGCGACGTCGCAACGCTGGTGCACATGCAGACCAACCTGCGCAAGCACCAGAAGGAAGGGCCGCACGTCATCACGCGCGGCCAAGGGTCTCGCGTGTTCGACGATGCCGGCCGCGACTACATCGACGCGGTCGCCGGCCTGTGGTGCGCATCGCTGGGATTCGGCTCGGAGCGCCTCGCTCAGGTCGCCGCCGAGCAGATGCGAACGCTCGGCTATTACCACCTTTATCGCCACCGCTCGCACGAGCCGGCGGTCGCGCTTGCCGAGACGCTTCTCAAAATCGCACCCGCGCCCATGGCGCGCGTGGTGTTCCAGTGCTCGGGCTCGGAGGCGAACGACACGGCGGTCAAGCTCGCCTGGTACTACTGGAATGCCGTCGGCGAGCCGCAACGCACCAAGATCATCGCGCGCCGCATGGGTTACCACGGCAGCACGTGCGCCGCCGTCAGCCTGTCGGGAAAGCCCGACATGCATGCGGGGTTCGCCCTGCCGTTTGCGCCCTTCAAGCACACCGAGTTTCCTCACTACTACCGCCGCCACGAGCCGGGAGAGACGCAGACGCAGTTTTCCGCCCGCATGGCCGAAGCGCTGGAGGCGCTCATCCAGGCGGAGGGGCCGCAGACGATCGCCGCGTTTTTCGCCGAGCCAGTCATGGGCGCCGGCGGCGGCATCGTTCCGCCTTCCGGTTATTTCGAGAAGGTGCAGGCGGTGCTGCGCAAATACGACATTCTGTTCGTGGCCGACGAGGTGATTTGCGGCTTTGCCCGCACCGGCGAGATGTGGGGCTCGCAGACCTATGCGCTTTCCCCCGACATGCTGACCTCGGCCAAGGCGCTCTCCGCCGCCATGCAGCCGATTTCGGCCGTGCTCATCAACGAGCGCATCCATGAGGCGATGCTCGCGCAGTCGGACAAGCTCGGCAATTTCGCGCACGGCTTCACCTATGCCGGCCACCCGGTCGCCGCGGCGGTCGCGCTCGAGGTGCAGAAGATCTATGCCGAGATCGACATCGTCGGCCGCGCCAAGCGGCTTGGCCCCGTGCTGCAATCGGCGCTCGGCCGGCTCAAGGCGCATCCGCTCGTCGGCGACGTGCGCGGGGTCGGCTTGATCCTCGGCATGGAGCTGATGCGCGATGGCGAACGGCGCATTCCCTTCGACGCGGCGCTCAATGTGGGCGGGCGCGTCGATGCAGCGGCCCAGCGCCACGGGCTCCTGGTGCGCGTCATCGGCGACAGGCTGGTGTTTGCTCCGCCGCTGGTGATCGAAGCCGCCGACATCGAAGACATCGCCGCGCGGCTCGAACACGCGCTCAACGATGTCGCCGACGATCTCGCGCGCGAAGGTGCGTTAGGATGACGCCAAGCAAGACGGGCTTTGCTTCCGCTCAGCCCGGCTCGCGAACTCTCACGTGAAGAAGCCGCCGGCGAATAGGGCCCCGCAAATCGCGACCGCCGCCAGCATCGAGCCGACAATGCCGAGCCACTCCTTGTAGGGCGCCGTATCGGGAATTCTGCTGTCCAACCTATTACGCATGACATCCCCCATTTGACATCTTCTGTTGTGCCGTCTCCTGTGCCCGCGACCGGTTGTGCAGGACGATGGTGGCGACAATTGTGGAGGATCGGCCGTGCTGGCGAGAAAGCGGCGCGGTGTAACTTTTCGGTCACAGCAAGGATGAGGCGTGTCCCGCAACTTGCCTAACGACGCGGCGTCATGGCCGGACTTGATCCGGTTAGGCATTTTTTTCAGCCGCAACACGATGTGGATGCTTGCGAGATAAGCGCGTTCACGCGTCTTCGACGCGCTATGCGTGGGCATGACAAGGAAGAATTAACGACATGCACATCGACTGGGACACGCCGATTACGATGGAGGACGGACTCGTCCTGCGGGCCGACGTGTTCCGGCCCCCCGGCGCGGGCCCATATCCCGTCATTCTCAGTTACGGGCCCTACGCCAAGGGACTGTCGTTCCAGGAAGGCTACAAGGGCAATTGGGCGCGCCTGATCAAAGCCGCGCCGGAAGTCTTACGCGGCTCGAGCAACACATATCAAAACTGGGAGCTCGTCGATCCGGAGAAATGGGTGCCCGACGGCTATGCGTGCGTGCGCATCGACTCGCGCGGCGCCGGCCGCTCGCCCGGCCATCTCGACGTGTGGTCGCCGCGCGAGACGCAGGACCTCTATCAGTGCATCGCCTGGGCGGGCACGCAGCGCTGGAGCAGCGGCAAGGTCGGCATCAACGGCATCTCCTATTACGCCATGAACCAGTGGCAGGTGGCCGCGCTCAGGCCGCCGCATCTGGCCGCCTTGTGCATTTGGGAGGGCGCGTCCGACTACTATCGCGACGTGTGCCGGCATGGCGGCATTCTCTGCGACTTTCTGTCCAGCTGGTATCCGCGCCAGGTCGCAAGCGTGCAGCACGGCGTCGGCACGCGCGGCGCGCGGAGCGCGGTCACGGGCGAGTTGGTGGCCGGGCCGCCGACGCTCAGCGCTGCGGAGCTGGCGAAAACCCGCGCCGATATTCCCGGCGAAGCGAGACGGCGGCGCTTGCTGGACGATTACTACGCGGCGCGCACCGCCGAATTCGAAAAGATCGAGGCACCGCTGTTATCGGCGGCAAACTGGGGCGGCATGGGTCTGCACCCGCGCGGCAATTTCGAGGGATTCCTGCGCGCAGGCTCCAAGCAGAAATGGCTCGAGGTGCACGGCGACACGCATTTCACGCATTTCTACAGCAGCTATGGCGAGACGTTGCAGAAACGCTTCTTCGGGCATTTCCTCAAGGGTGAGGACACCGGCTGGGGCCGGCAGCCGCGCGTGTCGCTCAACGTTCGCCATCCCGGCGAGAAATTCGTTCTGCGCGCCGAGCGCGAATGGCCGCTCGCGCGGACGCAATGGACCA
>DASSGH010000103.1:0-26569 GCA_035693615.1 Xanthobacteraceae bacterium
GGTCCTCCGCCGGCAAGAAACCGATTATCGGCAGCAGCAGCAAACTGGCGTCGAGCTGTTTTGACCCATAGCTCTGCACGAAGCTACCGAGTTCGCGATCGTAGCCGCGACGGCACACATCGGCGTGAATTGCCGCCGCCACTTCGCGCCAAACGTCCGGGCCGGCAATCGCGCGAGCGTCCCATCCTCGAGCCGCGTGACGCGCAGTACAAGGTCGGTGCACACTCTCACGCGGCCCCGCTCGCCGATGACGAGACGCACCACGCTCGAACGCACTCCGATGATCGGCATGAAATCAATGATCGTGACGTCGCCTTCGCTGCACTCGAAATGCGTTTCGAGGGTTAACGTATTCGGCCGATATCGACGGCTGCTGCGGGCTGTCTCGTCACGCGGCGCGATGCGCCAATGTCCGTGATCATCCGAGCCGACAAGCGCGGCGAAGCAGGCGTCGGAATCAAAGCGCGGCCAACATAACCAGTCGAACGAGCCATTGCGCGCGACCAGCGCGGCGGCCTCGCAGTCCCCGATCAGGGCCTAGTTCTCGATGCGAGACGGCATGTCAGGCTAAGTCCGAAAGTCGATAATCACCTTGATGTCGCCTTTGCGATGCTCGAGCGCCTCACTCCAGCGTTCGAGCGGGGCACTGCGCGTGATCAGCCGTCCAAGCCATGCCCTGTGGGCGCGCGCGAGCGCATCCGCCGCCATCTCGTAGTGGCGGCGGTTGGCATTGACGATGCCGAACACGACGTTGTTGTCGAGCACCGTGGTCCGATTAAAGCCGCCGATATCGAATTCGAACATCTTTGCGGGTTCGCTGACCCCAGTCAGGCAGACGATTCCGGCGGCGGCCGTCGCTTCAAGACAACCGCGGATAACGGCGGGAACTCCCGTGCATTCGATGAGGACGTCCGGCTCCAGCCGTTCCAGCGCGGTCGGCTCGCTGTGATACGTACCGCCGAGATCGCGCACGATCGCCTCTTTCGGGCCGCCCTTGTTGTGATCGAGCACATGCACCTCGAGGCCGCGCTGCATGCCCATCAGGGCGGCGAGTAGGCCGATGGGACCCGCGCCGGTAATGAGCAATACCTTTGGCTGCCACGCGCGCGCGCGGTGTCCGATGCGCTCGATGTGGTCCCAGGCCTTCGCTAGGATGCTGGCGGGCTCTAGCAGCACGCCGAGAATGCCCAATTCAGGATCGATTTTGATGGCGAATTCCGGCTCGATGCGGAAGCGTTCGGCGCCGTAGCCGTGCCGCTCCTTGATGCCGCGTTCGGTGTAGCGCCCGTTGCGGCACATGTCCCACTCGCCGACGGCGCATGCAACGCACGGCTCCGGATCAGGTCGGCGCACGACTCCG
Organism: Xanthobacteraceae bacterium; assembly: GCA_035693615.1. Taxonomy (GTDB): domain Bacteria; phylum Pseudomonadota; class Alphaproteobacteria; order Rhizobiales; family Xanthobacteraceae; genus VAZQ01. The sequence goes on from DASSGH010000103.1 coordinate 1,361, forward strand.
ACCACGAGATCGCCAGGCGCGAGTCCGCACCGATCCGGTGCTGTTTCGACCATGCCCAGCGATTCATGGCCGAGAACAAGGCGTCGCTCACCGGGAGGAGCAAAGCCATAGCTGCCGTTGAGGATTTCGCGATCCGTCCCGCACACGCCAAGCGCCAAGGTGCGCACCAAAACGGCGCCATCGGATTGCGCCGGTTCAGGGACCTCCTCGAGTCTCGCCGAGCAGGCGATACCGGGCAAAACGGTAATTGCACGCATCGCTGCCTTGGACTGCCTCGATTGCAATCGCGGCGGCCACCGCGGGAAGTTTTCGGCGCCTCGGAATACCGGCGCTCCGGGCGCGGGTTGTCATTTCCGTTTACGCAGGACGGCGAAAAATGTTCCTCCGGATTGAAACGAAAACCGGGTCGACGGCGTTATATATTTCTGTGGGAAACGAGGGACGAGATGGAGGCCATTGGACGCCGGCGATGGGCAATCCCGGAGGGCTATATTCCCTCGGAAAGCTCCTATTCGGACCGCGAGCTCGTTTCCCACGAAACGGCATGCATCCTCAACGCCGCCGACCATGACGCTCACGTCACCCTTATGATTTTCTTCGCCGACCGCGAGCCGGTCGGTCCATATCGCCTGACCGTCGCGGCGCGGCGAACGTTGCACCTGCGCTTCAATGATTTGGACGACCCAAAACCGATCCCGCGGGATACCGACTATGCCTCGATATTCGAGTCAGACGAGCCAATCATCGTTCAACACACGCGACTCGATTCCCGGCGCGCGGAAGTGGCGCTTTTGTCGACGGTCGCCTACCCTGAAGGATGAATTCCCGTGCAGGACGATGAATTTCTGTACAGGATATTTCCCTAGCGATTTTTCATTTTGCGGCGGGAGGAGGTGTGGAACTTTTGTCAGCAAAGTACGTTGCGGTCGGAACGGGTCCTGGTGGAGAGGAAAATATGAAAATCGCGCAGATCGCGCCGCTCATGGAGAGCGTGCCGCCGCGGCTTTATGGCGGCAGCGAGCGAATCGTCTCCTATCTCACCGATGAGCTGGTCCGACTGGGCCACGAGGTGACGCTCTTCGCCAGCGGGGACTCCGTTTCCAGCGCGCACTTGGTGCCGTGCGTACCCATGGCGTTGCGTCTCGACGCCAATGTTCGTGACCCTATTCCCTACTATATGCTGATGCTCGACCGCGTGCGGGAGTACGCGGACGAGTTCGACATTCTGCACTTCCACATCGACCAGTTTCAGTTTCCGTTGTTTCGGCCAATAGCCCACCGGACCGTGACCACCCTTCATGGCCGGCAAGACCTCCATGATCTCAAGCCGCTCTATGTCGGATTTAGCGATATGCCGTTGGTGTCAATCTCTAACGCGCAACGCAAGCCGATCCCGAACGCGAATTTTGCGGGTACCGTTTATCACGGAATCCCCAGTCAATTGCTTAGGCCGACTTACCGGCCTAACGGAGACTACGTGGCCTTCCTCGGCCGCATCTCGCCGGAGAAGCGGCCCGACCGGGCGATCCGAATCGCACGCGCGCTCGAAATCCCGCTGAAGATCGCTGCCAAGGTCGACAAAGTCGACGAAGTCTATTTCCGTGAGAAGATCGTGCCGCTTCTCAATCAACCGGGTGTGGAATTCATCGGAGAGATCGATGAGCGCACCAAGAGCGAGTTCTTGGGCAATGCGCAAGCGCTGCTTTTCCCCATTGACTGGCCGGAACCCTTCGGATTGTCAATGATCGAGGCCATGGCATGCGGGACGCCGGTCCTCGCGTTCCGCTGCGGCTCCGTGCCCGAGATTGTCGACCCGGGGGTCACAGGCATGATCGTCGACACCATGGACGAGGCGATCAGGACGCTACCCCAAGTTCTCGCCCTTGATCGGCGGGCAGTCCGCCAGCGGTTCGAGCACCGCTTTTCCGTTGCGCGGATGGCCAAGGATTACGTACATGTGTATCGTTCGCTGCTGAGACGGCCTTCGCTCCCGGAGCGCGACGCCGCCGTGGCACGGCTGCAGCCGGAGCTGGAAAAGGGAATGAACTGACAGGGGTTTGTGGCACGGCTGCAGCCGGAGCTGGAAAAGGGAATGAACTGACAGGGGTTTCATGGCGATCGAGAGCGTCGCGCTCCCGAAATTGCCGCTGGATACTATTCCCGAGGCACGTTTCTACATTCCGGCGACCGGCCCTGCCACACGGCCGCGCCGCACGCTCAAGCATGGCGATACCTTCATCGTGGTGGATAGCCACGGCGACATCGGCGCCTCGCCCGGCGGGACGGACGGGCTGTTTCACTGCGACACGCGTTTTCTCTCCCACTTCGAGCTTTTGCTCAATGGCATGCAGCCTTTGTTGCTCGGCTCGAATGTGCGTGACGACAACACGCAGCTCACGGTCGATCTGACCAATCCGGACATCTATTTCGACCAGCGCCTGATCCTGCCCAAGGACACGGTGCACGTCGTGCGCACGATTTTTCTCTGGCGCGATACCGCCTATCAGCGGATTGCGGTCCGCAATTACGGCGATCAGGCAATCGATCTGCGCCTGAGCATACTTTTTGACAGTGATTTCGCCGATTTGTTCGAGGTGCGCGGCTTGCACCGAACCAACCACGGTCACGTCGGTCATGGCTTTAAGACGGGCCGGGCGATCCTGACCTACGGCGGACTCGATGGCAAGCAGCGACAAACGGCGTTGAGTTTCGATCCGCAGCCGACGGAGTTGACGGCGACGAGCGCGGCTTATGCGATTCATCTGACGCCAAAGGCGGCGAAGGCCCTGTTTTTGACGGTCGGTTGCGGCAGTCCGGCGCCACCGCGCCCGGTGCCCTTCTTGCGCGGGCTGCGCAAGGCCCACCACGAGCGGCGCAGCAGCGCGCAGAATGCCAGCACGGTCGTCAGCTCAAACGACATCTTCAACGAGGTCGTGTGCAGATCCATGGCCGATCTCTACATGCTGATGACTGACACGCCCCAGGGACGCTACCCCTACGCCGGTATTCCCTGGTACTCGACTACTTTTGGCCGCGACGGTTTGCTCACCGCGCTGCAGATGCTTTGGCTCGATCCTCGCGTCGCACAGGGCGTGCTCCGCCGCCTCGCCGCCTTTCAAGCCAAGACCGCGGATGACGCCTCGGACGCGCAGCCCGGGAAAATTTTGCACGAAATGCGCGAGGGCGAGATGGCCGCGCTGGGCGAAGTCCCATTCGGTCTCTATTACGGCAGCGTGGACGCCACGCCGCTGTTCGTGATGCTGGCTGGGCTTTACGCCGAAAGGACGGGAGACGACGCCATCATCGTCGAGCTATGGCCGGCGATCGACGCGGCCCTCCGCTGGATCGACGGGCCAGCCGACCTCGATGGCGACGGCTTCGTCGAATACTATCGCGCAACCGAGCGGGGACTCGCCAATCAAGGGTGGAAGGATTCAGAAGACGCTATTTTCCACGCTGATGGCCGCTTGGCAGAAGGTCCAATCGCGCTGGCCGAGGTGCAGGGTTACGTCTATTGCGCTAAGCAGGTTCTCGCGCGCTGCGCCGAGCGGCTCGGATGGGCCGAGCGGGCGCGGACGCTCAAAGCCGAAGCTGATCAGCTGGCCGAGCGATTCGACGCGAGCTTCTGGTGTCCGGAGCTGGGCACCTACGCGCTTGCCCTCGACGGCAAGAAAGAACCCTGCCGCGTACGCAGCTCCAATGCCGGCCAGGTTCTGTTCACCGGCATTGCCAAGCTTGATCGGGCCATCGAGGTGGCGGACGGCCTGCTACGCCCGCAATTCTTTTCCGGGTGGGGCATTCGAACCATCGCCAACACCGAAGCGCGCTACAACCCCATGTCGTATCACAACGGCTCAATCTGGCCGCACGACAACGCGCTGATCGCGTTGGGCTTGGCCCGCTACGACCTGAAGCGGCCGCTCGAGCGCGTGTTCAAAGGCCTGTTCGAGGCCGCCACTTACTTGGAGATGCGGCGATTGCCCGAGCTGTTCTGCGGCTTTCAGCGCAGTCGGGGACGCGGGCCGACGCACTATCCCGTCGCGTGCTTGCCACAGGCATGGGCCAGCGCCACCCCCTTCACGCTGATTGAGGCTTCGCTCGGGCTGCAGTTCGACCCCGTTGCAAACCAAATCCGGCTGCTCAATCCGCGCTTGCCGTCGTTCCTGGACGAGTTGGTGCTGCGCAATTTGCAGCTCAAGCAATCCAGTGTCGACCTCAAGGTGCGGCGTCATGCCAACGAAGTCTCGGTAGAAATCCTCGAGCGGCGAGGACGCATCCAGGTGGCAGTTGTCTTCGGCCGCACCGCCGATCCCACCAAACGCCTCATCGAGGATGTTTGATCTCGAGCTCGGACGGCTTCGGTCCCGCGACGTTCGTTACATTGCAGACGCGCCGACCTCGCGCCGAGACTTGATTGCCGCCGCGATCGTATGCGACGGTCGACATCCCGTGACCTGCGTGAGGCCATTCATGTGTCGAAACATCCGGACGCTCTATAACTTCAAGCCGCCCGCCACGGACGAGGAAATTCAAGCATCATCGCTGCAATTCGTCCGCAAGTTGAGCGGATTTGCACGCCCCTCCAAAGCAAACCAGGCGGCGTTCAGCCGCGCGGTGGAGCAGGTGGCGCAAGCGGCGCACGAATTGCTCGACTCGCTGGTGACCGACGCTCCGCCGCGGAATCGCGAAGCCGAGGCTGCGAAGGCGCGCGCCCGCGCGGCAAGCCGTTTCCGCTCCGCCGACGCGAGGCGCGGCGCCTAGCTGATGGGCTCGCGAACGGCGCCATCGAGCGAGCCACAGCGAATGCGCGGCAGCGCCGATGAACTTCACACGCATGCACGCTAGCGGCGCTGGGAGATCAGCGCAAAGGCCCACTCGGCAATCGAATCCATCATGTTACGCTTGACGGCGGCATCGGCACGCACCGGCATTCGAAAGGAATGATCGGCATCTTGCACCAGCCGCAACGATGCGCGCGGCCCCAGCCGTTCCACCAACGGTTCGAGTAGGCCAAGGTCGGCCAGCCTATCGCGGGTGCCCTGAAGAAACAGCATCGGCACCTCGACCTGGAAAAGATGCGTGGCGCGTTCATTCGACGGCCGATCGGTCGGATGGAGTGGAAAGCCGAGAAAAACAAGTCCGCGGACGCCGGGCAACGCGGAGGCAGCCTGCGTCTGCGACGTCATGCGGCCACCGAAGGATTTGCCGCCGGCGATGAGCGGGAGTGTGGGCATGAGCCGCGCGGCTTGCACCACGGCGGCTCGAACCGTCGCATGTGCGAGCTTGGGAGGGTCGGGCCGTTTTCCCCCCTGCTCCATGTATGGAAACTGATAGCGCAGTGTGGCCACGCCGCGCTCCGCCAGTTCCCTCGCAACAACTTGCATGAATGGGTGGAACATTCCCGCTCCCGCCCCATGCGCCAGGACGTAGCAGGCGCCCGCCTGCGACGGGACCAACAAAAGACCGGAGACGGTGTGTGCCTCATCGACTCTGAGCGTCAACGATTCTACATCTGAACGGCCCATCGCTCGGCCCGGTGTGCCCATCGGTGGAAAGTGGAGCGAGTTTCGCCTACATTTTCTGGGGTGAGCAAGGTCCGCGCCGCGGCGCGACGACCGGTCCCCTCCCAGCCGTAGGATGGCGCAATGAGCGCGAAAGACTTCGAGATCCTTCGCCAACATATGCTGGTGGAAATTTCCGCCGGCGTACTTCACGTGAGCGACATTCTCGGCAAGGCGGCTCTCGACGAACGCGTCATGGCCGCAATGGGCAACGTGCCGCGGCATGAGTTCGTGCCGATCGAGCTTCAACCCTACGCTTATGCCAATATTCCACTTCCCATCGGCTTCGAAAAGACGATCTCCCAACCCTTCATTGTCGCACTGATGACCGACCTGCTCGAAATCAGGGCCGACGATGTCGTGCTGGAGATCGGCACCGGCCTTGGTTATCAGGCAGCGATCCTGGCGCAGCTCGCGCGCAAAGTGTACAGCATGGAAATCATCGAAGAGCTCGCCCGACAGGCAAAGCAGCGACTGCGACGGCAAGGCTGCGCCAACATTGAGATCAAGATCGGCAATGGCTATCATGGCTGGTCGGAGCACGCTCCCTTTGACAAGGTGATCGTAACGGCAGCTCCCGACCTCATTCCTCCGCCCCTGCTACATCAGCTCAAAGCCGGCGGGAGAATGGTCATTCCGGCGGGCTTATCCGACGCGCAACAGCTTGTCTTGGTGGAAAAGAACGGCGACGGGAAAGTGACGACAAAGGAGATCCTTCAGGTCCGGTTCTCGCAGCTGGAAGAGAACGAGCCGGGCATCACGTCCAACTAACCGGGGCAGAACACCGCCATGACGCTCGAATTCACCGTCGGTATAAGCACGGCCGGCAAACATGAGAGCGTGACGGTGGCGGCGGAAGACGCCCTCATCGCCGCTCTCAAGGTCAAATGTGAGCGACCGGATGCTCTGATCAACTACGTGCGTCGACGCAACAAGCGCGGCGATCTGCGTCATCCGCACGAGGCGATTGCCGGTAAGCGCGAGTGATCATTGGGCTGATTGGGTTACCCGATGATTGAATGCATCAGCGCGATCACGCTGGCCACTCATGACATGTCGCGCGCCGTCCGATTCTATCGCATGCTGGGATTCGAGATAATTTACGGCGGGGGCGATGCTGCCTTCACGAGTTTTCGGGCGGGCACCAGCTATCTCAATCTGATCGCCCAACCAATTGAACGAGAGTGGTCCTGGTGGGGGCGGGTCATCTTCTATCATTCCGACGTCGATTCGCTGCATGCCAGCATGATGGCGGCCGGCTACCCTCCGGATACCGCCCCGCGTGACGCGGAATGGGGCGAGCGGTTCTTCCACGTGACCGATCCGGATGGTCACGAGCTAAGCTTCGCCAAGCCGCTGCGGTGAGATGAAAGCTGCTGATGACTGACATCGACCAAGCAGCGCCGCCCGCCGACTTAAGCTTCCGCTCGATCGGCAAGCCGCTGCCCCGAAATGAAGACGGGCGGCTTACAACCGGACGCGGCCGCTTCAGCGATGACTTCAGCCTCGAGGGCCAAGCCTATGCGGTGATGCTGCGCTCGCAGCATCCGCACGCGCGCATCCTCGGCATCGATGTGGCGCGCGCCAAGATGATGCCTGGCGTGCTGGGCGTGTTCACCGGCGCCGACTGCCGCGCCGACGGGCTTGGTGCCATTCCCCACGATCCACTACCCAAGACCAAATACGACATGAAACTGCACGCGACGGGCGGCGGTGCGGCGTTCTTCGGCCCGCACTCGCTGTTGCCCGACGAAAAGGCGCGCCATGTCGGCGAGGCCGTGGTTATGGTCGTGGCCGAGACCGTGCCGCAGGCGCTCGACGCAGCGGAAGCCGTCACGATCGACTACGAGGTCCTGCCCGGGGTCTATCATTCCGAAGACGCGATGCGGCCGGGCGCCCCTGTAATTTGGAGCGAGGTGCCCAATAATGCTCCGATCGATACGCTTTTCGGCGATCGCGAAGCGACGCAGGAGGCGTTCGCACGTGCTGACCACGTCGTGGCGCTCGACCTTCATATCGACCGGGTGACCGGGCTCCCGCTCGAACCGCGCGCGGCACTGGGCGAGTATGACGCCGCGAGCGGACGCTATACTCTGCATGCCGGCAGCGGCGGTGCGGTGAGGCAGAAACGCGAGCTGGCGACCATCCTCGGCGTCGCGCTCGACCGCGTGCGGGTCCTGTCCTACGACGTCGGCGGCAATTTCGGCACCCGCAACCGAGTGTTCGTCGAGTTCGCCCTCGTGCTGTGGGCCGCGCGGAAGCTCGGCCGTCCGGTCAAGTTCACCGCGACGCGATCCGAGGCGTTCTTGAGCGACTATCAGGGACGTGATCTCGTCACCAAGGTCGAATTGGCGCTCGCCGGCGACGGCCGCTTGCTCGCCATGCGCGCGACCAACATCAGCAACGTGGGCGCGTACTGTGTCTCGCTTTCGCCATTGTCCAAGGGCGCGGGCCTCATCGTGGGACCCTACGCGATCCCTCACGCCTCTTTGCGCGCCATGGCGGTCTTCACCAATACTATGCCGACCAATGCATATCGCAGCTCTGGCCGGCCGGAGGTGACGTTCGCGATCGAGCGCCTTATGGATACGGCGGCGAAGCAACTTGGCGTCGATCGCGTCGAGCTGCGGCGCAAGAATCTCATCCGCCCGGAGGCGATGCCTTACCTCAATGCCGTCGGCATGACCTATGACAGCGGGCGGTACCAGGACAACATGGACAGGGCGATGGAAATCGCCGATTGGAACGGCTTCGAGCAGCGCCGACGCGAGGCTGCAAAGCGCGGCCGGCTGCTCGGCCGCGGGCTCGCTAACTACGTGGAATCCTCGATCGGCGCGCCGAACGAGCAGGCACGGATCACGGTGCGCCCGCAGCGGCGGGTGGACGTCGTCATCGGCACGCAGCCGAGCGGACAAGGTCACGAGACGAGCTTCGCCCAGGTCATTTCCGATCTTCTCCGTGTGCCGGTTGAGAGCGTGAAGATCATCCTCGGCGACACCGACGTGGTGCAGGTGGGCGGCGGATCGCATTCGGGCCGCTCCATGCGCCACGCCGCAACTCTGTTCGCGAAGGCACTCCCCGAGCTCGTTGCGCGGGGGAAGAAGGTGGCGGCGGCGATCTTGGGATCGGCGCCGGACCATATTGAGTTCAGCGACGGCAGGTTCAGCGCGCGCGCGACCAACCGCACCTTCGATTTCCTCGACCTCGCCGAAGAGGCTGCCCGACACGAGCTTCCGCAGGAACTCAAGGACGGCATCGCCGTGGTCACCGACAACGAGATGCACGATCCGGTATTCCCCAACGGTTGCGCTGTCTGCGAGGTCGAGGTCGATCCACAGACCGGAGACGTGCGGCTCACCCGCTACGCGTCGGTCGATGATGTCGGCCGTTGCATCAATCCGCTGATCGTCGACGGCCAAACCCATGGCGCGATCGCGCAGGGCGTGGGACAGGCGTTGTGGGAGCAGTGCTACGTCGATCGCGAATCCGGCCAGCCGCTTGTCGGTTCGCTCATGGACTATGGCGTGCCGCGTGCCGATACCGTCCCCCCATTCGTCACTGAAATCGCCGAGGTGCTTTCGCCCACGAATCCGCTCGGCATCAAGGCCGGCGGCGAAGGCGGCACCACTGCCGCGCCGGCGGTGGTCATCAGCGCGATCCTGGATGCGCTGCGTGATTACGGCGTGCATGACATCAGGATGCCGGCCACCCCGTACAATGTCTGGAAAGCGATGCAGGACGCGAACGCCGAGAGAGAAGCCGGAGAAAAGGCATGCCGAACGTGACAGCGGAGGCGGGCGGAGGCTGCTCCCTCGACGAGGACGAAGCGACGGAGTGCACCGACACGGTCGCGCCGGTTCGGCGCTACTCGCGGGGTGGTGCGGAAAAGGCGGGTGCGCGGCCTTGCGTTGTCGCGCTCGCGGTGCTTGCGCTCGCGTTGCCGCTCGCTTCAGCGCCGACGCAGGCACAGCTCTCGCAAAGGCCGATGCAGGTCATCGTTCCGTTCGCGCCAGGAGCATCGGCCGACGGTGCCGCCCGCATCGTCGCCAACGACCTCGGCCCGCGACTAGGGCGTCAGGTCGTCGTCGAGCACAGGGCCGGCGCCGGCGGCGCGCTCGGTCTGCAGATGCTCGCGAAGTCGCCACCGGACGGCGACACGCTCGGCGTCGGCGCGACCGGCGCGCTCCTGCTCAATCCCAACTTGCCGAGCAATCCCGGGCCCGACCTGTTGCGCGAGCTTGCGCCCGTGGCCAAGCTCATCGAGGTCGCCCTCGTCCTGGTGGCGAATCCATCGACCGGCCCGAAATCCATCCCCGACATGATCGAGCGCTCCAAAACGAGGCCCGGCGGACTGACCTATGGCTCGACCGGCACGAATTCCAGCCAGCACCTCTCGATCGAGCTGCTCAAGCGCGTGACCGGCGCGAACCTGGTGCACGTACCGTATCGCGGCAGCGCGCCCGCGGTCGTCGATGTCATTGGCGGACAGATCCCGCTCGCATCGGTCGACCTCACCTCCGCCTACCCTCACATCCAGGCCGGGCGCCTGCACGCGCTCGGGCTCATCGACGACAAGCGCTTTGCGGTAGCGCCGGAGATCGCGACCATTGCCGAGAGTGTGCCGGGCTTCGGGCGTGCCTCCGGATTCATCGGGCTGTTTGCACCGGCGGGAACGCCGGCGCCAATCATCAAGAAGATCTCGCACGAGGTCGCCACCATTCTGGCGACGCCCGGCGCACAAGCAGCCGCCCGTACCCTGACCGCCGCGATTGCCTACGAGGACGATGCAACGTTCGCGCGCTTCCTCGCTGGCGAGTCGGTAAAATGGAAAGAGGCGCTGGCGTCACTCGATTTGGGCCAGTAGATGCGAGACTGCGTCCGCCCGCGAAGCCCACACAACAATCCTCTGCCCGTCGTTATAGATTGCAGCTCTGCCCGCTGGCGCGGGGTGAGGCGGAACGACAAAGCACGCCGTTATCGGGCGCGGATCGGAAAATCGTAGGCCCCTTGGCTGCTGGACCTCCCGTAGGAGAAGTGCCACCACTCGCGATCGTAATTTGCAAATCCTTGTTTTCGCATCGCCTCGACGAGGACGTTTCGCCAGCGGCGCTGTTCGACAGTCACGACGGAGCTCGTCGTGTGGCTCGCGGAATCAAAGCAGTCGAAGCTGGTGCCCATGTCGACGCTGTTGTCTGGGCTGCGCCGGGCGGCCGGCGCCGTGCAGGGTCCGTAAGTGGCGGCCGGATCGAATGGCGCAGCCGGCGCCGTGTCGACCTTGGTCAGGGTGAGGTCGATCGTGTTGCCGGTCGAATGCCGGGATTGCGAGGCGATATAGCCGCTGAGCAGCGAGCCCTTCCGCAGCTTCGGGAAAAACCGCTTAGTCGGCGCTTCCGTGCGGCCGTCGTTCACCCACTGCACCATGGCGCGCACGGCGCGCATGGGCCGGTAGCAATCATAAACCTTGAGCGAAAGTCCCCCAGCGCGCAGGGCGATCTGCACGCGCTGGAGCGCGGCCGCGACCTCCCTTCGGAGAACACACTCCGCGGCGCCATAGCCGGGCAGCGGCCGACCGACGAAATTGTCAGATCCGGCATAGCGCATGTCCTGGACGATGCTCGGCTCAACGTCGCGCAGGTAAACGAAGCCGGGTGGCAAGACACCCTGCGCAGCCGCGCCTTGCGCCATGGCGATAAGCATCATCGCCGCGGCGGGAGCGATCCACGCTCGAATCCTGGCCGCTTGCGCACAACCGAATTGCATCCAATCTCCTAGGAGGACGACCCGCGGTCGAGTATATATCGAATTGGTCCAGGCTCGGTTACAGGCTATCTCAGGTCCGATGAAAACCGCGGGGCACCCCAGGAAGCGACACTTAAAGCTTTGGAACGTTCTAGTGCTGGGATTCGCGAGCCTGATTTGCGGGTGTGAAAGTCGCCTCACCTCGGATGAAGCGGGTTTGCTCGATGCCGTCGCGTTCGTCATCGGCGGCCAGCAGGAGGGTGATCTCCCTCAGGGATTCGAGACGCGCTGGCGGCGGACTGTCGAGGGCCAAGAGATCCGATATGAATCGATCCGGCAAAATCCTGGTTTTGGCGAGGACAACGATCCGCACCGCGGGAGCCGTCATGTAAAAGTCGGCGTGAGCATCTCCTCGCCGCAAAAATGCGTTTTCAAGACAGTGGTGATGACCGCTTATTCCAGGGGCGGCAGCAAGGAAAGTTTCGAGTCGCCTTCGAACGAAACGACCACCTTGGATTTCAACAAAGTACAACGGATCGACATCGAGGACGGCGATCGTCCAAGCGTCGTAATCGATGGCAAAGCGTGGCAATGCAAGGACGGCAAGTGCCAGGATCGGATGATGATCGGAATTTCTGCGCCGCGGCCGGAAGACCTACCGCGCGTGATCGAGAGCAAGCGGCGCGCCATCGACTTCATCAAGAAGACCTGCCTGGGAACGCAGCGCTAGCGCGCTGGACTTGCGCCCTGTTCGGTTTCGCCAGGCGAAGGCGCGACGGCGGTTTGCTTGCGAGCGTCAATTCGCATAAATCGACGGCAGCGAAAAAGGACGCCAATGCCGGACGACGGAGAGCTTGGCCCGGGGGAAGTGCATGAAACCGTTCTCGGCGGCGAGCACGTGCTGATCCGCCGGGCGCGGCCGGAAGACGTCGCCCTGTATCGGGACTTTCTGGCCGGCGTCAGCGCCGAGGATCTCCGACTTCGGTTTTTCGCGGACGTCCGCGAGCTCAGCGCGGACGAAATGCACAAGCTCAGCCACCTCGACTACCGCCACGAAATGGCTTTCATCGCGCTCGACGAAGACACCGGCCAGATGCTCGGGCTTGTGCGCTTGAAGGACGAGCTCGACGAAAAGACCGCGGAATTTGCGATCCTGGTAGGCTCGCGGCTCAAGGGACACGGGGTAGGTTTTCTCCTCATGCGCCGCGTCATCGATTACGCCAAAGAAAAAGGCCTGCGGCGCGTGTACGGCGACGTGCTGGCCGAAAACGCGCCCATGTTGCAAATGTCCGCCGAGCTCGGCTTCCGCACCCAAGACATGGGATCGGACATCAGGCGCGTGGTGCTCGATCTGGAAGATGCCGGCCGCCGCTGAGCGGCAGCCCTTCGTTCCTCAACGCCCCGCACATGGGAGAAGCGGACGCAGCGTGGCTCGCGGTGGCCTCCTCAAGCGATCAGATAAATCGGGCTCGACCATGCCTGGTGGCCGTCGCTTTGCGTCACGCGCACATAGACGGGCAGGTCCGCCCCACCCGCGAAGTTCGCGACGTGCTCGAGCGCAAGGCGGCGGCTCCAATCCTGCTCAGGCAATCGATAGATGCTGACGCGCCGACCAAGCCCGCCGCCGTCGAAAGCGACCGCAACGTCGTCGAGCTTTGCGAGATCCACCTCGCCGGAGACGACATTGGTCTCGATTGCGAGCGTGCCGCGCCGCGCTTCGTCAAGCCAGAGATCGATGCCGGCGAGATTGCCGGTCGTCACCGAACTCCAGGCGAGCGCGACGCCGGGGCTCGTCTGCACGACCTTTCGTTCCGGATTGAGAAAGTTGACCGGCGCAAACCGCGCGATGCGATTGCCGGTGAGCGTCAGTGTCCCCTGCCACATCGTCTCGCGGCCGCGACCGCGGTACTCCGCACCTTGCCAACTCACGCGCACGCGGCGGCCGAGATCGGAGGCCGCGAATGGCCGCGCCGTCTGCACGACCTTGGCGCCGTGCAACACATCGAGCCGCTCGATGGGCGCGGTGCCGATGACTTCGGCGGCAAGCCGCATCGGCGCCGCGCCGGGGCGGATGATGTCGCCCATCGTGGCCTCGCAAACCGCGAGCTCCTTCCCGGGAGCGAGCTGCGGGTCTTCGGAAAAGCTCGTGACCGGCTGCGCGAAGCTCGCGCGCAGATCGAGGAACAAACGCGTGCCGGTGGTGCCGTAATGGTGACGCCGGCGCAACGCCTCGAACAAGGCGTCGCGCGTGAGCTCGGGCATGAAATAGCAGGTCACTCCGCCGATCGCGCCGAAGGTCGAGGCGCCCGGCCGCGTCGCGCCCGGCCGACCCTTGTGATCGTCGCTGTGGCAAACCACGCCGACGCGGTAGCCTTTTTCGAACGCGTCGTGCAGAAGCCATTCGAAGGTGCCCCATGTCGAGTGCACCTCCACGCTACGCTCGATCCGCCCGTCATGCGCGGATTTGAGGTCGGCGTAACGGCCGCCGACGTGGGCAATGACCACCGCATCCTCGTCCTGGAGTGCGCGAAAGAGCTCATCCGCCCTGTAGACGGCGCGGGTCGAAGTCTGCCCTTCGACCAGAATATGCGACGAGCGCCGGATCGGTCGGCCTTCACGATGGAAGAAGACGTTGCGATCACCGCCCATGCCGGTATTCCCCGACCATTCATAGCCGGGCAGGCATACGAAGCGGCCAGGTGAATCGAACGCCGCGGTCAAACGGTTGAGCTCGGCCCAGAACGCGTCGGTAATCTGAAAGTCATTGCCCTGGTGCCCGACGATATCGAGAAAGGCGAGATCGCGGGCATAGCGAAAATAGCTTTCCGCCGTACCCATACCGATGGTTTCCCCACTCTGCCCATGCAGGTCGCCCCAATAGCGCCGCAGCGGCGCGGCCGCCGTCACGCGCAGCGGATTGGCGCGGGCAAGCTCTTCGCCTCCCGCCACGAGCTGCAGCTCAAGATCGCCGGGCGCGTCGGCGACGAGATTATCGAACACGGGCGGGCCATCTCCGCGTTTCACCGTAACGCGTTGCGGCAATCCGCGGACCAGCCGCGACGGCACAAGCGAGAGCGTCTGCTCGGCATCGGCGGTCGGGTTTCCCCACGCATCCTCGGCGACGATCGCAAGCCGGAACGGCTCGCCCACCACGGCGAGCGAAGGCCAGATCGCCTTCCAGTGCGCGGCCTTCCCCGGTACGAGCGCGAAGGCCGGCTGCTCCGGGAGCTCGGTGAATTCGTAGGTGGCGAAAGCATCGATCGACGTCCTGAGCTCGACCCGGGCTTCGCAGTTGGTCTGCAGGCGGTAGCCTGGCGAGCCCTGCCGGCGGTCGCCCATCCGCACCGTCAGCGTATCGCCGGCGCGAAGATAGCCGCGGCCGACACGGATCAGCAGGGTATTGGCATAGGGGCGGATGTTGAGCCGGTCGAACCACACCTCGAGCTTGGCGCCATTGCTCGCCTCGACGGTGGTGAAATTGGGCGCGGCCGGCCTCTCGAACTGCGGCTTGCTCATGTCGGAGGTGGTCCGCCATGAGATTTTCACCATGCCAGTGTCGTCAATCCCGAAGGTGCCCGCGGTATAGGTCAAGATCAGCTCAGCATACGCGCCCGCGACAAACGGCCCCGACGGCGAAAGCGTTATCGCGCCCATGTGCTCGGGGAGATAGCTGGAGAACGGCATGCGCGGCCCTCGGTCAACGCGTCGCTGCTAGTCGGACGCAAGCAGGACCGATAGGATAGTCCATGCGGGAGAGCGGGACCATTTCCCCATGCTGAAGCTGCGCCTTGTCGTCGCGTTGGTTGCGCTCTTTGCCGCCTCTGCGACCGTCATGGCGCAGGACTGGCCGAGTCGGCCGGTTCGCTTCGTTGTCCCGTTCCCGGCCGGCGGCTCGACCGACGTGGGCGCCCGCCTCGTGGGCGAATATTTATCGCGCAGCCTGCGGCAGCAAATCGTCGTCGAAAACAAGTCCGGCGCCAACGGCAATATCGGCATCGAGACCGCGGCCAAGGCCCCCGCCGACGGCTACACGGTGCTGGTTACGACCGATGCCTTGAGTAGCAATCCGCACGTCTACAAAATGAACCTCGATCCGCTGAAGGAATTTGCGCCGGTCATCCAGCTCTCGCGTCAGCCCATCGTGTTAGCGGCGCATCCCTCGCTCGGCGTTGCATCGCTCTCCGAATTGATCGCCCTCGCTAAGCGGCAGCCGGGGCTGCGCTACGCGACGGGAAGCGGCGTGGGCGCCCAGCACATGGTGGCGCAATGGTTCGCGTCGATTGTCGGCATCACGCTCGAGCAGGTCCCCTATCGCGGCGGCGCGCCGGCGCTTAACGATCTCATCGCCGGACACGTGAAGCTTGGATCCCTCGGGTCGACGCCGCTCATCCCGCACCACAAGTCCGGGACGCTGCGGCTCCTCGCCCAATCGACCGAGACGCGCTCGCCGACGCTGCCCGATGTGCCGACGTATCAAGAAGCCGGAGTCAATGGCCTTGTGCTCGATCAATGGGTCGGCGTGTTCCTGCCGGCCGGAACGCCGCCGGGGATCGCCGCCCGCCTTAACGCGGAGATCAACAACGCGCTCGCCGAATCGGCAGTCCGGGCCGGCTTCCAGCAATCGGGCCAGGAGCCGGTCGGGGGGAGCTCCGAAGCATTCTCTCGACTGGTGCGCGGCGATTTCGACACGTATGCCCGCTTGGTGAAGGAGCTGAATATCAAAACCGATTAAGGGCTGCAGATCATAGCGCGAATGCACAAACAACCTGGACGCGCTCCCTCTCCCCATCTGGGAACAGGGTTGGGGTAAGGGAGTTACCGGCGGTACTGATGGATTCGAATTCCCTCACCCATTCCTTGCTGTTGTAAAAGAGAGTAGCCCTCTCCCCGCAAGGAGGGGGCACGAACAGCTACACCGGTTCGCTCAAGGAGAGCATGATGCGCTTTTGTGCTTTCGTTTTAGTCGCCGCGGGGCTTCTCATTGGCCCCGGTCTGAGCGCCAGCGCGCAGCAGCCCTACCCGACGCGTCCAATCACCGTGGTCGTGCCGTTCGCCGCCGGTGGACCGACCGACGTGCTCACGCGCATTCTCGGCCAACACATGAGCCACACGCTCGGCCAGCAGATCGTCGTCGAGAACGTGACCGGCGGCGGCGGCTCGATCGGCGCCGCGCGCGTCGCCAAGGCGGCGCCCGACGGCTACACCATGGTGATGGGAAATCTCGGCACGCATGCCGCCGCCGTGGGGCTTTACAAGAATCTCTCGTATAATCCCCGCGTCGATTTCGAACCGGTAATGTTGGTGGCTAGCACGCCCATGGTGTTGGTCGTGCGCAAGACCCTCACCACCGATACGCTCAAGGACTTCACCGCCTACGCGGTAGCGCATCCGCACGAGCTCACCTTCGGCAGCGCCGGCACCGGCTCGATCTCCCATCTCACCTATCTGCTCTACACCAAACTTACAAAGACGCAGATCCAGCACGTGCCGTATCGCGGCCTGTCCCAGAGCGTTAATGATCTTCTCTCCGGGCAGATCGACCTCATGTTCGATCAGGTCGTCTCCGCGACGCCGCACATCCTCGCCGGCGCCGTCAAGCCGATTGCGGTAACCGCGCCAAAGCGGGCGGCAGCGATCCCCGACGTGCCGTCCTCGGCCGAGGCGGGTCTGCCCGAGCTGCAAACCATCGCGTGGACGGCCCTGTTCTTCCCGAAGGGAACGCCGCAGCCGATCGTCGAGCGGCTCAATTCGGCGCTCGACAAGGCGATGCGCGATGAGAGCGTGGCCAAACGGCTCGCCGAGCTTGGCGCGGATCTGCCGGCGGATGCCGAGCGTAGGCCGCAGGCGCTGGGAAAGCTCGTTCGCGACGAGATCGACAAATGGGTGCCCCTCATCCAGGCGGCGGGCGTCGTCGGCAATTGACGGCCACAATCGCCCGGAGCGGACCCGCCCGAACCTTCTCGAGGACAAGATGGCAAGTCAAACGCTCGTCGAGCAATTTCGCCATGACATTGGGCCGGTGAGCTCGACCGTTGATGCGCGCGAAATTCGCCAGAAATCCCACGACTTTCATTGGTACAGCCCGGTGCTTACTCCGCAACTTCAGAATTGCATGGCAGACGTCGTCGTTCAGCCGCAGAGCGAGGGGGAGATCGCCGCTGTCGTCACTGCGGCGGCGCGGCGGCGAATGCCAGTGACGCTTCGCGGCGGCGGCACCGGCAACTACGGGCAATCGGTGCCGGTCAAGGGCGGCGTGCTCGTGGACATGACTCGTTTCAACAGCGTCATTGCCATCCAACCGGGTAGTATTCGCGTGCAAGGCGGGACGGTCATCGGCAAAGCGCTCGAGGCGGCTTTGGCGTGTGGTCAACAATTGATGATGTATCCGTCGACCATGCGGTCGGCCACCATCGGCGGCTATCTCGGCGGCGGGTTTGCAGGCATCGGCTCCGTCCGGCATGGCATCCTTCGCGATTCTGGCATGATCCAGTCCCTCAGAATCATGACGATGGAAGAATCGCCGCGCACCCTGACGCTCACCGGCGACGATGTGCATCTCGTTCTTCATTCTTGGGGTACCACCGGAATCATACTCGAGGCGGAGCTCAAGCTGGTTCCTGCAGAGAAGTGGATCGATTGCATCGCCACGTTCCCAACGTATGCCGACGTTATCGCCTTCGGCAATGCGGCATTCGACAGCGATCTCGACATCTTCCTGCTGAGCGCCGTCGAACGCTGGTTTTCACCCTACTACAAGCGGCTCAACAAATATTTCGATGGAAACCGCGATGCGATGTTTTCGATGGTGAAGGAGAGCGATGTCGATCAATATTTTGCGCTCGCCGCCAGGTTCCACGGACAGCGTTCTATGGCGGTCAACGATGCCGAAAGCGCCGCCGCCAATCTGCGCCGCATTCACGAGACGGCATTCAATCACACCACATTGATGGCCCTGCAGGTTGATCGCAGCTGGACCTATCTCCAGGTCGTCATGCCGAACCCGTTCGAACCAAAGCTTGTCAGCGAGCAGAAGGCCCGCTTTGGCGACGAAGTTTTGATGCACCATGAATATACAAAAGAGAAGGGCCGTTGCCGGATCGGCGGGCTGCCCCTCATTCGCTATACGACGGAACAGCGGCTGAACGAGATCATGCGGTCTTTCGAACAGGACGGCTGTGTCCTCAATAACCCGCACATCTTCAAGCTGGAGGATGGCGGCCGTTTCGATCCCGATGGGCGCAAGCTGGCCTTTCGCAAGTCGGTCGATCCGATGGGACTCTTGAATCCGGGCAAGCTTCGTTCCCTGTCCTGATGGCGTCATCGGCTCATGCTAACCTCGGGGCTGAATGACCACGGTTGATCGAACGAAGCGGCGGTAGACGACCAAGGATGACGTCATGCAACCAAAGGCACAGGTGCTCACAACTGCCATCGCGGCGTTTCTGCTGGCGGTGATTGCAATGCCGGATGTGTTCTCCGGCATCGCCCGTGCACAGACTCCGGAAAGAGTTACGGTGCGCTTCACCTGGAAGCTCAAGGGTGAGTATGCGCCGCTCTTCGTCGCCCTGGAGAAAGGCTATTACAGCGCCGAAGGCCTCGACGTGCAGCTATCGGAGGGCAACGGAGCCCAAAACGTGCTCAAGGCGCTGGCGGCCGGCAACGAAAAGTTCGGTTATGGACCGGCGGTCGCTGCCGCGCGGGCGGTGAGTCAAGGTTTGCCGATCAAAGTCGTTGCGCTCTATCAGACTAGCACTCCGATGGCTGTGATTGCCTTCCCCGACACGCCGCTCCAGGGCCCGAAGGACCTCGAGGGCAAGCGGCTCGCGATTTCAGTTGGCGAGACCTTCGGCGACATGATCCACCCCTTTACGCGGATCAACAACGTCGACCTTGCCAAGATCCAGCTCATTCAGATGGACGCGTCGGCGCGCACCACGCAGTTCCTCACGCGCAAGGTGGACGTCATGTCGGTCTATCTCAGCAATGAGCTGCCGCAGATCGAGAAGCGCGCCGGCGTGAAGTTTAACGTGGTCAAATTGACCGACTTCGGCCTCAACGTACTCGGCTCCTCGATGTACGTGAGCAACGCTTTCGCCGAGCAGAAGCCAGACACGGTGAAGAAGCTCCTGCTTGCGACCGCTAAGGGTTATCGCGACGCCATGGCGAACCCGCGGGAGGCAGCGAAGATCATGGCACGCCATATGGCCGTGCCGGAGCAGCCGGACGTGCTCGAACAGCAGGTTGAGGCCACGGTGGCCACCACCAATGCTCAAGCCGGGCAGCCGATCGGCTGGCAGGCTGAAGCCGACTGGCGCGCCAACCTCGAGCTGTTGAAGGAAACCGGCGACGTCGTCGAGGTCAAGCCGCTGAACAGCTATTTCAGCAACGCGTACCTGCAATAAGCCACCTATGACTTCCACGCGCGCTTTCATCCGGCGGGGCTGTGTCCGCGCTGCGCGGCGATAAGCAACGTGTCGCAAATGAATCTCACGGCCGAGGAGCAGGCGCTGCGGGCGGGCGAGTGCGGACCGGCGGCGCAGTGGGCGATCGAGCATCAGATCAAGGTCGGCGACTACCTCGGGGCGGGCGATTTCGTCCCGGTGACGCAGGCCCACATCATGGCCGACACCGAGTCGCTCGGCGAAGCCGGCGTCGAATGGCTGGAGCGGTTGGCCCGGCTGCCGGCGCACGCGCGGCAGGTGCGCATTCCCACCATCACAGATCCGCGCGGCACCGACTTTGCCGCCGCGCATCGCCTCAAGCAGCAACCGTGGATGCTCGACCTCGAGCGCCGGGCGATCGCGGCGTTCGAGGCGCTCGGCGTGTTGATGACCAACACCTGCATCAACTATCAGACCATCATGGCGCCGCTCGCCGGCGAGCATGTCGCCTACGGCGACACAGGCGTCGTGATCTACTGCAACAGCGTGTGTGGCGCGCGCTCGAACTTCGAGGGCGGCCCCTCGGCGCTCGCCGCGGCGCTCACCGCGCGCACGCCGCGCTACGGCTATCATCTCGACCAGCGGCGGTGGGCGACGCTGCTCGTCGAGGTCGACTTTGCGCCGCGCGAGCTCAACGAGTGGGGCGCGCTCGGCGCCCTCGTCGGCCGGCTCGCGGGAGATTACTGGCAAGTTCCCGCCCTGGTCGGCATCGAACGCGTGCCCGCCTCCGACGACATGAAGCATTTCGGCGCGGCGATGGCGAGCTACGGCTCGGTCGCGCTGTTCCATATTGCCGGCATCACGCCAGAGGCGCGTCGGCTCGACGACGTCCTCCCCGCGGGCTCGAGCGTGCGCAGCCATGAAATCCACGAGGCCGACATTCGCGCCTTCGTGGCGAGCTACGCGCAGACGATCGAGAGTGTCGACGTGGTCGTGTTCTCAGCCCCGCAGCTGAGCCTGATCGAGATGGCGCAGGTGGCGGACCTAATCGAGGGCCGCCACACCCGCATCCCGCTTCTCGTCGTCACCAGTCCGCAAGTTAAAGGCGACGCCGACCGCATCGGCCTGACCGCGCGCATCGAGGCGGCGGGCGGCACCGTGCTCGCCGGCATGTGCTTCTACCAGAGCTACGCGCGCGAGCTGGCGGAAGCGAACGGCTGGCGGCGGCTGGCGACGAACTCGGCGAAGCTCGTCAACATCATCGGTGGCTACGGCTACCGGCCGGTGCTGATGTCCATGCCGGCGTGCATCGACGCGGCGTGCAACGGCGGCAAGATCGCGCCATGAGCGGCGAGACCTTCTTTGCGGCAGCCGGGATGGGAGCGACAGTGCGCGGTGTCGCGCTGGTCGCCAAGGACGGCTTCTCCGCGCGCTACGATCTCGACCGGGTGCGCGGCGTATTCTCCCGTGCGGATCACAAGCTGGCCGGCGAAAGCTATGTCGGCCGCGTGCTCGTGCTCGATGCCGCCAAGGGCGGAGTCGCGAGCGCCTGGATGCTGCACGAGATGACGGCGCGCGGCGTAATCCCGGCGGCGCTGGTGCTCAACGCGGTCAATCCGATCATGGTACAAGGCGCGGCGCTCGCCGGCTTCACGATGCTCTCCGGCTTCGCTGTCGACATCACGCAGGCGATCGCGAACGGCGCCATGGTAGAGGTCGACGCGACCGCGCCGCGGCCGTTCATACGCGTCCTGTGATGCCTATCGCACGAGACTATAGAGTTTGACCTCGGCTTGCGCACCCTTGAACGCACGGGCGTGGCGAACGATCTCGTGGTGCGCTTGGCTATTCCGATAGGCCTCGATGGCGGCCTCCGACTCCCATTCCGAATACGAGATGAATTCCGGTGCATCCTTGCAGCGCAATAGCTTCTCCGACACGCAGCCCTTCTGCTGGATCATGAGCGGGGCGCATTCCGTCTTCCATACACGCACGGCGTTTTCGCTCTCGGATGGATCGATCCGGATGTGGATGAGGCGGACGATCGACATGACGTTCCTCCTGGCGGGAGATGACTCGCGGCAACAGGATAACGCGCGACGCGCACTTTGGTTTGGATGAAACGACCTGCAGCACGCATCCCGATCGAGCGAAGCGAGAACCAGATCACTGGCGCGGCCTTCATCGGCACGGTCGGCATCGATCGGCATTTTCAGGTGTCGGCAATTTCAGCGGGGTTGCCGGCGAGGAAGTCTACGACATCGCCAACAACCAGCTCACCGGCGCCGCGGGCATCGCGCCGGTGCACGCCGCCAGCGCGTCCGATCTCGTGCTGCGCAACGCCAACACCGGCGCGTTCGAGGTCTACGATATCGCCGGCAATCAACTCATCGGTGCCGCTAGCCTCGGTCAGGTTGGACTCGATTGGCAGCTCGGGGGCTTTGCCGCCGATCCGCCGACACTGTCAGGCGCATTCGCCGACACCTCGAACGATCACTCGTGCAAGCGATGGCGGGGTTCGGCGGCGGCGGGACAACCGACGGCTTGAACGCCATCGCCCTCGGCACAGAGCGACACAGCCACAGCTACTGACAGTGCCTTCGTAGCTCATCGAGTTTGGCGATTCCGGCCAAGCAAAAGGCCGCTCGGGAGCCTGGCCGAGCGGCCTTTGAGGTGAACTGCCGGTCTTTCCCGGTTCCGTTCACCTAATCGTAAAGCGTCGCCCTAGGCCTGGATTTTGAGTTGCTCCATGAGTGCAGAAAGCCGTGCGGGAATAGGGGTCGCGGCGGCGTCGTACTGGCCTTTCAGGGATCGCCCAATTGCCGCGAGCGCCATGCGTCGATCGCGAGCGGAATTCACCCTGCTTTGGCCAGGACCAGGAACGACCCGCTGGCGAATCCAGTGGTCGATCCGATCACCTGTGGTAGCGAGATGGCGCATGACGCCGGTTCCAACGTGTTCATCTCCCGTTCATCAACGCGCGTCCCCTCCGTCGTGTTCCGGACAGAACGAGCCCTCGCGTGAATCAAGGAGCCGCTCATGTCGGCGACAAAGCGCGGGGTCTGGAAAGTTCCATTGGCCAGCCGCTACCTCGCGAGCATTAAAAGAGACGGCACATCGCGCGACAGCAGCTGTTGGCCAGCAAATGCAGGGATTCCGACAAGAAGGCAGTAACCCGGCTCACGCGTGTTTCCTTGGTGCGCTCCCTTTTTAACAAGCGGCATACCAGTGGTCCGCGTGACTGCATTTTTGTTGACGCTCGCCTTACGCGCAGGCATTAAGCTCCGCCTGGGTGGCGACGATTAGCCTTGCATGAGGATCAGGGGCCGAAAGGCACGCCGTGATGTGCCTTTGTCTGCATCCTCGCCATTCGACACCAGCAGCTCATGGTTCGTTTGGGAATCGTCGACGTCAGTACGACGAGCGACAGCGGGGACCTCGCGCAGAATTCCGAGCTGAGCACGTTCACAACACCGCAGTAGCGGAAATCAATATCCGAGAGCGCACGCGAGGAAACTCGATCCGCTTCGCGGCCCCTTTTTGGAGGATGGCATGCAAATCCTGGTCAACAATGATTTCAACAGCGCTGGGATGCAGTTCACACAGGCCCAAATCAATACCTTTCTCCAGGACGAGCAGACCGCCATTAACCTCCTCACTGCGACGTTCACGAATAACATCACGCTGACATTCAACATCGGCTTTGGATTGTACGGTGGCCAAACACTGGCCAACCAGAACACCGCGGTGGCGGCGGTCAACACTAACAACGCGACTTTTTTGACGTATTCGCAATTGAGGACTGCTCTACTGACTTCCGGCCAGCCCAACTTCTTCACCGGCGCCAATCTGCCGGCCGGCGACAGCATCAACGGCATCTCGAACTTCTATATTAGCTCCAGCGCCGCGAAGGCTTTCGGGCTGCGCATCCCGAACCAGGGGGTGCCCGATGGTTTCGTCGGCATCGGCACCGGTTTCACGCCCGGCAACTCGCGGGTGGACGCCTTCCTGCACGAATTCGGGCATGCCATGGGCCGCTACGACCCAAACGTCGTTCGCCAAGGCGTCACATACTTTTCTGAGTTCGACCTGATGCGGTTCGTCAGTCCGGGCCAGCGCCTGTTCGCCGACAACCTTCCTTCGGCCCCGGCATATTTTTCGCTCGACGGTGGCACATCAAGAGTGGCGGATTGGGGCATTTCTTCCGACCCGTCCGACTTTCTCAACCCGCCCAATAGCAATTTCACACCGGATGATCCATTCAATGAGATCGTCGACGACCTCGGCCAGATCACGACCGCGGATATCCTATCCACGGAAGCCCTCGGCTTTAGCAGCACGCTTCCTGTCATCAATCCGTCGCCGCCCGCCGGCACCACCGCCGTCATGGTGCTGCGTCAGACTTCAGCGTCCATCACGGACGGTACCTATCAAATCTACGACATTGGAAATAATACGATCTTGGCCAGCTATCAGTTGGGTCGAGTCGGATCCGATTGGAGGTTTGTCACGCTCGGTCGCTTCAACGATGGCGATACCAGCGACATGCTGTTGCGCAGCTCCACGAGTGGAGCATTCCAGCTCTATGACATTGCCGGCAACAACATCATAAGTTCGAGCTCGCTGGGCACGGTGGGATTGAATTGGCAGGTTATGGGTTTCGGCACGTTCGGCAGCTTCGGCAGCTTCGGCGAAGACGAGATGATTCTGCGCGACGTCGGAACCGGCCGGCTCCAGGCCTACAACATCGATAACAATCAGATCATCGGCTCGGCATTACTGGGCACGGTCGGCTTAGATTGGCAGTTCTCGGGCGTCGGCAATTTCAGCGGCAGCGGGACAAGCGATCTGCTCGTTCGCAACTCCAATACCGGTGGATTGCAGGTTTACGAGATCAGCAACAATCAGATCACCGGCTCCGCGTTCATCGGCACGGTCGGCCTTGATTGGCAGTTCTCCGGCATCGGCAACTTCAGCGGCGTCCCCGACGAAAGCGATCTCTTGTTGCGCAATACCAGCACGGGCGCATTGCAAGTCTACAACATCAACGACAATCAGATCACCGGCTCTGCTTCCCTCGGCACCGTCGGCTTGGATTGGCAATTCGCGGGTGTTACTTCCGTCAGCGGCGTCAGCGTATCCGACCTGGTCTTGCGCAACGTCAACACCGGCGCATTCCAAGTCTACAACATCGCCAACAATCAACTGACAGGGTCCGCCTCGCTGGGCCAGGTCGGCTCTGATTGGCAGCTCGGCGGCTTCGCCGCGACGGGCCCGGTCCCCCCGCCCCGCTCGGAGGATTCAGACGATTCATTCGTCTCGAGCTCTCAGTCTACCGCGATCGACGTCTCCACCGCTCAGCTCGTACAGGCGATGGCTGGGTTTGGAGTTGGCGGCGGCGCAACCAATATCTCGAATACTGTTCCGCTCAGCGCCGAGGCATCACAACAGACGTTTCTCACCGCGCCGCACGCGTGAGGGGAATGCGGGCCAGCCCCTGCAGCCGTTCACAATGGGCTGCTTGCTCG
>DASSGH010000104.1:0-37077 GCA_035693615.1 Xanthobacteraceae bacterium
GCCATGACCCGGTCCTGCGTCGTGGCGCGGATCCAGATGCCGTAGGTGCCGTATTTGAGAAAGAGATAGAAGCAGCCGATGATCGCCGCCGACAGGATGGCAATCAGCACCCGGTACCATGGATATTGGAGGTAGAACAGCGTGAACTGGCCGCTGAAGGGCTCGGGGATCTTGCGCGCCACCGGACCGAATTGCCACAGCGCGTAATTCTGCATCACCAGCGAAATGCCGAACGTGGCCAGGATCGTGGTGAGCGGATCGCGGCCGAGCAGCGGACGCAGCGTCGTGATCTGCAACGCCGCGCCGATCAGCGCCACGATCAAGGTGGCCAGCACCAGCGCCAGCCAGAAGCTGCCGGTGGCGGAGATCACGACCACGCCCATATAGGCGCCGAACATGAACAGCTCGCCGTGGGCGAAGTTGACCACGTCCATGATGCCGAAGATGAGCGTTAATCCGGAGGCGATCAGCGCCAGGATCATCCCGGTGACGATGCCGTTCAACGTCTGGATGAGCAGCGCCTCATAGGGAATCGCCTGAAGCAAGCCCAAGACGGTGCTCATGCTACACCCCCAGATACTGCTGGATGAGCGGGTCGCCGATTTTGAGGGCGGACGCCGGGCAGTGATGGCGCACCGCGCCTTTCTCCATGATGTAGACGCGCTGGCTCGCCTCAAGGGTCAACGGGACGTTCTGCTCCACCAGCAGGATCGCGACGCCCTCGCGGTGCAACACGTCGATGATTTGCCGGATTTGTGAGACCATGCGCGGCATCAGCCCTTCGGTGGGCTCGTCCAGCAGGATGATCTTGGGCTCGAGCATCATCGCGCGGGCGATGGCGAGCATCTGCTGCTCGCCGCCGGAAAGCGTGCCGCCGGCCTGGTTGCGCCGCTCGGCGAGCACCGGGAAATAGCTGAAGGCCTTCTCCAGGAGCTCCTGTTTTCTCGCTTCCGTCATGCCGTGACGGTCGAGACCGGTGCGAAGGTTTTCCATCACCGTCAACAGGCGAAAAATCCGGCGATCCTCGGGTACGTAGCCTATTCCGAGCCGCGCCAACTTATGCGCCGGCAGGTTAGTGATGGGCTTGCCGGCAAACAGCACCTTGCCGCGATGCGGATGCACCAGGCCCATGATGGTCTTGAGCGTCGTGCTCTTGCCAACGCCGTTGCGCCCGAGCAGGCCCACCACCTCGCCGCGGTCGACGTGGAGCGAGACGCCGTGCAAGATGTGGCTCTTGCCATAGTAGGTGTGTACATCCTCCACCGCGACGAGAGGCTCAATGGGCGTGGCATCGGGAGTCATGTCTTGAGATAGACCTCGAGCACGCGCGGGTTCTCCTGGATCTCGTCCGGCGTGCCCTCCGCCAGCAGGTCGCCGTAGTGGAACACGCTGATGCGCTGCGCCAGCGCCATCACCACCTGCATGTCGTGCTCGACGATAAGGATCGTGAGGTCCTTGGCGATGCGGCGCACCAGCTCCATGGTGTCGTGGGTCTCGGCCGCGCTCATGCCGGCGGTGGGCTCGTCGAGGCAGAGCAGCTGAGGCTCGGTGGCAAGCGCAATGCCGATCTCGAGGTTGCGCTGCTCACCATGCGAGAGGTTGGCGGCGAGTTCGTTTGCCTTGGCGCCCAGCCCAACGGCGTCAAGCACGCCTTGCGCCTTGTCGATGATGTCGCGATACGCGCTATGGTGCCGCAGCATGCTCCAGCCGTGCCGGCGCGATTGCGCGGCGATGCGGACGTTCTCGAGCGTGGTGGCGTTGGGCAGGATGTTGGTGATCTGGTAGGAGCGGGCGATCCCTTTCTGCGAGATCAGGTTGGGCGGCAGCCCGGCGATGTTCTCGCCGTTGAACAGGATGCGTCCCGAGGTGGGACGAAGCACACCGGTGAGGCAATTGAAGAAGGTGCTCTTGCCGGCGCCGTTCGGGCCGATGATCGCGCGAATTTCGCCGCGCCGGATCTCGAAGTCGACATTATCGAGCGCCGTCAGTCCGCCGAACCGGACGGTGAGCCGCTCGGTGCGCAGCAGCGGGGCGGCTGCACCTTCCCGGACTGTGGCCGCCGGGAAGGTCGCATCGATGGACAGCGCGGACGCCACTTAGGTCGCGGCGAACTTGCAGTCGGGCGGGAATATCGTCTTTTCCTTGGGGACCACCTCGAGGATGCGGAACTTGCCGTCCTTGATGTCGAAGAGGAACTCGCGGATGAACGCCTGGTGGTCCTCCTTGCGCAAGATCTTGTCGCCCTGCGGGAAGTCGTCGCCTTCCTTCATCTCCAACCCTTCCAGAGCCTCGATCAGCTTCATCGTGTCCTCGCGGCCGCGGAAGCCGGACTTCTCCATGCCGAGCTTGAGCGCATTCATGGCTTCATAGTTCGACTGCACGTAGCGGTCGGGGAGCGGACCCGAAGGATCGATCTGCTTGAGCCGAGCAACGGCGTCGTCCATGAACTTCTTGTGGTAGGGCGTGTTGAGCACGCCTTCGAGCACCGGCACATAGCGATTGATGCCGACGAAGCCCTCGACCTTGTTGCCGAGCGCCGGAAGGTTGGTCGATTCGGCGATGGCGCCGTCTCCCGCCCATTTGTACTTCTTGGTCAGGCCGAGGTCGTAAGCTTGGTTGCCGACCGTCACGCCGTCCTTGCCGAAGAAGATGCCGAACAGGCCGTCAAAGTTGCCGCTGATCTTTGACAGGAATGGTGTCATGTCGGCGGTGCCGAGCGGGATCCCGGTGGTGCCGACCACGTCGCCACCAGCCTTCTTGATCTGCTGGACATAGGCATCGCGCGTCGACTGCCCCCACGCATAGTCGGCATACGCGATGTGCCAGGTCTTCCCCAGCTTGTTGACGAGATAGGGCGCGAACGCCACCGCCTGCGCTGGCGCGTAGTCGAACGGGCGGAACGTATAGCGGCTGCATTTTGTGGTGGTGAGCGTGGTGTCGAGGCACACGCCGATCATGTTGACGACCTTGGATTCCGCGAACACCGGCTCGCAGGCGAGGCAAACGTTGGAGAGAAAGCCGCCTTCGTGCACGTCGATGTTGTCTTCGACCAACAGCTTCTCGGCCTTGCGACGGCCTACGTCGGGCTTGGATTCATAATCGGCGACGATGAGCTCGATGGGCCGGCCGTTGATGCCGCCCGACTTGTTGATGCGATCGACTGCCATCTGCGTGCCTACGAGCGCCGTCTTGCCGCCGGCGGCGGCCGCGCCAGAGAGCGGCTGCAGTGTGCCGATCTTGTAGGGCTTCGCCTGGCCGAAGGCGGCCTGCCATGGGGCCGGCACCAGCATGGTCGCGCCGAGCGCGCCTGCGGCTGTGCCGTATCCGATCAAGCGGCGGCGTGTGAGCTTACCGCGGTACCAGAATTCCTCGCTCCACGTTTTTGTATCGTCCGTCATCGTCTGTTCCTCCCAGGTCGGGCTCCCATCGTGCAGTGGCGCATCACGAGAGCTGGCGGTTCGGCGGGCGTGGCGCAGCCCGCATGCTTCCCTCGGTCAAGAGAGATCTTGATATGTTGTAGGATACTTCAGGACATGCGCCCCCACAACGCGGCCGCGATGTCGCGGGGGGGACGCAGGCCCTATCTAAAGACGCGCGGGCGCGGCAGTGCTCCGCCCGTTCGCTGATGATAACATAGGCAGCCGGTGCCGCCGTTTTCGGCCCGCGCCCAAGAGGACAGCGCCATGTCGGTTCTTGCCACGGCTCGCAGATCTTCTCCCCTCCCACAGACCGGCCGCGACGCGCGGCTCGCTACCCGCGGCGGTGGTTTCAAGGGCCAGACCGCCGGCGTCGCTCCGGGTTACGTGCAGGGCAATCTCGCCATTCTGCCCGGCAACGTCGCCGGGGACTTCCTGCGCTTCTGCCAGCTCAATCCCAAGCCGTGCCCGCTGCTCGCGGCTTCGGCGGCCGGCGATTTTCGCCTGCCGACGCTTGCCGACGACCTCGACATCCGCACCGATCTGCCGCGGTACCGTGTGTTCCGTCACGGCGAGCTCATCGACGAGCCGACCGACATCCGCGCCCATTGGCGCAGCGATCTCGTCGCTTTTGTGCTCGGCTGCTCTTTCTCCTTCGAGGAGGCGCTCATTGAGGGGGGCATCGAGCTGCGGCACATCACCTTGAACGTCACCGTGCCGATGTATCGCACCTCCATTGCGACCACGCCCGCCGGCCCGTTCCACGGGCCGATGGTTGTCTCCATGCGGCCGATGAAACCCGCGGATGCGATCCGCGCCATCCAGATCACGACGCGCTTTCCCGCGGTGCACGGGGCGCCCGTCCATGTCGGCAAACCCGAGTTGATAGGCATCGCCGATCTGATGAAGCCGGATTACGGCGATCCGCTGCCGATTGGGTCGGATGAAATCCCGGTGTTCTGGGCCTGCGGCGTGACGCCGCAATCGGTCGTGGCGACGGCCAAGCCTGAATTCTGCATCACCCATTATCCCGGCTGCATGCTGGTGACCGACCGCCGAAACAGCGAGTTCGCGATCATGTGAAGGGACGACGCGCGCTCAACGGCGGTGGCGTTGCGTCCAAATTTTTGCCTGCTCGTAGGCGGCCTGCTGGGAAATGCCGAAGTGCTCTCCGATTTGCCGCCAAAGCGCGCCCGCCCGGTGCGCCCGCGACATGGCTTGTCCTCGGTGCATGCCGCGCGCCATGGCGCGTGCCAATTCGCGCAGCGCCTTGCGCTGCGCCTTTTGCCGGGCCTTCATCCGCACCTTGGCTTCCTCGGATCGCCGCGCATTGGCGCGCGCCCAGCTCTCGATGTCAGAGCGGTAGACGATCCCGCGCAGCCGCCGGGAGCGGCCGATTACCGCGTTGCGCGATACGCCCAGCAGCTTGGCGATCTCGGCGGCGGTGCGTCCTGCGGCCTGTTGCGCCAATAGCCGTTTGTCGCGAGCTGAGGTCCACTTCGACTTCATGGCGGTACGATCTGCGTTTCAGAGACGCGGCCTGCCCGCGCGGTCACATCCTATCACACTGCCGCTCGCACGGCTATTGAGCCCGAGACTGGAATCAGCGTGGCGGTGCTAACCTTTTCTGAACGCCGCGGCTTGCGGGACTGGTTCTCTGATATTGCGGCCGGGCGGCCAAGCGGCAGCCGATCGTGGGAGGGCATTTGCCGGTATCAAGCCCGTGGCTCGGCGTCGAGCCGTACCACCCAGCCCTCCAGGCCGGCTTTGGCAGCGGGATAGCGCGAAAGGACCAACGGATCGTGCCCGGGGACCACGTGGTTCGGCGAGGCGGCGAGCTTTTTGAGCCGCTCATAACCTTCCACCACTTCGGCCACGTTGTAGGTGATCGGGAAGATGCGGCCGGTCTCCATATGGGCGTAGAGGTGCGCCGCGTCGGCTGCGAGTACCACCGGGCCGCGCCGGGTCTTCACGCGCACGCTTTGCAGGCCTTTCGAATGGCCGCCGATATGGTGCACCGTGACGCCCGGCACGATCTCGCCCTCGCCGTCATGGAAGGTGACGCGGCCGGCGAACACCTTGCGCACCATCGCGACCACATCGTCGGCCTCGAACGGCATGCGCAGCGCCAGATGGCACATGCAGCGGCCCGTGGCGTAGGCCATCTCGCAATCTTGTAGGTGATAGCGCGCGCGGGGAAACAGATCATAGTTGCCGACGTGATCGTAGTGCATGTGGCTGACGATGACGGTCGCGACTTGATCCGCATCGATGCCGATCTTTTGCAAGCCTTCGCCCACCGGCTTGGTCAACTCGCGCTGGCGCTTCTTGCCCATGGCCGCGTCGAAGCCGGTGTCGAGAATGATCGGGCCGGAAGGCCCGACGATCGCCCAAACGTAGAAGTCGAGTGGTTGCAACATGTCGTGCGGATCGCCGCCGATGAAGTTTTCCGAGGACTTGCGATCATGATGTCCGTAGCGGACCGCGTAAATTTCGTGGGTGTCGTCGCTCATTCGTCCTCTCCATAGGGAACTGCAGACGGCGAAAGATAAAATGGGCGGGGCGAGTGCCGCGTAAACACGCCGTCACTTCGGCAGCGCCGCGCTGGCGCGCGGCGCGCGCACCTCGACGCCGGCGCGGCGTTCGACCGCCTGCACGACGGTGGTGAGATCCTTGTCCGGCCCGTTCTCGTCGCAGGCAATTTGCAGAAGCCGCGTGACGGCCTCGGCAACTTGCATCGGCACGCCGAGCGCCTTGCCTTCGCCGAGACACAGCTTGAGATCCTTGGTCATCAGTCCGACGGTAAAACCGAGATTGAAGGTGCGCGGAAGCACCACGCGCCCGAACTTGTCCTCGGTCGCCGTATTGCGGCCGGTCCCGGAATTGATCACGTCCAGCATGATGCGCGGATCGAGCCCCGCCTTGACCCCCATCACCATTGCCTCCGATGTCGCTGTCATGGCTGCGGCGGAAAGAAAATTGTTGCACAGCTTCATCGTTTGGCCGGCGCCCGGTCGCTCGCCGATGAAGAACATTTTCCCGATCGCGGCCAGCGCCGGCTCGATCGCAGCGACCTCCGCGCGCGGGCCGGAGGCCATCAGCGCCAGCGTGCCCTTTGCCGCTCCGGTGACGCCGCCGCTGACCGGGCAATCGATCTGCACGATGTCTTTTGCTTTGAGCGCCTCGAAGATTCGCTTGGCCATGACCGCGCCGGTGGTCGACAGATCGACGAAGCGGCGCACGCGCTTGCCTCCGATCACGCCGTCTCTTCTGGTTGCAACCTCGAGCACGATCTCCGGCGTGGGAAGGCTCACCATCACGGTTTCGACCGCATCGGCGATCTCGCGGGCGGAGCCGGCCGCTTGCGCTCCGAGCGCGGTGAGGCGGTCGAGCGGCTCGCGCCGGGTGTCGAACGCGAGGAGGCGGTGGCCACCCTCGACCAGCCGACGCGCCATGTGGAAGCCCATTTGGCCGAGTCCGATGAAGCCGATATCCATCGCGATGCCTCCCTGCGAGCCATTGCTTTCATCTGGACCAATCTATCACGAAGCCGCGGCGCGGGGCGCAGGCGCTGCGGCCGGCTGGGCAAGGCGCTTGAGGTGGCGGTGCGATGCGCGCATCATGCTGCGCGCCGCCGCGTCCGAGGCGCGGGGTCGTCCATCGCTCGCAGCCAAACGCGGTAAGCCAACGCCTGCCGAGACCGGAAGCGTGAATGCCGAGTACAACTGATGCGCCGGATATGCCGAGGCTCCACGTCCTCGACGAGGAGTTCGGGGAGGACGCGGCCGCGCTGGCGCGGGCGCGCCGCCGCCGCACCGGTGCAAGACTGACGATGCTTGCCGGCGTGGCGCTGGGGCTGGGCGCCATCGGTGCACTCGCGTTTGCCTGGTCGAATGCGGACGGCCGGCTGCGGTTCGATCTGCAATCGGCGGCAAGCCCACCGAAAAATGCGCAACGCGCGGCAACGGAGGAGGAGATCGACCAGCTGCGGCGCCAGATCGAGGCGCTCCAAGAGGACGTGAAGGAGCTCACGGAGGCGCAGCGTCAGGCAGCCTACACCATCGCCACGGTGAAAGCGGCCGAGCAGGAATTGCGCCGCCATGCTCCAGGCCCATACTGGTATTCGAACCCGGAGGCGCTCAATCCTGTCATCGCCGGGAGGCCGCAATCGGCCGCCGCTGCGCCGCTCCCCCGACGGGCGCCATCCTCGCCGCCGCCTGCCCGCTAGGGTTTCCGTACCGCCGTTGCCATCTTGGCGCCGTGGCGGCATGGTCGTGAGCGGGCGGCCAGAGGATGCCATGACCCCGGACCACCTGGTCAGGCTGCTGCAGATGACGGGAGCGGCGCTCGCGATTCCCGCGGCGGCCGCCGGCACCTTTGCGGCGTATCAGAGCTATTTCTCGACCGACGTCACGTGCCAGAAGCTGCGCACGGACATCATCGGCATTATGGAAAGAAACGTTGACCTCGACACCAAGCGAAGCCTGCTCAAGAAGGACGTCGCGGCATTCGACAAGCTTTGCGGCGAAGGCGATCCCGACGCGCGGGCGATTTTCCAAGCGGCGATGAGCGAACATCCCGCCCAGGCCACCCATGCGGCTGCGGCGCCGGCGCCGGTACCTACCGGCGCGTCATCGCGGCGCGCGCAAACCGCCGCACTTGGCGTTTTTGGTGCGCCGGGGTCGAAAGATCGCTACGGTTGGGTCGCGCTCGCTCGTCGCCAATCGGGATCATGGGAGCCGCATTTCAGCGGCTATGCCATCTCGGACACCTCGTTGCCGCCTGCCGGCACGGTTTTATCCGCCAAGACGATGCTGCCGGTCTGGTCCGAGCCGCAGGCTGGCGCCAACGATCAGAGTAAGCTGCAGAGCCGGCTACCAGGCGGCGCCTGCGTGCGCGTGCTCTCGACTCGCGGCGGCAGCGGCCGATTGTGGGCCGAAGTTGCGCCCGCCTCGTGCTCGTGAGCGAAAGCGATCCACGTGATTGCTGGGTTGAGACGCAAGGCGGGATGCCGGACTTGCCGCGCTAAAGCAGTTTGAGCTGACGTTCCTGCGGCTTGGCACGCGTGGCGTATGCGGGCTGGTGCTTCACCAACTCGGCTTCGATGTCGCGCAGGAACGGCGACGGCTCGCGCATGCGCACGCGGCCGCGCCACAGGCGCTGACGCGCATGGCTGAGGATCAGCCGGTCCTTGGCTCGCGTCATGCCCACATAAAATAGCCGGCGCTCCTCTGCCATCTCCTCCTCATCCGCTTCATCCCAACGCAATGGCAGCAGCCCGTCCTCCAATCCGACAATGAAAACCACCGCAAACTCGAGTCCCTTTGCCGCATGCAAGGTCAGGAGCGACACGCGGTCCGCGCGTGCATCCCAGAATTCCGCGTCGCTGGTGAGCGCGGCCAGGTCCTTGAGGCGGACCCGATCATTGCCGCACGCTCGAGCGAGCGCGCTAAGGCGCTGCAACGCGATGGTCGCGCCCGCATCGCCCCGCTCGGCCAGCCGTTCGGTGGCCGTGCGGAGATCGTCGGCAAGCGTCGCGCTCTCGTGGTCGCCGAGCTCCTGCAACAGCGCCTGCACCGACGGCTCGTCCGTCAATGGTCGATGGGAGTTTTTCTTATAGGGGATGCCGGAACGCTCGAACGCTTCGCATAGGGGCGCCGCCTGGGTTTCGGTCCGGTAGAGGACCGCGAAGTCCGCAAACACGCGCTGGCTTTGCTCCGCTGGCATGGCGCGGCCGCTGTCGATCGAGAAAAAGGTGTGGCCGCCGATCATCTGTTCGATCGCCGCCACGACAGACTCGGCTTCGGCGCGCTCCGTGGCCGCGGTATGCACGGCGACGCGCTCGTGCATGTCGCGCACCACTTCGGCGATGGGCCCGCTCGGAGAAGACGCGATCACCTGCGCGGAAGCGGTAACGATGCTGCCGCTGGAGCGGTAATTGCGCGCAAGCCGCACGAGTCGGGCAGCGGGATGATCCTCCCTAAAGCGCTCGAAGCCGGACGCATCGGCGCCGCGAAAGCCATAGATCGCCTGATTGGGATCGCCGATGACGCAAAGGTTCGAGCCGGCGGGCGCCAGCAACATGAGCAGTCTATATTGCTGCTCGTCGAGATCCTGGAATTCGTCGACCGAGACCCAGGGCCAGCGCTTGCGATAG
The DNA here is from genome assembly GCA_035693615.1 of Xanthobacteraceae bacterium. Taxonomy (GTDB): domain Bacteria; phylum Pseudomonadota; class Alphaproteobacteria; order Rhizobiales; family Xanthobacteraceae; genus VAZQ01. Next base: position 9,574 of record DASSGH010000104.1, read on the forward strand.
TGCGCGGCAAGATCGGCATGCCGCGACAACGCGCGAACCGCAAGCGCTACGAGATCGTCGAAGTCGATCCAATTGCGCTCGGCGAGCGCGCCTTGGTAGGCGGCCGTGGCCTCGCCTCCGCCCACGCCGCCACGCATGCGCTTGTCCCGCGAGATCGTGCGCAAGAGCCGCTGCGCTTCGCGCCCGGGGAGATCGAGCTCCGCGGCGATGAGCGCGGCGCGTTCGGCTTCGCTCGCGACGCGAAAGCCGGGGCGCAGCCCGGCCGCGTTTGCGTGTTCGCGAAGGATGGAAAGGCCGAGCGAATGGAAGGTGTGAACCGCCACTCGTTCGGCGCCATCGGGAAGAAGCGTCGCCAGCCGATCGCGCATTTCGGCAGCGGCGCGGCGGGTAAAGGTGATGGCGAGGCAGGCCTCGGGGGCAACTCCGCGCTCTGCGACGAGATGGGCGATGCGATAGGTGAGCGTGCGGGTCTTTCCCGATCCGGGACCGGCGATGATCAACAGCGGCCCATCGATTGCTTCGGCCGCCGAGCGCTGGTCGGCATCGAGCTGCGCGAGGAGACCGGAGCCAGCGGTTGCCTGACTGCTCACCAGCCGCAACCACGGCCGCGCCAGCGCAATGGTCTCGCCATTATCGGCTGCGGCCGTGCCAGGCACGTGCGGCTTTGCCGCTTCGGCCCGCCTTCGTTTCGAGATCGGCGCATCGAAGAGCAACTCGCCGGCGGTCAAGCGCGCGAGCTCGTTCTCTTCGAACAGGCGGATCACGCCGTATTCGCCGTCATACCCCGCCTCACGGATTACCTGCCCGGCACGCAGGCGAGTGATCGCCTCGGCAAGAAGGGGCGAGCCGCCGTGGGCGATGTCTTCCACGGGCATCGACTGCAGGATCGCGAGCTCCGGACCAAGCTTGGCGATCGCCCCACCGTAGCCTTGCGCGACCGCGCGAGATCCGGCCGCGCTGCCGGTAAGCTCGGAAAGAATCTCAGGCAGCGGTACCAGGTTCGATACCGCGCCGGCGCTCGCCGGCGGCAGCGCCTGCGCCTCGCTGCGGTCGGCGAGCACCTCGACACGGTGCTCGACGCCGACCGTCAGCGCCTCGCCGCAGACCGGGCAGCGTCCGCCGTGGGCCAGCGTTTCCTGCGGCGACAAGCGCACCTCGCATTTGCGATGACCATCGAGATGGTATTTTCCCTCGTCGGGGAAGAACTCGACCGTGCCGACATAGCCGCGGCCGGTCTCCAACGCCTGCTTGATGGCGTAATAGTCGATCTCGCAGTCGAAGGTCGTGGCTTCCCGTCCAAGCTTGCCGGGAGAATGGGCGTCGGAATTGGAGGTGAGGCGATAACGGTCGAGGAACGACACCCGCCAGTTCATGGGCGGGTCGGACGACAGCCCGGTCTCCACCGCGAAAATCCGATCGGCGAGGTCGCCGTAGCATTCGGCAATGGAGTCGAATCCTGACTGCGACCCCAGTGCCGCGAACCACGGCGTCCAGATATGCGCCGGCACGAGATAGGCGTGCGGACCGGACTCGAGCGCTATCTCGAGCAGGTCGCGGGAATCCAGCCCGAGGATCGGCCGTCCATCGGACGCGATGTTCCCGATGCGGGCGAGCCGCGCCGAGATGCGATCGACCGTCTCGAAATCGGGCGCGTAGATGAGGTGATGGATTTTGCGGGTGCGGTCGGCCTTCTTGTAGATGGTGGAAATCTCGACCTCGAGCATGAAGCGCACCGGCGTGCGGCAGGCGGCCGGTAGGGTCTGTGCGATCGCCTGCTCGATGTCGTCGCGCAGCCGGTAGAGGCCGGGCTCCGCCGGCACGAGCTTCTGCTTGAGCTCGGCGCACCAGGCCGGATGGGTGAAGTCGCCGGTCGCGACCACGCCGATGCCCTTGCGGCATGCCCAGGCGGCGAGGTGTTCGAGGTCGAGATCCCGGCTCGTCGCGCGCGAATATTTCGAGTGGACGTGCAGATCCGCGTGGAAGCGCATGCGGGCCGCGCCTTCTTCGCCGCGGGGACGCGCCAGCGGAGCGTCCGGGAATCGGCGCGCCATAAGGGCGCGATTCGCCCGGAGGCGGAAAGCGCCCCTGTGGACATCAATCTGCGTCGTGCGCCGGTTGCATGCGCGATGGGCGCGGTTGCCCAAGATTGCACCACGACCGCGCTGCCGGCAGGACGCGCGGCCAGCTGCGGCGACAGCTGCAACGAATTGATGAAGCTCAAGAATTCGGAACCGGCGCGGCTTTGGCACGAGGCTTGAAAATTGCCGGTTGCGCCCATGCAAGCCTCCCTCAAGATCGTCATCGTCGACGAGAATCCGACCCGGGCCGGAGTCCTGGAAGACGCCCTGCGCGAGGCGGGCCACGCGAATGTCGTGCGCCTTGATGAAACCTCGCAGCTCCTCGCGCGCATCTGCGCGGTTGATCCCGACATCGTCATCATCGACCTCGAGACGCCGCGCCGCGCCGTGCTCGAGCAGATGTTCGAGGTGAGCCGGGCAGTGAAGCGGCCGGTCGCCATGTTCGTCGAGGAGAGCGACAAGGCGGCGATCGAGGCCGCGGTCGATGCCGGCGTTTCCGCCTATATCGTCGGGGGGCTTCGCAAGGAGCGCATCGCCAACATCGTCGATCTCTGCATCTCGCGCTTCAACTCGTTTGCCCGCTTGCGCGAGGAGCTCGAACGCGCGCGCGGCGCGCTCGAGGAGCGCAAGGTCATCGACCGCGCCAAGGGAATTCTCATGACGGCGAAGAACCTGACCGAGGACGCAGCGTATGGCTTGCTGCGCAAGACGGCGATGAACGAGAACAAGAAAATCGCCGAGGTCGCCCAGTCCGTCGTCACTGCCGCAGGCTTGTTGAAATGACTGGATTTTGCGCTGCACAATTTTTTTGCAACGAGGCTCATCGGAGTGCAGGCCGGCGTCTCCATAGTCGCGCTAGGCCCCAGTCGGCTGGCTTAGGCAGTTGATTTCCTTGGATTTTACCCCGCCGCTCGGGTTGGCACAAAGCTTGTAAAGCGCACGGCTAGGCGCCCCCAACGCTGGCGGCGTCGCAGCTTAGCGCAGACACAACCGGCAACGCCGCCGCCCTGGTGAGACGCTTTCGAGCGCCGGGCGGCGGCGCTTTTTGTTCGCCCCCGTACAGCGGAATTGCCCTCGCCACCACGGCAATTGCCACCCAGAAAGGAACATACTGATGATGAGGAAGCGGAATCCGACCTGGATTGCGGATTGGAATCCTGAGGACGAGACGTTCTGGAAATCCACGGGTAAATCCGTCGCTCAACGTAATCTTATCTGGTCGATTTTTGCCGAGCATCTCGGGTTTTCGATCTGGCTCATCTGGAGCATCGTCGCAACCAAGTTGCCGCAGGCCGGCTTTCATTACACGACGGACCAGCTGTTCCAGCTCGTCGCGTTGCCGGGGTTGATCGGCTCGCTCATGCGTTTCCCGTATACGTTTGCGGTTACGACGTTCGGCGGCCGAAACTGGACGATCTTCAGCGCGGCGGTGCTGTTCATTCCGACGCTGGCGCTCGCGTACTTCGTCACCCAACCTGACACGCCGTTCTGGCTGATGCTGCTGGTGGCGGCAACGGCAGGCCTCGGCGGCGGCAACTTCGCCTCAAGCATGGCCAACATCTCTTTCTTCTATCCCGACCGCACGAAGGGCTGGGCGCTCGGCTTGAATGCAGCCGGCGGAAATATCGGGGTGAGTGGCGTTCAGCTGCTGACGCCGCTGCTGTTGGGGTTCGGCGTTATCAGTCTTTACCAGGCGACCCCGGTCGCCGAAGGCCTTTATCTTCAGAACGCCGGGCTGATGTGGCTGTTGCCGCTGACCATCGCGGTGATCGGCGCGTTCCTCTTCATGAACAATCTCACCACGGCGCGCTCGTCGTTCAAGGACCAACTCGTCATCGTCAAGCGCAAGCACACCTGGGTGATGTCGTACATCTACATCGGAACGTTCGGCTCGTTCATCGGCTACTCCGCGGCGTTTCCGCTGCTGATAAAAACCCAGTTCCCGGAGGTCACGGTCGCGATCGCCTTTCTTGGGCCGCTGGTCGGTTCGCTTTCGCGTCCGCTCGGCGGATTGCTCGCCGACAAAATCGGCGGCGCGATCGTGACATTCTGGAACTTCATCGTCATGGGCGCCGCGACGATCGGCGTCATGTATTTCGTCGACGTCAAGAATTTTGCCGGGTTTTTGACGATGTTTCTGATCCTCTTCGTCACGACGGGGGTCGGCAACGGCTCGACCTACCGAATGATCCCGGCGATCTTCCGCGAGGAGAAGCGCAGGGAGACGAAGAGCCTAGGTGAAGCCGCCCGCGCCGCTGCGTTGCGAGCTGCCAGTCTCGAGAGCGCCGCCGCGCTGGGATTTATCGGCGCGGTCGGCGCCTGCGGGGGTTATTTGATCCCGCGCGGCTTTGGCGCCTCGATTGCCTCGACCGGAAGTCCTCACCTGGCTTTGGCGGTCTTCCTTGCGTTCTACGTGACCTGCATTGCGGCTACGTGGTGGTACTACCTGCGCAAGAGCACGTTTGCGTCGATTGCGCCGAGCCTTGCGGAAGCGCGCGTGTGAAGACGGGCGACGTGGCGCTGGACCACCTGCGGTCCAGCGCCCGCAGCCGTTTCCGCTGCGAAGGCGGCGCTCACTCCTCCTTGTACCCGTACTCCGGCACGTTTCCGGAGTTGCCGTAATATTTGTAGGGCAGGAACTTGCCCGACATTGTGATCTTGACCCGGTCGCCTTTCGGATTCGGCAGCCGTTCGATCTGCATGTCGAAATCGATGGCCGACATAATCCCGTCGCCGAACTCCTCCTCGATCAGCGCCTTCCACGCCGGCCCGTTCACCATGACCAACTCGTAGAAGCGATAGATCAGCGGGTCCGTCGGGGGCATCGGCACGCCGGCCCCGCGCATCGGCACCTCGTTGAGCATCGCCGCCTCCGCCTTCGACAAACTGAAGAGGTCGGCGGCGTTGGCCACCTGCGGCTTGGTCAGTTTCATCTGGCCGAGCAGCGCGCCGACCAGCAGCACCGGCGACGTGCCGCCGATCTTTTCGTGGATGTATTTCCAGCTCCATCCCTTCTCGCGCTTGATGTCGAGAATTTTCTCGGTGAGATCGGCACGCGTCATGGGTGTCTCCTCGGCTTTGGCTGGATTTTAAACTTCATGCACGGTGCTGCGCGAGGCTCGGCCGCGACGAGGTGGGGAAGTCTGCGACGACCTGCGTAGGAGAGCGGGCTGGCTCGCCGTCAGGCGAATCAAGAGAAGCGGGCCCGGTGGCGGCGACGTGCGGCGTCCCCGGCCGCACCACCGGCACGTGACGGCGGTCATAATTCGTGCCCGCCATTTCGTCGGCGAAATTTTTACTCCGGCTCACCAGAAAATCGATGATGTGGTTGCGCACCCCGTAATAGAGCGGATGGCGATGCACGTCGTTGCGCTGGCGCTCCTTGGGCAGCGGATTCTCGACGATCTCGGCCAGCACGGCGTTCGGCCCGTTGGTCATCAGCACCACGCGGTCGGCGAGATAGATCGCCTCGTCCACGTCGTGGGTGATCATGAACACGGTCTGGCCGGTCTCGAGGCAGATGCGCCGCACCTCATCCTGCAGCGTGCCACGCGTGAGCGCGTCGAGCGCGGAGAACGGCTCGTCCATCAGCATGATCTTCGGCTCGATCGAGAGCGCCCGCGCGATGCCGACGCGCTGCTTCATGCCGCCGGAGAGCTCCGCCGGCCGCTTGTGCTCGGCGCCGGTCAGCCCCACTAGGTCGATGAACTTCTGCGCCTGGCGATTGAGATCGCCCCGGTTCATGAACCGCCACTTCGAGGCTACCGCATAGGCGACGTTGCCCATGACCGTGAGCCAGGGAAGAAGCGCGTGGCTCTGAAAGATGACTGCGCGGTCGAGGCTTGGGCCTTCGATCGCCTGATTGTCGACGATGAGGGCGCCGTCCGATGGCGCCTCGAGGCCGGCGAGGATATTGAGCACCGTAGTCTTGCCGCAGCCGGAGTGGCCGATGATGCACACGAATTCGCCGCGCGCCATCGACAGCCACAAATCCTCGAACACAGTGGTACTGCCACCGCTGGCCGCCGGAAAGCGCTTGCTGACGCCTTCGATAGAGATGAATTTATCGGTCATGCGCACGTCATGCTTGGGCTTAACCTCGCGATCAATCTTCTTGCTAAGAAGCGATGGATTGTCGGACTGAGGGGTGTTGCCTCTCGATCAAAGCCTCACTCCGGAAACGTCACCAGCTTCGTCGCGCGCGCGAGAATCTGGTCGAGTACCATGCCGACGACCCCAATCACCAGGATCGCGGTGATCACGTTGGTGATGGAGAGGTTGTTCCACTCGTTCCACACGAAGTAGCCGATGCCGGTGCCGCCCACTAGCATCTCGGCGGCGACGATCACCAGCCAGGCGATGCCGATGGAAATGCGCATGCCCGTGAGGATCGTCGGTGCCGCCGCTGGCAGGATGATGGTGAAGGCGCGGCGGAAGGTCCCGACCTCGAGCGTGCGTGCGACGTTGAGCCATTCCTTGCGCACGGCGGCGACGCCGAACGCGGTGTTGATCAGCATCGGCCACAGCGAGCAGATGAAAATTACGAAGATCGAGGACAGGCTCGAATCCTTGATCGTGTAGAGCGCCAGCGGCATCCAGGCGAGTGGCGAGATCGGCTTGAGCACCTGGATGAAGGGATCGAGCGCCTGGCTCATTAGCGGCGACATGCCGATGAGAAAGCCGACCGGGATCGCCACCGCCACGGCCATGAGATAGCCGATCATCACCCGCGCGATCGAATAGACGAGCTGGATGCCGAGCCCCTTGTCGTTCGAGCCGCGGTCGTAGAACGGGTCCTTCAGGTGCTGCCAGATTTTCAGCCCGACCTCGGCCGGGCCGGGCATCGCCGATTTGCCTTGGCTCGCGGTCGCGCCGACGAGCTTGGCGTATTCCGGATCCATGCTGGCGACGGGGCCGCTCCCCCCTCTGGTGGCGAGGTGCCACGCGCCGATGAAGGTGCCGAACAGCAACAGCGACACCAGCGCCGCGCGCCACGTCATTGCCATCGCCGCCCTCCCGGCAAAGCCATTGCTTCTGTGTCATGACCGGGGTTGACCCGGCCAGGATGGTTGCTGCCTTTCGTCCGCATCACGTTGGATCGTCGCAGAAGAGTGCTGCGCGTGGCTTTGACTGACACCACCTACAGACCCGCACTCACGCTCGCTTGATCGCGAAGCTCTTGAGATAGTCTTCGGGTTTGGCCGGATCGAATTCCTTGCCCATGACCTTGAAGCTCTTCGAACTCGCCTCCGGCGGGTCGAGCCCGACCTCTTTCATCAGCTTGGCGGTGTCGGTCGCGAGATAGACCTGCTCGGCCACCGTCTTGTAGTCCACGTCGCCCTTGATCTGCCCCCAGCGTTTCATCTGCGTGAGGATCCAGATCGCAAACGACTGCCAAGGGAACGGATCGAAATCGATGCGATTGGGATCGCGCTTCACGTTACCCAGGCCGTCGGCGTAGGTGCCGGTGAGGATCTGCTCGAGCACCGTCTCCGGTTGGTTGAGGTAGTTCGCCGGCGCGATGGCAGCGGCGATCTGCTTGCGGTTCTCGGCCTTGTGCGCGAAGGCGGTGGCGTCGATGATCGATTTGAGCAGCGCCGCGTAGGTGTTCGGCATCGTGCTGACGAATTCTTTCGAGGCCGCGAAGGCGCAGCACGGATGCCCGTCCCATAACTCCTTCGACAGCACGTGGATGAAGCCGACCCCGTCGTAGACCGCGCGCTGGTTGAAGGGATCGGGGCCGAGATAGCCGTCGATGTTGTCGGCGCGCAGATTGGCCACCATCTCCGGCGGGGGCACCGCGCGGATCTGGATGTCGGTGTCGGGGTCGAGGCCGTGCTCGGCGACGTAGTAGCGCAACAGATAGTTGTGCATGGAATAGTCGAACGGCACGGCGAATTTGAAGCCCTTCCACAGCTTCGGATCGTTCTTGTCCTTGTGTTTGACGGCGAGCGTGATCGCCTGGCCATTGATGTTCTCGACCGCCGGCATCGTATAGGGAATCGGATTCGACCCGGCGCCCAGCGTGATGGCGAGCGGCATCGGCGAGAGCATGTGGGCGGCGTCGTATTCTTTGTTGAGCGTCTTGTCGCGAATGACCGCCCAGCCGGCGGTCTTGATCACTTCAACGTTCAATCCATGCTTGCTGTAGAAGCCCATTGGGTGCGCCATGATGATGGGCGTGGCGCAGGTGATCGGGATGAAGCCGACCTTGAGATCCTTCTTCTCCGGCGTGCCGGCCTGCGCGAAGACCTCGCTCGCGGTGTTGAGCGGGAACAGTTGCGAGAGCGCGGCGAGCGCGGTCGAGGCGCCGACCGACTTGAGAAAGAGCCGGCGCGCACGATCGTGCGGAAAGACAGCGCGCATGACAGCCGAGGCGACGACGCCCTGGTAGCGCTCCGCTTCACTCGCAATCGATGGCTCGACGGGAGCGCACTGGAGCTGCTGCGCCGCCTGCTCGTGCTCGGCCTGGCTGCGGTGGCGCCCGCAGACACATCCCGTTCGATTGAGCCGGCGCTCAGCATCGAAGGGGTCGTCGAAGGTGGACATGGCGGCGCGCTCCATTCTTGCGCCGGCGCCCACGCCGGCATCCGCCGGCGAATTAGCAATGGCCGTGCCAATCCACAGGTTTCGCGTCGTACCCGCGGCGGACCTGCGGCGTCATGTCCGGGCTTGTTCCGGCCATGTCCCGCGCAAGGCCGGGCCCAGGAGGGACCTAAACGAAAACCGGGTTGCGCCAAGCGCTTTGCGCCGCGGAAAAACGCCGATCGAGCGCCTGTTTGTTAGGCAATCGCTGAAGTTTCGAGCACCGGGACACGGGGGCGGGATTGAGCCTGACGGCCGCCGCCGCGATGGGCGCGCGCGGCCGCTCGGCAATCCGGCCCGTCTTTTGCTTTTGCGTGATGGGGCGTCCGGATTGGGAGGCTGCAAATGAAGCGCCGCGAATTCCTCAAATCAGTGACCGCGCTGGCGGCCGGGAGCGTGCTGCCGGCGGCGCCGGCAGTCTGGTCGACCGCCAAGGCGCAGTCGCGCCAGGAGACGCTGCTCATCGTCTCCGAAAGCGGCCCCAACAATCTCGACATCCATGGCGTGGGCACCAACGTGCCTGGCTATGAAGTGTCGTGGAATTGCTACGACCGGCTCATCAGCCACGAGATGAAGACGCTGCCCAACGGCACGCAATATTACGAGCGCGACAAGTTCAAGCTCGAGCTCGCCGACGACATGAACATCGGCGACATGTCGGTCACCTTCAAGCTGAAGAAGAACGCGGTGTTCCAGGACGGCACGCCGGTTACCGCGAAGGACGTCAAGTGGTCGCTCGATCGAGCGGTAACCGTCGGTGGGTTTCCCACCTTCCAGATGGGCGCGGGCTCGTTGACCAAGCCCGAGCAGTTCGTCGTGGTCGACGACAACACCATCCGCGTCGATTTCCTGCGCAAGGATCGCCTCACGCTCCCTGATCTCGCGGTGATCGTGCCGGCGATTTACAACTCTGAGCTCGTCAAGAAGCACGCCAGCGAGAAGGATCCTTGGGGTCTTGAATACGCCAAGCAGAACACGGCCGGCAGCGGCGCCTACCGGGTGGTGAGTTGGAACGCCGGCAGCGAGGTGATCCTCGAGCGCAACGATAAATGGATCGGCGGACCGCCGCCGAAGGTCAGACGCATCGTCTGGCGCATGGTGCCGTCCGCTGGCAACCGCCGCGCGCTGCTCGAACGCGGCGACGCCGACATTTCCTACGACCTGCCGAACAAGGATTTCGTCGAGCTCAAAGACTCGGGCAAGCTCGCCATCGTCTCGACGCCCTATTCCAACGGCATCCAGTACATCGGCATGAACGTGAAGACGCCGCCGTTCGACAATTTGAAGGTGCGGCAAGCCGTCGCCTACGCCATTCCCTACCAGAAGATCATGGACGCGGTGCTGTTCGGCCTTGCCGCGCCGATGTTCGGCGCCGCGGCGGACGCGCCGACGGTGGCGGCCTGGCCGCAGCCGCACAAGTACAACACCGACATCGCCAAGGCTAAGGCGCTGCTCGCCGAGGCCGGATACCCCAATGGCTTCGAGACCACGCTGTCGTTCGACCTCGGCTTTGCCGGCGTGAACGAGCCGCTCTGCGTGCTCACCCAGGAGAGCCTCGCCCAGATCGGCATCAAGTGCACGATCAACAAGATTCCCGGTGCCACTTGGCGCACTGAGCTCAACAAGAAGGTGCTGCCGCTCTACACCAACGTGTTCTCGGGCTGGCTCGATTATCCCGAGTACTTCTTCATCTGGTGCTATCACGGCAAGAATTCGATCTTCAACACCATGAGCTACCAGTCGAAGGAGCTCGACGCGCTGATCGACGGCGCCGTCACCGCGGCGGCCGAGGGCGACAAGGCGGCCTACGAGAAGGACGTGAAGGGCTTCGTCGATCTCGCCTACGCCGATATGCCGCGCATCCCGCTCTACCAGCCGTTCGTCAACGTCGCGATGCAGAAGAACGTGTCGGGCTACCAGTACTGGTTTCACCGCCGGCTCGACTACCGCGCGCTGGTGAAGGGATGAGCCGGTCGGTGTCGCGCCGCGTATTCGCTGCTCGGCTTGCTTAACTCGGGAATCCGTCGCCAGCCGCCATGCTGAGAATGATCGCGAAACGCATGCTGATCGCCGTGCCGAGCCTCGTCGGCGTGGTGATCGTCTCATTCCTGCTCACGCGGGCGCTGCCGGGCGATCCCGCGGCCTATTTCGCCGGACCCGCGGCCACCAAGGAAGCGATCGAGCAGATCCGCGCGAAGCTCGGGCTCGACAAGCCGCTCTACCTCCAGTTCATCCGTTACGTCGGCGACCTCGCCCGCGGCGATCTCGGCGATTCGCTCACCACTGGCCAGCCGGTCGCCCACGAGATCAAGACCCGACTGCCCGCCTCCGCCGAGCTCACCTTGCTCGGGCTCATCGTGTCCATGGCGATCGCCGTGCCGCTCGGAATTGTTGCGGCGACGCGGCCGAACTCCCTCGTGGACCACCTCTGCCGCGTGATCTCCACCGCCGGCGTGTCACTGCCAGTGTTCTTCACCGGACTGATCCTAATCTACGTGTTCTATTATCTCCTCGGCTGGGCGCCGGCGCCGCTCGGGCGCCTCGACGTCTTCTTCAGCCCGCCGCCGCACGTGACCGGCTTCTACCTGATCGACAGCCTGATTGCCGGGGAGGGCGAGGTCTTCGCCGCGAGCCTCAAGCAGCTCGTGCTGCCGGCGCTCACGCTCGGAATCTTCGCGCTTGCGCCGATCGCGCGCATGACGCGTGCGTCGATGCTCGCGGTGTTGGCGTCGGATTTCGTGCGCACCGCCCGCGCCAGCGGGCTTGCACCGTTGACCGTGGTCGTCACCTACGCCTTCCGCAACGCTATGCTGCCGGTCGTCACCACGCTCGGCATGGTGTTCTCCTTCCTGCTCGGCGCCAACGTGTTGGTCGAGAAGGTCTTCGCCTGGCCGGGCATCGGCTCGTTCGCAGTCGAGGCGCTGATCGCGTCGGACTTCGCGCCGCTGCAGGGTTTCGTGCTGACGATGGCGGTGATGTATGTCGCGCTCAATCTCCTGATCGACGTGCTTTACGGCGTGATCGATCCGCGCGTGAGGCTCGAGGCATGAACAAAGCGGTCTCTATTCCATCTCCGCAAGGGGGAAGGGAATCCGCGGAGTCCGTGGCGCCGCTGCGCGCCGCCTCCGCGGGATTCGCGAGCGCGCCAGCGCTTGCGCCGCGCAGCACTGGGTTCTCCGCCACGCTCCGGCACGCCCGCTACATCCTGGGCGAGAACGCGGTGACCGGCTTTGCCTTTGCGCTCTTTCTCGTCATCGTGCTCGCCGCCTTATTCGGCCCTTATCTCGTTCCTTACGACCCCTTCGCGAGCGATACCGCGGCGGCGCTCAAGGCGCCCTCGGCGGCGCACTGGTTTGGCACCGACCAGCTCGGGCGCGACGTGTTCAGCCGCGTCGTGGTGGCAACGCGGCTCGATTTTCTCATCGCCGTCGCCTCGGTCGCGCTCGTCTTCCTGATGGGCGGACTCGCCGGCGTCGCCGCCGGATTCTTCGGCGGCTGGACCGACCGCGTCGTCGGCCGCGTCGCCGATACCATCATGGCTTTTCCGCTGTTCGTCCTGGCCATGGGCATCGTCGCCGCGCTCGGCAACACCGTTGAAAACGTGGTGCTGGCGACCGCGATCGTGAATTTCCCGCTCTATGCGCGCATCGCCCGCGCCGAAGCCAATGTCCGCCGCGAGGCCGGCTTCGTGCTGGCGGCGCGGCTCTCCGGCAATGGCGAGATGCGCATCCTACTCGCTCACGTGCTGCCGAATATCATGCCCATCATGGTCGTGCAGATGTCGCTCACCATGGGCTACGCCATCCTCAACGCCGCCGGGCTCTCCTTCATCGGGCTCGGGGTGCGCCCCCCGACGGCGGAATGGGGAATCATGGTGGCGGAAGGCGCGGCCTTCATGGTGTCCGGCGAGTGGTGGATCGCGTTCTTTCCCGGCGCCGCGCTGATGGTCGCCGTGTTCTGCTTCAACCTGCTCGGCGACGGGCTGCGCGACATCGTCGATCCACAACGGCGAACCTGAGTTTGGCGTCGTGAGCGAAACCGTGCCGCTGCTCGAGGTTGCCGACCTCACCGTCGAGTTCACGACCCGGCGCGGAGTGGTGCGCGCGGTGGAGCACGTTGACGTCCGCGTCGCCAAAGGCGAGACCGTCGGCATCGTCGGCGAGTCCGGTTCCGGTAAATCGGTCACCTCGTACGCGGTGATGCGCATCCTCGATCGAGCCGGCCGCATCGCCCAGGGCGGGGTGCGCTTCACCGGGCTCGACGTGCGCGCCGCCAGCGAGGACCAGATGCGCGATCTGCGCGGGCGCGAAATGTCGATGATCTTCCAGAACCCGCGCGCCGCCTTGAACCCGATCCGCAAGATCGGGCGCCAGATCGAGGACGTGCTGGAACAGCATTCGCAGGCCGATTCTGCGGCGCTGACCGATCGGGCGATCGAGATGCTCGACCAGGTGCGGATCGCGCGTCCGCGTGAACGTTATCACGCCTATCCCTTCGAGCTCTCCGGCGGCATGTGCCAGCGCGTGGTGATCGCGCTCGCGCTCGCCTGCCGGCCGCAGCTGCTCATCGCCGACGAGCCGACGACCGGCCTCGACGTGACCACGCAAAAGACGGTGATGGACCTCATCGTGGAGCTCACCCGCCAGCGCGGCATGTCCACCATCCTGATCACCCACGACCTCGGCTTGGCCGCTACCTATTGCGACCGCGTGGTGGTGATGGAGAAGGGGCGCGTGGTGGAGAGCGCGCCTTCGCGCGACATTTTCACCGCGCCCGCGCATCCCTATACGCGCAAGCTCATGCGCGCGACACCGCGACCCGGCCTGTCGCTGCGCGACCTGCTGCCGGACGACGAGTCAGGCGAAGGCGCAGCGTCAGTCCCCGCTTCGAGCAAAAGCACGGGTACCGCGCCGCTGCTCGTGGTGGAGAAGCTGGTCAAGGAATATCCGCGTAAGCGGCCGGGCGGGCCCTTGGGAAAAATCTTGGCGCGCCAGCCGGCGCCGGAGCCCGACACCTTCCGCGCGGTCGACGGCATCAGCTTTACCGTCGCGCGCGGCGAGAGCGTCGGCTTGGTCGGAGAGTCCGGTTGCGGCAAGTCGACAACCTCCACCATGGTGATGCGGCTCATCGACAAAAGCGACGGCGTCATCATGTTTGACGGCGAGGACATCGGCGCGATCCCTGCCAAATCCTTCGCCAAGCTGCCGCTGCGTAAGCGTATCCAGATGGTGTTCCAAGACCCGACCGACAGCCTCAATCCGCGGTTCACCGCTGCCCGCGCCATCGCCGATCCGATCCTGCGGCTGGGCGGGATGCGGAGGCGCGATGCGGTGCGCGCGCGCTGCGAGGCGCTGGCGCGGCAGGTCGGGCTGCCGCTCGATTTGCTCGACCGTTTTCCGCATCAACTTTCGGGCGGGCAGAAGGCGCGCGTCGGCATCGCCCGCGCGATCGCGCTCAATCCCGATCTCGTCGTGCTTGACGAGCCGACGGCGGCGCTCGACGTCTCGGTGCAGGCGGTCGTGCTCAATCTCCTGCAGGAGCTCAAGGAGACATTGGGCATGAGCTATCTGTTCGTCTCGCACGACCTCAACGTGGTGCGGCTCTTGTGCGACCGCGTCATCGTCATGTGCGCGGGCCGCATCGTCGAGCAGGGACCGACCGCGCAGATTCTTGGGTCTCCGCAGGCGCAATATACCCGTGATCTCCTGGCGGCCGTGCCGCATCCAACCTTCACGTGATGGATATAGTATGATGCCAGCCGGCCGATGACCCGATCGGGGACCGGAACGCAAATGGCCAAACGAGCGAAGTCGAGCAGAAGTAAAGTCGGGGCGCCGCGAGCAAAGGAGCGCGCCGGCGTAATATCCCGCAAGCGGGGCGGCAAGGCTGCCCAGCAAAATTCGCTCGACGATCTCGTCGCCGCGGCGGCGCGCGCGCTTGATCTTGCCATCGCGCCGGAGTGGAGGGGCGGGGTCAAGGCCAACCTCGCGGTGACGTTCGCCTTCGCCGAGCTGTTCGTGGATTTCCCGCTGCCGGACGAGGCGGAGCCCGCGCCGGTCTTTTCCGCCTAAGGCCCGGCGATGGACACCGCTTGGGCGCATGCGAGCGAGATTGCCGCGGCCGTGGCCGACGGACGGACCAGCGCGAGCGCGGTCGTGCGCGCGGCGCTCGCGCGCATCGCCGCCGACAACCCCGTGCTCAACGCGTTCACCGCCGTGCTTGAGGATCGCGCGCTGGCCAAGGCCCGGGCGATCGACGCCGCGCGGCTCGCAGGCCACCCGCTAGGCGCCCTCGCCGGCGTGCCGTTTGCGGTCAAGAACCTGTTCGACGTTGCCGGGCTGCCCACGCTCGCCGGCTCGAAGATCAATTGCGAGCGCGCGCCGGCGCCGCGGGATGCGACGCTGATCGCGCGGCTCGAAGCGAACGGCGCCGTGCTCGTGGGTACGCTCAACATGGGGGAATACGCCTACGACTTCACCGGCGAGAACGTGCACTACGGCCCCTCGCGCAATCCGCACGACGTGGCGTGCATGACCGGCGGCTCCTCCGGCGGCTCGGGCGGCGCGGTCGCCGGCGGCCTCGTGCCGCTCGCGCTCGGCTCCGACACCAATGGCTCGATCAGGGTGCCGGCCTCGCTATGCGGCGTTTTTGGCCTCAAGCCGACCTTTGGGCGGCTCTCGCGCGCGCACACCTTTCCCTTCGTGGCGAGCCTCGATCATCTCGGCCCATTTGCGCGCTCGACGCGCGACCTCGCGCTCGCGTACGACGCGATGCAGGGCCACGACGGCGATGACCCGGTCTGTGCGGCGCGCCCGATCGAGCCGGTCGCGCCAGAGATTGCGCGCGGCAGCGAGGGCCTGCGCATCGCGATCGCCGGCGGCTATTTCCGCGCCGGCGTTTTTCCCGAGGCGCAAACCGCGCTCGCCCGCGTTGCCGCCGCGCTCGGCGCGGCCACGGAAATCGAGCTTCCGCAGGCCAAACGTGCGCGCGCAGCGGCCTATGTCATCACCGCAGCCGAAGGGGGCGCGCTTCACCTCGCGCGACTGCGCACGCGCGCGCACGATTTCGATCCTGCCGTGCGCGACCGTCTGATCGCGGGTACGATGATCCCCGCCGCGCTCGTCACGAAGGCGCAAAAATTCCGCCGCTGGTACCGCGAGCAAGTGCTCGCGCTCTTCGCGGGCGTCGATGCCGTGCTCGCGCCGGCAACGCCGTGCGCCGCGCCGCTGATCGGCCAGCAGACCTTCGTGCTCGACGGGGTCGAGCTCGCCGTGCGCGCCAATCTCGGCCTCTATACCCAGCCGATCTCGTTCATCGGTCTGCCGGTGGTCGCGGTGCCGGTGCCGCTCGAGCCAATGCCCATCGGGGTACAGATCATCGCCGCGCCGTGGCGCGAGGATGTCGCGCTGCGCGTCGCCTACGCGCTCGAGCAGGCCGGCGCCGTCGCCGCCAGCAAGCCGTCCCTCAAGGGCGACAAACAACCGCGCAAATAACCAAAACATCAATCAAGGTGGCGGCGCTGATTTCGACGAACGCGAGGGTTGGCGGAGCCCTTGCTATTAGGTTCGATCGTAACCATATATTGGGTGATCCTCAGCTGGCTCGCAGACGATTTCCGTGGAGATGAGAAGCCTCCGGCGACGAGCCGTATTCGATCAACCCCGACATCCCGGTTGTCTGTTGGGCTTTCGCAAGGAGTTGCACATGACTGTCGAGGAGGCGAACCGTCGCGCCGAGACGCTGTTCAAAAAGGAGCAGCAGCTGCGCGAGGCCGAGAAAGCTATGGCCGAATACCGGGCCGAACTGCAGGCGACGCGGGAAAAGACCGCGCGGTTGCGGGCGCTTCGGTTGGCTCGCGAGGCCGCTAATCAGAAGCTCCCTCGCGGCAAGCAGACTAATCAGAAGCTCCCTCGCAGCAAAGAGAAGGGCGCAGCGTGACAGGGACAACGCGATACCGGTTCATCGAACCGGGATCCGTGTCGTGTTCATGAAAGTGCGCCTTTGATCTCCGAGCGCCTACCACCATAACAGCGGCCTGCTCGCTCCAACGCATAACGCAGTTGTTTCTCGATTCTCGAGTAGCTGCTGCTCGAAGCAGTTGCCGACCGCGCTGAAAATGGGCATTCTCGAAAAGTCGGACAGTCGGGGGACGGTCCTGCGGGAGTTGTTCAGATGCTGAGCACCATCCTTATCATCATCCTGATCCTGATCCTGATCGGCGCGCTTCCGCGCTGGGGCTACAGCACCGGATGGGGCTACGGCCCGTCCGGCGGGATCGGCCTTATCCTGATCATCGTCCTTATTCTCGTGCTGTTAGGTCGCCTCTAACAGCGCTGCCGGGGCGCGAGGTTCGAGCGCTGCGGCGGCAGCTAGTACGAGAAAGAGCCCGCCTTGCGGTCGAGATTACGCGTTTGGCTCTGACTTAACGTGTAAGCGGCCTGAGGCGTGCTCGATGCCGCTGGCTTGGCCGTGAGCCGGGTCGCGCGCGTCGGCGCTTTGGTGTTTGCCGCCTGCTTTGAACCGTTAGCTCCACCCGTGGCCGCCAAGACACGGGGCCTCGGAAGGGGGACCGCCTCGGCTTTGGCCTCCGCCGCGCCCGCGTCGCCCTCGCCCGTCGCGCTCGCCGGTTTGGACGCCGCCGGAGCTATGGCGAGCACGGGCCGGCTCTCCTGCTCCGCCCCGTCATTGATCTCCGCGATGAGCGGCGCGGTGCGAACCAGCGCGGCGCGGACGATGTGTTCTTCGATCAATTGCCGCATGCGGGCATCGCGCGCCGCGTTCGATGTGCCGCCCAGCACGACCGCGACGATGTGTTTGTCGTCGCGGCGCACCGACGAGGTCAGGTTGTATCCGGAGGCCTCGGTGTAGCCGGTCTTTATGCCGTCGACGCCCTTCACGTTGCCGAGTAGATGGTTGTGATTGCGCATCTCGGCGCCCTTGTAGCGGAAGCTCGGGGTCGAGAAATATTGATAGTAGACGGGAAACCGGTGCTGGATGGCGCGGCCCAGCAGCGCCTGGTCGCGCGCGGTCGTGATCTGCTCCTCGGCAGGCAAACCGGACGCGTTGACATAGGTCGTGCCGCTCATGCCGAGCGCTCTGGCCTTGCGCGTCATGCGTTCGGCGAATTCCTCTACGCTGCCGGCGATCGCCTCGGCGATGACGACCGCGGCATCGTTCGCCGATTTGGTGACGAGCCCCAGGATCGCCTCTTCGACCTTGATGGTCTGATTGGGCTTGAGCCCGAGCTTGGTCGGGTTTTGCACCGAGGCGCGGGTCGAGACCGGCAGCAGGGTATCGAGCTTGAGCGTGCCGGCCTCAAGCTCTTCGAACAGCAGATAGAGCGTCATGATCTTAGTGAGCGACGCCGGATGGCGCGGCTCGTCGGCGCTGACCTCGTGCAGCACGGCACCGGATTTGTCGTCGATCACGATGGCGGCGTAGGGCGGATGATAACTCGGCCCATGGATCGCGCGTGGACGGGCATCGCGCTTGGACTTGGCACGCGCTTGCGCCTGGTCGGAGCCGGCAACGGCAACCGTCAGCGCTGCCACCACGCTGGCAAAGGCGAGCCAACGCGAGCGCGACCTCTGAGCCCCCATCGCAAGCCCCCCTGATCGATCGCGAATCGTGCCCGACAAATAAACCGCGAATCCGCCGCGCTGGCTGTAGTCGAGATGCCACACCGCCTCGGAAAATAGCCTCCGACCAAGGTGGCTCTGGCATAATCGCGCACGCGGCCACGTCGGAGCGCTTGGGCCAAGCGCCGGCTGTTGCGCTATGATGGAGCGCGCCGCGCAATCACAGCGTGACCGAGGGGAGGAGCTGAGCCATGCGCATGATCGACTTGAGCCGGGAGCTCTATCACCGCACGCCCACCTATCCGGGCCAGCCGCCGATCATCCACGGCATCTGGAAGACGCACGAAGAGGCCTTCGTCGAATCCGGAAACGTGCAGGGCAATTGCGTGATGTTCTTTTCCATGCCGGATCACGGCGGCACTCACATCGATGCTCCGCGCCATTTCGGCAAAACCGGCATTCCGATCGACGAGTACCCGCTCGAGCACTGCTATGTGAAGGGAATTTGCCTCGACCTGCGCCACATCGCGCCGAAAGCCGAGATCACGCCGTCGGATCTGGAGCAGGCAGCGAGGGCGTCAGGAGTCGCAATACCCGAGCGCGGCACGGTGCTGCTCTGCACCGGACATCATGCGCGCACCTTTCCCACGCCCGCCTATTCGACCGACAATCCCGGCGTCAATGTCGCAGCAACCGAATGGCTGGCGCGACAGGGTATCGTCCATTTCGGCATCGATTCCATGCGCCCGGGACCGATGGGCGTGGTCAACTCGCTCGTCCACAAGGCATGCCTCGACCTCGACATCACGCATATCGAAAGCCTGTGTAACCTCGAGGCGCTGATCGGGGAGGGCGAATTCCGCTTCATCGGCTTGCCGCTCAAATGGCGCGGCGGCACCGGGTCGCCGATCCGCGCGGTGGCCGTGTTCGAGGAATAATCTGAGCGGCCCGCACACGCCGTCGTCGCAGGTGAGGGGCAATGGTCCGCGGCGCGATTGCGGCGCGCGGTGGAGCTGACGCCTATCGCTTCTCCGCGTGCGCGGTGATCAAAGCGTCGCACATGCGCATGACTCGCTCGCCCAGGCCATCGCGGCCGACGCTCTGCGCGGTGACACGCGCGCCCTCCAACAGCAGATGCAGTTCGTCGGCGAGCAACTCGGGCTCGCGCAGCCCGCTCGCGCGACAGACGCGGACGAGCCACGCGCGTTCGGCGGTCTTGAATTCCTCGATGACGCGGCGCGCCGGATGCGTCTTTTCCGGCAGCTCGACGGCGGCGTTGACCAGCGGACAGCCGCGCTCGTCGGCGTTGGCAAGGCGCTCCGCCATTCTCGCGAGCCAGCCGCGCAACTGCGCCAGCGGATCGCCGGGGTGCTCCGCCTCGAGCCGGTCCCGACCAGCCGTCGCGAGCCGGGCGGATTCGCGCAAGTAATCCGCCACCAGCTCGTCCTTCGAGGCGAAGTGGCGATAGAGCGTCATCTTGTTGGTGCCGGCCGCCTCGGCAATCGCGTCCACCCCCACGGCGCGGATTCCATCCCGATAGAACAGCTCGCGCGCGACCGCCAGAATCCTCGCCCGTGGCGGAATTCTCTCGGCTTTCTCGGCACTTACGCCAGATGACGGGGTCATTGATAATTTTCCTCTTGACGAGGGTGTGACCGGTAAGTACCTATACAGGTGTTACCGGTCAGTACCACAACGGGGATGATAACGCAAGCTGCAACGTCCCGGCGGATCACGCTTCCCACCGGGCGGACGGCCGCAAGGAGAGACACCCATGAAGACGCTCATCGCCGCGCTCACCCTCGCCACCCTCATCATCGCTCCGGCTTTGCTCGCCTCGGCCCACGCCGCCCCGCGCAGCGCGCGCGGCGATGCCGCCGCACAAAACTGGGGCGGCACCTACCAAGGCTATCCGCTCAGCGAGTGGTACCGGACCGACGGCTGCTGATGGCCAACACGAAGGAGATGCGTCGCGCAGACGCAGCAAAAAAGTAAAGCAGGTACCGTCATGAACAAAGCAACTATACGCCGCGTGCTCATACGAGGACTGGTGAGTGCCGGCATGTTCGTTGCACAGACCAGTTCATTCACCCAAGTTCGATCGCCCGCGCTCGAGCGCGATCAAGTCGCGCAGTTTTGCACGTCTGCGAACCAAGACATCGATGCGCCGCACCTCTATTGCGGCAATGGCCGCTGAGCGCGATGGAAGATCGCAAAAGCAGGTTTTTGTGATGGTCGTCACTGACGTGCCCAATGCTCGCTTTAGTGTCAACCGCGCCGGACGATCAAAGTCCGGTTGCCGCTGGGAAGGAACCCAGCGGATCTTGAAACTAACCCCGCCGACGAGTGGCCTCGTTTTGGCGGGATTTCTCCATGCCTTTTTCTTTCTTTCTCCGCCCGCGCAGGGAGTCTGCTAGCGCTGGCGCATCACGGCGGTCTCAAGCCAGGAGATCGCGAGGTACATTACCGAGGACACAATGGCGAGAATGGTCACCCCGGTCATCACGATGTTCATTTTGAAAATCTGCGCGCCGTACTGAATGAGATAGCCGAGCCCGAGGTTGGCCGACTGGAACTCGCCGACGACAACGCCTACCAGCGAGAGGCCAGCGTTGACCTTCAACGCGGCGAGAAGCGTCGGCACGCTGCCGGGCAACACCACCTTGCGCAGGATCTGCCCTTTGGTCGCGCCGAACGTCTGCGCCAGCTTGATCTTGTTGGGGTCGATGCCTTGGAACCCCGAATAGATCATGAGGATGGTGATGAAGACGGATATTGCGAGCGACATGCCGTAGATCGACAGCGTGGCGCCGAGCCAAATGTAGAAGATCGGCACGAACGCGGTCTTCGGCATGGCGTTGGCGACCACAAGATAGGGATCGAGCACCTGATAGAGCGTCTTCCACCACCACAGCGCGGCGGCAACCGCGGTGCCGAGCACCATTGCCCCGGTGAATCCGAGCACGGTCGCCAGCACGGTCGCCCAGGTGTGGGCGAGAATGCTCGCCTGCTGCGGGGTCGATTTGAGCAGCTCGAGGAAGGTCGGCCACAGCGCCGAGGGATAGCTCGTCAGCACCGGATTGACGATGTGCGCCTTCGGCAGGATCTCCCACAGAAGGAGCAACACGGCCAGCAGACCGAGCTGCGTGGCACGCACGGTGAAATGGCCGCGCCGCTCGCGGGCGAGCCAGGCGAGATACTGCGGGCTCGGCGCGGCGACCGTCAGCGCTTCAACCTTCGACATGGACTTCGAGCTCCTGCCACAACGCATTGAAATAGCCGTTGAACTCCGCCGCGTTGCGCGCCGCGAGTGGCGTCGGACGTGTCCCATGCGCGCCCGCGAAGCGGATCGCATGGTCCGACTTCACCCGTGCGGGCCGGCGCGACAGCACGATCACGCGCTCGGCCATGCTCACTGCCTCGCCGATGTCGTGGGTGACCAGGATCGCGGTTTTCTTCTCGCGGCGCAGGATCACGGCGATTTCGTCGGACAGTGCCAAACGCGTCTGTGAATCTAGCGCCGCGAAGGGCTCGTCGAGCAGCACGACGTCCGGTTCCGTGCACAGCGTGCGCGCCAGCGCCACGCGCTGACGCATGCCGCCTGAGAGCTGGCGCGGCAGGTGCTGCAGGAACTGGCCGAGTCCGTACCGAGTGAGCAGCGTGGCCGCGCGCTCGCGCGCCTTGGCCATGTCGGCACCCTGGATTTCGGCGCCCAGCACCGCGTTCTCGAGAATGGTGCGCCACTCGAACAGGTAATCCTGCTGCAGCATGTAGCCGACTTTGCGGCTCGGGCCGGTCACCGGCTTGCCATCGAGGAGCACCGTGCCGTCGGTCGGCATGAGGATGCCGGAGATCAGCGACAACAGCGTGCTCTTGCCGCAGCCGCTCTGGCCGATGATGGCGACGAACTCGCCGGGCGCAATCGAGATCGAAACGTCCTTGAGCGCCTCGGTCTCGCCCTCGAGGCCGAAATAACGCAGATTGACGTTGCGCAGCTCGACCTTCGGCGTGGCGGCGCTTGCCGGTGCCGCCACGGATCACTTCGCCTTATTGAAGAACTCGGTGACGACGAGGTCCGCAAATTTTACGCGCTTGCCCGGCTCGAGCACGTGGCCTTGCACCAGAATATCCTCGAACTTCTCCATCGCCGCCGGCTCGATCACCGGCGAGGTCTTCCAGATCTTGAGCCGGCGGTAGCGTTCGGCGGCGTGCGCGAGAACCTCCGGCTTAACCCCTGGGAAGAATTGGCCGATCGTGCTCACCAGCTCCGCAACCGGCGCTTGCGCCGTCCATGTCATGCTTTGGGCGATGGCGTCGGTCCAGTTCTGCAGCGTCTCCTTGTTCTCGCGGATGTATTTGTCCGTCGCCATGAAGGTCGTGTAGTCGGCAAGTCCAACGGTCTCGCCGATCGAGGCCATGAAGAACCCCTTGCCGTCGAGCTCGAGCTGCGATGCGTCCGGCTCGATGAAGATGGCGTATTGATTCTGCCCCGCCAGCCAGGATCCCACGCGCGCCGGGATGCCGACATTGTTCATGAGTTTGACGTCGGTTTGCGGATCCAGCCCGTTCTGGCGCAGCGCCGCCTCGAGGAAGAGCAGCGGCGTGCTGCCGGGCCGAAAGCCGAGGATCTCCTTGCCCTTGAGCATGCTCCAGTCGAATTTGTCGACTTTGTCGCGCCCGACCAGCATGAAGCCGTCGGTTGAGGTCAGTCCGCAGAAGATGGGAATCTTGACGGGTGAATCGCTGTTGTGAACGTAGATCGCCGATTCCGGGCCGATGAGGCCGATGTCGGCCTGGTTCGACAGCATAACCGCCACGGATTTGTCGCCGCCTTGGGCGGTGGCCAGTGTGACGTCGAGCCCGCGCGCGTCGAAATAGCCTTTGGCGATCGCGACATAGGCCGGCGCATAGAGCATCGAGTGCACGACCTCGTTGTAGCGAACCTTTACGCGCGGCTTGGATTGGGCGAAGGCGCGCGGCGCAGCCGCGGCGGAAAGGAGCGTCGCAAGACCAGTTTGCAGCGTGCGGCGGCGATTGAGCATGGTGGTCACCAAGTCGCGATGAGAACCGGCAATCAAATTTAACCACCGATTGGCGCAAAACGCCACCGAGAGGTCCACAATCAACGATGTCGAGCCGGACGGCGGTCCGGCGGCCCATCTTCCTGTATCCGGCCTCGATTTAGGATCAGCCTGAGCTGGACGCCATCGGCAAAGCGCGCTCGACGCGCAAGCTCTTCCCCACGGGACCGCGAAGAGCACGGGCCTCTAAAGCTTCGGTTATGTGCCTCGATCTACTGCTGCGCGACCACCGCGGACCCGAACGACAAACTCCCTTACTTGCGCATTGAAGCGGTCCGGATGTTCTAGGTAAGGCAAGTGCCCACAATTCTCGTAGAGCACCCATTGCCCGGCGGGCAACAACTTGGCCGCTCGCTCGGCCTCTTCCAAACTGCCGCGGACATCCTGTCGTCCCCATATGACCAACGACGGCGCGGTCACTTGTGAAATCTTCGACGTGACGTCGAATCGCTCCAAGGCTGCCCGGTCCTTGATACCCCGCATCCGACGCTCGTAGCGGTCTCGCGCACCTGGAAGAGCGTAAAGCGTGAGCTGCAGGAGCACGAGCGCTTCCGGCACACTTTTTGGATCAAAGACCAGATTGTTCATCCGCCGTCGGCAGGTATCCAGAGTCGGATCAGCCATCGCCTTAATGCCATTCGCAAATGATTGCTCGTACATCCGCGCGAGCGTCTCGACGCTGTTCAATGCCGGCCCGCAGCCGACAAGCACGAGCCCGTCGGTACGACTGTGCATTCTCCAGAACAGGTGCGCTGCGACATTCGCACCGAACGAGCTGCCGACAATCACGACTTTGTTCAAACCGAGATGTCCGATCAAAGTCGTCAAGTGCTCGACGATACCATCCTGGGGTGCGCCCTCTTTGTAGTCGCCCTCCCCAGTCATGCCATAGCCGAGCAGGTCGGGCGCGATTGCCTGGCAATTATCGCCGCCTAAAGCTTCTAGATTCCAAAGGAAAGAATCCGCGCTCACGCCGACCCCATGCAGCAACAGAACACCATAGTCGCCCGATCCGTGGTGCAGATATCGGGTGGTGACGCCGCCGACGGTTTCAATCGTTGCGCGCACTTATTCACCGGGAATGGCGAGGAGCCGCTGCGAATGGTGCCAAGGCATCAGCCGCCGCTCGAGAAAATCGATTGTATAGAATAGGACTGTGCCGAGCACACCGAGCAGTACGATGCAGGCGAAGACCTGCGCAGTGTCGAAGGTCCCTTGCGCGGCGAGGATTGCGCTGCCCAGGCCTTCGCCGCCTGCGACAAACTCGCCGACAATAGTCCCAACCAGCGCGAGCGAGATTGCGACCTTCATGCCGGCAAACATTGCCGGCAGCGCGTTCGGGAAACGAATGCGACGGAGAATCTGCCAGCGTGACGCGCGCATCACCTTGGCCATGTTCATGACGTCCGGCTCGATCGAGCGTAGGCCGAGCGCGGTATCGATCACAATCGGAAATATCGCGATGGTGACCGCCACCGTCGTCTTCGACGGCGAGCCGGTGCCAAGCCAGATCACGAACAGTGGAGCCAGAGCCACCTTTGGCAGGCTATTGAGCGCCACAAGCAGCGTATAGAGACTGTGCTCCATGATGCGCGAATGGACGATCGCCACCGCGAGCAGCACGCCGAGCACGACCGCAAGTCCAAAACCAATCAGCGTCACGCGCAGCGTGGCGAGCGAATTGATGGCATAAAGACCTGGAGCTTTGAACAGCTCCGCAATCACAACAGAAGGCGCGGGCAACAGGAACTGCGGAACATGCGATATGCGTGCCGCGAGTTCCCACAAGACCAGCGATCCGGCCAACACCGAGATGACGGTGATTGCACGTTCATTGGCGCGCCAGAACGCCATCGCCTACTCCGCCTTAAGAACGCCGAGCCGCGCGAACTCGTTGCGGATTTCGGTCAAATACCGGCTGTATTCCGCCGCCCCCCGCACGGCCAAGGAACGCGGCCGCGGCAAATCGATTCGATAGTCGTTTTCGATTCTTCCAGGATTGCGAGCCATCACGACAACGCGGTCGGACAGGAACACAGCCTCCGGAATGCTGTGGGTAACAAACACGACGGTCTTTGGCGAATGCATCCAGATGCGCTGCATCTCCATGTTAAGGTCGTCGCGCGTCATGGCGTCGAGCGCACCGAATGGTTCGTCCATCAGGAGCAGCTTGGGATCGTCAACCAGCGCTCGGCATATCGCTGCTCGTTGGCGCATGCCGCCCGACAGTTCCCAGGGATGTCTATTCTCGAAACCGTCCAGGCCAAATAGGGCCAGAAGCTCGAGCGCCTTTTTCCTGATGATCACAGCATCGAGGCGCTTGAAATGTGCCGTGATCATGATGTTTTCGATGATCGTCAGCCAGTCGAGCAGGACGTCAGTCTGAAACACCATGCCGAGATCACGAGGCGGCCCGGCAAGCGGGCTCCCGCCGATTCGAATATCACCGGTCGTCGCCGTCTCTAGTCCACCGATGCACTTGAGCAGAGTGCTTTTGCCGCAGCCGCTAGGTCCAAGAACGCTGATGAACTCGCCGGGCTCGATTTCCAGGTTGATGTCCGCGAGCGCGACGACGTCACCGCGTGGCGAAGCGTATGTCTTTCCGACGTGCGAAAGCGAGACAAAACCGACGGTCACTTCGGCAGCAGATCGTTGGTAAAATAGTCCTGTGGTTTTGTGAATGAAGAGATCGCGCCGGACGCCTTGATGTCACGCAGCGCAAGCTCCCAGTCTTTCTCCGACTGCCACCCAATAGGCTTGCCTTTGGTGTTCTCGGTGTCGAACAGCGGCTTGTTGATCATGAGCTGGCCTTTGACCACATCGCGGTCAAGCTTGATATTGGACCGGGCGCTAACCAGCGCATCGACCGCTTCGTCCTCGTGCCCGCCCCAGATGTATTCCCAGGTCGCGATCTGAACTTTGGCGAGTTTGGCGAGGGCATCTCTGCGGTTGGCAATGGTCTGTTCCGTCGCGATCAACCCATAGCTCGGGAAATTGATGCCGTAATCAGCAAGACGGATCGAGGTCGACGGACGCGTCTTCTCGACGATCGGCAGTCCGAACGGCTCGACAGTCATGATGCCGTCGGCACCGTTCGACATGTAGACCGCCGCCATAGTCGCTGGCGGAACCATCGAAATCTCGACGCTGTTGCGGTCCAGCCCTCCTTTCGCCAAAAAGTTGTCGATGAACGGCGCCCACGGACTGGCGGTGAAGCACAAGAGCTTCTTGCCTTTGAGATCCGTAACCGTCTTCATTCCAGAATCGCGGGGGACGATGACGCCAAGGTCGCTCTTGCGCACAAACCCGGCAAAAGACTTGATCGGTACTCCCTTCTCGCGCGCGATCGCCATGACCCCGAGCTGGACCTGGCCGACATCGATCTGCCCCGAGCCGACCAGTTGGATTGTATTAAGGGAGCCGGTGCCGTCCTGAATTTCGACCTCGAGGCCTTCACGCGCGAACCAACCTTTTTCCTTCGCAAGGTGCATCGCGGCGTGGAAACCCACGGGAATAAAATCGAGTCGCACGGTCAAGCGCTCGGCTCGCGCAAGGCCACCGGCGTGCAACGCGAGGAACCCAACCAGAGCGGCGATCAACAGTCGAAACGAGTGTATTTTCACCTTAGCCTCCCGCGACGTCATCAAAGCTTAGACAGCAGGCCGAGACGAAACAATTTCGTTTTTGACATACACGAATGAGATTTTGAGCCACGAGCAATCAGCACATGATCAAAGCGCATCGGCAAATACCGAAATATCCTTTGAGATATTCACATTTGGCGCCTAGATTACAATAGACAAGCGCCGCTGACATTCAGGCCGGCGCATGCCAACGATGCCGTAAGCGGGTTCTCACCAGCAAAGCAGCTACTGATCGATTCCGACCCAGGTACTAGATGAATATTGCACCTAATCTTGCTGCGAACCACACACCATCGGTGAATCGCGCCTCGATCGATGTGGCCATTGTCGGGCTTGGCGCCATTGGCCAGACATTGGTGCGTGCATTGGCCGGCGGGACCGTTCCGGGCGTTGCTCTCGCGGGGGTCGCAGTACGTGACCAGGCCAAGGGCGAGGCAATACTGCGTTCGTTTGGTATCGACGTGCCCATTTGTGAACCCAGCCGATTGCCGCAAATCGCCGATTACGTCGTCGAGTGCGCGCCGGCTGCGGTGTTCGA
>DASSGH010000105.1:0-15175 GCA_035693615.1 Xanthobacteraceae bacterium
CCGCTGAAGTCGCTGGCCGACATGCTCAAGGGCAAGCAGGGCCGCTTCCGGCAGAATTTGCTCGGCAAGCGCGTCGACTATTCCGGCCGCTCGGTGATCGTGGTCGGGCCGGAGCTCAAGCTGCACCAGTGCGGCCTGCCGAAGAAGATGGCGCTCGAGCTGTTCAAGCCGTTCATCTATTCACGGCTTGACGCCAAGGGTCTGTCGACCACGGTGAAGCAAGCCAAGAAGCTCGTGGAAAAGGAGAAGCCCGAAGTCTGGGACATCCTCGACGAGGTCATTCGCGAGCACCCCGTGCTGCTCAACCGCGCGCCGACGCTCCACCGCCTCGGCATCCAGGCGTTCGAGCCGGTGCTGATCGAGGGCAAGGCTATCCAACTCCACCCGCTCGTCTGCGCGGCTTTTAACGCCGATTTTGACGGCGACCAGATGGCCGTGCACGTGCCGCTGTCGCTTGAGGCGCAGCTCGAGGCCCGCGTTTTGATGATGTCGACCAACAATATTTTGCACCCCGCGAATGGCTCTCCGATCATCGTGCCGTCGCAGGACATCGTGCTCGGGCTCTACTACCTCTCGATCATGAGTGAAGGCGACCCGCGCGAATGGAAGCTCGAGCTTTACTCCGAGGAGCAGCTCAAGCGCGACGCTAAGAAGAAGAACATCGTCCGAGGCTTCTATAGGGACATCAGCGAAGTCGAGCACGCGCTCCAGGAAAAGGCCATCGGACTGCACACCAAGATCAAGTACCAGTGGGAAGGGATCGACGAGGCGGGCAATCCCGTTCATCACCGGTATGAGACCACGCCGGGTCGCGTGATGCTGGGCGAGGTGCTGCCGAAGAGCTCGAAGATTTCCTTCGACATCGTCAACAAACTCATGACCAAGCGGGAAATCTCCAGCATGATCGATCAGGTCTACCGCCACTGCGGGCAGAAGGAGACGGTAATCTTCTGCGACCGGATCATGGCACTTGGCTTCCATCACGCCTTCAAGGCCGGCATTTCCTTCGGCAAGGATGACATGGTGGTCCCGAGCACGAAGTGGAACATCATCGAGAAGACTCGCAACGACGCCAAGGAATTCGAGCAGCAATACAACGACGGCTTGATTACCCAGGGCGAGAAGTACAACAAGGTGGTCGATGCCTGGTCGAAAGCGACCGATCAGATCGCTGAGGAGATGATGAAGCAGATCTCCTCTGTGGAAAAGATCGACGGCGGCGGACACGCCGCCCAGGTCAACTCGATCTACATGATGGCGCATTCTGGTGCGCGCGGTTCGCCGCAGCAGATGCGCCAGCTCGCCGGCATGCGCGGTCTGATGGCTAAGCCGTCGGGCGAGATCATCGAGAGCCCGATCATCAGCAACTTCAAGGAAGGCCTCTCGGTGCTCGAGTACTTCAACTCGACGCATGGCGCGCGCAAGGGCTTGGCCGACACCGCGCTGAAGACTGCCAACTCGGGTTACCTCACGCGGCGGCTCGTCGACGTGGCGCAGGACTGCATCATCACGTCCGAAGACTGCGGCACGTCATCCGGCATTAAGGTGCGCGCCATCATCGATGCCGGAACCGTCGTGGCGTCGCTCGAGAGCCGTATCCTCGGCCGCACGACCGCGGAGGACGTGCTCGATCCCTCTTCGCACGAGGTCATCGTGGAGAAGGGCACGTTGCTGGAGGAGCCGCAGGTCGATGCGATCAAGGTAGCCGGCGTGCAGGAATTGCGCATCCGTTCGGTGCTCACCTGCGAGACCACCGGCGGGGTGTGCGGCAAATGCTACGGACGCGATCTTGCCCGCGGCACACCGGTAAACATGGGCGAGGCAGTGGGCGTGATCGCCGCGCAATCCATCGGCGAGCCGGGCACGCAGCTCACCATGCGCACGTTCCACATCGGCGGCGCTGCCCAGATCTCCGAGCAGTCGGTGATTGAGTCCAATTTCGAGGGCAAGATCAAGATCAAGAACAAGAACGTCGTGAGGAATTCTGACGGCCAGACGGTCGCTATGGCGCGCAATATGGTCATCGCCGTGCTCGATCCGGACGGAACCGAGCGCGCGGTGCACCGCATCCAGTACGGCGCGCGCTTGCTGGTCGACGACGACGACAAGATCAGGCGCGGCCAGCGGATCGCGGAGTGGGATCCGTATACTCGGCCGATCCTCACCGAGGTCGAAGGCACAATAGGGTTCGAGGACCTGGTCGAGGGCCAGTCGATGTCGGAGACGCTCGACGAGTCGACCGGCATTGCCAAGCGCGTCGTGACCGACTGGCGCACCAGCCGCGGAGTGGACCTGCATCCGGCGATCGTCATCAAGGACAAGAACAACAAGGTCCTGAAGCTTCCCCGCGGCGGCGAGGCGCGCTACCAGCTCGCGGTCGACGCCGTTATCTCGGTCGATCCAGGGACGCAGATGAAGGCCGGCGACGTCATCGCGCGCATTCCCACTGAGAGCGCTAAGACCCGCGACATCACCGGCGGCTTGCCGAGGGTGGCGGAACTGTTCGAGGCGCGCCGGCCGAAGGAAGCCGCCATCATCGCCGAGATCTCCGGCACGATCCGCTTCGGCCGCGACTACAAGAACAAGCGTCGCGTCATCATCGAGCCGGCCGATCAAGGCGAAGAGCCCAAGGAGTACCTGATCCCCAAGGGCAAACACGTCCACCTGCAGGACGGCGACGTCATCGAGAAGGGCGACGTCATCGTCGAAGGCAACCCGGCGCCGCACGACATTCTGGCGATCAAGGGTGTCGAGGAGCTCGCCGCATATCTGGTCAACGAGATCCAGGACGTCTATCGGTTGCAGGGCGTCTCGATCAACGACAAGCACATCGAGGTGATCGTTCGCCAGATGCTGCAGAAGGTCGAGATCGACGATGCGGGCGAAACCGATCTGATCCAAGGCGAGCAGATCGACAAGATCGAGCTCGACGAGATCAATGCGCGGGCGAACGAGGAGGGCAAGAAGCCAGCCGTCGGCCATCCGGTGCTGCTCGGCATCACCAAGGCTTCGCTGCAAACGCGCTCGTTCATCTCGGCGGCTTCGTTCCAGGAGACGACGCGCGTGCTCACCGAGGCTGCAGTCAATGGCAAGATCGACACGCTCGAAGGCCTCAAGGAAAACGTCATCGTCGGCCGCCTGATACCGGCGGGCACGGGCGCCATGATGAATGGCTTACGCGAAGTCGCCGGCAAGCGCGATGCGCTCATCCTCGAGGAGCGCGAGAAGGAGGCTGCCGCCAAAGCCGCGGCGGCGGAGGCCGCGCAACCGGCGCAATTGCCGGCTGCCGAGTAGCCATCACGATCGCAAATTTGATTCGCCGTGTCAGAGGGGCCGCCTTCGGGCGGTCCCTCCTTCGTTTGTGATATCGTCGTCGGCGGCGGGTTTTTCTCGCCTCTGTCGATGTTCAGCTGCTGTTGCGCGAGGCGGTTCGCGCCGCCGGTCCGGACTTTAGTGCTATTTTTCAATAGGATGTTTCTGCCCCGCGACGATTTGTCCGATATGTGTCGGAGGGCGGACCGACCGGAGACGCAGAGGGCGACAACTAAATTTATTCGCGGACGGAACTTAGACACCGCAAAAAGCCATTTTGTATCGCTGATTTAAGGGGGGCAGTTCCCGCCTTGGCTTTGGCCGCCGCACCTGCCGATGGAATCGATTCTGGTCAAGATCTTTGCGACCGCGCTGGCGCTCAGTCAGGTCACGACTGCGCCGAATGCGCTAAAGACGCGCTTCGACCGCGCCCAGGATCAACAGCTCGTGGCGCAGCTCTTGCACGCCGGCTGCGCCCATATGCGGAAGGCCTTCGACATCGAGGATATCAACGTCGAGGACCTCATCTCCACCGCAATGGACGACCCGCAAGCGGTTACCGGCGAGAGCAAGGCGTTTCACGGCATCAATTTCGCCGATCTGCAAACCGCATATCGGCAGTTCTGCAAGAACGAGCCCGTCGCCGTACCGGCGGTTGACCTCGGCGACGTGATCGATTTCTACAACAAGGCGACTGCCGACCTACCCGATCATGCCAAGCTCAAGGGCATGAAGCTGCCCGGCGCGAGCGTCGTATTGGACCGGCGGGGTGAACGCTTTGCCGAGGTGTTCGAGGAGAACCAACGGCGGGTCTGGGTGCCGCTCGCAGATATCCCCGAGCAAGTGCAGAAGGCTTTTCTCGCCGCCGAAGACAGACGCTTCTATCAACACAAGGGAATCGACGAGCGCGGCTTGATTCGCGCCTTCATCGGCAATCTCGCCTCGTCCGGTCGCCCGCAGGGCGGCTCGACTATCACCCAGCAGATCGTCAAGAACCTGCTGGTCGGCGAAGACCTGACCTACGAGCGCAAGATCCGCGAGATGATCGTGGCATCGCGGGTCGAGCATACGCTCAGCAAGGCGGAGATCCTCGAGCTTTATCTCAATTCCGTCTATCTCGGCCGCGGTTCGTGGGGGATCGAACTCGCAGCGCGCAGCTATTTCGGCAAGTCGGCGAAGGAACTCACGGTCGAGGAGGGTGCACTTCTTGCCGGGTTGACGAAGGGACCGAATTATTTCAACCCTGACCGGCATCCCGCCCGTGCGCAGGAACGATTGGCCTACGTTCTCAGTCGGCTGCAGGAGGACGGCGTGCTCGCCGCCGATCAAGCCGGGCGTGGATTACCCACGCTGCCGAAGCTTGTCCCCTACGAGCGCCCGCGCCGCGACATCGGCTTTCATTTCGTCGATCAGGTTGCGCGTGAAGCAAAGTCGCTCGGGGGAATCGACGCAATCACGTCGCACTCATACACGGTGCGCTCCACCATCAATCCGCAATTGCAGCGGGCGGTGGAAGAAGCCTTGCAGGAGGGACTCTCCCGCTACGAGCGCAGCGCCGGGCGCGTCCAGTTCCGCTCGGCTGAGGCTAATCTCGGCCAAGCCGTTCAGCGCGCGGAAGCAGAGAAGAAGCCGGGCGACAGACGGCCGGCGTGGCAGCGGGCGCTGGCCAATGCACGGCTGCCGCTCTACGACGTGCACTGGACGCCGGCGATCGTGCTGGAGAAGCCGAGCGGGAAGGGGGGAGCTTGGCGGGTGGGCGTGACCGACGGGCGCGTTCTGCCGCTTTCGGT
The DNA here is from genome assembly GCA_035693615.1 of Xanthobacteraceae bacterium. Lineage (GTDB taxonomy): Bacteria > Pseudomonadota > Alphaproteobacteria > Rhizobiales > Xanthobacteraceae > VAZQ01. The sequence goes on from DASSGH010000105.1 coordinate 5,103, forward strand.
CGACAACGCGGTCGCTCAACGCAAGCTCGCACTTTACGATGTGGTGCTGGCCCGCCTCGCCGAGAGCAAAGGCAAGGGCGCCGCGCGCGCCGAGTTGCGCGTGCGCCCGCTGGTGCAGGGAACCGTGGTAGTCCTGGAAAACAAGACCGGGCGCATTCTCGCCATGGCGGGCGGCTTCTCGTATCCGCTGAGCCAACTCAACCGCGCGACCCAGGCGGTGCGACAGCCGGGCTCGGCCATCAAGCCGCTGAGTTATCTCGCCGCCTTACAGAACGGCCTGCAGCCTAACACTCTCGTCAGCGATGACCCGATCACGCTGCCGCCGCTTGGCAGCGGGCGCGCCCGCGAGCGGGATTACTGGACGCCGAAGAACTACGATGGCGGTTACGGAGGTGTCCTCACGTTGCGCCGGGCGCTCGAGAATTCGCGCAATCTCGCCACCGTTCACCTGCTGGACGGGGGGATCGAGAGCAGCCCGGAAGCGAGTCTCGATCGCCTATGCAAGCTCGCACTGGAAGCGCAGATCTATCGCGAATGTTTGCGATACTACCCGTTCGTGCTCGGTGCTGAACCGGTGCGGCCGATCGACCTCGCGGCATTCTATGCCACCATCGCCAACGAAGGCGTGCGTCCTGCGCCGCATGTGATCGATTCGATCGAGCGCAACGGTACGATAGTCTATCGCCATGATCCGAAGTCGTCGGTCAACGTTTCTTCGGTCGACCATGCGGCCTTCTATCAGCTCAAGACGATGCTGCAGGGCGTGTTGGCCCGGGGCACGGCGCGCTCGATCTCCGGGCTGGCTCCCTATGTTGCCGGCAAAACCGGCACCTCCGACGATGAAAACGACGCCTGGTTCATCGGCTTCAGCAACGACGTGACCGTCGCAGTCTGGATCGGCTACGACAACGCAGCCGGCAAGCGGCGCACCCTCGGCGGTGGTGCGACTGGGGGTCACATCGCGGTGCCGATCTTCGAGCCCGTCATCCAGGCGGCCTGGGCCAATGTCGCACCCAAAACCGGGCTCGCCCCGCCGTCGCCCGAGGCCAAACGCCATCTCGCATGCAAATCGATCGACCTGGAGTCCGGCGAAATGCAGCTTAGCAGCGGACGGGCGATCACCGAATGCTTCCGCATCGACCGCAACGGTCACATCCTCGATACTCAATATCAGCTGGTCGCGCGCGGGGATGTTTACGGGGAGCACGACTCGCGCGGCTACTACAGCGTGGCACCTAACCCCTACGGCTACGGGCACGAGCAGCGCGGCGGGTATTACTATTACGATGGCAACGGCCGGTATGTTCCCGCTCCGCGGGATCCCTCGCGCCCGCAAGGGCAATACTACTACGGCCAATACGGTACCTACGGGCGTGACCCCCGATACCAGGCGCAGCCGCCGCGCGATCCCTATGGGCGCGAGTACCAAACACCGCAGCGGATCGATCCCGGATATATCTGGGGCAATCGGCCATCCTATTGAAGCACCCATGATTGGCACCCCGAAGCGTTACGCCTTCTTGCTGGGGCTGGCCGCACTTGCGGCGGCATCGAGCGCTCGGGTCGAGGCGCAAGAGTTTCGTATCGAAGAGGCGACGTCTCTCGCTGCACTCGCCGTCGAAGGGCTCAAGCCCAAAACGATTACGTTCGTCGACCGGCCCGGCGACGAACTGATCGATCCGGATGTCGGTCTCATTCGTTTTGAAGACTGGGCGCAGGCGAAGCCGCTCGAAAAGCAGTTTTTGACGCCGTTCCCCAGCTACCTCGAACCGACCGTGGAGGCCACCGTCGACGGGGTGCGCAAGCGCTTCAAGGAAAGGCTCCACATGTACGTCGGTGAAGCGCGCTTTGCACTCGCGCGGCCGCCCGACTCGATCGACCTCGCAAGTTTCGTGAGCCTGCCTTTCGTGGAGCGCATCGATCCGGCGGTTAAACACAATCTGATCACCCCTGCCGAGGCAATTTCTGCCAAGGACCCGCGCGCCGCACACAACCAACACCCGCTGCGGCGATGGTGTGAAGCAAGGCCGGTGACGATCTGCATCCACTCACGCTACCAGTTCGAGGGCAAACTGCCGATCGGCATCAAAATCGCCAATAAGCTCAGGGAAGGGGCGAAGAAGATCCCGGATTATCTCGAATTCGAGAGTGAGCTCACGTTTCGGCCGGCCGCGGAGATCGCCGAGATGGGTCTTGCAAACCTGACCGGGCTCGACACCCCGCCCGCCGGCGCGCTCGAGCAGAACATCTTCTACATCAACCAGGTGATGCAATTCGGCAAATTGCTCGCCCTCTTTCAAGCCCATCCGACTGACGCGAAACAAACCGTTGTCACCGTTTTCATAGCGTTGGCCATCGAAAGCGGCGTATTGGCGAAGAAGAAGGAATTCGTGAAAGTTCCGGTTCTGCGTAATCTGGTGCCCGCCCAGGTGCTCGCCGGCAAAAGCTCGTTCAATAGCGGCAACTCGATCAGCGCGGGACTGCCGGTTTACGCACGCAATCAGGTCAAGGCGATCGCGTCGATTCTCGAACGCAAATGAGCTTTGAATGGGTGCGCGTCATCTCGGGCGAGGGGGGAGCCTAGCCCGGGATCTCGACTTAGGCGCGCTTTCCGTCCTCCGGCGGGACCAGCAGCAGGCCTTGGGCTTCCGCCCAGGCGCGAAAGGCCTTTCCGGCGGCATCGGCCTCTGCAGCGTCGAAGCGTGCTTAATATGTTGCAGCAAATCCTGCGCGTTGCGGTCGAGGTAATCGCCGGCGTGGCGGCGAATGACCTTGGCTGCGGCTTCGAGCGAACGGATCGGCTCGTCGGGATGCGTGACGAGGTGGATCGGAGGATGAATCGCGTGCTCCGCCATGCGCGCCCAACCGCCCCTACCCGCGAAAGTTCCATATTGCCGTGGCTGCCCAAGGAAAAGTCGCCCTCTCCTTAATACCGATTTTCCTGGAACTCACAGGCGGCTTCTCAAAATTGCCGCCTTTGCGCACTCTGACTCTTAGGCCAAGCACGACTGCGACGTCCCGCGTCAGGCTTGAGGGCGGTGTGGGGCGCCGGAGGAGACGAGGGGTGGCCGATTGCGCGGGGCAGTCGGTCAAAAACCGACGCTGTAACTCCCCTGCGGCGCCGGAGGGATCGGGCTGTCAGCACTAGCATTGGAATTTGACGGCGGCCGGCTTGGCCGCCGCGCCGAGGCAGGCTTCGTGTCGCCGGTGGCCGGGCAGCATAGCGCGCCCGCAACCCGCGACGCAGTCGCGCGCGCCAGCGCGCGCGGCCTCGACTTGTTCACTTTCTTCCTCGCAGACATTCAAACCGGCTTCGGTCCTTTCGTAGCGATCTATCTGACCGCGCAGGCCTGGACGCAGTTCGACATCGGGCTGGTGTTGACCGCGGGCGGACTGGTGGCGCTCGCCTGCCAGATGCCCGGAGGGGCACTGGTCGACGCGATGCGTTCGGCGCGGCTGGTCGCGGTCATCGCGGTAGGGGCGATTTGCTTGAGCGCACTCGCGCTGGCGATCTGGCCTACCTTCTTGGTCGTCATGGCCGCGCGCGTCCTGCATGCGGGTGCGAGCTGCGTGCTAGGCCCGGTGATCGCCGCAATCAGTTTGGGCCTCGTCGGGCACGCCGCGTTAGGAACCCGGCTCGGCCGCAACGCCCGCTTCGCCTCAATCGGCAACGGATTTGCCGCCGCGGCTATGGGCGTATGCGGCTACCTCATCTCCAATCAGGCAGTATTTTTTCTCACTGCCGCCCTTGCCGCACCGGCGATATGGGCGCTTGGCCGCATTCGCCTGGATCGGATCGAGCGCCCCCTCAACACGGATGGCGCAGCCGCACCGGTGAGCGTGCGTCAAGTGCTGCGCGACCGCCGGCTCTTGATATTCGCGGCGTGTATTCTGCTGTTTCAGCTTGCCAACGCGGCGATGCTCCCGCTCATGGGTGGCATTCTGACGCTGCGCTCGAGCCAATGGGCAACGACGTTGATCGGCGCGTGCATCGTCGTGCCGCAGCTCGTCGTCGCAGGGTTTGCTCCTTGGATCGGTCGCCTCGCTGATTCGTGGGGGCGCCGGCCCTTGTTGTTCCTTTGCTTTGCAGCCTTGGCGGTGCGGGGAGTGCTGTTCGCTTTTGTGACCAGCCCTTATCTGGTCGTTGCCGTGCAGGTCCTGGATGGAGTCTGCGCAGCAATTCTGGGGGTGATCCTGCCGCTTGTTGTTGCGGATATCACGCGCGGCACCGGACGCTTCAACCTCGGACTCGGCATTGTCGGCAGCGCCGTAGGTATCGGTGCGGCGCTGAGCACGAGCCTCGCCGGTTACGCAAGCGACCATTTCGGCAGCAGCATCGCGTTTTTCAGCCTTGCTTCCGTTGCCGGCTGTGGGGTGGTCTTGGTTTGGCTGCTGCTGCCAGAGACGCGGCTCGATTTGAAGCGACCCAAGGTTGCGCCTTGGTGGATGCCGTCATGATCGAACTTGCTCCGTAGCATTGTCTCTACGGTAGCCTCCCACCATTGCGAGCGGCGTCAATCTGGCCGGGTTCCCGGGGAACCTCAGGGCCGGTTCTTGCGTTGCAGGAACTCGGTAGCGCGTGCGTCACGCTTACTGGGAAAGTTCCAGCCGCAATGCAAAACGCTTGTCGGTACAGCGATCGTCCCCTTGCGTTTCTCGCCCGCTACGTCAGGAGGCGGCCGCTTGCCCATGCCGCCATCTTCACCGCAGTCGTCGCAGCGGTTTCTTGCTCGGTCGGTGCCCAGTATGGCGTGAAGGTCCTGGTCGACACGCTCGTCACGGGGCTTACCACCCATGCCAAAGACGCGTGGCTCGGCTTCGCGCTCTTGGCAACGTTGATTGCCGCCGACAACTTCATGTGGCGCGTTGCGTGCTGGATCGCGAGCTACACCTTCGTTGCGGTGACCGGTGACGTGCGGCGCGATCTGTTTCGGCATCTGACCGGGCATGCGCCGAGCTACTTCGCTGAGCGCATGCCGGGCACGTTGACCAGCCGCATTACAGCGACGTCCAACGCCGTCTTCACCTTGCAGAACATGTCGATGTGGAACGTCGTGCCGCCCTGCATGGCGACGCTGATCGCCATCGCTTTCGTTGTGACGGTGAGCGTGCCGATGGCGGCCGTGCTGCTGGGCCTTGCCGGTATTCTGGTCACAGCAATGTTCCGCCTTGCCGCCGCGGGCCGGCCGCTCCACCACGAGTTCGCCAACCGCGCGGCGGCGGTCGACGGCGAAATGGTGGATGTGGTCGGCAATATGTCGCTCGTTTGGTCGTTCTGCGGGCTCCGTCGCGAACACACCCGGCTCGATGTCACCATCGAGCGGGAAATGACGGCGCGCCGGCGCAGTCTTCTCTATCTCGAGAAACTGCGCCTGTTCCACGCCGTCGTCACCGTCGTGTTGATCATCGCCCTATTGGGCTGGGCGATCGTGCTTTGGGAGAACGGTGCGGCGACCGCGGGCGACGTGGTGCTGGTATGTACACTCGGGCTTTCGATCCTGCATGCGACGCGGGATCTCGCCGTTGCCTTGGTCGACGTTACGCAGCATCTGGCGCGCCTTTCGGAGGCACTGGCGACCCTTCTGGTGCCACATCACCTGCGCGACCACCCGCAGGCGACCTCGCTGGTGCGATCGGGCGCTACCGTCGAGTTCGAACACATCGACTTCTGCTATCCCGACGGACGACGAGTATTCAGTGATTTCGGCCTAGGGATCGAACCCGGCCAGCGCGTCGGCCTGGTGGGGCAATCGGGCTGTGGCAAATCCACTCTGTTCCTATTGCTGCAGCGCTTCTACGACGTCCAGGGCGGGCGCATTCTGATTGACGGCCAAGATATCTCCCGAGTGACCCAGGAGAGCTTGCGCTCGGCCATCGCTGTCGTTCCTCAGGACATATCGCTGTTTCATCGTTCGATTATGGAGAATATCCGCTACGGTCGGCCGGAAGCATCGGATGCGGACGTCCGCGCGGCGATCGCCGCTGCGAATTGCGAAGACTTCATCGAGAAGCTCCCCGAGGGGGCCGCGACCATGGTCGGCGACAGAGGCATCAAGTTGTCGCCGGGCCAGCGCCAGCGTCTCGGTGTTGCCCGGGCCTTCCTCAAGGACGCGCCGATTCTTCTCCTCGATGAGGCAACCTCCGCCCTCGACAGCGAATCCGAGGAGGCGGTGCGCGAGGCCTTGGATCGCCTGATGGGCGGCCGCACCGTCATCGCGATCGCTCATCGGCTCTCGACGTTGCGCAGTTTCGACCGGATCGTCGTCTTGCGGGCGGGACAGGTGTGCGAAGATGGCCCACCGCAGGACCTAGTGCGCAGCAAGGGCGTCTACTGCAACCTGGTGCGCCGCGAGGTCGCGCGGTTGGAAAAAGTGGCGGCCTGATCGCTGCAAGCCGCTGAAAACCTCAGTAATTTCGGCCTTTGCGCCTTGACTTCGCGCCTCCCCGCCGATACATACCCCCCACTTTTCGGCAGGCGGTGAGCTTCGCTTGTTCGGAACGGCGCGCCCGGCCCGCTAAACCGCTGAGATCTTGGTCTCTTCCGGCGGCGGGTGGGTGTCACCAGCCTCGATGGATGAAGCTCAGACGCTGCCTCTGACGGCTGTCAGACGAGAAGGTCCATGACCGTCCCGCCCTCGCGGGCCGGTCCTCTGTGAAACGGGTGAGCGCCAACGCACCGCAAGCGCAAGGCGCTCTTCCGTTATGCGCGTTGGGATGAACCGTTCCTCGTCCGCTCCGCGGACAGGTGAAGAAGGCGAACAGGCGAGACGATGCCGACCATCAATCAGCTGATCCGCAACCCGCGGGTCACGCAACACGCGAAGAAGAAGGTGCCGGCGCTGCAGCAGAGCCCGCAGAAGCGCGGCGTGTGCACTCGGGTGTACACCAACACGCCGAAGAAGCCGAACTCGGCCTTGCGCAAGGTTGCCAAGGTGCGACTTACCAACGGGTTCGAGGTGATCGGCTATATCCCGGGCGAGGGCCATAATCTGCAGGAGCACTCGGTCGTGATGATCCGTGGCGGGCGCGTGAAGGACCTGCCTGGCGTGCGCTACCACATCGTGCGCGGCGTGCTCGACACCCAAGGCGTGAAGAACCGCAAGCAAAGGCGCTCCAAATATGGAGCAAAGAGGCCGAAGTAATTCGGCCTCTTTGCGCAGATGCCGGGGCCAGCGACGCGCGTCCCGGCGAACCTGAGAAGCAAGACGTGGATGGCCGCAAGAAGTCCGGCCTGACCGAACGATTGAGAAACACCGATGTCCCGCCGTCACAGTGCCGAGAAGCGAGAGATCAACCCGGACCCGAAGTATGGGAATCTGGTGGTCTCGAAGCTCATGAACGTGATCATGCGCGCCGGCAAGAAGTCGGTGGCGGAGACCATCGTCTACGGTGCGCTCGACATCATCGAGGGCAAGACCAAGCAGAATCCCGTCTCCGTGTTTGAGCAGGCGCTCGAAAATGTCATGCCGAGCATCGAGGTCCGCTCGCGGCGCGTCGGCGGGGCGACCTACCAGGTGCCGGTCGAGGTTCGCGCGACGCGCCGGCAGGCGCTCGGCATCCGCTGGATCATCTCGGCCGCGCGCGAGCGCAACGAAAAGACAATGACCGAGCGCCTCTCGGCCGAATTGCTCGACGCATCCAACAGCCGGGGAAACGCCGTCAAGAAGCGCGAGGATACGCACCGCATGGCCGAGGCCAACCGGGCATTTTCGCATTATCGCTGGTGACGGCCAGCAAGAGATCAGGACGTAGCCCCCTATGCCCCGCAGCCATCCCATCGAGGACTACCGCAACTTCGGCATCATGGCCCATATCGATGCCGGAAAGACGACGACGACGGAGCGGATCCTCTATTACACCGGCAAGAGCCACAAAATGGGCGAGGTGCATGAAGGCGCCGCGACCATGGACTGGATGGAGCAGGAGCAGGAGCGCGGCATCACCATCACCTCGGCCGCGACCACGGCTTTTTGGAAAAACAAGCGCCTCAACATCATCGACACGCCCGGCCACGTCGATTTCACCATCGAGGTGGAACGAAGCTTGCGTGTGCTCGATGGTGCGGTATGCGTGCTCGACAGCAACCAGGGCGTCGAGCCGCAGACCGAGACGGTGTGGCGACAGGGCGACAAGTACAAAGTTCCCCGCATTGTGTTTTGCAACAAGATGGACAAGATCGGCGCGGATTTCTTCCGCTGCCTCGATGATATCGTCGAACGATTGGGCGCCAAGCCGGTAGCAATCCAACTTCCGATCGGGAGCGAGAACCAGTTCAAGGGCGTTGTCGACCTTGTGCGCATGGTCGGTGTGGTTTGGGACGATGAGACCCTGGGCGCCAAGTATCACGACGTCGAAATCCCCGCCGACATGCTCGAGCAGGCCAAGGAATATCGCGAGCGGATGATCGAGGCCGCGGTCGAACTCGACGACGGCGCCATGACCGCCTACCTCGAGGGCAAAGAACCCGACGAAGCGACCCTCAAGGGTCTCATTCGCAAGGCGGTGATCACCGGCGCCTTCTTCCCCGTGCTCGCTGGCTCCGCCTTCAAGAACAAAGGGGTGCAGCCGCTGCTCGACGCAGTGGTCGACTACTTGCCCTCACCGCTTGACGTGCCGCCGATCAAGGGCATCGACAGCAAAGGCAATGAAGTCGTGCGCAAGGCCTCCGACAGCGAGCCGTTGGCCTTGCTCGCCTTCAAGATCATGGACGATCCTTTCGTCGGCACCATCACCTTCTGCCGTATCTATTCGGGGCGGCTCGAAAGCGGCACGGGCGTCATCAATTCCACCAAGGATCGCCGGGAACGCATCGGGCGCATGCTGCTGATGCACGCGAACAATCGCGAGGACATCAAGGAAGCCTTTGCTGGCGACATCGTCGCACTCGCCGGGCTCAAAGAGGTGCGTACCGGCGACACGCTTTGCGACGCCCAGAAGCCGGTCATTCTGGAGAAGATGGAGTTCCCCGATCCCGTGATCGAGATCGCAATCGAGCCGAAGTCGAAAGCAGATCAGGAGAAACTCGGCGTTGCCCTCGCCAAGCTCGTGGCCGAGGACCCCTCGTTCCGCGTCACCACCGACCAGGAATCGGGCCAAACCATTCTCAAAGGCATGGGCGAGCTGCATCTCGACATTAAGGTCGACATCCTCAAACGGACCTACAAGGTCGAGGCCAACATCGGCGCGCCGCAGGTGGCCTATCGCGAGAAGATCAGCAAGCCGGTCACGGTTGACTATACCCACAAGAAGCAGACTGGCGGGGCCGGGCAGTTCGCTCGCGTCAAGATCGTCGCTGAACCGTTGCCCCCGGCGGGTGGCTTTATGTTTGAAAACGAAATCATCGGCGGCACCGTGCCGAAGGAGTACATTCCCGGAGTCGAGAAGGGTCTCGAATCTGTGCTGGGATCCGGCGTGTTGGCGGGTTTTCCCGTCGTCGACCTCAAGGTGGCGCTGATCGACGGCGCCTATCACGACGTCGACTCCTCGGCGCTTGCCTTCGAAATTTGTGCGCGCTCGGCGCTGCGCGAGGCCCTGCAAAAAGGCTCGCCGGTTCTGCTGGAGCCGATCATGAAGGTCGAGGTGGTGACGCCCGAGGACTATACCGGGTCGGTGATCGGCGATCTCAACTCGCGTCGCGGGCAGATTCAGGGTCAGGACGTGCGCGGCAACGCCAATGTCATCAACGCGATGGTGCCGCTTGCCAACATGTTCGGCTATGTGAGCAATCTGCGCTCGATGTCGCAGGGACGCGCTACCTTCACTATGCAATTCGATCACTACGAACAGGTGCCGCAGGCGGTCGCCGCCGAGATCCAAGCGAAGTTCGCCTGAAGCCTCGGAGGATGGCGCGAACATGATGAGCATCGCACAAACCGCAAGGATCCCGTTGGGGATCGCAGCTTAGTTGAGAAAGGTCCCAAAGGAGCCGAGCCATGGCCAAGCAGAAATTTGAACGGACGAAGCCGCATTGCAATGTCGGGACGATCGGTCACGTGGACCACGGCAAGACGACATTGACGGCTGCGCTGACGAAGGTTTCGGCGGAGAAGGGGTGGACGACGACGTTTGTGTCG
>DASSGH010000106.1:0-11764 GCA_035693615.1 Xanthobacteraceae bacterium
ACAACAACATCACCTACGCTGCTTTCCTTGGCGAGGTCGGCATGGATTGGCAGCTCGCCGGCTTCGCCGACGTCAATCGCGACGGCATGAGCGACATGATGTTGCGCAATTCCGGCACCGGTGCGTTCGAGGTCTATAACATCCGCAATGACCTCATCATCAACGCTGTCGGTTTGGGCAATGTCGGCCTGAATTGGCAATTTGCCGGGTTCGGCAACTTCAGCAGCCTCGGGGAATCCGACATGATCCTGCGCGACACCAGCACGGGCGGCTTGGAGGTCTACGACATCAACAGCAACAACCAGATCACCAACGCCGCGTTCATGGGAATGGTCGGCCTGGATTGGCAAGTCGCAGGTTTCGGCAATTTCAGCAGCATGCCGGGCGAAACCGACATGGTGATGCGCAACACCGCGACCGGCGGATTGGAAATCTACGACATCGCCAACAACCAGATCACCGGCGCGACCTTCCTGGGCATGGTGGGCTTGGAATGGCAGGTCGCGGGGGTCGCCCCGCTCAGTGGCGCCGGCAGGTCCGACCTGGTCTTGCGCAACGTCAACACCGGCGCGTTCGAAGTCTATGACATCAGCAGCAACACGATAACGTCGTTCGCCAATCTGGGGCAGGTCGGCTTGGATTGGCAGCTCGGCGGACTCGCCGTCGATCCTCCTATCGGATCGGCCGCGTCGACGGATGACATTGCCCAACTCGCGCAAGCGATGGCGGGCTTCGGCGGCGACGGCGCAGGCGATGACTTGGCTATCGCCGCACTCGCTTCCGGCACGTCGCCGCAGGATGTTCTGGCAATGGCAAGCATTGACGACGACAGCCGCGGACCCTAAGTCCGATCGGACGCAAAACCGCAAGCCCGTCCGTTGCCATCCGAGCAAGGCCGCGATCTGTGCCACCCGGCTCCGGCTGCTCAGGGAGTGATGGGTAATCTCCTGGGCTCGAAACGTTCCATGGTCACGCGGCGCAATGCGTACGCGCTGCAAGCGGAACTCCTCTTGCGAGGACATGTTATCCGGCGGTGGGCGGTGCTATAAGCCGCCCCGCTTGCTTGCGGTGCGTCGAGAACGCCAAGCCCATGGCCCAGGTAGCCCACGATCCCACTGCCTCCGGCGCGGCCGCTTCGCCTATTCGGCACGCCTCGCATGAGAAATCGAACCGGTGGGCGTTGGCGCTCGGCAGCGTCGGCGTGGTTTATGGCGACATCGGCACGAGCCCGCTTTACGCGTTTCGCGTGGCGGTCACCGCGGCCCTCGAGGACGGGCCGGTGCGGCGCGACATCGTGCTCGGCGTCCTCTCCCTCATCCTGTGGGCGCTGATCGTGGTGGTGGCGATCAAATACGTCCTCATCCTGCTGCGGGCCGATAACAACGGGGAGGGTGGCACCCTGTCCTTGACCGCCCTGGCAAGCCGCGCGTTTGGGCGGCGCACGGCAGTCGTGTTTCTGCTCGGCGTCGTCGGTGCCTCTATGTTCTTGGGCGACGCCGTGATCACGCCCGCCATTTCCGTGCTGTCCGCGGTCGAGGGATTGACGCTGGTCACGCCGGCCTTCGAGCACTATGTGGCGCCTTTAACGATCGCCATCCTCCTCGTCTTGTTCGCCGGGCAAAGCCGCGGGACTGCGCGGGTCGCGAGTTTGTTTGCACCCGTGATGGTGGTCTGGTTCATCGCGATCGCAGCCGCCGGGGTTTTCCATATTCACGATGACCCCGGCGTGCTCGCGGCCATCAATCCGGCCTATGCGCTCGCGTTTCTCTATGGTCACGGACACATCGGGCTGGTGACGCTCGGCCTTGTCTTCCTCGTCGTCACGGGCGCGGAGGCGCTTTACGCCGACCTCGGCCATTTCGGGCGCAAGTCGATCCGCACCGCTTGGTTCGGTCTGGTGCTGCCGGCGCTCGTGCTCAACTATTTCGGGCAAGGCGCCAAGGTGCTCGCCGACCCCGCGGCGATCGAAAACCCTTTTTACCGGCTCGTGCCCGAGGCGTTGTTGCTGCCCATGGTCGCGCTCGCGACCGTCGCGACGGTGATCGCCAGCCAGGCCGTGATCACCGGCGCCTATTCGCTAGTACGTCAGGCCATTCAGCTCGGGCTATTGCCGCGCCTCGACATCCGGCACACGTCGGAGTCGCAGGCCGGCCAAATCTATATTCCGCGCGTCACCGGCGCGCTGCTGCTGGGAGTCCTATTGTTGGTCGGTCTGTTCCGCACCTCGAGCGCGCTTGCGTCGGCCTACGGAATCGCGGTCGCAACCACCATGGTGGTCGACGGCCTGCTCGGCTTCATCGTGATCTGGAAATTTTGGCATTGGCCGCTCTGGCGGGTCGGCTTGCTCATTGCGCCCCTCGTGGTGGTCGATATCGTCTTCTTCTCCGCCAACCTGCTCAAGTTATTCGAGGGGGCTTGGGCGCCGATCCTGTTCGGCGCCTCGATGGTGCTGCTGATTCTCACCTGGCGACGAGGCACCCACATCCTCGCCCGCAAGACGCAGCGCAGCGAAGTGCCGCTCGATACATTGCTCGCGAGCCTGCAAAAGCATCCGCCGCACATCGTGCCGGGCACCGCGGTCTTTCTGACGAGCCAGCCGGAATTCGCCCCCACCGCGCTGCTGCACAATCTCAAGCACAACAAGGTCCTGCACGAGCGTAACCTCATCCTCACCATCGTCACCACCGACACGCCGCGGGTGGCCGACGACCAGCGGGTCAAGATCACGGTGCGTTCGCCCCGCTTCAGCCTGATGGCGCTAAAATTCGGCTATATGGAATCACCCAACGTGCCCAAGGGGCTTGCGCTTGCGCGCAAGCAGGGCTGGCCGTTCGACATCATGTCCACATCGTTTTTCCTCTCGCGCCGTGCGCTCAAGCCGGCGACGCATTCCGGCATGCCACGCTGGCAGGACCGCTTGTTCATCGGTCTGGCAAAATCCGCGAGCGACGCCACCGATTTCTTCCACATTCCGACCGGGCGCGTGGTCGAGGTTGGAACCCAAGTGGCGGTCTGACCAAGGCCCAGGTTGCCGGCAAGCGGCACGAATCTCGCCGATACGGAAATACAGCATTGCGTCTGACGCGGGTCTACTCTGTCCCCCAGCAAGGACGGAACGGACAGGTCGTTCGGGCTCTGGTATAAGCGCGGCCGCTCTATGTTGCACCGCAGCATCTTCAGGCGACCCATGATGTCTTTATTCGGCACGGTCGCTGCCGCTCACCGCGGCGGCGCCATTGCAGCCAAAACCCACGCCAAGGGGGCCGGTACCGCGTTCTGGGCGCTCACGCTCGGCAGCATCGGCGTCGTCTACGGCGACATCGGCACGAGCCCGCTCTATGCGATGCGCGAGTCCGTGCTGGCGGCGGTCGGGCCGGGAAATCCGGCGAATGAAACCGCGGTCTTCGGAATTCTCTCGCTGATCATTTGGGCGCTCATCCTCATCGTCACGCTGAAATACGTGGTCATTTTGCTGCGCGCGGACAACAACGGGGAAGGCGGCACGCTGGCGCTGATGGCTTTGGCGCAGCGCTCGTTGGCAAAACGAGCCGGCGCCATCGTGCTGTGTGGCGTCATCAGCGCCGCGCTGTTCTACGGCGACGCCATGATCACGCCGGCGCTGTCGGTGCTCTCCGCCATCGAGGGCCTCAAGGTCGCCACTCCGGCATTCGATCACTACGTGGTGGCGTTGACCGCGCTCATCCTGGTGCTGCTGTTTGCGTTTCAGTCGCACGGCACCGCCAAGGTGGCGGCATTCTTCGGCCCGATCATGCTGGTCTGGTTCGTGACCATCGCCATCGCCGGACTTTGGCACGTCATGCAAAATCCCGCGGTGCTGTGGGCGTTCAATCCGAGCTATGGGCTCGCATTTCTCGCCAGCCACGGGATGATCGGGCTGGTGACGCTGGGGGCGGTGTTTCTGGTGCTCACTGGCTCGGAAGCGCTCTACGCCGATCTCGGACATTTCGGGCGCAGGCCGATCCAAACCGCTTGGCTCAGCATCGTGGTGCCCGCGCTCACCGTGAACTATCTCGGCCAGGGTGCGCTCGTGCTGGCGGATCCAAAGAGCATCGAGAATCCCTTCTTCCTGCTTTATCCGGACTGGGCGCTGCTGCCGATGGTGGTCTTGGCCACCGCGGCAACCGTGATCGCGAGCCAAGCGGTCATCACCGGCGCTTATTCGCTCACTCGGCAAGCGATCCAGCTCGGCTTGCTGCCGCGGCTCGAGATTCGCCACACCTCGGAGGCGCTGTTCGGGCAAATCTACATGCCCCGGGTCAACCTGCTGCTGCTGGTCGGCGTTTTGCTGCTGGTGGCGCTGTTTCGTTCCTCGAGCGCGCTCGCCTCTGCCTACGGCATCGCGGTGACCGGCACTATGGTGGTCACGGTCACCATGGCTTTCGTCGTGATCTGGAGGGTATGGCGCTGGCCGCCGCTCGCGGCGGCCGCGCTGATCGCGCCCTTCCTGCTCATCGACGTCACCTTCCTTGGCGCCAATCTGCTCAAGGTGGTCGAGGGCGGCTGGGTGCCGCTCGCGTTCGGCGGCCTGGTGATGGTGGTGATGTATACGTGGCGGCGCGGCAGCCGCCTGTTGCTCGAGAAGACACGCCGGCAGGAAATGTCCCTCGACGACCTCGTGCGCATTCTGGAGAAAAAGCCGCCGACGCGCGTACCGGGCACCGCCGTGTTTCTCACCAGCACGCCTCATGCCGCGCCGACTGCCCTCATGCACAGCCTGAAGCATTACAAGGTGCTGCACGAACACAACGTCATATTGACGATCGAGACCGCGAACACGCCGCGCGTGGAGGCGGCCGAGCGCGTGCGGATGAAGGAGCTGGGTCAGACCTTCGCCTGCGTGACGCTGCGCTTCGGCTTCATGGAAACGCCGAACGTGCCCAAAGCGCTCGCAATCGCCCGCAAGCTGGGTTGGACCTTCGACATCATGTCGACCTCGTTTTTCCTGTCACGACGGTCGCTCAAGCCGGCCGCGCATTCCGGCATGCCGCGCTGGCAGGATCGTCTGTTCATCATGCTCACCCGCATCGCCAACGACGCCACCGACTATTTCCAGATCCCCACCGGGCGCGTGGTGGAAGTGGGAACGCAGGTGACGATCTGACGCGCGCGATGCCCGGCGCATGGATCGCACCCGAATGATGCCTGGGAACCGCGTTCGTGGGTCAGAACGTCAGCCTACGCTCTTGATTCTTTGAGGCTGACGCGCGAGTTGTGTCTCGCCGCGATGCGCCCCGGAAAGGAGCTGTATAGCCATGTCCGCCCAACTTGGCCGTGAGAACGTGCACGATCTGCCGCCGGAGGAAGTGGCCCGAGGGCTCGTCGAAGGCACAATTTTGCTGGTCGACGTGCGCGAGCCGAACGAGACCGACGTCGAGCGCTATCCGGAGGCGTTCTACTTGCCGATGTCGGAATTCGATCCGGCCGCAATTCCCGATCCGGCGGGGCGCCGGGTCGTGTTCGCGTGCCGTTCCGGCAACCGCTCGGTCACCGCTTCCCTGATCGCGCAGGCCGCAGGGCTGCCCTACGATGCGCATCTCGCCGGCGGCATGAAAGCGTGGAAGGAGCTCGGCTTGCCCACCGCGACCTGACGCTCCGCGGCGAAGCGCGAACCGTCTCGCCGCCACCCGTCCTACGCCTGCCCGCCTCTGCAATGCTTCCACGGAGATTTTCGATGCGCCTACCGATCCGGCTCGTCCTGATCACAGCCGTCTGCGCGGCGATCGCGCCCGCTGCCGCTCAACCGAAGCGGGAGCGGGTCGTCAACGTCTATAATTGGTCAGACTACATCGCCCCGAGCGTGGTCGAGGACTTCACCAAGGCCACGGGAATCAAGGTTCGCTACGACACTTTCGATTCCAACGATACACTGGAGACCAAGCTTCTGGCCGGCAAATCCGGTTACGACGTGGTGGTGCCCACGGCGTATTTTCTCGAGCGGCAGATCAAGGCCAGCGTTTTCCAGAAGCTGGACAAGGAGAAGCTGCCGAACCTCGCGAACATGTGGCCGGAGATCACCCAGCGATTAGCGGCGTATGATCCCGGCAATCAGTACGCGGTCAACTACATGTGGGGCACGACGGGCATCGGATACAACGCCCGGAAAGCGCGCGAGCTCCTGGGACCGAATGGCACAATCGACAGCTGGGACATCGTGTTCAAGCCCGAGAACCTGGCCAAGTTCAAGGACTGCGGCGTGCATCTGCTCGATTCCTCCGACGACGTCCTGGCGGCGGCGCTGCACTATCTCGGGCTCGATCCCAACAGCAGCAACGAGGCCGATCTGCAGAAGGCCGCCGATCTCGTCATGAAGATCAGGCCCTATGTCCGCAAATTCCACTCGTCCGAATACCTCAACGCGCTCGCCGCCGGCGAAATCTGTCTCGTTCTTGGATTTTCCGGCGACGTCAAGCAAGCGCAAAAGCGCGCGGCGGAAGCCAAGAACGGGGTCGAGATCGCTTACGCGATCCCGAAGGAAGGGGCGCAACTGTGGTTCGACAATCTCGGCATCCCGCGCGACGCCAAAAACGTGGCGGAAGCGAACGAGTTCATCAATTACTTGCAGCAGCCGGAGGTGGCGGCGAGGAATACGAATTTCATTTCCTACGCCAATGGCAATTTGGCGAGCCAGAAATTTGTCGACAAGGCGATCCTCGACGACAAAACGATCTATCCGGACGAGGCGACCATGCGCCGGCTTTACACCATCAGCGCGCATGACCCGAAGACGCAGCGGTTGATGAATCGGCTGTGGACTAGAATCAAAACCGGCAGGTAGCCCGACGTTCGCCGAGCCGTTGGGCGCGTTAGCGCCAGCGCCGGTGCACCCATAGCCATTGCTCGGGGTGCTCGCGTATCCACCCTTCGACTACCGACGTGATCGCCTGCATGGTCCCGGCAATATCGATCTTACCGGCCTCGTCGCGCCGGGGCTCGATGGCTTCGCTGAGATCGACGCGGAAGCGATGCTGGTCGGGCAGACGGATGATGCGCGTACCGTGAATCGGGCACTCGATGTGGCGGGCGAGACGGGCGATGAAGGGGTTGGCTTTGCAGCGGCGGCCGAAGAAGGTCACGTCGACGCCGTTGACATAGTGTTGATCGACGAGCATGGCGACGTGGCCGCCGGCCTCGAGCACGCGCAGGAGCTTGAACGGCGCGTCGAGGCCGGTCGGGACGAGATTTCCCATGCTGCCCTTGCGAAGTTTGATGATTGCGTCGCTCACCGCGCCGATATTGGGCCGGCGGTAGAGCACCGTCGCGTCGAGGCGGTATTTGGCCGCGATCAGCGCCGGCAATTCCCAATTGGCGAGATGGGCGGCAAAGACCAGAGCAGGCTTGCCGTCGCAGCGCAGGCGCCGAAACCGCGCATCGACCTCCTTGCTGTAGATGATGTCCCCCGTCTCCATCGGATCGGGATCGAACATCTGCAGACGATCGATGTGCGCGAACTCGGCCGCAACGCGGCCGAGATTGTCCCAAACGCCGCACAGAATTGCTTCGATCTCGGCCGAGGATTTGTCCGGAAAGGCGGCGATGAGATTGTCGCGGCCGATTCTGTGTTCCTTCAGTCGCGGACCGAGGGTGCGCATGAAGCCGCCGGCGAAATTCGCCATGCGCTTTCGGTTGGTTGCGCGAATCATCCGCAACATCGCGACGGCGAGCGATCCGAGTCCGGCGTCAATGCCGGCCTTGGCATGTCGTTGCAGCCGATAGGCGAGCGTTCGCGGGAAGCTCATGCGCGCTTGCAGCAGATGGTCAAAAGCCGACTATGATCTTTCCGAACACCTGGCGGCTTTCCAGCCGCGCCAGTCCGCGCTCGAAGTCAGCGAGCGCAACCTCGGTGTCGATCACCGGCAGCAGGCCATTCGCCATCTTGGCGAGGCTCTCGCGGATATTGCGCATCGAGGCGCCAAACGAGCCGATAATGCGATATTGCTGCTGGAAGAGCTGCATCAGGTTGATGGTCGTCGACGGCCCCGAGGTCGAGCCGCACGTGACCAGGCGTCCGCCGCGCTTGAGGCAGAGGAGCGAACCGTTGAAAGTGTCCGCGCCCACGTGCTCGAACACCACGTCGACGCCTTTCTTGGCGGTGATCTTGCGCACCGCCCCTTCGAAGCGGTCGGTGCGGTAATTGACGACATGATCGGCGCCCAAGGCCTTGGCCTTTTCCGCCTTGGCATCGTCGCCCACCGTCGTGATGACCGTGCAGCCGATGGCCTTTGCCATTTTGATCGCGACCGAGCCGATGCCGGAGCCCCCGGCATGCACGAGCACGCTTTCGCCCGGTTGCAGCCCGGCATTGTCGAACAGCATGTGCTGCACCGTTGCAAAGGCGATCGGCGCGCAGGCGGCGTCGCGCAGCGCGACGCCTCTCGGAACCGGGATCACGAGGCGCGCCGGCATGTTGACGAGATCGCGGGCGAAGCCGTCGAGATGGAAGCCCATGATGCCGCCCACGTTTTCGCACAAGTTGTCGCGCCCCTCGCGGCAGGCCTTACACGCACCGCAGGTTAGGGCGCCGTACATCACGACGCGGTCGCCCGGCTTAAACCCGGTGGTCTCGGGCCCGACGGCGGCGATCTCGCCTGCAGCCTCGACGCCGACCACGATGGGCAGCTTGCGCCTTGCAAAGGCCATGCCGCGGTAGCCCCACAGGTCGAGGTGGTTGAGCGCTACAGCCCTGATCCTGATCTGCACCTCGCCCGGAGCCGGTGCGGCGGGTGAGGGCAGGTCGGCAACCTCGAGCTTACGGTCGGCGACGAGCGTGAGTGCCCGCATGCGTCACGCGGGCTCGCGGCTCATCAGCAGCGAGACGTTCTGGCCGCCGAAACCAAACGAGTTCGACAGCGCGTGACGCACCTTGGCGTCGCGCGCCGTGTTCGGCACGACGTCGAGCGGTATCGCCGGATCGGGAATTTTGTAGTTGATGGTCGGCGGCAACCGTTGATGCTGCAACGTCAGCAGCGTGAACACGGCTTCCACCGTGCCGGCTGCCGAGAGCGTGTGTCCGACCATCGACTTGTTGGAGGAAATCGGAATCGAGCGCGCGCGCTCGCCGAACACCGAGGATACGCCGAGATATTCCATCTTGTCGTTCTCGGGCGTGCCGGTGCCGTGCGGATTGATGTAGTCGATGTCATCGGGGGTGAGGCCGGCGTCGGCGATCGCGTTGCGGATGCAGCCGATGATGGCCTTGCCGTCGGGGCTCGAGCGGGTGCGGTGGAACGAATCCGCCATCTCCCCGCAACCCGCCAACACGCCGAGGATTTTCGCCCCGCGCGCGGTCGCGGCGGCGTAGCTCTCGAGCACCAGCGCGGCGGCGCCCTCGGCCATCACGAAGCCGTCGCGGTTCTTGGAAAAGGGCTTTGCCGCCGCTTGCGGCGGATCGTTGGCGGTCGACAGCGCCGATAGCAGTGAGAAGCGGATCAGGGATTCCGCGTTCACCGAGCCGTCGGTGCCGACGCAGAGCGCGGCGTCCGCCTCGCCGCGGCGGATCGCCTCGACGCCGAGTTGAATCGCGCTCGCTCCCGACGAACAGGCGGTCGACACCGAAATGGGCGAGCCCTTGGTGCCGAAGCGCTCGGCGAGATGTTCGGCCACCGAGGCGAACTGGCAGCGTTCGTGAATGGCGCGAAAGCGGCCCGACGCGCTCGCACGCCAGAGATCGCCGTAACCGACCGTATCGTTGGCGCCGGAGCCGGCCGCCAGCACATCGCGATGCGGCCATTCGATCTCGACCGGCGCGACGGCAAGGAAGAGCGGGCCGGGAAAGTCGGCTTTGCTGCCGATGCCAGACTCGCCAATCGCCTCCTCCGCGACCATTGTGGCCATGCGCTCGCCGAGCTCGGTCGAGCAGAACGGCTCGACCGGGACGAAATCGACGCTGCCGGCGATCGTTGTCTTGAGGCCCTCATTAGGAAAACGGGTGATGCGGTGGATGCCGGATTCTCCGGCCGTGAGCTTGGTCCAATTCTCGGCCTTGCCCGCGCCCAGCGAGGTGATCACGCCCATGCCGGTGACCACCACGACCGGCCGTCCGTTGTTGCCGCCCGCAGCTGCCATGCACGCCTCCTTTCAGGTGACCCCCTCGACCAGTGCCATGCCCTCGCCGCGCCAATGACCGACGGCTGTTACCGCGACGCGCTCAAGCGGGCCTTCATACTCCCGTTCGACCCCCGAGGAGTCCGCGGGCGGAAACAACTTTTCGCGACCGAGTGCGAGCGTGGCAAGCGCGATGTTCATGGAAAATTGCGGCTCGAGCCCGTGCCCGAGGAGGCTCCCGGTCGCCCGCACCGGCACGTCCGGCAGGCTCTTGAGCCAGGCGCGCTCCTCGTTGGTAGCGGGCTGCGCGCCGGTTGCGCCGGAGATCACCGCCATGCCGGCGCGCGCGCCGTGCGGCGCCAGAGTTTGCCACATGCGCGTGAGCGCGGCACTGACGGCGCCGGCGGGTCGGGCGGAGCGCTCGGACAATACCCGCACCAGCCGCGCCAGCGGCTTGGCATTGCGCGCCTCAGCGTGTCCACGCGCCTCCAGAACGAGAAATGCGCCGAGCGAGCCGAGCACCATGCCCGATCTGCGCTCCCACACGGGCTGGAACGGCGCGTGCAACATGTGTCCGCCCGCGTCGTAGAGCAGCAGCAAGTCCTCGCGCTCCCCGTTATGCGAGCCGCCGACCAGCGCCAACTCGCTCTGCCCCGCTTCGATACGCGCGAGCGCAACGCGCACCGCGTCGACCCCGGCTGCCTCCTCGCCCATGAACGTGCGCGAGGAGCCGGTGACGCCGTGGACAATGGAAATATTGCCGGCGAGCAGGTTGGAGAGCTGCGCCAGGAACAACGTCGGCCGCAGGTCGCTCATTAGCCGTTCGTTGAGAAAGGCTTCGGGGTTGGCGGATTTGGGCTTGTTGGTCAGGATCGCCGCATCGACGGCGACGTCGCGCTCGCCGCCGCCGGCTGCCACGATCATGTCCATGCGCGCGAGCAACTCGGCATTGCCCTTCACGCCGGCATCGGCGAGAGCAAGCCCCGCGGCATAGGTGCCGATCCGCTGCCACGCCTCCATTTGCCGCTGGTCGCCCTTTTTCGGGATCTGCTTGTCGAGATCGAGCGGCGCGAGCGGGTGCACCAAGTAGGGCGCAAAGCGCTCGG
Organism: Xanthobacteraceae bacterium; assembly: GCA_035693615.1. Lineage (GTDB taxonomy): Bacteria > Pseudomonadota > Alphaproteobacteria > Rhizobiales > Xanthobacteraceae > VAZQ01. Next base: position 11,169 of record DASSGH010000106.1, read on the forward strand.
CGTCGATCTTCATTAGCCCTTCGGCGAATCCCTGCCAGTGCGCCTCGTCGCCTTCGCCGAGGCAGGACACGATACCGATGCCGGTGATCCAAACCTCGCGTGGCGCATCAGCCATGAGCGAGGCTCTCCATGGGGAATTCGAGGACCGCCGCCATTTTCTCCATGCTGGCGCGGAACTCCGCGTTGGGAAACTCAACCAGCCGAAAGGTGATCTCGGCGTTGCAGGTGAGCTTGCCCTCGCAGCGGATATCGGCCTTCGTGACGGCGTAGCCGGAGCCTTCGTGCAGCAACTTGGCCGAGAGCGAAAGATCCTGGCCGGGGGGTACGAACGAGCGCAGCTTCGCCTCTTTCAATGCGGCGAAGAACGGCATGCGCGAGAACTTGGTCACCGCGATGACGAGCCAGCCTGAGGTCTGCGCCATCGCCTCGATGAGCAGCACCCCCGGCATCAGCGGATAGCCGGGAAAGTGCCCTTCGAAAATGGTCGATGCGGCGGGAACGCGCGCTTCGGTACGGATCGTTTGCTGGGCCAGATCGAGATCGACGATGCGGTCGATAAGCTGAAAGTACTCGAGGCGCATGCGAGCGCGTCAGGC
>DASSGH010000107.1:0-30271 GCA_035693615.1 Xanthobacteraceae bacterium
CGCGCTTGAGCGGGTCACCGAGGCTGCGTTCGGCCAACGGCGCAAGATGCTGCGCCAAAGCCTCAAATCGCTTGGGCCGGATTCGACGACCTTGCTCGAGTCGGCGAAGCTTGAGCCGACGTCCAGGGCCGAGAATGTTCCGGTCGAAGGCTTCGTGGCGCTGGCGCGGGCGTTTGCCGCGCGATAGCGATGCTTTATTCGCGCCGGCCGAGCCTCACAGCTGCGCCTGTAACCGCCGCACGAAATCCGAGAGTCCCGTCTGCCGTTCGCGTTTGAGCCGCTCAGCCGCCAGGATCGTCTGCACCTCTTTGAACGCCCGGTCGATATCCGTGTTGATGACGACGTAATCGTACTCGTCCCAATGACTCATCTCGTCGGCGGCGGTCGCCATGCGGGCGTGGATCACGTCGTCGGGATCTTGTGCTCGGCGCCGCAGCCGCTGCTCGAGAGCCGATATCGATGGCGGCAGCACGAAAATACTGACGAGACCGTGGTCTGCTCTTTTGCGAAGCTGTTTCGTTCCCTGCCAGTCGACGTCGAACAAAACGTCACGGCCGTTCGCCAGCGCGGCCTCCACGGGTGCCCGCGGCGTCCCGTAGCGGTTACCGAACACCTGCGCCCATTCCAGAAGCTCGCCTTGTTTGACCATCACCTCGAAACGCGCTGCGTCGATAAAATGATAGTCACGGCCATCGACCTCGCCCGGTCTTTGCTTGCGCGTCGTTACTGAGACCGAAAGCTGGACCCCCGGATCGGCTTCGAGCAGCTTGCGCGAAAGGGTCGTCTTGCCGGCGCCGGAAGGCGAAGACAACACTAGCATGAGCCCGCGGCGGGCGATTGTATGTTGCTGAACCCGCTCTGCCGTCATCGGCTCATTCCAGATTCTGCACCTGCTCGCGGAATTGCTCGACGACGCTCTTGAGTTCGAGACCGATATTGGTCAGCTCCACGTCGTTCGACTTGGAGCACAAGGTATTGGTCTCGCGATTGAGCTCCTGCGCCAAGAAATCCAACCGCCGTCCGATCGCTCCGCCGGAGTCGATCAGACGCTCGATTTGGGCGACGTGCGAGGCGAGCCGATCGAGCTCCTCCCGAACGTCGGCTTTGCTGGCGATCAGGATTGCTTCTTGATGCAGGCGATCGGGGTCGAAGCGCTCGGACGCATCGATCAAGATCGCCACCTGTTCGGCGATGCGAGCCTTGATCGCCTCGGGCCGGCGGCCGGGCGCCGCTTCCGCTCGTTTGGCAAGCGCCGCGATTTCCCTGACGCGCTGGGTCAGGACCTGTCGCAAGGCTTCGCCTTCGTGCCGGCGCATCGTCGCGAGGTCGGCGATGGTGGTATCGAAGCCGGCGACGACCGCTGCCTCGGCGGCGTGTCGATCTGCTTCACGCTCGTCCTCATCGATCACCTCGATCACGCCTTTAAGCGCCAAGATGCCGTCGAGCCGCGGCGCGGCGGCGTCGACGCGTCCGGCCAAGCCCTTGATGGTCGCCAGCACCGCGGCAAGGACGGGCTCGTTGACGCGCACGACCGGCGCGACGCCCAAGCGTTCGACCGTGAGCGTGCCGTGCACCGTGCCGCGCGCCAGAACCTGCGCAGCGCTATGGCGCGCCGGCCCCTCGACCACGTCCCACCCCGGCGGCAGGCGAAGCCGCAAATCGAGGCCTTTGGCATTGACCGATTTGAGCTCCCACGCCCAGCTGTAGGCACCGCTCACGCCATGGCCCCGCGCGAAGCCGGTCATGCTCGACAGCGCCATCGGCCTCTTGCCTAAGCAAAAATTAGTGAATCGCGCCGGGACCTTAGCGGCGCCAATGCGCGGTCACAAGGCCGGAACTCGCGAGCCGACCGCGCTACTGCGCAGGAGCGGCCGTACCCTTCGCGGCGCCGTTTGCGCTGCGCTTGGCCCGCTGGAGAGGCGTGAGAACGGGGCTCGCACGCGGCGGCGAAGCCGGCGGTTGCGCATCCGCCGCTGGCGCCTCTCCCTTCTGCTCGTGCTCGATCGCACGCAGGCGGGCGACATTTTTCATGTGCTGCTCGTAGCTTTCGGCAAAGGCATGCCCGCCGGTGCCGTCGGCGACGAAGTAAAGCTCCTTCGTGCGAGCCGGACTGGCGGCCGCCTCAATGGAGGCACGGCCAGGGTTCGCGATCGGCCCGGGCGGCAAACCGTCGATGACGTAGGTGTTGTACGGCGTCGGCTGGGCTATCTCGCTTTTGGTCAGCGGATGCCCGAGCGCGCCCTTGCCGAACACGAGGCCGTAAATGATCGTCGGATCCGATTGCAGCTTCATCTTCTGCTTCAGCCGATTGGTGAGCACCGCCGCGATGCGCGTGCGCTCCTCGGGTTTTCCGGTCTCTTTCTCGATGATGGATGCGAGGATGACGAGTTGCTCGGGGCTCTTGAGCGGTAGATCTGGATTGCGTCGCTCCCATACGTCGCGCACGAGCCGCTCTTGCGCTTGGCGCATGCGCTGAATCATTTGCTCGCGCGTGAAGCCGCGATTGAAATGGTAGCTGTCGGGCAGAAGGCTGCCTTCCCTCGGAACGTCCTTGATGTTGCCGGCGAGGATGTCGTTGTCGAGAAGGCGCGCGACGATTTGCTCGGAGGTCAGGCCTTCGGGAATGGTGAGCTGATGTTGCACCACCTTGCCTTCGACGATGGTCTCCACCACGTCCTTCATGCTGGCGCCTTTGGTGAAAAGATATTCGCCGGCTTTGAGGTCGGAGCGCGCCTTGAGCGCGAACACGCCGCCGACGAAGATGAGACGGTGCGCGTCCACCACGCCTTCGTGCTTGAGCAGATCGGCGATCTCCAGCATTCCCAGGCGCGGCGGGATGGTGACGACCTTGTCCTCTTGCAACGGGCCTGGCGCTTCGAATTGGCTCTTGCCGAAGACGACGGCCGCGCCCGCGAGGATCAGGACGAGCACCAACGCCGTGAACACGGCGTTACCGACGATCACGAGCGGATTGCGCGCGCGTCTTGAAGGCCGGCTGGGTGCCGGCACATGGTCGGGCTCCAGGGCGGCACGTGGGCTGCGCGGCGCGATGCGTCTGGGCTCCATATACGACCCGGCCACTCCATCCGGCCGCGCGGAGATCGGCGGTTCCGGCTCACCCGCACCAAGCACGACCCGCCCGGGCGCTGCCGAGGCGGACATGCCGGACGGCGCTGTTGCCGAGCTCGGCGCGGCCGCCGCGACTTTAGCCGATGTGGACGGGGCAGGCAGCGTCAAATCACCCGGCTTACCTACCGGCGCGGCGGCATCGCGCGTGACTGCGTCTTTGGCGATCCCTGCTGCCGGGCCTTTCGCCTGCATCGTTGCCAGGCGCGATATTTCGGCGGCAAGGCCGAGGATGCCTTTCGGCGCGCCGGCGCGGGATGGCTCGGCGGCCTGTCGTGGGGCCGAGCCGGCCGGCGAGAGCTGCGGCGGCAAGTCGGCCGCGACCCGATGCCGCGCGGTCGAGGGCTCGGACTGCGCCAGGGCATCCTGACGCGCAGGATCGCGGCCGTTGCCCGTCGGCGGTGCGCTTTTCGAGTTCACCGCCCGTCCCCCACCTTGACGTCCGCCATAGCCGGTACCACCGCACCCAATTCCGCTATCGATCGCCGCACCCCGGAAAACGTCGGCAGTCGTTTTCGCCCCGCGATCGCGCGTCCAAGGCGGAGGACCGCACCGTCCACATTAAAGGCGAATATGGCCAAAGGTAGGAACCGCGAATCACACGTTGGCGGAACGGGCGGCGGTTTTGATGCCACCGACGACAACCGCGTTAACACGTTTCGGCTGGCGCTTCGGAAGCAAATCCGACCCAGGGCTTCCGCCTTTCTGCACCCGCCGCGCGCGTCAAGCCGGGAGCCGGCGGAAGATCAGCGAGGCATTCGTTCCGCCGAAGCCGAAAGAGTTGGATAGCGCGACTTCGATGCTGCGTCGTTTCGAGTGATGCGGCACGAGATCGATCGCCGTTTCCACCGACGGGTTGTCGAGATTGATGGTCGGCGGCGCGATGCCGTCGCGCATGGCAAGAATCGAGAAGATCGCCTCGACCGCGCCTGCGGCGCCCAACAGGTGGCCGATCGAGGATTTGGTCGAGGACATGCACATGCGTGCGGCGGCGTTGCCAACCAAGCGGTGCACCGCGCCGAGCTCGATCTCGTCGCCCATCGGGGTCGAGGTGCCGTGGGCATTGATATAGTCGATCTCCGCCGCCGAGACGCCAGCGCGATTGATCGCCGCCCGCATGCAGCGCAGGGCGCCATCGCCGTCCTCGGCGGGCGCGGTAATGTGATGAGCATCGCCCGAGAGCCCATAGCCGATGAGTTCGGCGTAGACCTTGGCTCCGCGGCTTTTGGCGTGCTCGTACGTTTCGAGCACCACGACGCCCGCGCCCTCGCCCATGACGAAGCCGTCCCGATCGCGGTCATAAGGGCGAGAGGCCCGTTCCGGCGTATCATTGAATGACGTAGACAGTGCGCGACAAGCGACGAATCCTGCCATCCCGATGCGCGAGATGGGGGACTCCGCGCCGCCCGCCAGCATCACCTCGGCGTCGCCGAGCGCGACGAGGCGCGCGGCATCTCCAATGGCGTGCGCTCCGGTCGAGCATGCGGTGACGACCGCGTGGTTCGGCCCCTTCAGGCCGTGCGCTATGGAGACGTATCCGGACGCCAGGTTGATCAGGCGGCCGGGAATGAAGAACGGCGACACCCGCCGCGGCCCTCTCTCCTTGAGCGTGATCGCCGTCTCGGCAATGCCGGTAAGCCCGCCGATTCCCGAGCCGATCATCACGCCGGTCTTGATCTGATCCTCGTAGCTGGCTGGCTTCCAGCCCGCGTCATCGAGCGCTTGGCGCGCGGCGCACAGGGCGAAGATGATGAAATCGTCGACCTTGCGCTGCTCCTTCGGCTCCATCCAATGGTCGGGATTGAAGCTGCCGTTGGAGCCGTCGCCGCGTGGGACCTGGCAAGCGATCTTCGCCGGCAGATCGGACACGTCGAAAGACTCGATGCGCCGCGCGCCGCTGTCGCCGTTGATAAGCCGCCGCCAAGTCGGCTCGACGCCGCAAGCGAGCGGCGTCACCATGCCAAGCCCTGTGACGACGACGCGTCTCATCTTCGATACCTTATCCCCCAGCCAATATCATATTCCCCCGGCGCCGCGACGCGCCAAGGCGATGGCCGATCACAAATCGCGAGGGGGCCCGTGCACGCCGGGCGGAGGTTAGCTTTTTGCGTTCTTTTCTAGGAATTTAATGGCGTCGCCGACGGTCAATATCGTCTCGGCCGCGTCGTCGGGGATCTCGCAACCGAACTCTTCCTCGAAGGCCATCACGAGTTCGACGGTGTCGAGGCTGTCGGCGCCGAGGTCGTCGATGAAGCTGGCGTTGTCGGTCACCTTCTCGGCTTCGACGCCCAAATGTTCCACCACGATCTTTTTCACCCGCTCGCCAATATCACTCATCGCTGCGACCTCGCGTCCTTCGAATTGGGCTCGATCGGTGAGCGCCCCCGAGCCATTGCGGTATAGGCTTGTATCCGGCGTCGGATCATCGGGTCGCGAGCGGACCCCTGGTGACGATTGGAACCGTTATGCCGCCCCAGCCAAACCAAAGTCCGGTTACCATACTTCAAATCCCTTGACCAGCACGGCCGCGCCGCACCTGCACAGACCCTCGCTGCCACGACGACGCTTATATCATCGCCATCCCACCGTTCACGTGCAGCGTTTGGCCGGTGACGTAAGCCGCCTCTTCCGAAGCGAGATAGACCGCAGCAGCCGCCACGTCCGCCCCCCCGCCAAGGCGGCCCGCCGGGACTCGGGACAGGATCGCCTCCCGCTGTTTGTCGTTAAGCCTGTCGGTCATAGCCGTAGCGATCAAGCCGGGCGCGATGCAGTTGGCGGTGACGCCGCGTTTGGCGTATTCGGCGGCGATCGACTTGATCATGCCGACCATGCCGGCCTTGGTCGCCGTGTAATTGGCTTGGCCGGGATTGCCGGTGAAGCCGACCACCGAACCGATGCCGATGATGCGGCCAAAGCGGCGGCGCATCATGCCGCGCAACGCCCCGCGCGCGAGCCGGAAGTTCGCGGTCAGATTGATCGCAACCACCTCGTCCCAGTCCTCGTCTCGCAGCTGGACCAGGAGATTGTCCTTGTTGATCCCGGCATTGGCCACCAAAATGTCGAGCTTGCCCATGACTTCCTCGCATTTGGGCACGAGCGCCTCGACCTCGTCCTTGTTGGCGAGATTGCACGGCAGGGCATGGGCGCGATCCGCGAGTTCGCCGCAGAGCCGATCGAGCACCTCCCGCCGCGTGCCGGACAGCGCCACGGTCGCGCCTTGCTGGTGGAAGGCGCGGGCAATCGCCTCGCCGATCCCGCCACTCGCCCCGGTGACGAGGGCAGTCTTGCCAGTCAGATCGAACATCGATCACTCCTCGACGTCACGCCTCGGCGAGCCTGAATATTGCCACGTCCTCCGGCGTTCCGATCGAAACACCGCGCGCGCTATCGGCGATGCGCCTGACAAGGCCGCTCAATACTTTGCCGGCGCCGACCTCATAGAACGTCGTGACGCCCGCAGCTGCCATGAAGGCGATTGACTCGCGCCAGCGCACCGTTCCGGTGACTTGCGCGACGAGCGCGCGCACGATGTCGTCCGGGTCGCGGATCGGTCTGACGAGCGCGTTGGCGACCACCGGAACGCGGGGCGGCTTCACCGTCACGCTCGCCAGCGCCGCGGCCATCGCATCGGCTGCGGGTTGCATCAGCGTGCAGTGGAAGGGAGCGGAGACGGGCAGCATCATGGCGCGTCGAGCACCTTTTCCCCTGGCGATCTCGACCGCGCGTTCGACCGCCGCCTTGTCGCCGGAAACAACCACCTGTCCACCACCGTTGTCGTTCGCCGCCTGGCAGACTTGGCCCTGCGCGGCTTCGGCCGCGATCGCCGCCGCTTGTTCGAACTCGACGCCAAGCAGTGCGGCCATGGCGCCGCTCCCGACCGGAACCGCCTTTTGCATCGCGCGGCCGCGCAGGCGCAGGAGCCGCGCGGTGTCGGCAATCGTCAGCGCGCCAGCCGCGGCCAGCGCCGAATATTCTCCGAGCGAGTGCCCAGCGACGAACCGCGCGTCCCGCGCCAGGTCGACACCGGCATGGGCTTCCAGCACGCGCATGGCCGCAAGCGAGACCGCCATCAGCGCGGGCTGCGCGTTCTCGGTCAGCGTCAGCGCCTCGGCAGGGCCCTCCCACATGGTGCGCGTGAGCTTTTCGCCGAGTGCCGCATCGACCTCCTCGAACACCGCACGTGCCGGCGCAAAGGCATCGGCCAGGGCCTTACCCATGCCGACCGCCTGGCTGCCCTGCCCCGGAAAAACGAAAGCGAACGACATTCCCTCGCCTTGAAGAGATCGGCCCTAAGACACCGCGATCCCCGCCCTGTCAAGCGGCGGTAACGCGCAGTAGGGGCTTGAAACGCGCCGTTCGCCTTGCCTTTTCGTCCGAACTCCGTATAACCGCCGCTTCCGCTCGCTCCCGGCTGGGGACTGAACGGACGGCTGCATGGCCACGTGCGGTGTGCGGCAGGACCCGATGGTCCGGCGTCCGGTGTTCTCGCCTTCTGAGCACTCGAGCCTTTCCCGGAAAGTCTCGAAGGGCTTTGCGCCTGGAGGAGCGCCAAACGAGGAAAGGCATCCATGCCGCTATACGAACACGTCTTTCTCACGCGCCAGGACGCGAGCGCGCAGCAGGTCGAAGATCTGACCGCCCAATTCAAAGCCGTCATCGAGCAGATGGGCGGCAAGATCGCCAAGACCGAACAATGGGGCGTAAAGTCCCTCGCCTATCGGCTGCGCAAGAACCGCAAAGCGCACTTCACCATGTTCAACATCGACGCGCCTCCAGCCGCTCTCAACGAGATCGAGCGGCAGGAACGGCTGAGCGAGGATGTGTTGCGCTATCTCACGGTTCGCGTGCGCGACCACGAGGAGGGCCCGTCCGCGATGATGCGCAAGGTCGATCGCGATCGCGAGCGCGACGACCGCGGTTTTGGATTCCGTGATCGCGACCGTGGCGGGTTCCGTGATCGCGACCGCGGTGAGTACCGTCGTGACCGCGAGGCCCGTCCGCCGAGGGAGGGCTCCTTCGAGGAGTCCGCACCCGGCGCCGCGGCGGAGGAGTGAGAACGATGGCGATGTCCCCAACGCAGACCCGGCGGCCTTTCTTTCGCCGCCGCAAGACCTGCCCGTTCTCCGGCGCCAATGCGCCGAAGATCGACTACAAGGACGTGAAGCTGTTGCAACGCTACGTCTCCGAGCGCGGCAAGATCGTGCCGAGTCGCATTACGGCGGTGTCCGCCAAGAAGCAGCGGGAACTGGCACGCGCCATCAAGCGCGCCCGCTTCCTCGGATTGTTGCCTTACGTGATCCGTTAGCAGAGGGACAGCGCGCACACGACGCAGGGCGAGCCGAGCAAAACGGACGAAAGAGAGGGGTCGACCTTCCTCATCGTCCTGCGATGGTTGGGACGGAACTCATGCCGTCTCTAACCGCTGATGAAGCGGGACAGCTGAAGATGATGCAAATTGTATTGGTCGGATTGGGGGCGGGCGCTGCGGCGACGTTGCTGCTTGCGTCCGTCGTGTCCGGATCGATCGCCGCAATCTTTCTGTTTTATCTCGCGCCATTGCCGATCCTCATCGCCGCGCTGGGCTGGAGTCACATCGCTGGGCTGATCGCGGCCGCGGTTGCGACGGTGGCGATTACGGTTCTTTCCGGCACATTGCTGATCGCCGTGCCTGTCATCGCGTTCGGAGGCTGGTGGCTCGGCTATTGCGCACTGCTTGCGCGACCGGCATCGAACGGCGGCGCGGGAGCGCTCGAATGGTACCCGCCGGGGCGACTCGTGCTTTGGGCCGCCGTCATCGGCACGTTGATCGTCGCCGCCGCCGTTCCCAATTTCGGCACGGACCAGCAGAGCGTGCAGGCCGCGTTGCGCAAGGCCTACGAGGGTATTCTGCGCGACCAGTCGCTCATCGACATGCTCGTCGTGGCTGTTCCACCGGGGGCCGCGGTATTTTCCACCGTCACGAACTTGTTCAATCTCTGGCTTGCCGCGCGGATCGTGAAAATCTCCGGCCGGCTTCGCCGGCCGTGGCCGGATTTGGCGAGCTTGACGCTGCCGGCATCGAGCTCGGGGCTACTCGCCGCGGCAATCGCCGGCTCCTTCTTGCCCGACCTCTTCGGCATACTCTCGGGCGCGTTTGCGGCGAGTCTGCTCATGGCCTTCGCAGTGCTGGGCTTTGCCGTTCTGCACGCGATCACACGCGGATCGAGCAGTCGCGTCGTCGTGCTGGCGGCCGTCTATGCCGCCACCATCGTGCTCGGCTGGCCGCTCTTGGCGCTGTCGCTTCTGGGCCTTGCCGAAGCCGCCTTCAACATTCGCAATCGTGTTGCGCGCAAGCGCGGGCCGCCTGCTTTGCGGCCGTGATCGAAGCTCGACGGAGGAGATGCAATCATGGAAGTGATCCTGCTTGAGCGTGTGGCCAAGCTCGGCCAGATGGGCGATGTCGTACGCGTCAAAGACGGCTTCGCGCGCAACTATCTTTTGCGCAAGGGCAAAGCGCTGCGTGCCACCAAGGAGAACCGCTCCCGCTTCGAGCACATGAAGGTCGAGCTCGAAGCGCGCAACCTCGAGCAAAAGACGGAAGCGGAAAAGGTCGCGCACAAGCTTGATGGTAAAAGCTTCACGGTGCTGCGCCAAGCGGCCGAAGGCGGGCAGCTCTACGGGTCGGTCTCGCCGCGCGATCTCGCCGCGCTGGTCACGGAGGCAGGGGTTGCGCTCAGCCGGGCTCAGGTCGCCCTCAACGCGCCGATCAAGACGATCGGCTTACACCGGGTGCCGATCTCGCTTCACCCGGAGGTCGAAGTGATGATCAACGTCACGGTCGCCCGCAATGCGGACGAGGCGCAACGGCTCGCACGCGGCGAGGACATCACCGTCGTCCGCGAGGAAGGCGAGGAAGCTGCCGCGGCGGAAGCGGCGGAGGCGTTCTTCGAGCCGGAGGCAATCGCCGCGCGCCGCTCGCGCGAGGAGGCCGACGAGGGCCCGCAACCCGAGCCGGCGGAAGAAAAAAAGTAGCGCGCTTCTTCTTGAGCGGGCCGGCGGCTAACGCGAACGGGCGTGCACAGGGCCTGAACGCTGCCGTCGCCCGCGCTCGCTCCTATTCCTCGAACTCTTCGCCTGCCGGTTGGCGTGACGGCGCCGCCGCCGCGGCCTGCGGCGCCCCCGCCTCGGCGCCGTTTCCCGGCGCCGCAGCGATCGGGAGATTGCCCGCTTCTATACTCTCCGATGGCCGGCGAGGTCTCGCCGCCACGTTGCGGTCGTTCGCCGCCGCTGTGGCCTGGTCGCCTGCCGGTTTGGCCTGATCGGCCCCCGGCGAGGGCGCCTGTCCCGCCCCCAACGTCGGCGGACGCCGCTGCTGAACCGCCCTCGTATCGCTGCCGATCGAGGCGAGATAGGCAGCCATGGCGGCGGCGGCGCGTGGACCGGTGGTATAATGATCCCGCAGAAATGCCGCGCTCGTGGCCTTGATTTCCCGCGGACTGCGGTGACACGCGTTGCAGGTATCGGCGAAGATTTGCGCAGCAGACTTTCCGGCGTCGAGGTTCGCTTGTGCCCATGCCGGCGCAACCCCCATCCAGGCGGCGGCCGCGACGACAGCCCAGGGCAAGACGAGAGCGATCCTCGACACGACGCGTCTCCGTTCCAGCTGATCCTATCCGATCCTTTGCTGCCACTTTTTGGCCAAATGAGGATGCAGCCGGGCAGATAGCGCCCTATTTTCCCGGCTGTTGCGACGCAAGCGCGTTGCGGCGCCCCAGAGACTTTGTTTTAATTCTGCGGTTTCGCGAGGTTTGCGATCGACCAGGGCCTTGGCTTGCGGCGGCGGCACACGTCAACGGCGCCGCGGGCCAAGCGAGGGATGTGACGCGGTGGAGGCGGCCGATGGATCGGTTGCTTCGGGTGATCTGCCGAAGGCTAATTAGCACTGGGAATTTTCGGGTCACGACCGCGGCCGGATCGATCTTTAGCTGCGGGGACGGCTCTGGCGCGCCGGTGGCGATCCGCTTTGCCAGCCGGGCCGCCGAGTGGCGGGTCCTCTTGGACCCCGAGCTCAGATTGGGCGAAGCCTATATGGATGGCGGCCTCGTGGTCGAGGAAGGCTCGATCGCCGAGTTTCTCGACCTTGTGGTGAGGAATCTCAGCCGCACGACTGCCACTCCCTTGACGAGGCCGTTGCGCACACTGCGGGCGCTGGTTCGACGGCTGTTCGGCTACAACACGCTGGGAAGGGCGCGTCGCAACGCTATACACCACTACAATATCGATTATCGCCTATACCGACTGTTTCTCGACCCTGACCTGCAATATTCGTGTGCTTATTTCGAAAATAGCGGCGTTCCTCTCGATCAAGCTCAACTCGCGAAGAAACGCCACATCGCCGCCAAACTGCTGCTCAAGCCGGGACTGAGGGTGCTCGATATCGGCAGCGGGTGGGGAGGACTCGGCCTTTACCTCGCACGGAGTTCCAAAGTTTCGGTCGTGGGCATCAATCTATCCGACGAGCAGGTGCGCATCGCGCAGCAGCGGGCGGCCGCGGCGGGGGTCCCGTGCGAATTTCGTATCCAGGATTATCGCACGGTGGCAGAAAAATTCGACCGCATCGTCTCGGTCGGAATGTTCGAGCACGTCGGCAAGCAGCATTACCACACGTTCTTTCGCAAATGCCGCGAGCTGCTGACGGATGACGGCGTTATACTGCTCCACACGATCGGACGCTGGAACGGCCCGGGTGAGACCAATGCCTGGGTTCGGCGCTACATCTTTCCGGGCGGATACACGCCGGCGCTGTCCGAACTTGCTCCCGTGATCGAAAAGTCGGGCCTGATCGTCAGCGATGTCGAGGTCCTGCGCATCCACTACGCGGAAACATTGCGCGCATGGCGGACCAATTTCCTCGCCCATCGCGACGACGTCCTCAGGTTGTTTGATGAAGCTTCGGATTTGAAAACGCGGTTCGGCAGCGCGGAGCGATTCATTCGGATGTGGGAATACTACCTTGCCGGATTCGAGGCGTCGTTCAGATGTTATGGACTTGCCGTGTTCCAAATTCAGCTTGTCAAGAACATCGAGGCGGCGCCGCTCACGAGGGATTATATGTATCGCAAGCGGCCCGAGATCGATTCGAGCGTCGGCTTGCCCGAGGCGGCCGAATAGACTTGCGACGACCGGGGCGAGGGAGAGCGCTCCGCTCCGCTGTGGAGGTCCGCCGGAGGAACTGCAATACCTCCGAAGCCATGATGTCGTTCACCCCAGCCCACGCACTCTCGCTGTCGCGCCCGGCGATGCCGCACGGCCTGCACGCGGGACCTCGGCGTTTGATGGTCAAGGCTTTTGTCTCGACAATCATTCGGCCCGGTGAGTATCGGGGAAAGCGGGAACGGGTCATCGCCTCGAATCAGCGGCGGGTATAAACCCGCCACTCTTTCGATCGACCCAAAGGCGATTCGCCAAAGCACATGGCTCCGCTCGATTCCGCTCTACGCAAGCAACCGGGGGGGTTGGCCCCGCCCTATCGCGCCGCGCCACACAATATCGAAGCGGAGCAGGCGCTCCTCGGCGCCATCCTGGTCAACAACGAGGCGCTTTACCGCGTCAGCGACTTCCTCGAGCCGGAGCATTTCTTCGAGCCGATCCATCGACAGATCTACGACATCTCGCGCAGCCTCATTCGCACCGGGAAACTCGCCTCTCCGGTGACGCTCAAGACGTTCCTGCCGGCCGAGGTCGATATCGCCGGACTGACGCTGGGTCAGTACCTCGCCCGGCTCGCCGCCGAAGCCACGACCATCATCAACGCGGTCGACTACGGCCGTACCATTTACGATCTGGCGATCCGGCGGGAGTTGATCACCATCGGCGAGGATATGGTCAACGTCGCCTTCGACGCGCCTGTCGATTTCGCGCCGGCCGATCAGATCGAGGACGCCGAACGTCGCCTTTATGAGCTGGCGGAGGTCGGACGCTACGGCGGCGGGTTTCAGAAATTCGAGACTGCGCTGACTACGGCCGTCGACATGGCGGCGCGCGCCTATCAACGCGAGGGGAAGCTTTCGGGGCTGGCCACCGGTCTCAAGGACCTCGATAGCAAGATGGGCGGCTTGCAGGCCTCCGATCTGATCATCGTCGCCGGCCGCCCGGGCATGGGCAAGACTGCGCTTGCCACCAACATCGCCTACAACGTCGCGCGCGCCTGGCGCGGAGAAGTGCGAGCAGACGGACACATCGACACCGTGAACGGAGGCATCGTCGGCTTCTTCTCGCTCGAAATGTCGGCCGAGCAACTCGCCACGCGTATCATCGCCGAGCAGAGCGGCATCCCCTCCAGCACCATCAGGCGAGGCGGGATCAACGAACGCGACTTCGAGAAGATCAAGGACGTCGCGATAGAGCTGCAGCACCTGCCCTTTTTCATCGACGAGACCGGCGGACTGACCGTCGCGCAACTCGCCGCCCGCGCGAGGCGTCTCAAACGTCAGAAAGGTCTCGATCTCCTGGTCATCGATTACATCCAGCTGTTGCAGGGCTCGACCCGGCGCGCCATGGAAGGACGCGTGCAGGAGGTGACCGAAATCACCACGAGCCTCAAAGCGCTTGCCAAGGAGCTCAACGTCCCGGTGGTCGCCCTGTCGCAACTCTCCCGCCAGGTCGAGAACCGCGATGACAAACGGCCGCAACTCTCGGATCTGCGCGAATCCGGCTCGATCGAGCAGGACGCCGACGTGGTGATGTTCGTTTTCCGCGAGGAATATTATCTGAGTAACAAGGAACCGCGGCCAGGCACCGACGACCACACGCGCTGGCAGGTCGAGATGGCGGACGTGCACGGCAAGGCCGAGATCATCATCGGCAAGCAACGCCACGGCCCGACCGGTACCGTCAACGTTCAGTTCGAGGCGACGGTCACGCGCTTCGACAACCTCGCGCAAGACGACCAAGTGCCGGACAGGGTCTAATCACAGGCAGTCGGCGTGCATTGACGGCGAGTTTGCGACGGACTCTTGCCGACCCGGGCCAGCCGCGCGTCTCCCGCCCATCTGCCCTGGACGGCCGCCTTAGCTCTCGCCATAAACGTTTCCCATGACCGTGCACGATGCCGACCTGCGGCCCGCCGCCGCGCCACTCGTGACCGCGGAACCGACGGAAACCGGTGGCCTGCTCACCATCGATCTTGCGGCAGTCGAATCCAATTGGAAGCGGCTCGCGAGCTTGACCGTGCCGGTGGAATGCGCCGCCGTGGTCAAGGCAGACGGCTACGGGTGCGGGCTCGAGCCGGTCACGCGCACCTTATACAGAGCCGGGTGCAGGACCTTCTTCGTCGCCGACGTCGCAGAAGGGCGGCGGGTGCGCGCCATTGCGCCCGAGGCCACCATTTACGTGCTCAACGGAGTGATACCAGGCTCGGCGCAAGCTTTCGCAGCCAACGATCTGCGGCCGGTCATCAACAGCACCACCGAACTTGCCGAATGGGACGCTTTCGTCGCCACCAAGAACTGGCGTGGCGGCGCAGCCCTCCACATCGACACCGGCATGAACCGTCTCGGCATCACGCTCGAGGAGGCGACCGCCATCGCGCCCCGCCTGCAATCCGAAAATCACGGTTTCACGCTGGTAATGAGCCATCTTGCCTGCGCCGAGTCGCCCGAGCACCCGATGAATGCTCGACAGGTCCGGCTGTTTCGCGACATTCGCATGCTCTACCGCGGCGTGGAGTCCTCGCTCGCCAATTCCTCGGGCATATTCCTCGGCGAGCGCGCGTATTGCGACCTCGTTCGGCCCGGTGTCGCGCTTTATGGCGCCAATCCCACCCCGGGCAAGACCAATCCGATGCGCCCGGTGGTGGAACTCAAGGGTCGCATCATCCAGGTGCGCACAATCGAGAAGGGCGAAACCGTCGGGTACGGCGCCGCTTTCACCGCGGCTCGAGCGAGCCGCATCGCGATCGTCGCCGTCGGCTATGCGGACGGCATCTTGCGCTCGGGCGGCGCCGCCAGGGGCAAGCCGGCGGCTGAGGTCATTGTCGCCGGAAAGCGTTGTCCGCTCGCCGGGCGGGTATCGATGGACCTGCTGGCGGTCGACGTGACGGATCTCGCCCCCGGCGCCGTCCGCCGTGGCGACCTCGCCACCCTCATCGGCGACGGGTTGAGCGTCGACGACCTCGCCGCCGGGATGGGGACCATCGGTTACGAGGTCCTTACCCATCTCGGGCGGCGCTACCACCGCCTTTACAAAGGCGAGTGACTCTGGACCAGTAATTGCGAGCGTCGCATGCGCGAGTCCTGAACGCGCTGCTCCGCGCCCCAGCTACACCGCATCCGCAGGCAAAGATTTTCAACCGGCGGTATCCGAATCAATGGCCCGTCGCGAAACGACCTTCATCTGCCAGGACTGCGGGGCGGCCTACGGCCGCTGGCAAGGCAAATGCGACGCCTGCGGCCAGTGGAATACCATCGCCGAAGAGAGTTCCGCTTCTTTGCAGGTCTCGGCGCGCGCGCCGCGCAAGGGGCGGCTCTTTGCACTCGAGCCGCTCGCGGGGGCGGGCCACGATGCGCCGCGGCTCGCCTCGGGTCTCGCCGAATTCGACCGCGTCACCGGCGGCGGTTTCGTCCGCGGCTCGGTGTTGCTGCTCGGTGGTGATCCCGGCATCGGCAAGTCCACCTTGCTGATCCAGGTCGCGGCCGCGCTGGCCCGCCACGGGCAGCGCACGATCTACATCTCCGGGGAAGAGGCGGTGGCGCAGGTGCGGCTGCGTGCCGAGCGGCTCGGCCTTGCCGGCGCCGAGGTCGAGCTGGCGGCCGAGACCTCGGTCGAAGACATCGTGGCGACGCTCGCAGAAGGCGTGATCCCGCGTCTTGTCGTCATCGATTCCATCCAGACGATGTGGACCGATCTGGTTGAGGCCGCTCCCGGTACCGTCACGCAGGTGCGCGCAAGCGCGCAGGCGTTGATCCGCTTCGCCAAACGGTCTGGTGCCGCGGTAATCCTCGTCGGACACGTGACCAAGGATGGCCAGATCGCCGGCCCACGCGTCGTCGAGCATATGGTGGATGCGGTGCTCTCGTTCGAAGGGGAAGGCTCGCACCAGTTCCGCATCCTGCGCGCAGTCAAGAACCGCTTCGGCCCCACCGACGAGATCGGCGTGTTCGAGATGAGCGGCGGCGGGTTGCGCGAGATTGCCAATCCGTCGGAACTATTTCTCTCCGAACGCGATCTCGGTTCGCCCGGCACGGCAGTTTTCGCCGGCATCGAAGGCAGCCGGCCGCTGCTGGTTGAAATCCAGGCGCTTGTCGCTCCGACCTCGCTCGGCACGCCGCGGCGCGCGGTGAATGGCTGGGACCAGAACCGGCTATCGATGGTTCTTGCGGTGCTCGAGTCCCATTGCGGGGTCCGTCTCTCGGGCCACGACGTCTACCTCAATGTCGCCGGCGGCTTGCGCATCCAGGAACCGGCGGCCGACCTCGCCGCGGCGGCGGCGCTGGTTTCCTCGCTTGCCGATGCGCCGTTGGCGGCGGATGCGGTCTACTTCGGCGAGATCTCGCTCTCGGGCGCGGTGCGGCCGGTGGCGCAGGCCGCCGCGAGGCTCAAGGAGGCGCAGAAGCTCGGCTTTGCCCGCGCCATTCTGCCCGAGTCCGCCCGCGCGGAAGCGGTGGGCGAAGCAGGACTGTCGCTCAAACCGGTGAGCAGCCTTGCAAACTTGGTCGCCGACATCGCTGCGCAACCGACGGACGGCGGGCAACGACGAACCAAGTACCCGCGCCAAGAAGACGGGTGACGGCGCGGCCTCCTCCCGCTATACAGCGGCCGAACTGCCGACCCCTTGCCCCGCGCGGGCGACGGACCCGCAGGGCGGATATGGCAGGAACTTTAACAACTTGGGGGCCATCCTTCGACGGGCCTTGCGGAGCAAGCAGGAGGCGGGGAGCTTGGTATCATCGCATTCGCCGATTCGACCGGCGGCGTCCTGAAGCTCAGGAGCATCCGAACTCGGTCATGCCCATCACCCTCCTCGATATCATCCTGATCGGCGTCATGCTGGTTTCCGGGTTGCTCGCCATGATTCGCGGCTTCATGCGCGAGGTCCTCTCGATCGCCGCTTGGCTGATCGCAGCGCTGGTGACGCTTTATTTCTATAACAAGCTGCTGCCCTTCGCGAAATCCTACTTCAACAACGACATCATCGCCGCCGCGGTGGTGGTGGGCGGCACATTCTTGCTGACGCTGCTGATCGTTTCGGTGATCACCGTGCGCTTCTCGGACATGGTCCTGGATAGCCGGATTGGCGCGCTCGACCGCACGCTCGGCTTTCTGTTCGGGCTCGCGCGCGGGCTGGTCATCGTTGTCATCGCCTTTCTGTTCTTCGCCTGGCTGGTGCCCGACCGCAGCCAGCCCGACTGGGTCCGCAGCGCAAAATCGCGGGTTGTGTTGCAGGGAACCGGCGATTGGCTGATGTCCATGTTGCCGGATGACCCGGAAAGCACCATCTTGAAACGGTTGAAGAAGCCCAAGGTTGATGAGGACGAGCCAGCGGCAGGTCAGCGCTCGGGCCTCGAGGGTCCCGGCGAGGCTGCCCAGTACGGAGCGGCCGACCGGTCCAGTCTGCGGGACTTGACCCGCAGCAAGGCGCGTTGAACACGCTCGCCGGATGAAGAGGGGATGAGATGACCGAAGCTCGAAACGATGCCGGCCTCGACCTCGACGGCGACCGGCTGCGTGAAGAGTGCGGCGTCTTCGGCATATTCGGACATACGGACGCGGCGGCGATCACCGCCCTCGGCCTGCACGCGCTCCAGCACCGCGGCCAAGAGGCCGCTGGCATCGTGTCTTTCGACGGCAGGCGATTTCATTCCGAGCGGCGGTTGGGGCTCGTCGGCGACAACTTCTCCCGCCGCGAGGTGATCGAGCGCCTGCCCGGGGTCTCGGCCATGGGCCACGTGCGCTATTCGACCACCGGCGAGACAATTTTGCGCAACGTGCAGCCGTTGTTTGCGGAGCTCGACGGCGGCGGGTTTGCGATCGGCCATAACGGCAACCTGACCAACGGCCTCACCTTGCGCCGCCAGCTGGTGCGCGACGGCGCCATCATGCAGTCGACTTCGGACACCGAGGTCATTCTGCACCTCGTGGCCCACGCCAAGCGCAACCGCTTCATCGACCGCTTCATCGAGGGACTGCGCCAACTCGAAGGCGCCTACGCCTTCGTCGGCCTCACCAACAAGAAGCTCATCGGCGCGCGCGATCCGCTCGGCATTCGCCCGCTGGTGATCGGGAAACTCGACGGATATCCGATCCTCGCCTCGGAAACTTGCGCGCTCGACATCATCGGCGCGAAATACGTGCGCGACGTCGAGAACGGCGAGGTCGTGGTGTTCGATGACGAGGGGATGCACTCGCACAAGCCGTTCCCTCCCACGGCGCCACGGCCGTGCATCTTCGAATACATCTATTTCTCGCGTCCAGATTCGGTCGTCGGCGGCCGCAACGTCTATGACGTGCGCAAGACCATGGGCGCGCAGCTCGCCCGCGAGGCGCCGGCCAGCGCCGACGTGGTGATCCCGGTGCCCGATTCCGGCGTTCCGGCAGCCATCGGCTATGCCCAGGAATCGGGCATCCCCTATGAGCTCGGCATCATCCGCAACCATTACGTCGGGCGCACCTTCATCGAGCCGAGCCAGCAAATCCGCCAGCTCGGTGTTCGCCTCAAGCACAGCGCCAATCGTGCGGTGGTCAACGGCAAGCGCATCGTTCTCATCGACGACTCCATCGTGCGCGGGACTACGTCGGTGAAGATCGTGGAGATGATGCGCGAGGCCGGGGCCAAGGAGGTACATTTCCGCATAGCCTCGCCGCCGATCACCCATTCCGATTATTACGGCATCGACACCCCAGAGCGCGACAAGCTGCTGGCGGCGACGCACGATCTCGAGGGAATGCGCCGCTTCATCGGCGCGGATTCGCTCGCCTTTCTGTCGGTCGAGGGAATCTACCGCGCCATGGGCTATGAGCAGCGCGACCCGGCGAGGCCGCAATTCACCGATCACTGCTTCACTGGGGACTATCCAACCCCGCTCACCGACCAGACCGGGCAGGAAGCATCGCCGCGGCAGTTGTCGCTGCTCGCCGAGGCGAGTTGATCCGAGGCGCGACGGCGGAACCGCGCCCCGGCCCGTTCTCCCCGCCCGAATCGTCGGCATTTGAAATCGGCAAACCCGGAGACTATGGATTGCGGCAATCCTTTCGCTCGTCGGACGTGATGAGAGAGCATCGATGCCGCCTCCCCTTGCCGATCGGATCGCGCTCGTCACCGGCGCCTCGCGCGGCATCGGCTACGCCACCGCACTCGCGCTGGCGAAAGCGGGGGCCCACATCGTCGCGCTCGCGCGCACGGTCGGCGGGCTTGAAGAACTCGACGACGCGATCAAGGCGTTGGGCGGATCGGCGACGCTCGTGCCGCTCGACCTCAAGGACTACGCCGGCATTGACCGGCTCGGCCCGGCCTTGCACGAACGTTTCGGGCGGCTCGACGTGCTCGTCGGCAATGCCGGGATTCTCGGAGCGCTTTCGCCGCTCGATCACGTGGAGACGAAAGCATGGGACGACATCATGGCGGTCAACGTCACCGCCAACTGGCGGCTGATTCGCGCCCTCGATCGACTGCTGAGATCCTCCGATGCGGGACGCGTGGTGTTCGTCTCTTCCGGCGTGGCGGCGCTGGCGCTCGCCTATTGGGGCCCTTACGCCGTCTCCAAAGCGGCGCTCGAGGCGCTTGCGCGCACCTACGCGGCGGAGACCGCAACCACCAACGTGCGCGTGAACATCTTCACGCCGGGACCAATCCGCACCCGAATGCGCGCACAGGCATTTCCGGGCGAAGATCCTGCGACGCTCGAAACTCCCGACCGGCCGGCGCAGAAGATCGTGGACTTATGCCTGCCGAGCATGCAGGAAAGCGGTAAGCTCTACGCCTACCCCAAGGGCAGGTTTCTCGACTTCCGTCCGCCGTCCTGACGATGTGCCGGTCATTTCAACTCTATTGACGTCGTGGCGGGGCTTGCCGCCGCCACGACGGGACAAGCAAGTTGATTGCTCTAAGGGGGTCCCCGCCGAGGCAGCGCGCATGAAGATCTCCGTACTGGACGACTATCACGACACGGTGCGTACGCTGCAATGCTTCAGCAAGCTGGCGGGACACGAGGTCACCATCTGGAACGATCACGTCCAAGACACCGACACCCTGGCAGAGCGCCTAAGCGACGCCGAGGTCCTCGTTCTCATCCGCGAGCGGACGAAAATTCGCGCGCCGCTGCTCGAGCGCCTGCACAATCTCAAACTTATCAGCCAACGCAGCGTCTATCCCCATATCGATATCGATGCCTGCAACCGATTGGGCATCATCGTTTCGTCGAGCCAGCATCCGGGAACCCCGTCCTACGCCGCCGCGGAATTGACCTGGGGCCTGGTGCTCGCGGCGATGCGACAAATTCCTCAGCAAATGGCCGCGCTCCAGGCAGGCAAATGGCAGGTCGGCGTCGGCACCACATTGCGCGGCAAGACGCTCGGCATCTACGGCTACGGCAGGATCGGCAGCGTCGTCGCGGGTTATGGCAGGGCATTCGGCATGAATGTGTTGGTGTGGGCGCGCGCAGTGTCGCTGGCGCGGGCACGGGCCGATGGCTACGCGGCCGCACCCAGCAAGGAAGCATTCTTCGAACAATGCGATGTCATTTCGCTGCACATGCGGCTCGTCGACGCCACGCGCGGCATCGTCACTGCGACCGATCTCGCGCGCATGAAGCCCACCGCGCTGTTGGTCAACACCAGCCGCGCACCGCTGATCGCGCCGGGTGCGTTGGTGAACGCATTGCGTGCGGGACGTCCGGGCCTGGCCGCGGTGGATGTCTATGAAGACGAACCCGTGCTCGATCCGGCTCACCCCTTACTGACCATGAATAACGTCGTGTGCACGCCGCATCTCGGCTATGTATCGCGCGACGAGTACGAAATTCAGTTCGCGGATATCTTCGAGCAAATCATCGCATACGCGACGGGTTCGCCGATTAACGTGGTCAATCCGCAAGTTCTGGCGACGGTGGCCGAACGCGGGCTTTGAAGCTGCCCTGTCGTCTCATTCGCAGGCAAGATCCTCCTGCGTCATCGTTTGCCGCGCTTGGCGTAGGGGTTTTCCTTTTCGCGCAGCGTGAGGCGGATGGGCGTGCCGGGCAGATCGAACGTTTCGCGCAGACCGTTGACGAGATAACGCCGGTAGGCGTCCGGCACGGCGTCGGCGCGGCTCGTGAACAGGACAAAGCTCGGGGGTCGGCTCTTCGGCTGGGTAATGTAGTCGAGCCGGATTGGCCGGCCCGCAACCGCCGGCGGCGGGTGGGAGGAAACGACCTCGCTGAGCCAGCGATTGAGCGCGCTCGTTCCAACGCGTCGATTCCAGATCGCATGCGCCTCGATGACGGCCTGCATCAGCCGGTCGAGCCCCTCCCCGGTGAGCCCCGAGACGCCGGCAACCGGTACGCCTTTGACTTGCGGCAGCCAATGATCGGCTTCCTCGCGCAGGTGCTTGGCCGCGCCTGGACGGCGTTCGACCAGGTCCCACTTATTCATGCCGATGACGAGGGCGCGGCCCTCGCGCTCGATGAGGTCGGCGATGCGCAGATCCTGTTCCTCGAACGGCTTTTGCGCGTCCATCAGCAAGACGACGACCTCGGCGAAACGCACGGCATGAAGCGCGTCCGCCACGGAGAGCTTCTCCAGTTTCTCCTCGATGCGCGCCCGGCGGCGCAATCCGGCGGTGTCGTGAACGCGGAAGTAGTGATCCCGCCACGTCAAATCGACGGCGATGGCGTCGCGGGTGATGCCGGCCTCGGGCCCGGTTAGCAGCCGCTCCTCCCCGAGTAGCCGATTGACCAGGGTCGATTTCCCCGAATTGGGGCGGCCGACCACCGCGATGCGGATCGGTTTGCGATCCGCAGCTGTTGCGTCGACTTCGCCGGCAGGGCGCTCGGTTGCTGGCGCCGTCGCCTCGGGCAGCGCCGCGCGCAAGGCGGCATAGAGATCGGCCAGGCCTTCCCCGTGCTCGGCGGAGACCGCGATTGGCTCGCCGAGACCGAGCTCATATCCCTCCAACGCGCCGGTTTCGCCCGCCCTCCCCTCGCTCTTGTTGGCGATGAGGATCGTGGGCTTGCCGGATTTGCGCACGAGATCGGCAAAGGCGCGATCCGCCGGCATGGTTCCTGCGCGGGCGTCGATCAGGAACATCACCGCATCGGCTGCGGCGATGGCGGCCTCGGTCTGCTCTTGCATCCGGGCGGTCAGGCTCTCCCCTCGGGCTTGTTCGAGGCCCGCCGTATCGATGGCGATGAAAGTCAGGTCGCCAAGCCGCGCTTTGGCTTCGCGCCGATCGCGGGTGACGCCGGGGAGGTTATCGACCAACGCGAGGCGCTTGCCGACGAGACGATTGAACAGCGTCGACTTGCCGACGTTCGGCCGTCCGACGATGGCGACCGTGAAAGTCATGACCGCGGAGAGCGCGTGAGTGACACGCTCTATTGCCCGCTGGCAGCGGCGAGTGCAATCAGCGCGGCGCGGGTGGATCGGGCCAAACGACGCCGCCGGACGGCTGTGCCGAACCGGGCCAGGCGCCAGCCGCCGGTTGCCGTTGCATCGGAGGCGGATCGGGCCATTGGACCTGCGATTGCGCCTGCGCCGGTTGCGTTTGTTGCGTTTCTTGTGTCGGCCGAACCGTGACGGCGGTCGGTCTCGATTCCTCTTGCGGCTCTTCTTTCGGCTTGGCTACGACTTTCGGCTTCGGCTTGGGTTTTGGTTTGCTTTCGGCCTTGGGCTCGGCCGCCTCAGCCTGCGCCTTCGGCGGTGTCGGCTCCGCCTGGTCGGACGGCTGATTGCCCTTGACCAACTCCTTGGGCACGCCCTGCGTCACGCCGGGCGTGCCTTCCGGGAATACGGCCTTGCGCTCGCCAGGGAGCCGCTTCTTGGTGTTGAAAAAATCCTGGTCCATGAAGCTCGTCGGATCGAAGCCTTCGCACCCTGCCAGCGCGAGGCCGAGCGACAGCGTCAGGACGGTGAAACTGATTCGTGCCAGGCGGCTCATGCTCTTCAACTCTTGCTCGCGCCGGCGCCTAACGCCATCAGCATCTCGACGCGGGAGCGCGTGCCGGCGGGCGTCTGCGCATCGGTCATGATCATGTCGAACCACCGCTTGGCTGCAGCCGTATCGCCGGCGTGCCAAGCAGCGAGCACCAGAAACTCGCGCGCCGTGTGACGAAACGTGCGGTCATTCGCCGCAAGCGGCTCGAGCCGCTGCTGCGCCAGTTGCAAGGCGCCGGCGTCGATGAGGAGCGCCCCCACGCGCAGCGCGGCGAGGTCCTGCAACACGGGACCGACCGCACCATCGGCGGCAATCTGGTCATAGGCCGCGATCGCCGCCTTCGCGTCGGTCTGCGCCAGTTCGGCCGCTTCGCGCATGCGCGCGAGATGGCGATAGGCGGGCGTGCCGTCGGCGGCGACCTTGGCGAATGCCGCCTCAGCCTCGCTGCGTTTGCCGGCCTCGGCAAGCGTGGTGGCCGCCTCGAACGCAGCCCCCGCCTCAGCAGCTTTCTTCGCCTCCCACCACATGTAGCCGCGCCAGGCCGCAACCGCCACGACCAGCAAAACGGCGGCGGCGACGGCGTAGTTGCCGTAGCGCTCCCACAGCTTCTTGAGCTGTTCGCGCCGAACTTCCTCGTCGACTTCCTGAAAGATGTCGGCCACGGACCGCCCCAATCCCGTTTCACCACCGCCCGCAACTAGGCAGTTAGCCGATTGATGTGGCACAGGCAAGGCAAAGCCACGCCGCCGCTTCCAGCCTTAAGAGCCTGGAAAATAGAGTTATTTTGCCTTTGTCCGGAGCGGATAGACGTGTTCGGTGGCGGGGAAGGCCCGGGCGCGAACATCGGCCGCGTAGGCCGCGACCGCCGCTTCGATCGAAGGACCAAGCTCGGCATACCGCTTGACGAATTTCGGCACGCGCGGCGATAGGCCGAGCATATCCTCGAGCACGAGGATTTGTCCGTCGCAAGCGACGCTTCCGCCGATGCCGATGGTCGGGATCTCGACCGCGGCGGTGATGCGGCGGGCGAGCGGCTCGGCCACCGCCTCGATCACCACCGAGAAGGCGCCGGCCTGCGCGACGGCGCGAGCGTCCTCCTCGATCGGCCCCCAGTCGGTTTCGTCGCGGCCTTGCGCGCGGAACGAACCGATCGTGTTGATCGACTGCGGTGTCAAACCGATATGCCCCATGACCGGAACCCCGCGCTCGACCAGAAACGCGATGCTCTCGGCCATACGCCGGCCACCTTCGACCTTGATCGCGCCGCAGCCGGTCTCCTTCATCACTCGCGCGGCCGACATGAAGGCTTGCTCCTTGGACGCCTCGTAGGAGCCGAACGGCATGTCGACGACGACGAGAGCGCGCTTCGATCCGCGCGTCACCGCGAGCCCCTGCAGGATCATCATGTCGAGGGTGACCGGCACGGTGGTTTCGAGCCCGTGCATCACCATGCCGAGCGAGTCGCCGACCAGAATGAGATCACAGTGGCGATCAAGCAGCCGCGCGGTATGCGCGTGGTAGGACGTCAGGCAGACGATCGGCTCGCCGCCCTTGCGCGCGCGGATGTCGGGGGCCGTGAGCCGCTTGATTTCGTCTCGTGCCGACATTGGTGGAGATCCTAATGCGCCGCCGTGCCGAAAACCGCGACGCCGATCACGAGCGGATGGAAAATGAACCCGAGCGCAAGATAGAGGATGGTCCCCACGACGAGGGCGATCGTGTCGTTGCGATGGCCGCCGGCCGGGATCGCGGGCGCGCCGGGATCGCTTCGGTGCTTGAGCGTCATGCGATCGTAGCCAGCCCAGACGAGAAACGAGCCGAACAGCACGATCGAGCCGAGATCGCCGTTCGATATGAGGTGCGCGGCCGCCCACGTCTTCACACCGATCAGCATCGGATGCTTGAGCGCGCGCCAGATGTTGCCGCGGCTATACGCCGCCACCACGAAAATGCTCGCAGGCCACATCAAGATCTGAGTGACGTAATAGGTCCATGGCGGCGGAGTCCACACGTCGATCCAACCCGTCGCCCGATACTGTCCGAAGCCATAGCCGATCATGATGAGCCCGGCGAGCGAGACCAAGGCCATCAGTCCCTTGTAAGGACCCTCTCCAATGCGTTTGATGAGCGCGCCGCGCGGCGTGCGCAACGTCACGAACACATGCGCGCCGAAGAACGCGGCCAGTCCAAGCACAAGAAGAGCCAAGCCCATGCGACCTCCGGCCAAGCTTGGTGAAATCACGCCGCGCCGGCTACCGACTGCGCCGCCAGTAGAGGCCATGGCAGGTCGCGAGGCAAGGCGGTCCCTGCTCGGCGCGGCGCGAGACCGCGACGCCGATCGCGGCAAGTCCATGCTTGCGGCGGTCAACTCGCCCGTGATTACTGAGGTCATGCGACTCCGCCGCGTAGCGATAAACAGTGCGAGCGACGACAATGAGCCGATGATCGTATTATGAGGAGCGAAAGCCTGATGAAGAAAAGTTTGACGTTGCTATTGTCCGCGCTCTTGTTCGCTCCTGTCACGGCCGCGGCGCAAGCGTGGCCCACGAAAACCGTGCGGATCATCGTGCCATTCGGTCCCGGCTCGACGCCGGACATGGTCGGGCGGCTGATCGGTGACCAGATGCAACAGAATCTCGGTCAGCCATTCGTGATCGAGAACCGGCCAGGCGCCAGCGCCAACACCGGCACCGATATCGTGGCCAAGGCGGATCCGGACGGCTACACCGTGGGCGTCAGTCTCGGCGGCCCGCTTGCCATCAATACGCTGCTGTTTGCGAAAATGCCCTACGATCCCGCCAAGGACATCGCGCTCATCACCATGCTGACGACGCAACCGAGCGTGCTGGCGGTGCCGACGAGCCTGAAAGTTGATTCGGTCGCCGAGCTGGTCGAACTACTGCGGAAGAATCCGGGCAAATACAATTACGGATCGATCGGCAATGGCTCGTTGTCGCATCTCGCCATGGAGGCGCTGGCGCTCAAGAGCGGCACAACCATGGTGCACGTTCCCTACGCCGGTTCGCCGCAGGCGATGACCGCGCTGCTGCGCAATGACGTGCAGATGGCCTGCTTGCCGGCGATCTCGGTGGTGCCGCACGTCGCGTCGGGGCAGATCAAGATTTTGGCCGTTTCGCTGGGCCGACGCTCTGCGCTTCTGCCTGGCGTGCCGACGCTCAAGGAGGCGGGCCTCGACGTTGAGGCAGACGCCTGGAACGGCTTGATCGCACCGGCAAACACGCCCCAGCCGATCATCGCAAAAATTCACGACGCGGCCGTCGATGCGCTGCGCGAGCCGCTGATCCGCGAGAAGCTCGCGGCGCAGTTCATGGAGCCGATTCCAACCACGCCGGCGCAGTTTCACGCCAAGATCGAGGCCGATCTCGCGCGCTGGTCGCCCGTGATCAAGGCGCTTGATCTCAAAATCAATTAAGCACCCAGTTGAACCCGCGGGTACCCCTTATGCTCGCCGCGGTGCGTTCGCTTCCTCGCGGCCATATGAAATTCGGGCGCGCACGCCCGGCTCGCCTAGATTACCGCACCTGTGCTAGGGCACGACGATGGAATTCACGATCTTGTTCCTCGCCGTCGCTGTCATGATGGTCGCTGCCTGGTGGGGCACGCGAACGCTCGCGCTGGCATTGTTCGCTGCCACACTTCTGGCCTCCATTGCGACCTATCTGCACCACGCGAGCGACGTCCTGAAGCTGTCATTCTGAACCAATGACGCGATCGCTCGCCGTAACCCTCAACGCGCTCGGCCTCTACGCCATCGCACTCGTCTTGCTGATTGCCTTTGGCGCGCAATTGATCCTGCACGAGCTGCCGTGTCCGCTATGCCTCCTCCAGCGCGTCCAGTTCGCGATGTTGGCAGTGGGGCCGATTCTCAACGTCCGCTTCGGGCCGCGGCCGAGCCATTATGCCGTGTCGCTGTTGACCGCCGCGGCCGGCGCGGCTTTCGCTTCGCGGCAAGTCCTGCTGCACATCATGCCGGGCGATCCCGGCTATGGCTCGGCGCTGCTCGGCTACCATTACTATACTTGGGCGTTCATTGGCTTTGTCGTTGCCGTCGTTGCGCTCGCGGTCATGCTGCTGTTCGACGCCCAGTTCAAGGAGGGCGACAAGGCGCAAGCGATGGGCGGTTTCGCGCGCTCGGCGGTGTGGCTCGTGCTGGCGCTCACCGCGCTGAACGTGATTTCGACCTTGCTGGAGTGCGGCTTCGGCGCCTGTCCGGACAACCCCGTGACATACGAATTGCTCAAACGCGCATCGTGATCCTCGAACGACTATCAGCCTCACGGCAATTTGCAACAACGGTGGTGCAGCATGGAGATGGCGTATCGAGAGCGGTGGCAGGCTGAGATTGCCGAGCTGCAAAGGATCTTGTCTGGGTTCGACTTAAGAGAGGAGTGCAAGTGGGGAAAGCCCTGTTACACAATGGATGGAAAAAACGTCGTCATCATTCAGGGCTTCAAAGAATATTGCGCGTTGGGCTTCTTCCAGGGTGCGCTGCTGAAGGACCCGAAGAAGCTGCTGGTGCAGCTCGGGCAGGTTCAGGCAGCGCGGGTGATGAAGTTCACCAGCGCCAAGGAGATTGCGTCGAAGGCGGCCACCATCAAGGCCTACGTGCGCGAGGCCGTGGCGGCCGCGAAGGCCGGAATGAAGGTCGTGACGAAGCCCCCAGAGCTTCCCGTGCCCGAGGAGTTGAAGGAGAAGTTCCGCAACGATCCGCGGTTCAAGCGAGCGTTCGAGGCGCTCACGCCGGGTCGGCAAAGGGGATACCTCTTTCACTTCGCCGACGCAAAGCAGTCTGGGACGCGGACCGCGCGGGTCGAGAAGGCGATGGCTGCGATCTTCGAAGGACGAGGGTTCCGGGAGCGGCTATAGATCAGCGACTATCGAAACCGTTCGGTTGATCTCGCTCCGCAATCCTATCCCACACTACCGAAATAGCCCCTTCTATTCTCCGTCACTCCCACTCGATCGTGCCCGGCGGCTTCGAGGTGATGTCGTAGACCACGCGGTTCACTCCCTTGACCTCGTTGACGATGCGCGTCGCCACGTGGCCAATGAACTTCATGTCGAAGGGATAGAAGTCGGCGGTCATGCCGTCGGTCGAGGTCACCGCGCGCAATCCGACGACGTAATCGTAGGTGCGGTAATCGCCCATGACGCCGACGGTGCGCACCGGCAGCAGCACGGCAAACGCCTGCCAGATGTCGTCGTACAGCCCGGCGCGACGGATCTCCTCGATATAGACGTCGTCGGCGCGGCGGAGGATGTCGAGCTTTTCCCGCGTGATCTCGCCGGGACAACGGATGGCGAGCCCGGGGCCGGGAAACGGGTGGCGGCCGACGAAAGCCTGCGGCAGGCCGAGCTCGCGGCCAAGCGCGCGCACCTCGTCCTTGAACAGCTCGCGCAGCGGCTCGACCAGCTGCATGTTCATGCGCTCGGGCAAGCCGCCGACGTTGTGATGGGATTTGATGGTGACCGACGGCCCACCGGTGAAAGACACGCTCTCGATCACGTCGGGGTAGAGCGTGCCCTGCGCCAAGAAATCCGCGCCGCCGAGCTTTTTCGCCTCCGCCTCGAACACATCGATGAACAGCCGGCCGATGGTCTTGCGCTTGAGCTCGGGGTCGGTGACGCCGGCGAGCGCCTCGAGAAACAGTGGTTCCGCTTCGACATGGACGAGCGGGATATTGTAGCTGTCGCGAAACAGCGCCACGACCTTCTCCGCCTCGGCCAGCCGCAGCAATCCGTGGTCGACGAAAACGCACGTGAGCTGCTCGCCGATCGCCTCGTGGATCAACACGGCGGCGACCGCCGAGTCCACCCCGCCCGACAGTCCACAGATCACCCGGCCCTTGCCGACCTGCGCGCGGATTTTGTCAATCGCCTCCGCCTTGAACGCGCGCATGGTCCAATCGCCCCGACAGCCGGCGATCTTGCGCACGAAGTTGCGAATGAGCGCGGCGCCGTGCGGCGTGTGCATGACCTCGAGATGAAATTGCGTGGCGTAGAACCGGCGGTGCTCGTCTGCGATCATCGCGATGGGCGCATTCGGCGAGGTGCCGACCACGCGGAACCCCGCCGGCAATCGCGTCACGCGGTCGCCGTGGCTCATCCACACCGGATAGCGCTCACCCTTGCGCCACACGCCCTCGAACAGAGGCGAGTCCTCGGTCACCGTCACCTCGGCGCGGCCGAACTCACGGTGGTGCCCGCCCTCGACCGTGCCGCCGAGCTGCTGGGCCATCGCCTGCTCGCCGTAACAGATGCCGAGGACCGGCACGCCGGCCGCGTAGATCGCCGGCGGCGCAAGCGGCGCGTCATGATCGAGCACCGATGCCGGTCCGCCGGAGAGGATCACGCCTTTGGGCCGCATCCTCCTGAACGCCTCGTCCGCTTTCTGAAACGGCACGATTTCGCAGTAGACTTTCTCTTCGCGCACCCGCCGGGCGATGAGCTGCGTGACCTGGGAGCCCAGATCGACAATGAGAATCTTGTCGTGCTCGGCGAGTTGCCGGGAGGCAGCGCCGGACGCAGGAGAAGAATCGAGGAGCGTCATCCCGGAGTTATGTGCGGGGCGCGCCCGCTCCGGTCAAGGGCGATGGTCTTCGCTCCCGTAAAACAACGGGGAGAGAAACCGTTCCCGGCGCCCCCTCCCCCAGGGCCACACGGCCTGCGGCGTCGCCCCGGTCGTCGACGCTTGGTCGAAGGCGGGGGCTAGTGCCGCCGATTTGAAATTCCTGCACCGTGTGCCGCGAGTCCGCCTCAGGAATTTCAAATCGAAAAGCGGCACTAGAATCATAGAGTTGCTAGTGCCCTTTGGTTTTCGAAGTTCGTACTCGAGTGTGCCGCACTGTATTACGAACTTCGAAAACCGGGCACTAGCGGACGCAATCGCTGCAATGCGCCGTGGCTTTGTCGCGCGCTGGCTTGCCGACACCAAGTCTCGCCGCCGCTTTCCCATCCTCGCCGGCGGGGGCGGACTTCGCTTTGCATTGGGCGTCTTGTTTCTTGACCTCGATTGTTGGG